>DFIN01000010.1:13776-40848 GCA_002372135.1 Bacteroidales bacterium UBA3696
GGTCCATTAGCTCAACTGAATAGAGTACCACACTACGGATGTGGGGGTTGCAGGTTTGAATCCTGCATGGATCACCACTTTATAGTAATAGTCCGCTGAAATTCAGCGGACTATTGTTTTTTTTGTATTTTCAAAATTGATGGGATTCTAACGGAATTTTCACGATTATTTAAGATGGTAAGTATGGCTAATTTCTATATCCGGTGTTAGCAGTTATGCGATGTGGGCGAGTATAATCACAGCGATAGCTGCGTTATTCGTAATAGGGTACTGCATATATAAGAAGTAATCAAAGGTGTGTTGGTTATTTGTATCAATAAGTGGTAAAAATAGCGCAAAGTGAAAGAAATTGACAAAAATATTTGTCAGTTTTTTTTTTTTGCTATATTTTTGCGCCCAGAATGTCAATTCTAAGTGATTAACTCTTCAAAACCCCAACATACCATGAAGCAAATTTACTCTATTTCTCCTCGTATTTCCGTTCTTTGTTCTGTTCTAACGGGCTTGCGTTCGCGGCTCGTGTCCGTTATTGTTCTGTTAGGCTTGTTGTTGCCAACCTCTTTGCTGCACGCTGATGTAGATTATTTTACAGTCACTGCAAAAGAAGCGAATGTTGATGTAAAAATATTGATAAGAAATAATTCATATAGTGGAAGTTATTCCACTCACTATTTGGAGTACTCGACTGACGATGGAAGTAGCTGGTCCACACTAACATTATCCACTAAAGGGACTACTTATACGGTCGCCACGCTATCAAATATCGGAGATAAGGTGATGTTTAGAGGTGATAATCCGAGCGGTTTAGGGAATGTTGTCAGTGGCGGTGCAATGTATTTGCGCTTTTTGTTTGAAAAAAGTTCAACAAAAAAAGCTGTCTCATTAAGTGGCAACATAATGACCTTGATAGATAAGGAGGGTACAACGACAACAACTCCAGGAACTTATACTTTCTATCGTTTATTTGAAGAATCTAAGATTGATGATATAAGCGAACTTTCACTTCCTGCTACCACATTAAGTTACGGATGTTATTCGGGAATGTTCTATAAATGTACGAATCTTACATCCGTAATGGAAACATTACCTGCTACCACTTTAGCAGAGAAGTGTTATGAGCAAATGTTTGCAATGTGTTCTGCTCTTACCACTTCTCCGAGTCTGCCAGCCACCTCATTAGTGTCGTTATGTTATTATAATATGTTCGGAGGGTGTAGTAAGTTGGTAAATCCCCCTGCCTTACCTGCTACAACATTGGCAGAAAGTTGCTATAAGTATATGTTTGGTGAGTGTTATGCTCTTACCACTGCCCCGGATTTGCCTGCCACGACATTGGCAAAGGAGTGCTATTATCAAATGTTTAATAATTGTACTACGCTTGTTAATGTTCCTGATAAGTTACCTGCATTGGAACTCCCTCTTGGTTGTTATGGCTTGATGTTTAACAAATGTAGTACTTTGGTCAGTGCGCCGGAGATAATGGCAACGGTGATAAATTATTCTTCTTCTGAATCTTTTGGATGTATGTACAAAATGTTCACGTCTTGTCCTGCGTTAAGAAAAGTGAAAGTTCATTTCAGTGAATGGAGTGACAAAACGGTGAATGATAAATACCCGACAAATCTGTGGTTGGATGGGACTTATACAAATGCTGCATGTGAGTTCATCTGTCCTTGTGAATTGTCAAATACGCCGCGGAATGTCAGTCACATTCAAACCAATTGGACGCGTAGCACAATCAATACTTATATCTTCGATGTAGCCACCAACGGTGGTACGTGGGACGGCTCCGACGATGCCGATATGACGCATGAGCGCATCTCCAACGATGTTTCAACCAACATCGTTACGCTGCCCACTGCACAGAAAACAGAATATGTCTTCACCGGCTGGAACACCGCCATTGATGGTTCGGGTACAACGCTGACTATTGATAACCAGACTGATTACACCTGTAGCAATACTTTCTATGCTCAATTTGCGGCGCAAGTTACTTTCAATGTAAATGGAGGAACTTGGGACAGTAGCGATGCAGATGATAGGGTTGAGACCCTGCCTGTCGGTTCTGTATCTGATCCGGTAAGAGACGGCTATAAATTCACAGGTTGGAATACCGCCATTGATGGTACAGGTGTCGATTGGGATATAGACAATCAGCCATCAACTCCTACCACCTACTATGCTCAATGGGAATTGATTGTTCCTACCATGCTCGAACTTTATGACAACACCGACAACACGACATTGCTGACTGACAACATCGGCAGTACGCTGGATGTCTCTTTCGTGAACCGCACCCTCGTGGGCGGTACACTCAATACGCTGTGTCTGCCCTTCAGTCTCACGGCAGAACAAGTGGGCGAGAGTGTGTTGGCAGGTAGCACTGTTTATGCTTTTGACAATGCTACCCTCAACGACGACATCTTGTCGGTGAATATGACCCCCACGGATGCTATCGTGGCGGGTGTGCCTTATCTGATTGAACCGTTGGCAGATATAGTCAATCCCACCTTTAGCGGAGTTACCATAACGACTGCTTCAGGTTCTGCAAGCGGCGACAGCCAAGTTAGTTTTGTAGGTATCATGGTGCCGACAGTTCTCACCGCCGGCAGACAAGACCAACTCTTCCTCACAGCCGGCAATGCCTTGCAGCGCCCGTCTGTAACCAATGCGCTGCGCGCGTTCCGTGCTTACTTCCTCATTAACGACGGTCCGGCTTTGGTAGCGCGCCGTGCACGAGTGGTTATTCGCAGCGACGAACCCGGTATAACCACTGACATTAACGGCATCAGTATACACGGTGCCGAGCCGAACAAGGTGGTCATAGACGGACAACTATATATCGTTCGCAATGGCGTTCGTTATACTGCTGCCGGACAAAGAATAGAGTAATAACCCGATTAAAAATCTATACAACCGTGAAAAACAAACAACCCTATTGTCAGCCCGATACGGGATGGTTAGAATTGGAACATGCTTTGTGCGTTGACTTTGTAATAGGTAGCGGCGGAGCCGATCCGAACTCAGGGCTTGCGCCTCAAAGACGGCAAGCATTGGACGAAGAGATATTCTGAAAAAGAATATGGGATTTTATTGCAAGTTGAATTCCAATTGTGTTGTAATGAAACATTTTTACCTCACCTTACTTTTGCTGGGTTGTGGCATCATGTGGAGTCATGCCACTGACTATTTCACCATCACAGCCGAGGCACCCTCAGCCAAGATTTCGCTAACCAATGTAGGTAGCGGCGCAGAGAAACCTTCGCTGCAAGTGAGTACCGACGGCGGATTAACTTGGAGCACTTTCGTCGCCGGAACGAATACGGTAACACTTGCTTCGGCGGGCGATAAGGCTCTGTTCAGAGGTACTAATCCGCAGGGTTTCAATCGCGACTATGCCAAAGGGTATAAGTTTGCCTCCACAGCCAACATATCGGTTAGCGGCAACATAATGACCCTCATAGACGGAGATATGCCTTCTTCTGTTATCGCGTCAAACGGTTGCTTTGCCAATCTGTTCAACGGATGTACCCGTCTCGTTTCGGCTGCAGGCTTGCAGTTGCCCGCCACGCGTATGGCATCGTTCTGTTACTACCGTATGTTCTTTGGTTGTATGGCTCTCACGGCACCTCCCACGCAGATAAGTGCCACCACCATAGCCGAAAACGGTTGCTTGGATATGTTCCGCACGTGTCGTGCGCTGACCGCCATTCCTGCGATAGCCGTAGATACGATAGGCGAAAGCGGTTGCGAGAATATGTTTATGGGCTGTACGTCTCTTACCACCGTGCAGAACATCCGCGCCAAGGTAATCGGCATAAAAGGCTGCTCGGCGATGTTCTCTTCCTGTACGAGTATGACTACTGCCCCCGCCGTCAACGACGTGGTTTCTATAGGTGAACGAGGCTGTTTCTCTATGTTTGCCTCTTGTACGGCTCTTAGCAGTGTGCCGGATTTGGAAGCCGGCTCAGTAGGGGAAGCCGCTTACCGCGAGATGTTCAACAAGTGTGCGGCACTGACGACCGCCCCTCAGATAAATGCCACGGTCATAGGAAAATACGCTTGCTACAAGATGTACAGCGGTTGCACATCGCTTGTTTCCTCGCCTGACTTGACTGCACCCAATGTGAGCAACAATGCCTATCAAGAGATGTTTGCCGAATGTGGCGCACTGACGGCAGCCCCCGCGATTGCAGCCAAAGTGATAGGTATCTCAACCTGCAACCGTACTTTCTACAACTGCAAGAAACTGACTACTGCGCAAACTGCTTTTCCTGCCACTGCGGTCAGCGATTCGGGGTGTTATAGTATGTTTGAGGGCTGTGTGGCACTTACCCGTGCCGTCAATATGCCCGATGTAAAGGTGGTGGGCAGTCATGCCTGCCATGCTATGTACAAGGGGTGTACAGCCCTGACCGCCGGAGCAACCGACCTTGCCGCCACGCGCGTGATGGACTACGGCTACGCCGAGATGTATCGCAATTGCTCCAAACTGACATCGGCTTGCGATACACTGCCCGCAGACATAATCGGCAACTATGCCTATCAGTATATGTTCGGCTCATGCTCCGTGCTTGCTGCCGCTCCTGACATACGGGCAACCCATTTAGGTGGGTATTGCATGCAATACATGTTCAGCGGTTGCAAGGCCCTGACCCTCGTGCCGCAATGCTTGCCTGCCACTACGCTCGCCAACAACTGCTATCAGGGTATGTTCAGCTCTTGCACGGCACTGACCACAGCCCCCGAACTGCCTGCCATGACGCTTGCCGCTTATTGCTACAACACCATGTTCAGCGGTTGTACGGCTTTGACCATAGCACCCGTGTTGCCCGCGCTTTCGCTTACCTATGACAACAACGGTACTCCTACTAACTACACGGGCTGCTACTCGCTTATGTTCAACGGCTGCAAAGCACTGCGCCAACTTGAGGTACATTTCACTTCGTGGGGAACAGGGACGGGTAGCAATACGGACACAAGCAATAAGTACCCCACCAATCGCTGGTTAGACGGAACGGCTACCGGCGGCTCTTTCCGTGCTCCGTGCCAACTAACCGATATACGTGGCGTGCACAACATACCTGCTTCGTGGAGTTTTGATTGTATGGTCAGTGTATGCTTTGATGTACGTACCGCCGGAGGCAACTGGGGAGGCACCGACACCGTTACACGTATGCTGTTCGTTCCGTTGGATGCTGTACCGCAAGCCTATAAGGAAGGGTGTCTCTTTACCGGGTGGAACACACGGGTGGATGGCGCAGGCGATGCCTTTGACCTCAACAATCAGCCTACGGAGGCAACTACCTATTATGCACAGTTCCGTCCTATGGATCTTGAGGTGGTGGATTGGCAGAGTGCGACTATGGTCGTTCGCACTACGGCTACCGACATCGCCGCAGTGGATTTTCAGGTGGCAGGCGGTGAAAAGCAGGTGAATAACCAATTGTCTGATTGCTTGATAGATAATCCTGGAGTGTATGCGTTGGCGTTTGACAAGAGTGAACTCTATGACCACCAAGGCGGAAAATTGGCTTTGACCTGTTACGACCGGCAGGGCAACCCGATAGGTATCTATACCCTTCCAATCCCGGTACTTGTGGATGGGGAGAACAGTAGTTCAACTCTTCCTTTGTCGTCCGAACAAGATGTATGGGTGTTGGAGGGCGGACTGCTGACCGTTGACGGAAGTGTTGAGGTGCACGACCTATATGTTTCCGGCGGCGGCAAACTCGTCGTACAGGATGGTAACCAATTGGTAACTAATCGTCTCGTGCTTCGAAGCGGCAGACTCAATGACGACGGATCCTACTCATTCTGCTCACCGCAGTTGGTGGCTAACGGTTCAATACGCTCGTTTGGGTCAAAAGTGGAATATGAGTATTTGGTCAGCGACCGGCAATACTATTCGCTCGCTTTGCCCTATACGGTCAATATCAAGGATGTTACTTATTTGGACGGTTCGCGTGCCGACTTGGTGGTGATGACTTACAATGGTGCAGTTCGTACAACGGGTCAGACCGGTTGGCAGACGCTGTGGAACTCCTTTACGGGCAGTACGGTCTATCCTGACTTGGAAGCCGGTATAGGTTATACCATGTATGGTCTTTCGCCGCAAGTGCAGATGGAGAACGCCGAAGGTACGGCGCAGCGAACGTATTGCTACTTGCGTTTCCCTATGTCGGTCAACCTCATGTTGGGCGAGAGAACCACTAACGGTAGCCGAACTGTGCCGGTTATGCCCCATGGAATAACTGCCAATGCATTGATAGCAGGTGTCCGTCCCAACGATGCGGGCTGGAATTTGGTGGGCAATCCCTACCTTGCCGACTATAATTCGCTGACTTCACTCAGTGGAACAAGCTTAATCGGGCTATTGCAGATGCAGGATGGTGAATATGTATGGACCGGCAATCAACGGTATGTTGTTATTCCGTCTGATGATGGGCGTACCTATACCCCGGCTCTCGCTGCTACTGTCACACTGCCTGCGTTCCGCAATTTCTTCGTGCAGATAGGCACGGGCGATGCACTGAGCTTTGACATAAACAACCGCGTTCAATCGGCTCCTGCGCGCCAGCCCGAGAACGAAATAAGAGCATCGATCCTCCTTACGGGTGCGAATCTGCAGGATAGGGTAGGTCTGCTCTATGATGCCGATTATACTGCTGATTACGAACTAAATGCTGATCTCGCTAAATGGACCAACAGCGATTTGAATATGTGCGCTGTGGTCGGCGAAAACCGGCTGTCAGTGGCAGCACTGCCGTTGAACGATAGGGCTGTACCTGTGCCGTTGTCCATTCGGGTGAGTCAAACAGCAGACTATTCTTTCACGCTCTCTGACGCGTTCGGGCTAAGCAATACGCCGCTTTACCTCTACGATGCTGCCACGGGTGAACAAACCGACCTTTCCGTTTCTGCTTATAGTTGTTATCTCGCCGAGGGAGAGTACGACAATCGTTTCTATGTGTCTGCAGCACGTCAAACACCAACGGCTTTGCCTCAGACCGATAACGCTGCTGTCAATGTAGCGCAAGTCCGTGTATATGACCTTGCCGGTCATTGCCTGTACAGCGGGATGAAGGAAAAAGGTCAGACACTACCTTTGCCCCAAGGGGTATATGTGGTTCAAGCCGATGGCGGATGGCATAAGATAGTCATACGGTAATCAACGAAGGAGGACAATGCTATGAAGACAACTTTACGTATGATTGGGTCAGCCCTTTGCCTGCTTACCCTTATACCCGCTCTTACTGCCCGTGCCGACAGTCCCTGTTTTGACTATACAGACCTTTCTTCCGCCAAGTGTGAAACCACCTCGTTTGACGATCAGGAGCGGCTTCGTTCGTGGAATGTCAATACGGTTGACCAAGGACCTCAAAGCGAGAAAAGTCGCCAAACCGTTCACACCGATCCGCTCGAATTGGATGCACGAACAGCCTACCAACTGCGTACCACCTTGCCCGACGGCAGACCGTCTGTTCGACTCGGCAACTGGGATATCAACAAGCAGGCGGAACGCATAACCTATACCTACACCGTTCCTGCCGACAACCCCGTGCTCATTCTCTATTATGCCGTTGTATTGGAAGACCCGGGACATGAAGAAGAGGCACAACCCCGATTCACGATGGAACTGCTGCAAAACGGACTGCCCGCCCAAAGCGAATGTTTTTCGTTTGACTTCCGTGCAGGTTTTGAGATGGACTCCGCCTCGTGGCACTTGGAGATGCCCGGTATTTGTTGGAAAGACTGGACCATGATGGGGGTCAGCCTTGCCGAATTTGCCGGCAAAACCGTGCAACTGCAATTCACTACCTACGACTGTTCCAAAGGCGAACACTACGGCTATGCCTACTTCGGCATAGAGTGCCGGAGCAACAAAATGGAAACAACCTCCTGCGGTGACTATACCGACTCCGATGCGGCTACATTTATTGCTCCTGACGGCTTCAACTATCGTTGGTATTTGCCCGCAGAACCCGAAACAACCCTATCTACCGAACGTACCTTCCACCATACAGGCACCTCGGTTACCTACTATTGCGACATCATCAACACCGAAAACGAGAACTGTTTCTTCACCCTCGAAGCCACTCCCGAAGCACGCTATCCGATTGCTGAATTTACCTATAACCAAATACATGGGGAATGTGCCGACACCCTTGTGGTATCTAATTTAAGCGGTGTGTCCCTCAACGGACTGGATAAGAACGACCCGCTCGAACCGTGCGACAACTACCTCTGGGACTTGGGCGACGGACGCACGTCCACCGATGTTGAACCCCGCATCGTCTATTCATCCCCCGGAACCTATACAATCTCACTCATCGCCGGTCTGAATGACTGGCAGTGCGCTTCGGCTGAATATACAGCCACCGTTACCATATCCCCACGACCCGAAGCAGGCAGACGAGAAGTCGTGCTCTGCGAAGGCGAACCGATGCTGTGGCACGGGCAAGTCTATACCGAGACCGGCGAATATGCCGACCCGCAAGGCAACGGGCTATGCGACTCCGTGCTGGTGCTCACAGTCCAACCCATCGGCAAGAGCATTGTCTATGATACCATCTGTCACGGTGATGCCTATTCGTGGCGCGGGGCAACACTCACCCAAGCCGGTGTCTATACCGATACGGCGTACAATAAAACACTCTCGGGATGTGATAGCGTCTATTACCTCAACCTCTCTTACTATACCCGCTATGACCGTGTGCCGCAGGAACTGCAAGATCGTATGACAGGTATCAGTGCGCGCAAACGAGTAACCTACTACTCGTCCAACGCTGACCCGTGGGACGACCCCTATATGCTCGTCCATATAGACCACGTAACGGTCAATGCCACCTCCTACGAATGGCACGGCAATACCTATACCGCTTCAGGCGTGTATGCCGACACCCTTCCTACCGTCTTACACGGCTGCGACAGTATCGTCTTCCTTGACCTGCAACTCACTGCCGTCCCCACGATGACCGTAGTACCCCAATCCGACTCTTTTTGCCGGGGAACGACCTATACATGGACCGGACGAGGCGACCGCTTTGCTGCCCTTACGCAAGGAGGCGAATACCGTGATACGGTCATACAACCCGTCACATTAGACACTACCTTATACATCCTCACCCTTACGCAACTGCTACCTTCTACAAGCGAAATAAACCACACTGTTTGCGATACGCTTACTCCTTACTTATGGAACGGTTTAGCCTGCTCTGCTTCTAATGATTATGTCTATACCACCACCAATGTCGTCGGTTGTGATAGCGTGGTTACTCTCCATCTGACTGTAATTACCTGCGAGCCGCCTCTGCCACCCGAACCGCCTACTGTGGACACAATTAAAGACGGCGTTACCATCTGCAAAGGACTGCTACCCTATACGTGGGAAGGTCATGTATTCACTTCTGCCGGCTCATTTACCCAAAAACTGACCAATACGGCAGGCGAAGATTCCGTCGTCCGTTTTACAGTAAAAGTGATTGAGAACACGACCATGGCAGTGGATGGTAAAACCATCTATTCTACCGACCTTCCCTTTACATGGGAGGGACATACCTTCACTACAGCAGGCACATTCACCCAAACGTTGATGTCATCCTTAGGCTGCGACTCCATTGTAACCTTTACCCTTACGGTAAAAGACACGGTTGCACCTCCGCCACCTCCTGAACCCGTAGTGTGTACCCCGCTTCAACTGCAACTCCTGCCGACTGACACCATCTGTGCCAACGACCTGACTGTGCCGGTGGCTCTGACCATCGCTGCAGGTCAAATAGCCCGTTATGATGTGCGTTTCAGCGAAGCGGCGCACCAACAAGGGTATGTGGATGCAACCAATCAAACCATCAGTTCGCTTGCCGATACGCTATACATTGACTTGCCCCAACCGGCGGACTCGACGCGCTATCCCCGCCCCGATACTTATACAATGGCCATTGACATAACAGACACATGCGGCAATGTAACCCAATACCCGTTCTCTTTCACCGTGCTCTATCCCGCGTGGATCATTCAACAGCGGTGGAACGATGTGTTGTCTGTATATAATCAGTACTACAACGGCGGCTATACCTTTACAAGCATTGAGTGGTACTACGAAGGACAACCTATTTCCGGTCGAGGTGAACACAATTCCTATATCTATATTGAACCTCATCTGGAATACGGAGATGCCTATTGGCTGATGCTCACCCGCACTGATGATGGCAAAACGTTGCCCACATGCAAGTGCTATCCCGCCCATAACCCGAATGCCCGAACCGAATTCAAGACACCCGTTAGGCTCATACCAAGACCGAATAACCGGCTTGCCTTCCAAGTACAAACAAATCAATCCGGTACTTATCAAATTATTGACCCGTTAGGAAGAGTATTAGGAGTTGGGGTATATGGCGAAAAATACGATTCCCCCGACTTGGTGGTGCCCGCTTCATTCCCTGCCGGAACCTATATCGGGTTTTTCCGCAGTGAAGACGACAACTCTGCCACAGCCGTCAAATTCAATGTGGGCGAAATGTAGTACAAAAGCACAAAAATAATAGTCCGCTGAATTTCAGCGGACTATTATTATAAGGAGGTGATTCGGGGGGGATTCGAACCCCCGACCCACAGCTTAGAAGGCTGTTGCTCTATCCAACTGAGCTACCGAACCAAACAATGCATAAAAGCGGTGCAAAAGTACTGCCTTTATTCGGACGAACAAAAAAAATGTGCAAAAAATTTGTACAACCGAATTTTGATAGTACTTTTGCGGGCTTTTTAGCGGACAAAATAAGGAACAGACTATGCGTCAATTAAAAATTACCAAATCCATAACGAACCGCGAGTCCGCCTCGCTGGATAAGTACCTGCAAGAGATTGGGCGTGAAGACCTTATATCGGTGGAGGACGAGGTGGAATTGGCTGGCAGAATACGGCAAGGCGACCGTGCAGCCTTAGAAAAACTGACAAAAGCCAATCTTCGTTTCGTTGTTTCGGTGGCTAAACAGTATCAAAACCAAGGGCTCAGCCTGCCGGATCTTATCAATGAAGGCAACTTAGGACTGATCAAAGCAGCCGAAAAATTTGACGAAACACGCGGTTTTAAGTTCATCTCGTATGCGGTGTGGTGGATACGCCAAAGTATTCTTCAAGCCCTTGCCGAGCAGGCTCGTATTGTGCGGTTGCCGCTTAACCAAGTAGGCTCTATCAACAAAATAAACAAGGCTCTGCAACGCTTTGAGCAAGAGCACGAGCGCCGCCCGTCTGCCGAAGAACTGGCTGAGTTGCTGGATATGCCCGTCGAGAAGATTGCTGAGACCATGAAGATGTCCGGACGGCATGTCAGCATGGATGCTCCTTTCGTGGAAGGTGAGGACAACAGCCTCATTGATGTAATGCCTAATGAAGATAGTCCCAACGCCGACAGAGGACTAATCAACGAGTCGTTGGTCAAAGAAATAGACCGCGCATTGGCTACTCTCACTCCCCGTGAAGCGGAGATTCTGCGTAAGTTCTTTGGGCTGGGTACGCAAGAAAAAACGCTCGAAGAGATAGGAGAAGACTTTCACCTCACCCGCGAGCGTGTGCGCCAAATCAAAGAAAAAGCTATCAAGAAACTGAAGCAGAATTCGCGTAGCAAAATACTGCGAACCTATTTAGGCTAATTGTTGCACCACCGGCATCCAAGACTCATCGTCAGTTGCCTGCAAACATTGGAATCCAAATCGCTTGCCTGCCTCTATATTGGCGGGCAAGTCGTCTATATAGAGCGTTTGGGAGGGTATGATCCCCGTCCTGTCAATTAGTATTTGGTAGGCTTGGTCGTCGGGTTTAGCCGCATGCATCTCATTGGAGAAGAACAGACCGGCTGACAGTTGCAGTTCCGCACAGTTCTGCCGGGTCCATTCTACATGCGAGTCGTTGATGTTACTCAGAATATAGAAAGGAATACCTTTAGCGTGCAACTGCCTGAGCAACTGCGCTTTCTCCGTCTGAAAAGGCAGTAACATCGCCAACCATGCGTCCATAATCTGCTTGCCGGTTACTCCTTCGCGGCAGTATGGCAAAATGGATTGGATAAACTGTTCGGTATTGATCTGTCCTACTTGATAGGCATCTATCAGTTTAGAACTATGCCCGCCAAGCAGTCCGTCGGCTGTGATCAGTTGTTTGTCAGTTTGTGGGCGCACCAATGCCCCAAAGGCGCGGAGCGATCGCTTAGGGTCAATGTCAATAAGTACATGTCCTAAATCAAATACAATGTTCTTTATCATGGTTTGACGATAGTTTAGCAGTTGTTTAACAATAGTTTCGCTGTTGTTATTTGTATTCTTCTTCCCACGTATTATGCGTGATGCCCATCATGCGGAGCATTACCTCGTGCGATTCATGGAGCAAGCGTTGTACCTCATCTTTGCGCGGACGGGTTGTGTCCGGAATAATAGGTTCACCTATTTCTACTGTCAGCAGCGGCTTGTCTTTTGGTCCGAATAGACGATAGATACCTGTTCGCTTGCGGTAGTTAATCACGCAAGGAACGAGTGGCATGTTGTATTTGTATGCCATGGTAAATGCTCCTTTCTGGAAGGGACGCAACGGTTTATAGTAGTCCCATCGAGCCGCCTCGGGGAAAATATGAAACCACGCTTTGCGCTCGTGAAACGCATCAAAAGCAGCATTAAAACGCTTGAGTGCCTCGTAGTTGTCTTCGGGGATAGGGACACCGCCTACCACGCGAAGAAAATAGTTAACGCCTGTTGAAAAATTAGGGGCAAACATCGGGATACGAGTCGTACTCCGTGCGTGAGTGGCTATCAGTATAGCAGGGCAATCCAAAAAATTAACATGATTACCCAACGTGATAGCACCGTTCTTGAGTTGCTTCTTATACCGGCGAAGATACTTGCGTCCGTGTACGCGAAGACCCATAAAAACATACAAATAGAATCCCAGCGAGATATATAGAATGAATACATACGACCAAAAGTGCTGCCAACGGCGGCGAAATGAATTGTCATCATACGGGTAGTGCTCGTCCACTACTACTTCGCGATCTTTTTTCAGCGGTTTAAGGCGCGTATGCGGATTATCTTGCGGATAGGTCTTACCTATTTCCGGGATATAAGTACCCTCTGTTACCTCCAGCCCATCATAACGGATATTCGGAGTATTATTCATAGTATAAGTGCGTTTTTGGATAGTGTATATAGTTTGTTTTCTTTATTGTTGCTTCATGGATCGAATGGCTTCTGCCGGGTCATCGGCATGGAATACTGCGCTGCCGGCCACCAACACATCTGCTCCTGCGGCAAACACATCCTTTGCATTCGACGGATTGATACCGCCATCTACTTCAATGAGGGTAGGCAGTTGTCGGCGCGTGATTTCGCTGCGGACATAGCGTATCTTGTCAATCGTTTCGGGAATAAAACGCTGCCCGCCAAAACCCGCAAAAACCGACATCAACAGCACCATATCCACTTCGCCCAAATAGGGATCCAAACGGTGAACGTCAATGTCCGGGTTGATAGTTAGGCATGTCCGAACTCCCTTCCCGCGAATGAGTGACAAAATAGGCATCGGGTCGTCCACAGCCTCCAAATGAAATCCAACGCTCCATGCTCCCGCATCGCAGAAACGCTCCACATACTTTTCGGGATGAACAATCATCAAATGCACATCCAACGGCTTAGTGGCATACTTTTGTAATGGTTCCATAATCGGAAAACCAAACGAAATGTTCGGAACAAACACGCCGTCCATCACGTCCACATGAAAATAATCCGCCTCGCTCTGATTGATGCGCTCTATCTCCTCGCGCAAATCACCAAAGTCGGCACTCAAAATAGAAGGTGCTATTGCTCTCATACAAATAATAGTGTTTTTTTTGAACACGCAAAAGTAGAACATTATGGGCAATTGCACAAAGCATAGAACATGAAAATCCCCTTTTTTAGGGATTGAACATCCGGCTTGTCCGAGCTACTTTTGCCGCGTTTTTTCAGCATGCAGTACGTATGAATACAGACAGAAAAATAGAAATAGCCGTAGTAGGAGACCCGCAAAGCGGGAAGTCCAGCCTAATACACTTATTACAAGATAAAGAGGAAGTCTTATCCTATGACGAACACACTTCGCATGAAGATATGGACTGCGAACACCATGATGCTGTGTTGCAGGTGCTCGATGCTACCCATTTGGAAGATAGTTTGATGCTCACACCTTCTTTAGTCGATCATGCCCATCACTTAGTCATCGCCATTACGCATTATGATAGGCTGCGTCAAACCGGCCATGAACTCAATATCAAACGGATGGAAGAGTTGATAGGTGTGCCTGTTTATGTGGTGTCCGGACTGACAGGAGAAGGTGTAGAACCCCTTCGGCAACTCTTGCGTGAAGTAGTGCAACGACCTCATACCGGAGCACACCCCGTTGTGCACGCGTGGGAGCAAAACAATGAGCAAGCCTATCGCGCTTATGTTCAGGGTATGTTGGAGGAAGTGCTCATCCATCCAAAGAAAGATACTGCATCTATTCAGGAACGTATCAATCGCCTGATGACTCGCCCACTGACCGGTTTCCCGATTTTGGCTATCATTCTTGCTGGTGTTTTTTGGGCAACTTTTGCTATCGGAACGCCCATACAAGATTGGTTGCAGCAAGGCGTAGATGCGTTGCACGATTGGTTATTGGAGGTGATATCAATAGACTGGCTACGAAGTTTATTAGCGGATGGTATCGTACAAGGGGTAGGTACATTGTTGACCGCACTCCCCAATATCATTGTGCTGTTCTTTTTCCTTTCGGTAATGGAAGATACAGGTTATATGGCTCGTGTAGCCTATCTGATGGACGGCTTTATGCACCGGATAGGCTTGCATGGTCGCAGTTTTGTGCCGATGCTGATGGGGTTTGACTGCAATGTGCCGGCCATCATAGCCGCCAAGGATATACAAAATCCGCAAGATAGAGCATTAACGATGCTAATGATTCCCTTTATGAGTTGTTCGGCACGACTGCCGGTGTATATCCTTTTTATCAGCATCTTTTTTCCTCATAATAAGGCATTTGTATTGGGATCACTCTATCTGTTAGGCGTGCTGTTGAGTTTTGTGTTTGCTCTCATCATGAAGCAAACTCGATGGTTCAAGCATCCCGATGATACGATAATCAACGAGTTGCCTGATTTTCGTATGCCTACCGCGCAGAGCATTGGGCGGCATATATGGTATAGGGTAGGGGATTTCCTGAAAAAAATATCTACGGTCGTGTTAATCGCATCGATCGTGATATGGATTCTGCAATATTTCCCGTCGCAGGATTTGAGTCAGTTTGAAACTTCTTGGTTGGCATCCATAGGAAAGGCTCTTGAACCCTTGGTGCGCCCATTGGGATTCGATTGGCGGTTAGCCGTCTGCCTTCTCACCGGTTTACCTGCCAAGGAAGCGATTGCTGCCACATTTGCCATCCTCTACAATGGTGACCTTACTCAGGCAGCCCTCACGCCGGCAGGTGCGTATGCGTTTCTCGTCTTTACCTTGCTCTATTTCCCGTGTGTAGCTACTATAACGACGCTACGGCACGAAATTAACTGGAAATGGAGTACATTTACCGTTGTTAATTCCATCGCCGTAGCGTGGTTAATGGCGTTTATAGCCCATGCCGTAGGCAATTGGCTATGCACTATTTAGCCGAACCTTGCGTCAGCCGATGCCATCGGGAGCGGACAAAGTCGCCCGTGTGAGTAATCATTTGCATCGGCCATTCTCGCAGGTTATAATCTTCTTCATTCTCCTGCTCCTGCTGGGCCTTAGCCATATTGTCCTCGGAGATGACAAGCAACCAATCGCCTTCTTTGAGGCGCGTTTTGCCATTGGGAACTAAAAAATTCTCACCTCGGCGGGTCATAATGATGCGTATTGATTCAGGAATGCCCATCTCTTTGAGCATCGAGCCATTCTGCAGCATTTCTGCCGTAACAGGTATCTCCTGAGCATATTCCTCCACCTCTTCCGGCAGTTCGATGTCAAAGTACTGCAACTGGTTTTTGCGGGTTACTTCTTGCGTCAAGTGCAGACTTGCCGCCAGTTTGCTAAGGGATGAACCTTGCAGAATAAGCGAAAGGATCGTGCAAAGGAACACCACATTAAATAGCAAATTGGCATGCGGCACATTGTTCGCCATACATAGAATAGTAAAGATAATCGGCACAGCCCCTTTCAGCCCCACCCAACTGACAAACACTTTGTCGCGGCTTTGAAACTCCTTAAAGGGATGCAAGCAAAGAAAAACCGACAACGGACGGGATATGAAAATCATCACAAAACTGATGATAAGGCATGGCAGCCATACTTCCCACTGCATTAGTTCGTGCGGCTTGACCATCAAACCCAGTAACAAGAACATAATCAGTTGGCAAAGCCATGTCAGACCGTCAAAGAACGATTTAGTCTGCCGCTTGCGGATGAACTTCGAGTTGCCAATCATCAAGCCGCCCATATAGACAGCCAAGTAACTATTGCCCTTCATGTAGTAGGTAACGGAGAAAATGAAGATGCAGAAAGTCAATATCATAATCGGATATAAACTCTCATTCGTCAACTTCGTCTTACGCATAAGAGCCACAGCGGCTTTTCCTAAAGCAAAGCCCATCACAGCACCCACAATGAGTTGTACCACAATCTCCTGCGTAATGGTCAGAAAACTGATTTCTTTCGTCTCACCTGCTGTAACTATACCGATAAGGGTAATGGTAAGAATGTAAGCCATCGGGTCATTGGCACCCGATTCAACCTCCAACAGCGGACGCAGATTGTGCTTCAATCCGATATTGTTCGTTCTCAAAATAGAGAATACGCTGGCAGAATCGGTGGACGACATGGTGGAAGCCATCAAAAGAGCCGTCGTAAAACCTACCGAAGCAAGAGCATTGATCCAACCGAAAATGAGATAGATAAGTACTCCTGATATAAGGGCTGTCAGCAACACGCCTATGGTGGCGAGCGTAACCCCCGGAGCCACTACGGGACGAATGTCCGAAATGCGAGTATCCATACCCCCGGAAAACAGAATCACGCACAGCGCAATCGTACTGATGGCTTGCATCGACTCCAAACTGATGCGGGATATGTAACCCACACCGTCTTCACTAATCCACGAACCCAACCCGTCCGGACCAAACACCATACCAACGGTCAGGAATAGCAGCAACGCAGGCACTCCAAAGCGGTTACCGATGCGATCCGTAAATATGCTGGCAAAAAAAAGTAAACTTAAAATGAGCAGTATCAGTTCTACTTGCATGCGCCTTGTTATTTTTTCGGTTTCTTGCCAAGAAGAAACTCATCGATAATCTGTTCTATGTTCTGCTTGGGATACAAACCTTTTAGCAACATGGGCTTGCCCGATTTAGGAACATATAGCACTTGAGGTATGCTACTTATCTGGAATACGTATGCTAGTTCGCGTTCCTTTTCGGTATCAGCCTTGTAGAAAACTACCTTCCCTTTGTACTTGGTGCTCAGCGTGTCCATAATAGGAGCAAGACGTTTGCAAGGACCGCACCAAGTGGTATAAAAGTCAATTACACAAGGTTGTTTGCCTCGGTATTGCCACACTGTATCCGTTGTGTAGTCAAATACGCGGGAACGAAACTGCTCGGTAGTGATATAATGCACCTCTGCAACTGCCTGTGCGGAGAACAAAAGTCCCCACACAAGCAGTGTAAGTGTCAAATAACGTTTCATTTGTCTTTCAACTTTTCGATTTGGCGGTCAATAGCCTCAAGGCTCTCGTCAATACCTTGCTCAAAAGTGTCGCAAGTCTTTTGGGCAAAGAGTTCTGCTCCCATACCGATAACGCGAATGCGCGTCTCCTTGTTGAGGTTCGTTTCGGGTTTGACGACGGTCATACGAATTTCCATTTCTGCCGATGCAGGAAGCAGGTTTTCATAACGACGAGTTTTCTTTGCAATGTACCGATTCAAATGCTCGGCAATGTCAAAATTGACAGATTGAACAGTAAGATTCATAGTAGTTTATCAGTTTTATTGGTTATGTGTTAATTTGTCGTTAGTTTATTGTTTTAGCACGAGGATGGGCCTCTTTATATGCTTTGCGGATTTGTTCAAAAGTGGTATGGGTATAGACTTGTGTGGCTGCCAGCGATGCATGACCCAAAAGTGTCTGAATTGTGCGAATATCGGCTCCGTTGTCTAACATCGCGGTGGCAAACGTATGACGAAGCACGTGAGGCGAATGTTTCTTCAAGGACGACACTTCGCCCATCCGGTCGGTTACTATTTTGTATAACCTGTCACGTCCTAACGGTATAACGGTGCCATCCTTCTTCCAATCTACAAAAAATATGCCACCTTCCGTGCCGCGAACCTCGCGATATTGCTCTATTTGTCGGCACAATTTGTCGCCGATTGGCACGATTCGCTCTTTTCTCCTTTTCCCAAATACCCGAATCTGTTGCTCGTGAGTATCTATATCATTGTCGTTCAGATCGGCTATCTCGGCGCGGCGCATGCCGGTTTGGAATAGCATCTGAATAATCAGGCAGTCGCGTATGCTTTTAGGGTCATCGGCTTGGTCTTCAAATTGCGTGGCAGCACGCATCTCCGACGGCTTAAAAAAAACAGGCAAGGGACGATCTACCTTCGGGGCTATCACGCGACGGGTGATGTCTTTTTCTACAACCCCTTGACGAAGCAGAAACTTGTAAAAAGAGTGCAACGCTGCCAGTTTTTGCTTTACACTACGGGGGGCGTTCTTCTTCTCCTCCATCAAGTGCAGAATCCAACTACGCACATCTTCCTCACTAATCTGCTGTACCTGCTCGCGGGTCAATTCGTGCTCTAAATATGTACTGAACTCCAGTAAATCATTCGCATACGCCTCCACTGTACGGGGGGAGTACTTCTTTTCAACGGCTATATATTCCAAAAAAGCATCTACCATCTTCCCCTATTCCTGACCGGCAAACAGACCGAATAGTTCGGCATCTATATGGTCTGTCACCCAGCGAAAGTCTTCCGCATTATCTCCGAACTTGATCTTGTCGCCGTCTATGATGAGCAGTTTACCGGTATAGTCGCGAATCCAATTCTCATATTTTTCGTTCAAGCCTTGCAGGTAGTCAATACGCATGCTCGCTTCGTACTCTCGCCCGCGTTTCTGAATCTGTGCTACTAAGTTCGGTATGCTTGAGCGGATGTATATAAGCAAGTCGGGCATACGCACCAGCGACATCATCAGGTTAAACAAGTCTTCGTAGTTGTCAAAATCGCGGTCGGACATATAACCCTGTTCATGCAAGTTCGGCGCAAAGATACGCGCATCCTCATAGATAGTGCGGTCTTGGATAATGTATTCACTGGATTGACCAATCTCTACCACATCCTGAAAACGCTTGTTCAGAAAATAAATCTGCAGATTGAACGACCAACGGGACATGTCGGCATAAAAATCCTCTAAATACGGATTGAAATCCACGGACTCAAAGCGGGGAGTCCAGTGATAATGCTTGGCAAGCATATTGGTTAGGGTCGTTTTGCCGCACCCTATGTTTCCGGCAATGGCTATATGCATAGTAGTTTAGAGTTGAATGTTTATAGTTGAAAGAAGTTTATAGTGGAAAGTTTATAGTTGAAAGAAGTTGTAAGTTTGTGTGTTTTTATGAGTGAAGTTTATTTCCAGCATTGTTGGGAAAATAGGCCGAATAATTCTGCATCTATCTTGTTGATTACTTGTCGAAAATCAGTAGCATTATTCTCAAAATCCAATGCGTCGGATTCAATCACAAGTACTTTTCCTTCGTATTGGTGGAAGATAAAGTCTTCGTACCGGTCGTTCAGATCGCGTAGGTAGTCTATTTGCATTGTCTGTTCGTAGTCGCGCCCGCGTTTTTGTATTTGCGCGATTAGGGAAGGAACCGACTTGCGAAGATAAATCATCAAATCGGGCATACGAAGCAGACGCTTGATGTGCCCGAAGAGTTCCATATAGGTGGTGTAGTCCCGTTCGCTCAAGTCCCCGCGGCGATAATTATTGGTAACAAACACATACACACCTTCATACAGACTGCGGTCTTGAATGATGGTGTGCGTGGCTTGCTCTATGGCAAGCATGTCTTTGAAACGTTCTTTTAGAAAATAGGTCTCCAAGCAGAATGACCAACGCGGAATATCTTTGTAGTAATCGTCTAAATAGGGGTTGAATCCTACACTTTCAAAGCGCGGTTCCCAACCATAATAACGCGACAACATCTTCGTCAGTGTCGTCTTTCCAGCTCCTATATTTCCCGCTACGGCGATATACATACTTAAATCGCCGCAAATTTAGGCAGATTTAGCCGACTGAACAAAAAAAATACGTACTTTTGCGCCATCTATTCCGATAAATACCTATTGTATATGCATGTTCGTATTATTTCTCCATCAGGAGCCATTGACCCGCAATATATCCTACAAGCCTCTTCTCTAATGCAGAGTTGGGGGTGGCAAGTCAGTCAGGGAGACTTCGCCTGCAGTCGTGTAGGACGATTTGCAGGGACTGCGGGACAACGCCTCGGTGATTTGCATAACGCTTTGTCAGATAGTAATGTAGATGTGGTTCTTTGTGCTCGCGGTGGCTATGGATTACAGCAAATCATTGATGCACTACATGTGGATAAAGATACATTGCCTCTTCTTGTCGGTTTTTCCGATATTACAGTGTTGCACCAGTGGTATGCCTTAAAACACTTGCCGTCTTTGCATGCCGATATGTGCAAAGGACTTAGTACCACAGAAGATGCCACCCTTTGGAAAAAGGCTGTAGAAGGTGAAACTTTGCATTACGACTTGCCTGCCCACCCGCTCAATCGGCAAGGAGAGGTTGAAGGACGATTGATAGGCGGTAATCTGAGTGTGCTGTATGGCTTGCAGGGAACTCCATTCAGTTTGCAGCAAGTCATCACCGGCATGCCGAACGATGATAAACCCATACTATTTATAGAAGATATTGCAGAGCGACATTACCACATTGATCGTATGATGCGCAACTTCAAAATGAGCGGTCTATTGGAGCAAATAGGCGGCTTGATTGTGGGGGAATGGACCGATTGTGAAGACGACCCGCTGATGGGTTGCACTATAGAAGAAACGATCCGACAAGCCGTACAGGAGTATCCGTATCCTGTGCTATTCGGTTTCCCAGCCGGTCATGGTGATAAGAACCTGCCGTTGCGTTTAGGAAGTAATTGCTCCCTGCACATTGACGAGCAGGGAGCAAGGTTAGTCTGTTAGTCGCCTTTCGCGTAAAAAGCGCGTTGCTGCGGGTCATGCCTATCGCGCGACAAGTGGTTTTGAATCCGTTTTCTTCCCGTGCCCAGCATTTTGAAGCAAAAATAGAAGAACAGCAGCGAAAGAATCACGGAGTAAGCAGGCTTCAATTCGGCAGCAAACAGAATGGAGTCGTAGGTGCCATGTAATAGAACAGGGACTGTGTAGACGGATAAGGCTGCCTTGAGACTTGACTCGTCAAAGTAAAGCAATGCGTAGAAATAGCCCATCGCAATGGCAAACATAAAGTGCCCAGGTACGGCTGTTACAGCGCGCGACACGGCTACCGATTGCCAAAAATCGATATGGCTCAATAAATAAACTATATTCTCCGCTCCGGCAAATCCCATACCCACACAAGTGGCATACACAATGCCGTCAAACCGTTCGTCAAAATAGGGGTTTCGGCGAAGCAACAGATATAACATCAGTAACTTGGCTGCCTCTTCCGGAATAGCCGCACCGACAAATCCTTGCAAGATAGCACCTATCCAACCCTCAGGATAATCACCGATAATCCAACCAATACCCATCTCCAAAAAAATGGCAATCAAGGCAGAAACAACGCCAAAGGCGAATCCTTTCGCCAACTGTGCAAATGGTTCGCGTTGGTACTTGTCCTTCCAGTAAATGTATAGGATAATGAGAAAAGCCGGAAGAACGGCGCAGAAAATAACAATCAGAAGATTAGTTGTTTGTGTGTTTTCCATATCTCAAAATTGAAGTGAAATTCTTGCTCCTGTCAACCACACTGTGGAACCGACCGAGTGGGTATAAACAATACCGTCTATGGTCTCATTCTGCTCGTGGCTCGTTTGTGCAAATTGGGCTACTCCGCTCAGCACCACAGCCGTTTGGGGCGACAAGCAGAATCGGTAACCAATGCTGACCGAACCCGTCATGCCCGAATCGTTGCCTTTCAACGCAAATGCGTAACCCATCGATGCCCCTAACTCCACTCCGTTTTGCCACTCCGAAGAATGTAGCGGGATAGGTAATGCCACTATTGCTTGGAGAGGAATAAACTGGGATGTGGGATTGGGGAAACAACCCATATACCCGATGCTACCACCTAAAAAGATGGGGAAACCCGCTATATGACGTGAACCTAATTGCAATTCACCCATCATGGCTCCTCGAGCTGAGGTGTTCGGTGAAAGGCCGGCTCCGCCGCTAACCGCTATGCGAAATGCTATGGGACGACCGGACGCACCGACTGCATGAGTTTGTACAGAATCCGTTTCAACCCTGTCTTGCTCAATGGACAGCACTTCGTCCATAGGCAGTTGGTAACGCTGACCGGATGGTGTTTGTATCACCATTACCGATTCCGTCTGAACAAGTATGGTGCCACGCAGTTGTTTGCCGGAACGCAAAGTGATACGCTCTGCTTGTGCAGATAGGGTAATCAATAGGCATGCTATGAATAGTAGGCGTTTCATACAAGGGTGTAATCTATTTGATGTAGTGGTACGTTTACACGCTCTACCCGCACGCGCACTCGATCCCCTAACGTGTATGTGAGTTCTGATGGTTCTGCCGATTTGCTTTTCTTTTTGGAACGACGTTGCGACGCAGGCTTAGCGCGTAGGCAGCAGTTCTTCTCATCATATTCCAAAAACATGCCGGGGCAAATAGTGCGAATAGATACCAACCCGTCGCAGCGCGATTCATTAAGCGTAACAAAAAGACCGAAATCGGTCACACTCGAAATATAACCGTCAAATTCTTCGCCGATATGTTGCTCCATCCAACGAGCCTGCATTTCTTTTACCGAGTCGCGCTCTGCCTGTGCCGCATTCTGCTCTTGCTCGGAACAATGAATACATGCCGCTTCCAAATCATCAATACCCACCTTTTTGCGTTCACCCAATAAGTAACGCGCCACGATACGATGAACCATCATATCCGGGTAGCGGCGAATAGGAGACGTAAAATGGGTATAGTAGTCGAAGGCTAATCCGTAATGACCGATATTGTGGGTCGAATAGACGGCTTTCGCCATTGCGCGGACGGTAAGCAATTGAAGAGTGGTTTCCGGCAACCGATCACCCATACGTTTCTTAAATCGCGATAGTGTTTCCAATTTCTCCTCGTTAGGTTTGTCGTGTATGCGATAAACCATAGTCTTGCCTGTTTTACCCATCTGTTCTGCCACAATGCGATTAGCCAAAAGCATAAACTCTTCAATCAGGTGGTTGGAGGGCTGAGGATGGGTGAAGTAAATATCTGTAGGCTGACCTTGTTCGTCCAAACGAAAGCGAATTTCGTCCTGCTCAATCATCAGCGCACCTTGTTTGGCGCGCTCAGCACGCAAAACAATAGCCAACCGATTGATGGATTGTAAGGCTTCTGCAAGGGCAGGGTGAATGGTATCACTGCCATCCAATATGGCTTGTGCCTGTTCGTATGTTAGGCGATAATCAGAATGAATAACCGTACGGCACACCTTGGAACGAATCACTTGCGCCTTTTCGTTCATCGTCAACACAACCGACATACACAATTTGTCTTCATTGGGTCGAAGGGAACACAAGTCATTGCATAAAGCCTCCGGCAACATTGGAATCACCCGATCCACCAAATAAACGCTGGTCGCCTTGTCGTAAGCCTCCTTATCTATATCATCCCCGGGTTGCACATAGTAAGTGACGTCCGCTATGTGAACCCCGATACGATAGGTACCATCCGACAATAATTCAAAAGACAACGCATCGTCAAAATCCTTTGCGTCCGACGGGTCAATGGTAAACGTAAGCGCCTCGCGAAAATCACGACGACGAAGTATTTCTCTGTCTTGTATCATAAAATCGCGGCAAAAGTAGTAAGCAAAACGCGAAAAGCAAAATTTACTTTGCTTTTCCTACATAGCACTTTCTATTTTACGTTTTGCATATTCCATTTTTACCTTATCTTTGCCGCGTTTTTTCGACAATTTTTAATACCCTATATTATATGATAAAAATCAAAGTGAACAACACGAACCAACCCGCATGGAAAGAGGTGATGGTTCATGCCAATTTGCCCGAAAGCCTGAAGAAACTGCAAGAAATTGCCTACAATCTCTGGTGGGTTTGGAATAGCGATGCAAAAAATATATTCCGTTATATTGATCTTGATGTATGGCATCGCGCCCAATCCAATCCCGTCATGCTCCTCAATATGATTGGCTTTGACAGAATGATGGAATTGTCGGAAGACAAAAACTTTATGCAACAATTAGACAACACCTATGCTGAGTTTCGTGCCTATATGGATACCCCGCACGATACCAAAAAGCCGAGTGTTGCCTATTTTTCTATGGAATATGGCTTGACCCATATCCTGAAAATCTATTCCGGTGGTTTGGGTATTCTTGCCGGTGACTACCTCAAAGAAGCCAGCGACTGCAATGTAGATATGACCGCCATCGGATTCTTGTATCGATATGGCTATTTTACGCAAACTCTTTCTCCCGAAGGACAACAAATAGCCAATTACGAAGCGCAGAACTTTAGCATCCTTCCGCTCGAACAAGTCAAGGAAAAAGACGGACAGCCGATGGTGATTGACGTGCCTTATCCCGACCGTATGGTTCATGCCTACCTGTGGAAAGTGGCTGTCGGACGCATCAACCTCTATCTGCTGGATACGGACAATGAACTGAATTCCGAATGGGATCGCCAAATCACCCACCAACTCTATGGCGGCGACTGGGAGAACCGTATCAAACAAGAAATCTTATTGGGTATCGGCGGCGTATTAGCCCTCAAGAAATTGGGAATAAAGAAAGATGTCTATCATTGCAATGAAGGACATGCCGCGCTGATGAGTTTGCAGCGGTTGGTAGATCTCGTCAATGAAGAACACCTCACATTCAGTCAAGCCCTTGAGGTGGTACGAGCCAGCGGTCTTTATACCTGCCATACTCCCGTACCTGCCGGACATGACTACTTTGAAGAAGGACTATTCTATAAGTATATGAGCGAATATGCCCCTAAGTTGGGAATAGAGTGGAAAGAACTCATCGGAATGGGACGCCAAAACCCCAATGATGACAACGAGAAATTCTCTATGTCTGTCTTTGCCCTCAATACCTGTCAGGAGGCAAACGGTGTCAGCAAACTGCATGGCGAAGTTTCGCAAATGATGTTCGCCCCGATTTGGAAAGGTTATTTCCCCGAAGAACTGCATGTGGATTACGTGACCAACGGCGTACACATGCCTACTTGGGCGGCTTCCGAATGGAAAAACCTCTATAAAAAGACCTTCCCGAAAGAATGGTGGTTCGACCAATCCAATCCCGATATGTGGAAACCCTATCTGAATTTGCCGGATGAGGTTATATGGAACACGCGCATGAAACTCAAGGTGAAACTGATTGACTACATCCGTGAAAAATTCCGTGAAGATTGGATGAAATCACAAGGAGATCCCGCACGCATCGTGAAGGCTCTGGATGAGATGAAAGCGAAGAACCTGATTATCGGTTTCGGACGTCGTTTTGCTACCTACAAACGTGCACACTTGCTCTTCACCGATCTGGACCGTCTGAATAAGTTGGTTAACAATCCTCAATATCCCGTTCAATTCCTATTCACCGGTAAGGCGCACCCTGCCGACGGAGCCGGACAAGGACTGATTAAACGCATTATTGAGGTAAGTCGTATGCCCGAATTCCTCGGAAAAATCATTTTCCTTGAGAACTACGATATGCGTCTTGCCAAGCGACTTGTCAGCGGTGTGGATATTTGGCTCAATACGCCGACTCGTCCCTTGGAAGCCAGTGGCACAAGTGGCGAAAAAGCACAAATGAACGGAGTACTCAACTTTTCGGTATTAGACGGATGGTGGAAAGAAGGATATGTAGAAGGAGCCGGCTGGGCACTGACCGACAAACGTACCTACGAAAATCAAGCACACCAAGACCAACTCGATGCAGCCAATATCTACCGAATCCTTGAAAACGAAATCATACCCCTTTATTATGATAAAAACGAGCAAGGATTCTCGCACGGTTGGATACAAGTAATCAAAAAATCCATTACTCAAATCACTCCGCGCTTCACCACCAAACGCATGATGGACGACTATTTCCGTAAGTTCTACAATAAATTGGCTCAACGCCATGCTTTACTTACCGCAGATAACTACAAGGTGGCACGCGATATAGTGGCATGGAAAGAGAATATGGTGGAGCATTGGGACGAAATAGAAGTTGTACGCGTGAAGGCAGACGACTTACAACAAACGCAACCCAAGGTGGGCGAAAACCACGCAATAGAAGTGGAAATAGATACCCACGGACTGAATGATAAAGGCATAGGAATCGAATTGGTGGCTGTTCGTACCTCGCAGCACAATAACGATAAACTATATTCCGTGCGCCCCTTGGAACTTGTCAAGACCAACGGATCGCGGATGACCTTTGCACTTGACTACCGTTTCGACTACGCAGGCGCAATGAAGTTCGGATTGCGTATGTTCCCCAAGAACGATTTGTTACCCCATCGTATGGACTTCTGTTATGTCCGCTGGATTGGTTAATTGTAAATGACTGATACAATGAATCTTTTTCACTTTTTTGCAAAAAAAAGTGAAAAAGATTTGGTCAGTTGATTCAAACACCCTACTTTTGCACCCGCTTTTGAGAAGAAAGCGATGTCCTAAGGAGTAATGAAAATGCGATGATAGCTCAGTTGGTAGAGCACGACCTTGCCAAGGTCGGGGTCGCGAGCTCGAGTCTCGTTTTCCGCTCCAAGAGGCACCAGAAATGG
>DFIN01000022.1 GCA_002372135.1 Bacteroidales bacterium UBA3696
CCGTCGAAGAAGTTGAGGAACGGCACGCGGCTCTTGATAGTAGCAAGGTGAGCCACACCGGCAAGGTCCATCACTTCCTGTACGGAGCCTTCAGCGAGCATAGCGAAACCTGTCTGGCGGCAAGCCATCACGTCTTGGTGGTCGCCGAAGATACAGAGCACGTGCGAAGCGAGAGTACGAGCCGAAACATGGAACACTGCCGGAAGCAACTCGCCGGCAATCTTGTACATGTTAGGGATCATAAGGAGCAAACCCTGCGAAGCGGTGAAGGTAGTGGTGAGCGCACCGGCTTGGAGTGAGCCGTGTACGGCTCCAGCGGCACCTGCTTCGGATTGCATCTCCTGAACGAGCACTGTCTCGCCGAACATGTTCTTGCGGCCCTGAGCAGCCCACTCGTCAACATTCTCCGCCATCGGCGACGACGGAGTGATAGGATAGATAGCAGCCACCTCTGTGAACATATACGCGATATGCGCAGCAGCGGTATTGCCATCCATAGTCATGAATTTCTTTTTCTTTTCTGCCATGATTGTATAGTTTGTTTTGATTGTTGAAAGTATATTGTTTGTTAATTGTTATTTCGTTATCTCCCAGTGACCGCCTTTGTCGGGACCTACACGGCGAACAAATCCGGCCTCTTGAAGTGTTTGCAAGTGCCACTTGGCACTATCTTCCGTTATCCCCAAAGTTTCTGCAATACGCTTGCGTGTTATAGTCGGATCTACCCGCAAAAGTTCCATCATCCGAACTTTTATGTATGCCGCAGATGTATTGTACTTTCTCTTTTGGGTGGAATCTTTTTGGGTGGAATCCTTTTGAGTGGTTTTCTGGGTGTTTTTCTGGGTGTTTTTCTGGGTGGAATATGTTATATTTACCCTGATAAAATGCGGCAAAAACACAAAATTGTCCTCCGAATAATGTTTCATCACCAATCGCATTCCTGACCCTAACGATTCACCCATTTGCACATCGCGGAAGATACGCATTATCTCTTTATTTCTTGGAACGCTTACACCTTGAAAAAACTCTTCTTGCAGTAATCCCGAAGGCAATCCACCGGTAGATGTTATCTCTAAATGGTCTGAAAAGATTTCAAACTTGGGAGGCACTTCGCGGAAATAGTCGTTGTGTATAAACGCATTGAAGACCAGTTCTCTAATGGAATCATTGTCCCAAAGTGGTGTGTCTTGCCGATAGGGATATGTCTTGCGTGTGGAAACAACATTCTCAATTCGCAATCGTTCAACAACTGCATCGGCTGCCTTTAGAATACAGCAGTAGCCATACTCATTGTTTGCAATCAGTTCATCGCGATCAGTACCTGCATACTTGGCGACCTTGAATGAGACATCGTTTTCATCTGCAAAGAGGTACGCTACATAGTTGTATTTTCCTTCGTCAGTAAGCAACAAAAGTGACTTGGCAAAATTGGCATCCAATGCCTTAAAGCGGCTTTGGTAATATATCTGTAACTGCTGGAAAGTAAGGTCTTGTCGCGGAGAGGGTATATTACGAAGTGAAATATGAGTACGATGCGAATAAAGGTCGTCTATCATTGACATCGGCATAGGCTCCGCAGCAGTACCAACACGGACAAAACAACCTCTTTCGGACAGACCATATTTGGTTTTATAGTATGGCTTCTCTGAACCGCTGGCAACGAACACTTTAATAATGGGAACATCCTCTATCGTTTCTACCGTAACGTCAAACAATCCCATCGGAGATGGAGAAATACCCATACGGATGCGGTCCTTGATTTTGAGCATATCGCCGTCAATATCCTTTACACCGATAGGCTTGCCATTATCGTCAATACCGATATAGATAATGCCACCTTCACGGTAGTTAAGAAACGCAACGACTTCTTTTTCAATATCAAGATCGCGTGTCAGTTCCCGTTTGAATTCTATTCGGCTAGTCTCGGTCATATCTGTTATTATTCATTTTCTTGATTGATAAGATTCACCACCACTTTCACCATCGTGTCTTTCTCCTCCGTGCGGCTTTCGGCTATCATCAGCGTGAGTGCCACAAGTGTGTTGTCGGCTATACGCTTGGTGCCGTCCTCGCTGTAAAGAATGCCATTATTATACAAGAACCACAAAAACAATGTCGCCGCAATGCGTTTGTTACCATCAGAAAAAGAGTGGTTCTTTGTTACTAAGTACAGCAGCATTGCCGCTTTTTCTTCCACACTCGGATAGAGTTCTTTACCATCAAAAGTTTGGTATATCTGCCCTATGCTGCTTTTGAAAGAGTCGTCTTTCTCATTGCCAAACAAAGTACTTCCACCGAATTTCTGCCGCAAAGAATCAATAGTCTTCATCGCATTTTCATAGGTCGCGTGGAACTGTTCTTCGGACGTAGTCTTTTCTATTGTCAACCGCTCATAATCATAGTTATCAAGTGTATCAAGTGCGTAAGTATAATCTACCACAACATCAAACAGGGCTGTTTGCTCGTTTGCAGCATCTTCTACCGATTTGCCATCGTCTAAAAGTGCCTTGCTTTGCAATGTCCGCCCGACTATCTGTACCAACTGCCGCAGTTCATTGATCTGATTTCGACGGATACGCTCATTGATGGTATAGCCTTTAATCAAATGGTCTTTGAGTATTTTGCTTGCCCACTGACGAAACTGCACACCTGATTGAGACTTGACACGATAACCGACAGAAATTATGACATCCAAATTATACAATATGGTTTCTACCTCTTGGATATGTCCCCCATGGCGTCCATATTTCTTGGGTAGTGCAAATTTTGCACATACCAAGGCTTCGTCCAATTCGCCCTCATTGAATATGTTTCGTATATGCCTGCCAATAACCGTTCTGTCGCGACCAAATAACAATGCCATCTGGTCTTGAGTGAGCCAAACGGTATCTTTCTCCATCCTTACATCCAACTGTACTTGGTTGTCGGCTGTACGGTAAATCACTATTTCTCCTCTATTCGGTTGCGGTGTCATAAAATGGTATTTCTGTGCAAGTTAGTTCACGCTTAAGTTATATGCGGGTGGTTTTCGGTCATAAAGACATAAACAATTCTCAATTATTTCTTTGTGATAACATGGACTTTTTCAAAATAAAGATTCATCACTCCTTCAAAACCATACGGATTCCATTTTCCTACATATAATGCAATATACTCATCAAAGATTTTGCGTGGATTATCCATTTGAATATTAGGATTGTCGCACAAAATATCTTCGCATAACATTTTCTCTGCCTGCCATAATTGTCCATATGGAGTGCGATCAAAATTCTTTGGACAACATTGTTCTCCGTGATAGAAATTACATAATTTTGTGAGTTCTTCAGTTGTCATTATTCATGATTCTTTGTTTTCGTATTCTTTACGTAAATTGCAAAGCAGTTTGTCATCATAAGAGAAATATAGCGGGCCTTGATATGCATCAGCTTTATTCCTTTTTTTATCAGGCATATAGGCTTTGCAAAAGCCAGAAAGCGTGTATTTTTGGCCTTCATATTCAATTCTCTTGTCATCAATGACGATAACTCTTGCACCAGTTGGTTCAAAAATCAACTCCGTACCTGGTACAATATGAACCATCGAAAAATGAAAAGGCGGTGCAGGAGTCGAATGTACGGTAATGTTTTTGTTTTCTCCCGGTGCATAAAACTCTGCATCATCAATAGTAGATGCCAGGAAACGAAGCTCACAAAGTGCCTGTGAAGGAGGTATTCTGAAAAATTCTCTATTAGGTGTAATCCGCAACTTTGCATATTTATCTAACAGACGGTGAATTTGTTTTTCCAACTCTTTATACTTGCTTGTTTGGCAATAGGCATATAAATCAAACCCATAAGGCAAGCATGTTTTGTTTGACAATACTTTTATCCGTCGGTTAATATCCTCCGTTTGACCAATCTTAACCCAGTCATCATAAAATGCAGGATTTGTAAGTATATACACATAGCCTTTCATATCAATGACAAAATTACATTTTCTTTAGCAGCATATTTGTTGTTTGTTCAATTTTGTTGAATGCGAACCACTTTGTTCCCAAATCTTTAAGCTTGATTTAGAACCTTTGTCTTGATTGCATACAACATTGCCCAATCGCTATCAAACAATACTTGTTGGTCGCGAACTATATGAACAAGTGCTGTATTTGTATCTTTCTTTTTTGCCATACTTACCATAGGACAAAGGACAAATATGCTATCGTTATACAATCCTTATACTATCCCTATAGTGAATCATACTATAATATGCTGGGCTTATACTCCCTTTCGTATAATATGATTGTATCGGGTAATTGATTGTATCGGGGGTGAACAGTTGTTGTTCTCAGTTCATCAGTATTCCGTTCTGCCAAGACAGGTTGGGATAGGTCTTGCGCAGGTACTCCACCGACGGCTTCACGTCGCTGCTACCGCTCGTGGCAAAGGGGATGAGTGTCTTGCCCTGAAGCTGCTCCAAGTTGTTGTCAATCAATGAGTTGATAATGCGCGGGCAGATACCCCACCAGATAGGATAACCTACATAAACAGTGTCGTAAGGCATAATGTTCGTGCATTGCTTGATGGCGGGGCGAGCCTCATCATCCTGCATCTCAAGCGAGGAGCGCGACTTTTTATTACGCCAGTCAAGGTCGGCGGCTGTGTAAGGCTCCATAGCCTCAATCTCCCACAGTACTGCTTTTTTCTCTTTCGCTAATCTCTCAGCCGCTTGGCGGGTGGTGCCCGTCGCCGAGAAATAAGCAACCAATGTTTTCGACTCTTTACCCGTTTGCGACATCGCGGGGATAACTACCAGTATCGCAGCACATAATGACAAAATAAATTCTTTCATACCTCTTTTCCTTTTTATTGCCTAAATACAAAATATACCGCCATGATCATCAGCATGGCGGCAACTATGTGGTTCCACTTTATCTGCATCTTAAAGGCAATCACGCTGAACAGGATAAACACTGTCAGCGTTATCACCTCCTGAATGATTTTCAGTTGCATAAGGTCAAAAGGTCCACCGTTACCTGTAAATCCCATCTTGTTCGCAGGGACCTGAAGACAATACTCAAAAAACGCTATACCCCAACTAAATAAGATCACACCTATCAGCGGCAGGTGCTGGAACCACTTTACCTGAGCCATCTTCAAGTGTCCGTACCACGCGATGGTCATAAACACGTTGGCGCAGAGAAGCAGTAAGATTGTATAAAGCCCTTTCATATCCACCCTCAATATAAGAAGCCGAACAGCCACAGCGGAACACATTTGTCGTGTCCTATCTCCAAATCAGCGATTGCCGTATAGCGGAATACATCTCGTTTGGGCATAGAGGCAAACACGTCCATACGCGTTTTCCGGTTGACAAGGAAAGTGGCATTCTCATCCGCATTGATTTTTTGCGAACCGTGTAAAGCCGTATAAAAGAACGTTTCCGCCAGGTCCTGTGCACTCACTTGCCGAGAGGGTAACGCATAGCATAAATTCGGGTTTTGCAGATACACGCGAGTGGGTTTCTTCGGAAACGAGCGGTCATCCTTATACAGCAAATTGATGATACGCGCATCCTTAAGAAACTTGATATAATTCATTACCGTTGCCCGAGACGTATCTATATGCGTTGCCAGTTCAGATACATTCAAACTCCCGGGTAGTTCGTTCAATAAGCAATATAGCAACTGACGAATACGCGGCAGATAGGCTACTTCGATTTGCTGATTAAGCAGTATATCCACCTCAATGGACATATTCATCGTTCGGAGCAACGTCTGCGAAAAGTCACGGTTGACCTCCCTGTATGGATAATAACCGTGACGCATATACTCATGCAGGTAATTCAGAGGGCGCACATACTCCATGACTTGCTTGGCTATTTGCTGGTGATTGGACAATATATCTTCCAAACTGAACACCGGCAAATGCGTCTTCACCTCAGGCTGCAAATTGATGTATTCACGCAAAGAGTAACCACGAAGCTTATAAACCTTGACGATATTACCCAACTCGGACTGCGATTCGTCAAGCTGCATCAACGGAGATGCTACAAATATGATTTGCAAATCGGTAAGGTTGTAGTAACAATCGCTCAACTCCTTCTGCCAATTGGGAATCATAAACAACTGGTCAAGCAACAGCGTCTTACCGCCTGCTGCTACAAACCGACCGGCAAACTGATACAGAGAGTGCTCGGCAAAATAGAAATTATTGAGATCCACATAGAGTATTTCCCATTTCTTGTCGGGAAAACGGTCTCGCTGACGGCGTGCGTAACGCAACAATAAGTCCGTCTTTCCGACTCCTCTGCCGCCGGTAATGGCAATCAACCGGTCTGACCAATTGATTTCGTCCATTAAGGCGCGGTGAATAGACTGATCCACATGGGAAATTAAGTAATCATGCGTCGCATAGAAACTCTCTATCATAAGAATAATTTTTTTTCAGCCCGCAAAGATAATGTAAAATTTACGAAACCGAAAAATTTTTCTTATTGAATAGATTCATGGTACGTTCAATGCCTTGCAGGCAAAAAGAAGGGATGATTTCGTTGGTTATTTTCAGGTATTGAGGCAAGACCTTTTGTTCCTCGTCAGTCCATTCACCGAGGACAAAACCTATTTGTGCGCCACGGTTATAATCGTTGCCTATCCCAAAGCGCACACGCGCATAGTTCTCCGTTCCTAACACCTGCTGGATATGCCCCAACCCGTTATGCCCGCCGTTGGATCCTTTCATCCGAATACGAATCGTACCAAACGGCAAGTTGAGGTCATCCACCATCACGAGCATATTCTCCACGGGGACATTTTCCTTGTTCAACCAATAGCGCACGGCATTCCCGCTCAAATTCATAAAAGTAGATGGTTTGAGTAGTACTATTTCGGCATTCTTGATGCGTCCTCGTGCCACCATACCATAGCGATGATCCTCAAAAACAAGGTTGGACGCTTCTGCAAAAGCGTCCAACATCTTGAAACCTATGTTGTGCCGGGTATTGCGGTACTCATCGCCTATGTTACCGAGCCCGACTATCAAAAATCGACTCATTGCATCTTATTATGCTTCAGCAGCTGCAGCAGCACTGGCACGAGTGGCTTTCACTTGTGCTACACAAGCCCCCTTCGGATTCATCAACTGCAAACCTTCCATCTGAATATCACCTACGGCAATCTTCTTGCCCAAACCAAGCGTTGTTACATCCACAACCACGCGGTCAGGAATTTGAGTATAGATACCACGCACTTTCAGTTTGCGCATCTCAAGGCTCAACTTACCACCGGCTTTCACACCTTCTGCGTGACCGGTCAATTGTACAGGAATCTCTACCGTAACAGGTTTCTGCTCATTCACCTCCAAGAAATCAATGTGAAGTACGTTCTCGCTAACAGGATGGAACTGCATCTCTTTAACCACTGCCATGCGCTTCTGACCACCAATGGTTAAAGCCACAGCCATTGTGTCGGGCGTATAAATGAGTTTGCGTACATCCTCTTTACCAACAGTGAAAGTGATGTTCTCACCCAAACCATACAAATTGCAGGGAACTAAATCTTGCTTACGAAGAGCCTTAGCGGCTTTTTTGCCGTACTCCGAACGAACGGTACCGGCGAGTTCAAATGTTTTCATAAATTAAATTGTGTTACTCAATATAGGACATAAAAAATTCAAAACCCATCACTGAATTTTGGTTTGTGCAAATGGATGTCCTTATCCCATCACACTACTTTTGGGTTCTCGACCTGCAGTCTCCTACCCTTTTGTTGCCTAACGAGGAGTCGAACCTCGCCCCTCAGAACCAAAATCTGATGTACTACCGATATACGATTAGGCACCATTGCTTCTCAAAAGCGGGCGCAAAAGTACTGCCATTTTTTAATCTGACAAATTTTTTGGGCAAAAATTTGACCAAAAATGCCATTTTTGCCCCAAAAACTTCTTTCTTACCGCCTAAAAACTTCTGCTTTCGCCGTTTAAAGAACGATATTGACAATCTTACCCGGCACAACAATGACGCGTTTTGGGGTACCGCCGACAAGGAATTTGCGTGTTTCCTCCGCTTCAAGCACAGCGCGTTCCACTTCCTCTTTCCCCATCGTTTTGGGCAAAGTGATGACAAAACGCATCTTGCCGTTGAATTGAACGGGATACTTCACACCGCTTTCTTCCAAGTATTGCTCATCCCAAGTCGGCCAAGGTTGGTCAATCACGAAATCGGTGTGTCCGCAACGCTCCCACATCGCCTCAGCTATATGAGGAGCATAAGGGGCTATTACGACGGCTATCTGCTCCAATACCGCACGCTTGTTACAAGCGAGTTGCTGCAACTCGCTTTGAGCAATCATAAACGCCGGAATAGACGTATTGAACGAGTAGTTGTCTATATCCCACGTGATTTTCTTTATCAACTTGTGCAGGCTACGCAACTCCTCTTTGGTAGGTTCTCCGTCTGCCGGTGCCTCGTACATATTCCATAATTTGCGCAAGAAACGGTGTACACCGTCTATACCGTTTGTATCCCACGGTTTGGACATTTCCAACGGTCCCAAAAACATCTCATACATACGTAGCGTATCGGCTCCATAGTTAGCCACTATATCGTCCGGATTGACCACATTATACATTGATTTGGACATCTTTTCGACAGCCCAGCCGCATATATATTGCTTTTGCGTAGGGGTACCTATGTACGGATTATCTTCGTCCACCGTGCCGTCCGAATAGACAAAACGCGCTTTGGCATAATCCGGCGACCAACTGCGGAAGGCGGCTATATCCAATATATCGTTCTTCACGATATTGATATCCACATGGATAGGCTGTACCTTATTCTTATAGGGAGGCGTATCAATCAGGTTGTAACTCACATAGAGGTTGCCGTCCGAATCATCTCCCGTATAGCGATAGACAAAATTGCTACGTCCCTGGATCATACCCTGATTGATCAGTTTCTTGAACGGCTCGTCCTCGCATGCATACCCTAAGTCGTAGAGGAACTTGTTGCAGAAACGTGAATAAATAAGGTGTCCCGTAGCATGTTCCGTACCGCCAATATACAGATTGACAGCCTGCCAGTATCGGTTGGCTTCACGGCTCACCAACTCCTTATCGTTATGATTATCCATATAACGCAGGAAGTAGAACGACGAACCGGCAAAACCCGGCATCGTGCACAACTCGATGGGATAAACCGTCTGATTGTCTATAAGAGAGCGGCTGACCACTTTTCTATTCTTCTCGTCCCAAGCCCACAAGTCAGCATGACCCAGCGGGGGCTGCCCATCCGCCGTTGGGTGAAAATCAGAGACCTCAGGAAGGCAGAGAGGCAGACAATCTTCGGGAATGAGGTAAGGCATATTATCCTTATAATATACAGGGAAAGGCTCACCCCAATAGCGCTGCCGCGAGAAGATTGCATCACGCAGACGGTAATTAACCTTCACGCGACCGATACCCTTTTCGGATATATATTGTTTCATCTTGGCAATCGCCTCCTTGACCGTCAGACCGTTCAAAAAATCAGAATTGATCATCTTGCCTTCCTTCGCGTCCCAACTCTGTTCACTGACATCTGCGCCTTCAATCAGCGGAATAATAGGCAGGTTGAAATGCTTGGCAAAAGCATAGTCACGGCTGTCATGAGCCGGTACTGCCATAATGGCACCCGTACCATACCCAGCCAACACATAATCGCTGATATAAATAGGTATCTCGTTCCCCGTAATAGGATGAATGGCATAACTACCTGTGAACACACCCGTTACTTGTCGGTCGGCAATGCGTTCACGCTCCGTTCGACGGCGGCAACGAAGCAGATACTGTTCCACCTCCTGCTTATGCTCATCGGTCAGGACGCGGCTGACATATTCGCTCTCCGGTGCCAAGACCATAAACGTAACACCAAATAGAGTATCCGCCCGTGTAGTAAAGATGGTGAAGGGCTCTGCCTGCCCCTTTATCCGGAACTGCATCTCTGCTCCTTCCGAACGCCCAATCCAATTGCGTTGGGTGTCTTTAAGGCTCTCGCTCCAGTCGATGGTGTCCAAACCGTCCAACAACCGTTGAGCGTATGCACTGACGCGCCAGCACCACTGACGCATCACACGCTGTTCCACAGGATGTCCGCCACGAACACTCAACCCCTCGCTCACCTCGTCGTTAGCCAATACAGTTCCCAATGCCGGACACCAATTCACCTTCGTATCTGCCAGATAAGCGATACGGTATTGCATCAACCGTTCTTGCTGCTCTTTTTCAGATAATTGGCTCCATGTTGGGTCTTCTTTTTCCCAACGCGAAACCAACTCGCTGATGGGGCGCGCCTGCTGCTTTTCCGAATCGTAATAGGAATTGAACATCTGCTCAAAGATCCACTGTGTCCAGCGATAAAAATCAGGCGAACAAGTCCGCACCTCACGATCCCAATCATAGCAAAAACCAATGGCACGAAGCTGCTCTATATAGCGTGCTATGTTGCGTTTGGTAGTTACTTCGGGATGCTGACCTGTTTGGATGGCATATTGCTCAGCGGGAAGCCCATAGGCATCAAATCCCATCGGGTGCAACACGCGAAATCCTTGTTGCCTCTTATATCGCGCCACGATATCCGACGCTATATACCCCAACGGGTGCCCCACATGCAACCCCGCTCCTGACGGATAGGGAAACATATCCAATACATAATAGGGCTTTTTAGAAGTAGTTCGGTCGTCTTTTTCAGATGGGTTCGCCACTTTATATGCATGGGCGGCATCCCAGCGTTGCTGCCATTTCTGCTCAATGGCACGAAAATCATAGTCCATAGTCCGTTCAATTTTTGAGCCGCAAAAGTACTGCTTTTTTGTTCATAACAGCAAGAAGTGATAATTTTTCAGAATATTTATGCCAAGTTAGGTTGGCAAATAGCGGAAAAGGCATTACTTTTGCCGCGTTGTTAAAACATAAGCGATATGAAACACTTGCTATTAGGCGATGAGGCCATTGCTCAAGGGGCTATTGATGCCGGTTTGAGCGGCGTGTATGCTTATCCCGGTACACCTTCTACCGAGATAACAGAGTACATCCAGATGTATGAAGCCAAGAAAAAGGAAGGGGACAGCATTTTCTGCCGCTGGGCGACTAACGAGAAAACAGCCATGGAGGCTGCCTTAGGTATGTCCTACATGGGTAAGCGCGCATTGGTATGCATGAAGCATGTGGGCATGAATGTGTGTGCTGACGCATTTATGAATGCAGCCATAACGGGTGTTAATGGAGGTTTGGTAGTGGTCGCAGCTGATGACCCGTCCATGCACTCCTCGCAAAACGAGCAAGACAGCCGCTTCTATGGCAAATTTGCCATGATTCCCACTATGGAGCCGAGCAATCAGCAAGAAGCATACGATATGACCCAGGCCGCTTTCGCACTGTCAGAACGCAGGCACACACCTGTTCTCTTACGCGTTACGACACGCATGGCTCACTCGCGCGCCGTAGTCAATACTGCTGAACAAGCCCCCAAGCAAAATGCCAAGTCGATGCCCGAAAATGTGCAACACTTCATTCTGCTGCCCGCATTTGCCAAAAAGAACTACGCCGAATTGGTTGCCGCCCAAACAGATTTTATCCACGAGTCGGAAACAATGGGCTACAACCGATATGTAAAAGGACAACAACCCGAACGCGCCATCCTAACCACCGGCATCGGCTATAACTACCTTATGGAGGCCCTGCATGAGGGGCAACAAAACGATTGGCAAAAAGCCTCCGTTCTCAAAATCACACAATACCCCTTACCTGAGAAGATGATTCGCCAGATGGTGGCAGACGGTGCACAGGAAGTGCTGGTGATAGAAGAAGGTCAGCCTGTGGTTGAAGAAATGATACGCGGTATGATTCCTTCTACGATACAGGTCAAAGGTCGATTGAGCGGTGCGCTACCCCGCATGGGTGAATTGTCGCCCGATTGCGTACGTCTGGCTCTCGGATTACCGGCCCTGCCTGCCAACCAAGCGGACAACTTAGTTGTTAGCCGCCCCCCCGCATTGTGCCAAGGTTGTGGACACCGCGATATGTATGCCGCCCTTAACGAGGTGGCACGTGAGTATGCCGAACCCCGCATTTTCGGCGACATAGGTTGCTATACTTTAGGAGCATTGTCGCCTTTCCATGCCATTCATGCTTGCGTTGAAATGGGTGCATCCATCACGATGGCAAAAGGTGCTGCCGATGCAGGACAACACCCCGCAATAGCCGTCATTGGCGACTCAACCTTTACCCATTCCGGCATGACGGGACTGCTGGACTGCGTGAACTCAAATGCCAATGTAGTCGTTCTCATATCCGATAACCTCACCACGGGCATGACCGGCGGGCAAGACTCAGCCGGCACAGGACGATTAGAGCAAATATGCTACGGCGTAGGCGTTGAAAAAGAACATGTGCGCGTAGTAGTTCCCCTGCCTAAGAATATGGAAGAAATAAAGCAAGTGCTCCGCGAAGAAATCAACTACAACGGCACCAGCGTGGTCATTGCACGTCGCGAGTGCATTCAAACACTCAAACGTCACCTCAAAAAAGGTCAGAACAAGTAAATGAGGCAACGCATCAATAACCTATCTCAAAAAGCAACAAACCTATGAAAAAGAATATAATCTTAGCGGGAGTAGGTGGTCAAGGTATCCTCTCCATCGCAACAGTGATTGGTGAAGCAGCTCTTTCAGAGGGGCTGTACCTCAAGCAAGCCGAAGTGCACGGAATGAGTCAGCGTGGAGGAGATGTGCAATCCAACCTGCGTTTGAGTAGCGACCCGATTATGAGCGACCTCATCGAAAAAGGCAGTGCCGATCTTATCATATCGTTAGAACCGATGGAGGCCCTGCGGTATGTATCCTACCTCGCACCGAACGGTTGGATCGTAACATCCTCTATTCCCTTTGTCAATATCCCCAATTACCCGCCTTTGGACGAAGTGATTACCCATATCAGTGCCTTCTCCAACCACGTGCTATTGGATGTAGAGACACTCGCTAAAGAAGCCGGTGCTCCCCAGCAAGCCGCCAATATGGTGCTGCTTGGAGCCGCCATCCCCATGCTCGGTATAGACCACGACAAGATGATAGCCGGCGTACAGCGTGTATTTGCCCGCAAAGGAGAAACGGTCGTGGCTACTAACGTGGCAGCCGTAGAAGCCGGCTATAACTACGCCATCAACAAAATGAAATAAACCTACACATAGATGACACTACAAGAACGCATCGACGAGTTGCAAACTCGTGTGCAACAAATGCAAGCAACCAATAAAGAGGAAGTAGAAGCCCTACGTATCAAGTACCTCTCTAAAAAAGGTGAAGTCAGCGAACTATTCAACGAGTTTAAAGCCCTCAGCAAAGAGCAAAAAGCCCAGTTCGGGCAAGCCATGAACCGACTCCGTCAAGAAGCCGAAACACGCTTGGCGGACTTGCGGAAAACCGTAGAAAACACCGTACAAACAGCACAGAGCAAAGAAGACCTGACCCGTACTCCCGACCCTATTCAAATCGGAACACGGCATCCCCTCTCGCTCGTTCGTGAACAGATCATTGATATCTTTTCCCGCATCGGCTTTACGGTGGCAGACGGACCGGAAATAGAGGACGACCTGCATGTATTCGGTCTGCTCAACTTTGCGCCCGAACATCCGGCACGCGACATGCAAGACACCTTCTTCATTGAAAAAGAAGAGGGCGAACAGCAACCTACCGATGTCCTGCTTCGTACCCATACGAGCAGTGTACAAACACGTGTCATGACTGAAGCCGCCGAACGCCTTCGTTCAGGCGAACAACAAGCCATCCGCGTACTCTGCCCCGGACGGGTCTATCGCAACGAAGCCATCTCTGCTCGCGCACACTGCTTCTTCCACCAAGTGGAAGGGCTGTACATCGCCCGCAACGTCAGCTTTGCCGACCTGCGACAAGCCCTACTCTACTTCGCCAAAGAGATGTTCGGAGAAAATACCAAAATACGGCTTCGCCCTTCCTATTTCCCCTTCACCGAACCCAGCGCCGAGATGGACATCTCGTGCCATATATGCGGCGGCAAAGGGTGCGGTTTTTGCAAGCAGACAGGTTGGGTTGAGATACTCGGATGCGGCATGGTGGATCCTAACGTTTTGGACGCATGCGGCATTGATAGCAAAGAGTTTAGCGGTTATGCGTTCGGTATGGGCGTAGAGCGAATTGCCAACCTCAAATACCGCGTCAAAGACTTGCGCCTCTTCTCCGAAAACGACGTCAGATTCCTCAACCAGTTCGTTAGTTGTTAATTCTTTTCCCCAAAGGATGCACCGATTGCATAGACTGCTGATAGGCTTACTACTTTGCGCGGGCACATTCGTGTCCGCGCAAGTTAGACTTGCGTTTGAAGATGACGAAGTACCGCAACCACAGACTCAGACTAATGTTCATCAACCTCCTACCCCGTTTCGCGCCGTATGGATCTCTACGGTCGCCAATATAGATTGGCCTTCGGAAGAGGCACGAGGACACACCCTCTTGCAACAACAGGAGATGCGGCATCTCTTGGACGAGGTGGTGCGGCTGCACTTCAATACCATTATCTTCCAAGTGCGCCCTACTGCCGATGCTATCTATCCATCCCCCTACGAACCGTGGAGCCACTGGCTCACCGGCCGTCAAGGACAAAACAACGACATTCCCTACGACCCCCTACAATTCGTATTAGACGAAGCACACAAACGCCATCTGGACGTACATGTATGGATTAACCCCTATCGGGTCAATCTCGCGCGAACCGATATAAGTGAGTTGGACTCTACCCACATCTTCTTTCAGCACCCCAAGATGTTCTGGAAATACAACGGGCAGTGGTACTTTGAACCCGGACTGGACGAAACACGAATCTGGTTAGGCAAAATCGTAGCCGACTTGCTGCTGCGCTACGATATACAAGGCATCCACATGGACGACTATTTTTACCCCTACCCTGACCACAAAACCGAACTTCCGGACTCTACCTGTTTTCGATTACACCCGCGCGACTTTGACAACATAGACGACTGGCGGCGCAACAACACCAATCTGATCATCTGTGAGTTGCACGACCTCATCAAGGCTATCAAACCATCCGTTCAGTTTGGGATATCTCCCTTCGGTATATGGCGCAACGAATCCTCCGACCCCGACGGAAGCAAAACCAACGGACTGCAGAACTATGACGAACTCTATGCCGATGTCAAACTATGGATGGAAGAAGGCTGGATTGACTACGTCGTTCCCCAACTCTATTGGCACATAGGCAGCCGAGCAGCAGACCATAAAGAACTGGCACACTGGTGGGCACAACACTGCTATAATACCCATTTATATATAGGTATGGCTCCCTACCAATTGGTCGACCGCAAACAAGTCAGTGCCGTAGAATGGAAACGCAAGAAAAACACCGCTTGGGCACAGCCCAACGAGATATGCAGACAGTTGCACCTGCACGAACAAATCCCCCAAATAGAGGGACAAGTCTTTTTCTCTATTTCGCACCTGTTGAAAAACCCGCTTGGGATATGCGATAGTCTGCAAGTCTATTATGCGAAATAGGATATTACTCTATCTTACTCTACTCCTTTCGTTACTTGGTGATAGGAATGCAGCGACAGATTATCGCTCACTACTTTGAGCGCACTCACCCGCTCAAACCCCATAGCGGCAATATAGGCTAACTCCATATCAAAGACACAATCCGTATAGTCTGACGCGAGCACAAAATCCGAATTGGTATAACATACTGCCCGACGCTGAGCAATCGGAAATAAAGAAGGAGAAATACCTGCTGAATCTTCAGACAAGGTGGCATCACACGGAGCCAATACTTGCTCAGGTTCGTCATACCGGCAATTAGGGTGATTGAGCCTCACTTCACTCACTTCCACCACCGTCCCGATTTCAAAATTAGCACTACCTGCATACCCTATGTTGAGAATATGCGTATCGCGTGGCACGTCACGCAAACTGCGAATGATATTCACTGCCCCAACGCCTGTAACGCGCACCTCCCAATCGCAATTGGGAAGGTACTGCTTTACCAATTTTCGTTCGCCCTCTTCGGCTATTAAAATCAAATTCATATCATTATTCATTATTTCTTACTTCTAACTTCTAACCTCTCACTTCTAACCTCTAACTTCTACTTCCTCTTTTCAGCCGCAAAGGTACAAACAGCAACCTTTCTACAAAAGAACAATCGTATAAAAAAGTGGCACCAATCAAACGACCCTTTGATTGATGCCACT
>DFIN01000033.1:0-1644 GCA_002372135.1 Bacteroidales bacterium UBA3696
TTGAACTTATGGTGTGAGCGCAAGGGCGTATGGATATCATAGTGCTTGAGTAGTACGGACGAGGTGCGTGTATCTTCCGCCAAAATAAGATCCACCTCGCGCAGCACTCGCAGTGCGCGCAAGGTGATATCTTCCAGATTGCCAACGGGCGTGGGGACGATGTAAAGCATTACTTTTTGATTTACATTGAGTCGCCGAAGCGGCGGCGCAGCACATTGAGGAATAGTTCGTAGGTGGAACTCTCTTTGTCCCATTCCTGCTGACTGACGATATCAATGGCTTCGCTCCAATTGGCAGCAGCGTTGAGGCGATCCAAGAGTTTTTGCAGTGCTTCGCCGTTGCCGCCAAATAGTTCACGCTGGAATAAGAAGCGGTCGCCCAATGAGATGGCTTGTCGGATGTCAGAAACAGAAGTTCCGAAGAGGCTGGTCTGTTGGGGAGTAAAAGTGGCAGGCTTTTCCGGTTTGGGTGCAACTACGGGTTCTGCTTTAGGCTCGTCTTTGACAAGTTCTTCCACCGGAACGGTTTCTTCTTTGACAGGCTCTTCCTCTTGGACAGATTCTTCTACTTGTGGAGTTTCTTCTGTATTTTCCACTTCCGGTTCCTCGGTTTGAGGAGTTGTGTCAAGAACGGGCTGAACGGGTTGTGTTTCCAATGCGGCAATGCGTGCAGCGGAGGCTGCCAGTTGCGCCATTACATTTTTGAGTTGGTCTTCTGCGTCTTTACGGCGCAGGTCGGCATCCAAAGCACGGCTTTCAAGAGCCGCAGCACGAGTCTCTAAAGCAGCGATGCGCTGCTCAAGAGACTCGATGTATTCGGATAATTGAACGAATGTGTCTTTCATAGAAGGGTCAGATTATTTGGTAGCCTCTTCCAATTTCTTCATAATGGAGAACATGAAAATTGCAGCGATGAGGCAAACACCTACGAATACAGACCAAACTATCCACAAAGGAAGTTCACCCCATAAGAAACCGCCGACTGATACCAATAGGTTACCTATTGCAGTGGCAACGAACCACAGACCCATCATCATACCTTTATATTGAGGGGGAGCCACCTTGCTAACAAATGAGATGCCCATCGGGCTAAGCAGCAATTCGCCAAATGTTAGGATAAAATATGTGATAATCAGCACATTCGCGCTAACAAAAGTAGGATCACCGCTCACACGGGCTAATTCTTGTTGAGCGGGCGAAAGCAAACCAATAGAGCAAAAAGCCATAAACACATACGCGGAAGCAGCGATTAGCATACCGTATGCTATCTTGCGAGGAGCAGAGGGCTCTTTGTCGCGTTTGGCAAGAGCACTGAAAATAGCCATACTAATAGGTGTCAAAGCCACTACATAGAAAGGATTGAACTGTTGGAAAATAGGAGCCGATAGTGTAACACCTTCCGGCGAAATCATACTATATCTTAATCCTAAGAAAGCAATCGGTAAGAGAGAAACGACGCAAGATATGATTTTACCCAAACAACTTTCGCTCTGAAAGATGCTAAAGAATGCATATACCAAAATAACAACAGCCACCAAGTTCCATATATCGAAGAACATAGACTGGATACCGGTGGATACGGGATTAACAAATTCGTTTGCAAAATAGGTGAGGGTCAGACCATTCTGGTGGAATGCCATCCAGA
>DFIN01000033.1:1820-40075 GCA_002372135.1 Bacteroidales bacterium UBA3696
GTTTGAACCAAGGACGGCAAGCATAATAAATAGCAATGCTTAAAATCAGCGAGGCGCAAGCCACCATAAAGGCAAAATGGTAACTATCGTTCACACTATAGCCTAATGCTTTTTGGGCATAATCCATGATTTTAACGGCAGCGGTTGGAGCAAACATAGCACCAATGTTGATAGCCATATAGAACAACGAGAAGGCCGCATCGCGACGGTCGGCATATTTGGGATCATCGTATAGATTACCAACCATAACTTGCAGGTTGCCTTTGAACAAACCCGTACCGAAACTGATAAGAATCAATGCCAAAAACATAGCAGTCATCGGCACGGCAATCGAGCCGTTATCAATTCCGCCAAGAGGTATGGCAAGCAGTAGGTAGCCGATGAACATAATGATAATACCAATGGTTACGCATTTCCCGTAGCCAATCTTATCGGCAATGATACCACCAACCAAGGGAAGGAAATAGACCAAACCGAGGAAACTGGAATAAATCAGTCCTGCCGTTCCGGGTGCTAAACCGAAGTTTGCACGTAGAAAAAGGGCAAATACGGCTAACATGGTGTAGTAGCCAAATCGTTCGCCTGTATTGGCAAAAGCAAGGGCGAATAAGCCTTTTGGTTGATTTTTGAACATAATGGTTTTGATTTTGGTTAGTATAAAAATGATTGCTATTCTAATAGATTAATTCGCACCAGCCGTGACGGTCTTTGGCTCTGCCGTACTGGATGTCTTGCAGGCTTTGGTAGAGGTCGGTCAGTATCGGTCCGGGTTGCTCACTAATGGTATAGGTGATGCCCTTGTCGGGGTCAATCACTTTGTCAATGGGTGAGATGACGCATGCCGTACCGCAGGCAGCTGCTTCATTCATATCCGTCAACTCTTCCAAACGGATATGGCGGCGCGTGACCCTGTAACCTTTCTCGCGGGCAAGGGTCATCAGGCTATCGTTGGTGATGGAAGGCAGAATAGCCGATGAGCGGGGAGTGATGTACTCTATCACCTTCTTTTTACTTTCTACTTTCGACTTTTGACTTTCTGCTTTCGACACTTTAATTCCGATAAAGTTCGCCGCACTACATTCGTCGATGTAGCGGTGGGTTTTGCTGTCGGTAAAGAGACAATCAAAGCCTTGCAGATGCGCTGCCTCGGTAGCGCGGAACGAGGCAGCATAGTTGCCGCCCACCTTATATTGTCCCGTTCCTAACGGAGCGGCGCGATCCACATGCCGGTTGATGATGAAGGATGTGCAATGGAACTTGCCCGGGTAGTAAGGTCCGATGGGTGAGGGAATGATGGCCAACTCAAAATCCACCCCCGGTCCAACACCCAAACGAGGGGTTGTACCGATGAGCAACGGACGGAAATAGAGAGTAGCACCTGTTTCGTAGGGGGGCAGATAATCGAGATTGGTTTGTAGGGCAAGACGAATGGCTTTGCCGAATAGGTCAATAGGCGGCGCTGCCATCTTAAGCCCCAATGCCGACTGCTGCATACGCCGAGCATTGTCCTGCCAGCGAAAAATGCGCACCTTGCCATCAACGCCCCGGAAGGCTTTCAGTCCTTCAAACGCCTCTTGCCCATATTGCAGGCAGGTGGCAGATAGGTGCAGGTGAATGAATTTGTCGGTCGTGGCATAGGGTTCTTCCCATTCGCCTACCAGCGTGCCGTTTTGCCAGCGACCATGAAAAGCGGAGCGAACAATAGTGTCCGTTTCGGTGTAATGAAATCCTAATTGGCTCCAGTTGATATTCATATTCGTTTACTCGCCTTCTCGCATAAGGCGGTCCAGTATGCTTAGTTCATGTTGCCACGGATGGCGGTCAGTCCAAGTCGTTCCTTCCCAGTCAGCAGTCCTCTGCAAATGGAGCGGGTTATGTATTCGTCCGTCTGGCTCTATGCGCCGCTGCATAATAGCCAGAATGACTTGGGTTAATTCCTCATTAAGGTCAATGAGCCATCGTGTTGTTTTCTCGTACAGCGGGCGTAATAAATCCGCATAATAGAGGAAGTAGGGTGTTTGTTCGTAAGCACTTCGCAGGGCTATCATGTGTTGGTGTTGCCAGCGCGACTGGTAACTGATTTCGATATCTCGTGTCAGTTGTTTATGTTCCACTTTCTTGACCGGAACGGTGAGTTGAATGAGCCTTCCTTGCAAGTCGCGTATCAGGCAGCGGTTGCGAAAAGTCTGCTTTTCAAACGACTCCATCACCTCTATTCGCACCTCATCAACGGCGGAACGCGCTACCAATTCGTCAAAGTAGGATTGCGGTCCTAAATACGCTGTGGGTATGGTCATTGTTCCGCTCCTTTGAATAGCCTATTCCAACGAATATGGCCTTTTCCCCAACTATTATCTTTCTCAATACTCAGCCAGATGAATACGGGTCGTCCCACGATATGGTCTTCGGGCACAAATCCCCAGTAGCGACTATCGGCACTATTGTGCCGATTGTCACCCATCATCCAATAATAATCCATTTGGAAGGTATAGTCTTCGCCTATTTGCATGGGCTGATGCTCGTAAGCATTGGCAATACGGCGATATATGGCAAAGTTTTCTTCCGTGATGCGCAGCGTTTCACCTTTTTGGGGCAGATAGATGGGACCGTAATTATCGCGTGTCCAAGTGGTTTGTCCGAGCGGATAGACATCACCTCCTTCGCGCTCATCCTGCACCTGCATACTCACTACATGCGGGTTCTTCGCCAACTCCTGCCGCATGGCTTCGGTTAGCGGGAAAGAGTAGATGGTGCCGGATATCTTATGACGGTCATCCTTGTTAATGCCTATTTTTTCCAAATAACTTGCCGTCAATACATGCCCGTTGGTCTGCACGTAATAGTTCAGTTGCTTGCCCTCATGATTCGTTTCTTGCTGCCATGCTGACTCACCTACTCGCTTAGTATAAACGATATTGTTCTCTATTTTAAGACTATCTCCCGGCTCACCCACACATCGTTTGACATAGTTTTCACGCCTGTCCACAGGACGACACACGATTTCGCCAAAGAGGTCTTTACGGCGGTGAACGGTCTGCTCGCCATAGTAATGACACAGGGTGTAATAGTCAGGATTCTGCATCTTGAGGCAAACGGTGTCGCCGGCGGGGAAATTGAATACGACTATATCGTTTTTCTTCGGTTTATCCCATCCTGCAAGTCGTTTATACTCCCATTGCGGGTGCTCTATATAACTCTTTCCGCCTCCTAACCACTCGGGGAATGTATGCTGTACAAGAGGCATGGACAGGGGGGTATTCGGTACTCGAGCCCCATAACTCATCTTGCTTACCAACAGATAGTCACCTACGCGAAGACTTTTTTCTAACGATGAAGAAGGGATTTGATAATTTTGGAAGATATAGACGTTGATGAAATAAACGGCAATCAACGCAAAGAGAATGGCATCCACCCAAGAGCAGATAGTATAAAGCATAGGGTTGGCTTTCGGATTGGCAGGTTCGTCTTTAGCCGCAGGTTTATAGCGTTTCCACCATGTCCAAGGGACATAGCCTGTGGTGAACATATCTACGATAAGAGGCAGGAGCGCAAGCCAACCCAACGAAGCCCAATCGCCCCATGCTACCCAAAAAACAAACACTATATAGAAAGTACTCCAAATGCCGCAGCGAATCCACTGGCGGCGTGATACTTGTGCTAAACGCAACTTAATCGTATCAGGACGAGTATTGTTGTCTTTTTCGCTCATAATTCAAAAACTTCTTTCAATGTATGCGGTCCTTTCTTCCCTTGCAGCCACTCGGCAGCCATCACAGCCCCCAGAGCGAACCCGTCGCGCGACTTGGCAGTATGCTTTATCTCAATGCAATCCTGCGGGCTTTCCCACAGCACGCTATGAACCCCGACAACCTCGCCTTCACGAACAGATTCAATAGGTACAGCCCCAGTTGAAGGCATCATTCGTTCGATGGTTTCTGCCAAAGTCTTAGCCGTTCCGGAAGGACGGTCTTTCTTATGAATATGGTGAATTTCAGTAATAGAAGGCCGGTAATCATAGCCTTTTAACATAGCCGCTAAACGCTCGTTGAGCGCAAAAAAGAGATTGACTCCCACGCTAAAATTACTGGACCAGAGGAAGGGCACATCGGATTGCCAGCTCAGCCTACGGGCTTCTGATGTATCCCATCCGGTGGTACCGGATAAGACAGATATGCGGCGTTGCAGAAGACGAATCACATTCTGCTCGGCAGTAGCGGGAGTGGTAAATTCCACCGCTACATCCACTTGCTGCCAGCCGTCTGACTGCCACCCTGTCTCGTCTAAAACGGGTTGCAGGAGTGCCTGCGAGGCATTAGCAGCTATACAGGGGTCAATGCGCAGCACGATTTGGTGTCCGCGAGAGAGAGCAATGCGCTCTATGGTCTGTCCCATCTTGCCGAATCCGATAAGAGCTATCTTCATAACGCCGCAAAAGTAGCGCATTTACAGCAAACAGCAAAAGAGCAACACATTTTTTAGAAAAAAATGAAAATCGGGCACACCGATTGGTGTGCCCGATAATTTGATAAAAAAATACTTGCTATAGGTTCTTATTCGCAATCCACTTGGGTGTAGGTGCGTTTGCCTCCGTCTGCTGTGTCAGCCTCACCAATTTGCAGGCAGGCATCCTCGGTCAAGCCGGTGATATCAACGGTTTGTCCGTTATCCCAATTATCACCATTGCGATAGATGATGTTCAAGCCGGTAACAGCCTCGGGAGTGGTATAAACCCACCAGTCACCATCTTGGGTAAGTTCAGCAGCGACACCGTCACCACCGGTAGGCCATACCCATGCGGTAGGAGTGTTGGTCCAGTCGGTCGGCATTTTAGCGCGAACGGTAATAATCTGTTTTTCGGGTTCTACCACACCACCTTCACCTTCAATGGTAACGGTTTTGGTGTTGTTGGCAGCATCGAGCGTGAAGGTTACGGTATAAGCACCATCAGCAGGAACGGTGATATTATCCGAACCACCTTCCATACCGGCTTCTACATAGAGTTCGGCAGTGGTTTCATACGAACGAATCTTGCAACCACCGGCTGCGAGCAGGTTCATAGTTGCGCTCCATGTATAAACGTCACCGTCTTTGGTCGGAGTGCCCAGGTCGAAGCGGTTACCCCAACCCCAGCCGCCTGCATCACCGGCAGCATCGGCTTCAGCACCATTTTGAGCGGCAACAGCGTCGCCTACTACACACAGACGTACTTCCGAATAGTCTTTCACTTCCACTTCACCGGTTTTCTCCATTGTATAGGCATACGAAGAAGCGATGTCACCTTTTGCCATATTGAAGATCAGAGAAACGGTGTACATACCACCTTCAGTCACTACGATATTGGAACCGTTAGGAACCATACCGGCACCGAGGTTGGAGTTAGCCTTTACTTGCTCGGCATCGTCAAGATTGATTTTCCAAACAGCTGAGTGTTTGAACTTGAACTCCGTGTTAGCAGCCAGCTCCACGTTGGTCCATGTCCATGTGATTTGTGCTTGTTTAGCTTGTACGGTGGGTTGAGCGTCAGCTGCGAGGAAGCCCCAGCTGTTCATACTGCCTGCCAAACCCCAATCAATAGCGGGAGCAACCACGATTTGTGCGCCGCCGGTAGCATCCAGCAGACCATCGCGATTGAAGTCAAGAATGATGTGGTAGAAACCGGTTTCACCAACTTGCATCTTAGCATCCTGAGTGAGAGCACCTTTCCAACCTGCAAGTTCCTGACCATCGGTAGCCAGTTGAGTAGCATCAAGAGTGGCCCCATAATAGGTATAAACGTCACCCTCTTTGAAAACGATTTGGAAGTCCTTGTCGGCTTCGAGAACGATGTACTTCTCGTACATGCCTTCGCGCGCAGCGCCATCCACTTCGTTCAGACCTTGCGCCATACCTGTAGCCACAACACCCGAAACGGTGAGGTCTGCATAACCGGTTGCATCGCCAACTACGTAAGCACCACTGGTCAGCAGATCACCGGTGTCAATCGTTTGGTTCTTCTCTTTCTTTTCACATGATGTGAACAGCAAGCCGAAAGAGGCTACTGCGCACATGAGCAAACTGATTTTCTTCATGATTGTAAGATTTTGGTTAATTATTAGGTTATTATAAAATGCTTTCGCATTATATATTGAAAAGCAATATCAATCGGATTAGTATCCTGCGTTTTGCGTCCAATAGGGCGTTCCGTCTGCCTTAATACTTGACTTTTGAAGCACGCTATAAGGGATGGGGAACCAACGGCGTGTATTGTTCAAGCCTGCACCGGTAACATATTGAACTTTCTCGAATTGTCCGAAGCGGATGAGGTCGCGACGGCGTGCGCATTCCCAACTCAACTCACGACCACGCTCGGCAAGGATACCGGAATTGAGGTCGTTGGACAAACCCGTGAAGGCATCCGGATAGGCAGCGTCGAAGTCGCTTTCGGGGTTAGCCGAATAAGCGAATGCACGTTTCTTCATCTGGCTGACAGCTTGAGTGTATTCACCGGTGGCAGCACCTGCACCATGTGCAAGGGCCTCCGCTTTCATTAGGATAACGTCCGCATAACGGAAAAGAACAAAGTCGTTTTCGCAATAACGGTACGTGCCGGCGGTATCGATTTGGTACTTAATCATACGTGCACCGCAAGTACGAATAGCCTCTGTAAGGGAAGAGTTTTCCGTAACGGGTTTGGTGGGGTCAGACGTAATCTCGGCAGTGAGAACTACCAGCGAATCGGCTGTGCAAGACTTGTTGGCATCCACGATGGTATCGTTAGAGCCTTGTTTATAGAGCGGACCAACGAACCAAGCCCACTGGTGAGGATTGTGCGTTCCGTCATCTTCTACGCCGATACCGGCACCGCGTACATCATGACCATTAAAAATCTTCAAGTAGTTAGGACGTGCGCAGAATCCGTTCCACGGTTTATCTTGCAACTTGGGCCAAAGCGTTTGGTGCGAATAGTGGAGGGTGAGGAACGAGATTTGGAGTTTGTTTTTCACTTTGTCCACGTCGCGCACATTATCCTTTGAGCCGTCTTCTACGATAACAAGGATATTCTCGTTGGACTTTTCGTTGAACATGAGGAAGTTGTTGAAATAGTTCGATTCAATGGCATACGAACCGGAGGCGATAACTTTATCGCAGCAACGATTGGCATTTACATAGAAATCGTCCGAGGAAGTGATGTCCGTGAAACCTGTTAGGTCTTTGTTAATCTCCGTCATCGGGGTACGGGTCTGTTTATCACCATTGGAATAAACAATCGTATGGGTGGTTTGCATCACCGTAGCAGGATCCACGCCAAATGACTCTGCGTTGAGGTAAAGGCGGGCAAGCAACGTATAGGCAACACCTTGCGTCATACGTCCAAGTTGTTCGGCACGATTCCCACTATTAACCACTACCATATTCGGTGCATTGTTCTCCAAGCAAGCCACGAGGTGAGCCCATGTGATTTGCGGGTCAAGCAGTTCTTCGTGGCGGTCGGAGTAGTCCTCCATATAGGGGATGCGGCCGAAGCAGTCGAAGAGCATATAGTAGTAGTAGGAGCGAAGTACTTCCAATTCGCCTTTATACTGCTTATAGGTAGATTCTGCCATATTGTCTTTGGCATCGGCAAGGGTTTGGAGAAGGTTGTTACACAGCACGGCACCGGATACGGTGCGATTCCAAATGCACTTGAAGGCTTCGCCGTAAGCGTTCCAGTTGTGGGTATTGAGGTTCTTCCAGTAGCCGCCGTCAGCCCAGTCGCCACCGGCACGGGTAGGACACAGACCTTCGTCTGCTGTCAGCGTATTGACACCCCAGTAGCCCCAGTGGTCGTGAACGAACTTAAGGTCTGCGTAGGCTTGAGCCACCATAAGAACGATGTTGTCTTCGTTGCTCAATATCTCCTCGGCTGTCGGTTGGCCGAATGTATCCTCTTTGAGCATATCCTCACAAGCTGTGAACGTAGTAAGGAAGAAAAGTGCGATGAGTGATGAATAGATATACTTTTTCATAGTTGTACCCTTTCCTTAATTAGAACAGATTAAGATTAACTCCAAACAGGACGCTGGCTGTTTTCGGATAGAAACTTACCTTGTCTATACCTGCGCTCCAAACAGCCGTAGTGCTTACTTCGGGGTCTTTGCCGCTGTAACCGCTGATGGTGAAGAGGTTCTGACCGGTGGCAGTGAGACGGAGCGAACGGATATAGTTGTTGTCCTTAAAGCGGAACGTATAACCGAGGGTTATGTTGTCACACTTGAGGTAGGAACCGTCTTCAAGCCAGTAGTCGGAGAAGTGCTGATGGTCGGCAAATACCGCACCGCCGTTAGCCGCTGCACCATTGCCGGAGTTGAGGTCCTTCATAAAGACATTCTGGTTGGTGGAAGATGAAGTACCATCCGGCGTATATTGCCAACGGGTTACGTTGAGCAATTTGTTGCCAATGACACCACGGAAGAAGATGGTGAGGTCAAGGTCACGCCAACGGACGGTATTATTCCAGCCGTAGGTTACTTTGGGTTGCGCGTTACCTAATGCCTGACGATCGGCTTCCACAAGGTCGCCTGCCATGCAAGGTTCGCCATAACGGTTCTCATAGAGCCAGTTGCCTGCTTTGTCAAAGCCGAGGAACTTATAGCCGTAGTAAGTACCTACCGACTCTCCTTCGATAAGAATTTGAGTTTGCATACTGTTGAATGCGTTACCGCTCACATTACCTGCCATTGTCTGCTTGTAGTTAAAGCCCTTTGCTTCATCGCTCAGTTTGGTGATTTTGTTGTCGTTCCAAGCGAGGGTGAGGGTAGAAGTCCAGTTCCAGTCTTTGGTCTTGACAGGTACCCCCGACAAGGCTACTTCAAAACCGTAACTCTCCATCTGACCGGCGTTCGCCAAGAGGGTCTCATACTGATAAGGAGGTGTCGGCACTTCATAGTACCAAAGCAGGTCTTGCGTCTGACGGAAATAGCCGTCTAAACTTCCATACATTCTACCTTTGAAGAACGAGTAGTCCACACCCACATTGTACTCCAACTTCTTCTCCCAACGGAGGTCGGGGTTCACGTTCTGCGTAACGGAGTAGGCATATACATCTTGACCATTCATCGTTACCACATCTGTTTTGCTCAAGAGGGCAACAGATTTTAGATTATCTTTCAGGTCGTTACCCGTCATACCGAAACCTACACGAAGTTTGAGTTCGTCGCACCAGTCTTGGCTACGCATAAAGTCTTCGCCCTTAATACGCCAACCTGCGCTGACTGCGGGGAAGTAGCCCCACTTGTTGTTCGCACCAAAGCGAGACGAGCCTTCAGCACGGACGGAAGCGGAAACAAGGTATTTCTCGTTATAGTTATAGTTCAAACGGAGGAATCCGGCAGCGAGTGTATGCGTACTGCGACCCGAACTAACGGTCAGATACTCTTTATCTGCTTGTCCTTCACCAATGGAGTTGTACTTGATATTGTAGGTAGCAAATCCTTGGTTGGTAATCGCATCGCCATCGTCAAAAAAGTGCTGGTATGAGAAACCTGCCACGCCCACGAGGCTGTGACCACCCCACGAGCCGGCGTAATCCACGGTGGCTTCATAGAGTTGGTTGAAGTTGTTGCTGTTGCTACGTCCTGCGGCTCCGGCATCAGCCAAATAGGCGGCACTCAACAGGTTCTTATTAGCCCAGAACGAGTGGTTGTCGCCTTCTTCAAGAGCAGCAAATCCGCTTACCTTCAGTCCGGGAACGGGCACAATGTTTACGGTGGCGCGAACCGACCCGCGGAAATAGTTACCATCGCCATAGGACTCCTTGAGGTTCATGCCCTCAACGGGGTTAGTTTGTCCGTTGATGGGGAAATTAACAAAGTAGCCGTTGCCTGATGTTTGGTCATAGACGGGATAGGTCGGATTGAGGGTAGCCGCTTGCGTAAAGTCGCCACAGAAGTAGTCGTTGCGATAGTGCATATACGACAAGTCATACTGCATATTGAGCCATCCGTTAAGCGCTTTCTGGTCAGCGGCGAACTTACCCATCAACTCTTGCCGGTTGGTCACCTTGGCTATACCTTCGGCATTCTTGAAGTTAATGGAAGCACGATACGAGAAGTTCTTATGCGAGCCGGAAACGGCTAAGTTATGATTATGTGTCAGAGCGGCTGTACGTGTCAATTCAGAAATCCAATCGGTGGTACTGCCAAAATCATTGCCGGTCAGTTTACCGTTGGTCAGTGTCTTGAGGTTACGGAAATCGGATGCAGTAGCCATACCCATCTTGGTATTGTTCCATGCAGCGGAAACATATCCGTCGTAGGTAACTTCGGTATTTGCTTGGTCGGAATAGCCGGCTCCGCGCTTGGTAGTAATGATAATCACACCGTTTGTACCGCGCGTTCCGTAGATGGCTGCTGCTGAACCGTCTTTGAGTACATCCATCGAAGCGATGTCGTTGGGAGCAATCTGGTCAATACCGCTTACGGGCACACCGTCCACAATGTAGAGCGGGCTGGTACCTGCACCTTGGTCCAACGTGGAAAAACCGCGAATCTGGATATCAAAACCCGTGCTGGTAGGGTCTGAAGTGGAGCGGGTGATGTTCAGACCTGCCACTTTGCCTTGCAGCAATCCGGCAGGGTTGGCTTGTACGCCCGGATTGAAATCTTCGGCTTTTACACTGGCCACCGAACCGGTTACTTCTTTCTTTTTCTGCGAGCCGTAACCTACTACGACCACTTCTTCCAGTTGTTCCGTCTCTTCAGCCATCCGAACGACCATTCCGTTCTGGGCTGCTAGTGTTTGCGATACAAATCCGATATAGCTGATTTGAATCTGTGTACCGGGGGCTACATTGATTACGAAGTTACCGTCAAAATCGGTTACCGTACCGTTGGATGTCCCTACTTCCAGCACGGTAGCTCCGATAATCGGCTCACCCGTTGCGGCCTCAAAGACCGTACCTGTTACTTGCGCAAATGCGGCGGCTGACATAAACCACAGCCCTAACAATGCAACAAGCGAAATAAGTTTGTGTTTCATCATATTTAGTTAACAATTAGTAGTTAATATAACGTTCTTTTGATATTAATCAACTTTCTTTTTCTCACTGATAAGAGCGGTGGCCAACCCTCCAAGAATGAGTAGTACACCTGCCACTACAAGCATATATTGTTGCTGAGGAACAGGCACTACTGCTTCTTCAGTCATTACCTCTACCGTGGGGAATAACTCCAAAATATACCCGCCACAAATAGCTGCTATGATTTGCGGCAAGCAGATGGTGCAGTTGAATAAGCCGAGAAGCGTGCCCATGTACTTGCTACCCTCAATGGCGTTGGTGAATAGGGTAAAAGGCAATGCCAACATAGCCGCCCATGCTGCGCCGACGAAAGCGAAACTGACAAGTGCCACATACTGATTGGTCACCACAAAGGTGGAAGCAAAACCCAAACCGCCCACAATCAGGGAGATGGCGTATGCTCCTTTATTACCACACTTTTTCTCCAACCACGGCAAGAGCATTGCCCACAAGAGTGAACCGCAAGCCTGCACGGCAAAACATATTCCCACCCAGTCGGCAGCCTCTTGATAATGCGCCGCCGACTCATTCAAGCCGGAGGTGAACAAACCATCCCAACCGAAGCAATTGAGTGCCACTGCACCATTCGTATAGGTCCACATATACATGAACGCCGCCCAGCAGAAGAACTGCACTAACCCGATGGTCAGGAACGACTTCACGATGGTGTTTGTGGATGTTTGCGAGTCATTTGCCGCCTTATCATCCTCTTTCTTGTTCAACCCATGAAACTTGGCATACTCCTCAGGGTTCATTTCTTCAACAGCGAAGAACGTGTAGAGTACACAAAGAATAAGAATGGCAGCACCTATATAAAACGACCACTTCACCGAATCTGGAATAACTCCTTCCGGAGCAGTCTTGGCTACACCAATCCACGAGAAGAAATAAGGAAAGACAAATCCGACAATTGAGCCGGCGTTGCAAAGCGAAGACTGAATACTATATGCCAAGCCTTTCTGCTCCTCATTCACCATATCGCCCACCATCATTTTGAAGGGCTGCATGGCTATATTGATACTGGTATCAAGGAACATAAGGGAGAACAAACCGAACCACATGGCAGAATTGAGCCCGAGAACAACCCGCTGCTCAAATGTAAAGTCGCCGGCATTGGGCAATAATACCATCACCGCCACGGCTATCAGCGCACCGATTAGCAGGTAGAACTTACGGCGACCGAAGAACTTGCCCAACCACGTATGGTCTGACAAGATACCAATCAGCGGTTGCACAATCATACCCATGAGCGGGGGCAGAATCCAAAAGAAACTGAGTTGGTGAGGGTCTGCTCCTAATGTAGCGAAAATACGGGAGATATTGGCACTCTGCAGCGCATAAGCAATCTGCACGCCAAAGAACCCGAAACTAAGATTAAACAACTGTTTAAAAGAGAGGTCGCGTTGTTTCATATCGTATATAATTTGCTATCTCAATCAGTCGAAATTTGATAACTCGACTTGTCAAATCGGCGGCAAAGATAGCCCACATTTTTTCGTTCCGCAAAATATTTTTCCCAAAAAAATGCAGTTCGCACTAACACTTTTCGAAAACAGATACCGCAAATGCCTATCATATTGCCGTTAAACACCGACTTTGGGTGTTCAAATTGTCGCAGAATATAGATCGTGTTAGAAATAAATAGGCCATAGAGAGCACAAAGCAATCGGTCTGCTCATTTTTTATTTTGCCACACCAAATTATTTGTGCATTTTTGCGCGCTGTAACCAAAAAAAAGACAACCATGAAAAATATCTGTTTCGGATTTCTGATGCACATACCGTACCGTCTGCGTCGGTATCGTTTCTTTGATATAGGTCAAGACCATTACTACTACGACGAGATGCTCACCGAGGAGGCTGTTCGCCAAGCCGTTGATATGTCCTACCTGCCTTTGTGCCGCACCATAGAGGAGATGATTCGTTTAAGTAAAGGGCGTTTTCATTGCGCTTTCGCCATCCCGGGTACGACCCTTGATTTGTTAGAACAATACGCTCCCGAATTGATGGACAGCCTCAAACAACTGGTTCAGACCAAATGCGTCGAATTGGTGCAGACCCCTTATAGTTATTCCCTTGCCGCCGAGTACAGCACAAGCGAGTTGCATGACCAGCTGCAGCGCCAAGCCGAGAAAGTGAAGGAGATTTTTGGCGTTCGCTCCACCACACTATGGAATACCGAGTTGCTGTATTCGGACGAGTTGGCAGAGCAGGCATACGCTTGGGGCTATAAGACGCTGATGACGGAAGGAGCCAAACATATTCTGTCGTGGCAGTCGCCCAACTATCTGTACCAATCCTGCGGCAAAGGCAAACAGGCTATTCTCACCCGCAATATGCAATGGTCGGATGCCCTATCGTTCCATTTCTCGGATGCCCGCCATCCTGACTATCCATGGGATGCCCAACAGTTCATACGCCGCGTCAATGAATTGCCGGAAGAGGAGGAGATTGTCAACTTGTGGATGGGAGCGGAAACTTTCGGACTTCGCCAACCGGCTGAAACTGGTATTTTTGATTTTCTCAAGGCTCTTCCCTACTATGCGATGGAGCAGGAAGTAGGATTTATGACACCCGCCGAGGCTGCTAAACGGCTCAAACCTGTACAAAGCATCACGGCTCCTTATCCTATCACATGGGCAGGCGAAGCCAAAGACCTGAATGAATTTACGGGAAATGACTTGCAACAAGAGGCATTGCACCAACTCTACAGCCAAGTGGAGCGCGTGCATCTGTGTTCCGACATACCGCTGAAAGCCGACTGGCTGTTGCTGCAAGACGTTACTTATCTGCACGATATGCGTTTCGGCTCGGCAGGCGAAAACGGATACGACTCGCCCTACGATGCCTTTATTAACTACACCAATATTCTGGCAGATTTTCTGCAACGTGTAGAGGAGCAGTATCCGACCTCGATTGAGAACGAAGAACTGGATAGTCTGCTCAAAACCATTCACAATCAAGAGCAAGAGATAGCCGATTTGCAGGCTCAACTGAAAAGAAGGAGAAAGAAAACGGCATAATGCAAGGGATGAGAACGAGGAATTGGTTGTGGGTACTGCTATTCGTGCTGCCGGTGAGCGTGTCTGGTAAAATCAAACTGCCTCACACGGTGGTTCGTGCGTGGTCATTCACCGACCAGACCGCCATTCCTGACACGCAACGGGTGGATTCGTCGCACCTGAACTTCCCGATGCGCAATGTGCAGTACGATCACTCCATTCTCAATCATACCAACGGCAACCTCATTTCCCCGACCCAATCTGCCATCTATTTCAGACGGACGCAAAAAACGGATTTTCTGTTTGCCACCCCTTACGATATATATACCACCACTCCGCAGGATGTTCGTTTCTACAATACGACCACACCCTATTCGTCCATAGGCTACAAGCGCGGATTTACCACCTATCACGAGGAGCATGACCTGCAGTTTGACTTTACGGGCAACATAAACAAACGAACCAATCTGGGAACGACGCTCAACTATTTTGATGATGCGGGGCACTACAAGAGCCAAGCCGCCAAGTCGTTCAACGGATCGGTTTTCGGTTCATACAACGGTGCCCACTACGACTTGTATGCCGCCTTTACGTTCAACCAATTGTCCAACTTTGAGAACGGCGGTCTAAGCAATCCTTCCGACTTACAGAACCGCAATATGACCACCGAAGAGATGCCCGTTCAATTGGCAGGAATGTCGGGGTTCAGGAACTTGGCAGGCTATCTGAACCACGCCTATCGATGGACACGGATGAACACCGACTCGGTAGAAATTCCTGTACTCACTTTCCGGCATGTCTTTTCGACAACCGATGCCACCAAACGGTACATCGAAAAGGATACGACACAAACTTTCTATACCAATACATACATCAACGACCCGAGCCAAGCCGATACGGCGGCTTTGCTCACCATCAACAACACCCTGTCCGTTACTTTTGAGGAGGCTTACAACCGCTATCTGCGATTTGGCATAACGGCTTGGGCACGCGATGAGGTGCAGCGACACACAAATCTCAACCCGACGGAGAAATGGTCGAACAATGTGTTTGTAGGAGGGGCGATTCATAAGCATACCGGTCAATGGATCAGATACCAAGCCGATGGTGAAGTGTGCGTCTTGGGGCGCAAATTAGGAGAATTCAATATCAACGGCAAGGTCGGGTTAGGTTTTCGTCTGGGACAAGACAGCCTTACCATTGATGCCACCGCATTTTTCCGAAACGAAACACCCGACTATTTCCTGAACCACTATCAAAGTAACCATTACCAATGGGAAAACGATTTTCGCAAGTTGTACCGTTTTCGTGTCGGTGGTGAAGTAGCATATCCTACTCGTTGGTTCGTACCGCGCTTACAGGTTTATTACGAATCGGTGCAGAACCTGATCTACTTTTCCCATTTAGAAGGACCGCAACAAGCGTCCGGCAATATAAGTGTCATAGCCGCAGACCTGACTGCCAATATCACTACCCCCTGGGTGAACTTGGACAACCACCTTATCTATCAATATACTTCGTCGTCACTAATACCTGTACCTGCTTTAACATTATACCATAATCTATACTATCATGGAACATGGTTTAAGGCATTAGATGCCCAAATAGGGGTAGATCTCAACTACAATACTTCCTATTATGCTCCTTACCTCAATGCTGCCCTCGGACAATTTGCCGTGCAGGACCAAATCAAAGTAGGCAATTATCCGCAAATGAATGTATATGCCAGTTTCTATGTGCGCTTGTTGCACCTGCGCTTCTTTGCACAATACCGGCACTTTAACGCTACTTTTATGAATCGTCAATACTATTCAATGCCATACTATCCGACTGCGCCCGATGAGTTTCGAGCCGGATTGGCATTCCATTTCTATAATTAGGACTACACAAGAATAACAATACTTATGGATTACTCACCACATTTGAACACCATAATTCGCTACGCACGTCAAGAAGCAGAGCGATTGGGAACGGCTCAGGTGATGCCGGATCACCTTGTCTTGGCAATACTCCGTGTTGATGAGAGTAAAGCCTATCAATTGTTGTTGCAAGCGGGTTTAGATGCTGCCGAATTGAAGCGCACCCTTGATAAGCACTTGTTTGCAGCCCCCCTCCCGCCCAATACCAACATTCCTTTCTCTCGAGCCACAGAGCGTATACTTCGTATCTGCTCCATTGAAGCGGGCGATTACAACGCACAACAAATCGGTTCGGAGCATCTGCTACTATCCATCCTTCGTGAGCGGGTCAATTATCCTGCTTCCGTGTTGGAAAACTCGTACAACATCAACTATGAGAGCATTGAACGACTGATGCCCAAACCCCAAAAAGAACCCCAAGATTCAAGCGATATATACGATACGGAAGACGACTTCTTCTCCCAACTGATGGGCGGGGGCGTTACTCCAAAGAAAAAGAAAGGCAAAGAGGGCGATACCCCTTCGCTGGACAAATACAGTCGGGACTTGACCAAAGAAGCCAAAGACGGTTTATTGGATCCCGTTGTGGGACGAGAAAAAGAAATAGCCCGCCTCGTACAAATCCTGTCTCGCCGCAAAAAAAACAATCCCGTGCTGATTGGCGAACCCGGAGTGGGCAAATCGGCTATCGTGGAGCAGTTGGCTTTGATGATTAGTCAAGACTTGATTCCTTCTATGGAGGGGAAGCGTATTCTGTCGCTCGAAGTAGCCTCTATTGTGGCAGGAACCACCTACCGAGGTCAGTTTGAGCAACGCATGCAAAACATTATCAAAGAGTTGCGCAGCCACAAAGAGATTCTTCTGTTTATTGACGAGATTCACACCATCATCGGAGCAGGTAATGCCCAAGGTTCGTTGGATGCTGCCAATATCCTCAAACCTGCTTTGGCACGCGGCGAAGTACAATGTATCGGTGCAACCACCGTGGACGAATACCGCAAGTCGATCGAGAAGGACGGAGCCTTGGAGCGCCGTTTCCAGAAGTTGATGGTAGGCGCTCCATCTACAGAGGAAACGCTGACCATTCTTCGTCGGCTCAGCGAACCCTACGGAGCCTACCACGAGGTACAATACACAGATGCTGCCCTCAAAGCATGCGTCAGCCTAAGCGAGCGTTACCTCACCGACCGTGCACTCCCCGACAAAGCCATCGATGCCATGGACGAAGCGGGTGCCCACAAGCATGCTATCAGCGCGTCTGACCGCACCGTTACCGAAGACGACATAGCCGAAGTCATCAGCCTGATGGCAGGCGTACCGGCTACTCGCGTGGCAGCCAACGAGTTTGAACGCCTGCGCGACTTAGGTCCCACGCTGAGCCAACGCGTTATCGGTCAAGACAAAGCCGTCCGCTCCGTCGTACAAGCGATACAACGCTCCCGCCTCGGATTGAGAGACCCCAAACGCCCCATCGGCACGTTCTTCTTCCTCGGTCCAACGGGTGTCGGAAAGACCTACTTGGCGCAATGCCTCGCCGAGCAACTATTTGGTTCAAAGGACGCAATGATAAGATTAGACATGTCCGAATACACAGAGAAACATACCGCTTCATTGTTAGTGGGAGCTCCTCCCGGGTATGTGGCATACGAGCAGGGCGGTAAACTGACCGAAGCAGTGCGCCGCCGTCCCTATTCCGTCGTCCTATTAGACGAGATAGAGAAAGCGCACCCCGACATCTTCAATGTGCTGCTGCAAGTGCTGGACGAAGGTCGTTTGACCGATCGGCAAGGCAGAGAGACATCGTTTCGCAATACGATTATCATCCTCACCTCAAACATCGGTACGCGCCAACTGCACGACTTTGGTTCAGGTGTAGGTTTCGAAGCAGGCGAACTGACGGCTCAAATGGCACAATCCACCATCATGAAAGCCTTGCGCAAGACCTTCCCGCCGGAGTTCGTCAATCGTATGGACGACATCATCTCTTTCCAACCTCTATCGCGTGAGACGCTGGGCAAGATACTGGACATCGAAATCGATAAATTGGCACAACGTATGAAGGAGCAGAACCACCGTTTGGTAGTTGCCCCCGAAGCCAAAGCCCAATTGTTGGATAAAGCGTATGACCCGCAATATGGAGCCAGACCCATACGAAGAGCTGTACAAACCTATTTAGAAGACGAAATCACGCGCCGTCTGTTGGCTCATCCCCAACAACAAACCATACATATCAGTAAACTAAACGAAATAAATAGTTAAATAACTATGGATATATCGGTTATCATTCCTCTCTATAACGAACAAGAATCCTTACCATCGTTATACGAATGGTTAGTAAGGGTGATGCAAACGAACGGGTATAGTTACGAATTGGTGTTTGTGGACGATGGTTCAACCGACTCGTCATGGGATGTTATCACTCGTTTGCAGCACCAAGCACCGGAAACGGTTCACGCCATTCGTTTCCGCCGTAACTACGGCAAATCAGCGGCCCTGCATTGCGGTTTTCAAGCTGCCAACGGGGATGTTGTCATCACCATGGATGCCGACTTGCAAGACTCACCCGATGAAATACCTGAACTATATCGAATGATTACCCAAGAGGGGTACGACTTGGTCAGCGGATGGAAAAAGAAACGCTACGATAATACCCTCACCAAGAACCTGCCTTCCAAACTCTTCAACGCCACCGCTCGGCGCGTTACTGGTATTCAACTGCACGATATGAACTGCGGACTGAAAGCCTACCGCAAAGAGGTGGTAAAGAATATTGAAGTTTTCTCCGAGATGCATCGCTATATTCCTTATTTAGCCAAAAATGCAGGGTTCACCAAGATTGGCGAAAAAGTAGTGCAACACCGCAAGCGCGAATACGGAGTGAGCAAATTCGGGTTGAACCGATTTGTCAACGGTTATTTGGATTTGATGACCCTATGGTTTCTCAACCGGTTCGGCAAGCAGCCGATGCATTTCTTCGGATTGGTAGGCAGCCTGATGTTTATGATAGGTATGATTGCTGTTATCGTAGTCGCCGCCATGAAGTTGCACGCATTAGCCAACGGAATACACGCTATGCTATTGGGTACCAACCCCTATTTCCATATCGCCATACTGATGATGGTTTTGGGGTGTATGCTTTTCCTTGCCGGCTTCTTGGGCGAACTTATCATTCGCAACTCGCAAACGCGCAACGATTACCTCATCCGCGAACAACTATAATTCACAGCAATATAATAAATCTCAACACCAAAATAGGAGAAGAGCGACGCACCTTTCGGGCATCGCTCTTCTTGTGACCCTGCCGGGGCTCAAACCCGGAACCTTTGGAACCGGAATCCAACACTCTATTCAATTGAGCTACAGGGCCGTGATAGTTAATAATTAATAGTTAGTAGTTAATAGTTAATATTTTAGTCTCTTCGGGTGAGGAAGATTGTTACATAGTAAAACAAGTTAGCCAGCGAGCCTAAGGCTGCTACCACGTAGGTATAAGCGGCACTACGGAGGGCAGATTTCGCCATCGGGATCGTCTCCTCATTCATTATGCCGGCTCTGTCCAACCACGCTACTGCCCGCCTGCTGGCATCTATCTCCACCGGCAACGTGATAAACGAAAACAGTGTAATCATCGCGAACAATACGATAGCCGCTTCCATAATCACGGGAAAAGCCTGCAACAAAAGCATACCGGCAAGCAGAACCCACATCACCCACTTATTGGCAAAACTGACCACGGGAACTAAGGCAGAACGCAGTTGCAGCGGAGCGTAGGCTACAGCGTGTTGAACAGCATGACCACATTCGTGCGCAGCCACTGCCGCAGCAGCCACCGAAGCGGAGGCATACACACTCTCCGACAAATTGACTGTCTTGGTAGCCGGATTATAGTGGTCGGTCAGATGACCTTCGGTGCAGGTAACTTGCACATCGTATATATCGTTATCCCGCAGCATTTTTTCAGCCACCTCTTTGCCGGTCATTGGTAACGACACCTCTGCATAGCGTTTAAACTTGCGCTCCAGCGAAGACGAAACGAGCCAACTCGCCACCGTTATACCGATAAAAATAACCCAATAGAGAGTATTGGCGGAATATATCAATTCGTTTTCCATTCTTTCACTCCTTAATTTGAGACGGCAAAAGTACTACACTTCCGGCAATTCGCAAAGCAAAAAAGAATATTTTGACGCTAACTCTTTTTCTTTCTGCATACTTTACATTCGCCATACACGGTCAGCACAAAACTGCTCATCCGAAAATTGGCATACTTTTTTTGGGAAACCAGGTCGGCGATGGCTGCGTCTTTCAGTTCTACAATGCGCTGACAGCGTGTACAAACCATTTGCAAACTATTATGTTGCGCCACATTCAGTTCATAGACTACCGTTTTGCTGTTTTCGCTCTGCCTGACAAATCGCACCACCTGCGCTTGTTCCAAAAGACGCAATACATTATATACGGTAGCGCGGCTTATATTGTCCTCAACCGCTCGTTCGACCAACTGAACGGCTGTCCATTGGTGCCTATCGCCGCAAAAGTATTGCAACACTTTTTGCCGCTCGACGGAAAGCCTTTTCCCTTTTGTGAGCAGGTAGTCTGCCAATTGGCGTGCAACTTGTTTGTAGAGGTTGTCGTGCGTCATATCTCTTTTATATAAGCGCGGCGGCGCTTGTGCTGCTTCGTTTCGAACAAGTTCATCTGGCTCAGTACTTTGGTATTGGTTTCCAACATAGCCGTCGTTTCGGTATGCTTGATGCCATATTGAATAAAATAAGGCACCCAATCTGCCAAAATGACGCTGTTGATACCTTTGTTCTGATAATCGGGACGCACCCCGATGAGCAATAAATCAAATACCTCCATTTTTTTTGCACGCAGTGCTTTGAGGATATGGTACCAGCCAAACGGGAACAACTTGCCGCCGCATTTGCGCATAGCCTCTGATATGTCGGGCATTCCCACTCCTGCCCCTACCACTTCATCTTTTTCGTTCACCACTATGGTTACGAAATCAAAGTTGACCATCGGGAAATACATATCGCGGTAATAGTCCTTCTGGCGTTGGGTCATGGGTTGAAAATTGTAGAGTTTTTGGTACGCTTCGTCCAGTACATCCATATAGGTAGAGCCATACTTGCTTGTCAGTTCGCGCGCCGAGTGCACCTTATCCACTCGTACATGGTATCTTTCTTTTACGATTTGACTGATACGCGCCAATTTGTCGGGCATTACTTGGGGCGGGGTAATGCGATGTTCTATCCAGTCCACCTCTTTCCGCAATCCGTATGCTTCCAAATGGCGTTCGTAGTAGGAGTAGTTATAGAGCGAAGCCATCGGGGCCAAGTAGTTGAAACCTTCGATGAGCAATCCCTGATGATCCCAATCGGTAAAACCTACCGGACCGTTCATGGCAGTCATTCCTCGCTCCTTACCCCAATCGCGCACTGCATCCAAAAGGGCGTGACTGACCTCCATATCGTCCACAAAGTCCATCCAACCGAAGCGAACATGCTTGTAATTCCAGTGTTCGTTGGCACGGTAGTTAATCAGTGCGGCTATTCGCCCCACAATCTGCTTGCCCCGATAGGCTAAAAACAACTGCTTTTCGCATACCTCTAACGCCGGGTTCTTCTTCTCGTCAAAGGTATTCATCTCGTCAAAAAAGAGAGGGGGACAATAGTAAGCGCAATCTTTATAAAGTTGGTTGGCAAATTCGATAAATTGTTTTATTTCGCGTCGCGAATGAATGGGGCGTATTACGATGGACATAGTTAGATTATCCGTTTTTGAGGTTTATCCGTTAATAAGTTTATCCGTTTTTGTTTCTATAAAAATCGGCAAAAACGGGGCAAAAGTATTCTTTTTTTGATTTTGTAACAATATACTGCCGATTTTTTACTACTTTTGCGCGCTTTTTTGACAACACATATTTATGAACACGATACACAGAGTAGCCGTTTATTGCGCGTCCTCGTCTCAAGCCGATCCTATATACTATGAGGAGGCATATCGTTTAGGGCAATGTTTAGCCGAAGCCAAGGTAGAAGTCATTTACGGAGACGGCGGTAGAGGTCTCATGGGCGAATTGGCTCGCGGGGTCTTGTCCCAAGGGGGAGAGATTACGGGGGTTATTCCGCAGTTTATGGTGGATGAGGGTTGGAATAATCCAAGCAGCACCCGCACACATGTAGTTCAAACCATGCACGAGCGCAAGGCATTGATGGAGCGGATGTGCGATGCCATGGTGGCTCTGCCCGGAGGTATAGGCACGTTTGAGGAGTTGCTCGAATGTCTGACATGGAAGCAGTTGGGGTTGCATGCCAAGCCCGTTGTGATACTTAATACGAACGGCTATTTCGATATTCTGCTCTCTGCCTTTGACCAAATGGTTGCCGAACGTTTTATTCGTCCCGTTCATAAACAAATGTACATGGTGGTGAACCGCGCCGAAGAAGTATGGCCTGCCCTTTTATCTGCAGAGCCATGGGACAGTTCCACACGCCGTGATGCTGCCATCTGACGTACTGCATTACTATCCATGACATTTCCCTATACCCATATAACCACTCTGTACTCATCTGCCGCCGTGGCATGGCTGTTTTTGGGCTTACTGATGTGTGCATTGGGAGCGTATGTAGCATATCCGCCCTATTGGAAAGATTGCCTAACCGCCGTATTTTCCAAGATTATGCGCCGCTATACGGACACAGCCAAATGGCAACCTATTATCCTTTCGCACCTATTCCTGATAGGCACGCTGTCGCTTTCGTTTAGCATCGCCTTCTATCAAGTCAATATGCCATTGGGCTATATGATGACAGGGATGGCAATTATCATCGGATTATGGCTGCTACTTCGTTTACTGATAGCCCGTTGGTTGGGATATATTTTTTCCATTCCTCACGAAGCGGGAGCCATACAAGAAGACTCTGTATCTCTGATGATGGTCGGCAGCATTTTGCTCTACCTCATCTGCTGTCTGGAAATCCTTTTCCCTAATCCGGCACTTACTCATGTGCTTTTCGGTATTGTCGTTTGTCTTTACGTCGTAGCCATGGGGATAAAAGTATTCATTTCGTATGTCCGTTCTCTTCAAACGCTTGTCTATGTACTTCTCTATATAGTAACCTTTGAAATTATTCCGTTGGGTGCACTGTACCGCGCATCAGTACACCTTGCCCGGCTTATTTCATAAACTTAACCTACTATGACTAAACATCCTTATAAAGTACTGGTTTCTCAACCTAATCCGCTCAATGAGCGCAACCCCTATACCGATATGGCGGAAGATTTCGGTGTGGAGTTTGTATTCCATCAACTCATTCGCGTAGAAGGGTTAGAGGTTCGCGAGTTCCGCAAGCAACATATCAACCCGCTGGATTACACGGCGGTGCTTCTTAATTCACGAATGGCAGCCGACCAATACTTCCGTATATGCTCCGAGATGCGTATCCAAGTGCCCGAAACGATGCACTACTACTGCAGCACAGAGGCAATAGCCAACTATCTGCAAAAATACATTGAGTTTCGCAAACGTCGTGTCTTTTACTCCGAGCACAACCGGTTTGAAGACTTGTTGCCCACCATGAACCGCCGCCCTAACGAGAAGTACCTGATGGTGGTATCCGAAACACATAACGACGATGTGATCAACATGCTGGCAGCCCACAAGGTGATTGTCAAGCCGGCAGTGATGTACCGTACCGTTCCCAATGAATGGGACAAGAGCCAACCCTTTGACTTCCGAATGGTTGTACTGTTTACCCCGATGGGAGTAACCGCATTGCACAATAGTTTTCCCGACATGAAGCCTGACGATGTGGTGTTGGCTGCTTTTGGTCAGAATACGCTCAGCGCGATGCAGAGTTACGGTTGGGAACCACAGATTAAAGCCCCCACAGAGCAGTACCCGGGCATCACGTCCGCCATTCGTGCTTACTTGGAACACAATCGGAAACGAAAATAGACACTGTATCCAACGATAAAAAATGAGATATACCTTCCCTAAATCGCAACGTTTATGCGGGCAGATGCGTATCAAAGAACTATATACAAACGGCAAAAAGTTTGTAGTATGGCCTTTGCGCGTAACCTATATAGGCTTGCCCGCACAGGACACTCGAGCACGGGAAGAAGAGCATGATACACAGGTGCTTATATGGGCGCCTAAAAGTCTTTTTCGCCATGCTGTGGACCGCAATCATCTTCGACGCCTGATGCGAGAGGCATGGCGGCTGCAGCAACACGACTTGCAAGGCAACTATTTATTGGCTTTCAACTATATGGATAAGTCGCAACATTCGTTTCGCACGATTTACCACGCCGTGGGAAAAGCAATTTGCAAACTGAATGAACAACCATCTTAAAATAGGTCTTCGCAAGGTGTTTCTATTGCCGGTATATTTTTATCGTGCATGCATATCCCCTTTCACCCCGCCGTCCTGCCGTTATACGCCTACTTGCAGCCAATACATGTTAGAAGCAGTGCTCAAATACGGAGTACTGAAAGGAGGATGGCTTGGAGTAAAACGCATTTTGCGATGCCATCCGTGGGGAGGAAGCGGATATGACCCCGTGCCGTAGTAGTAAAAAGTAGAAAGTTCATGATGCGAATAGATATCATTACATGTTGTCCCGAATTGTTGGAGAGTCCTCTCAACTATTCGATTGTAGGCAGAGCCAGACAAAAAGGTTTGGTCGAGATTGGCATACACAACCTGCGCGACTATACCACCAACAAGCACCGCAAAGTGGATGACTACGCCTTTGGATTCGGAGCCGGAATGGTATTACAGATTGAACCTATCGACCGATGTATTACCCACCTTAAAAAGGAACGCGACTACGACGAGATTATCTTTACTGCCCCCGATGGCGAGCAATTTACACAGTCCGTGGCTAATACCCTCTCTCTAAAGCAAAACATAATGATACTTTGCGGTCATTACAAAGGGGTAGATCAGCGGGTTCGCGACCATTTTATTACCAAAGAGTACTCCATCGGAGACTACGTACTGACAGGCGGCGAGATGCCGGCTGCCATTATGACAGATGCCATCGTCCGCCTCCTTCCGGGTGCATTGGGCGATGAGACCTCGGCACTCAACGACTCTTTTCAAGACGGACTGTTAGAAGCGGGCGTTTATACCCGTCCTGCCGAATATAAAGGCTGGCGCGTACCGGATATACTCTTATCCGGACACCAAGCCAAAATAGAAGCATACCTACTTGAACAAAGCATTGCCCATACTCAAGAGCGACGCCCTGACCTACTAAACGAGTAGATTGGCACTATTTTTGCCCACACTTTTTAGTTACACACACACGAGTTACGAATATGAAGAACATTTTTGAAAGCCGACGCAAACCAAGTAATCCTACCTGCGAGAATGACGCTTATAGTTTCCTACAAACCGTAGGAGAACGCAACCAGTTTGAAATCAAGACGCTACATAAAGACGACGAAACGGCCTTGTGCACTTTTACCTATCAGGGCGGTGCTTTTATAGTTCGTGCCGGAGTAGATAATCCCTCTATGACCATCCAGTTTGCCGGATACGACCGTCTGGCTTATACACGCGACAATTATCATCGCGCACTGGCTCTGTGCCATCGCTGCGACACGCTCTATCGGTATGCCAAGTTCACCTTTACCTACGACGAAGAAGACAATCAACTCGTTTTTCATCTCTTTTTTGAAACAATAGCCCCCACCGAAGATGCTCTGCTGACCTATTTAGGTATCAGCCAGCGTATTGCATACGAAGTGCGCGACTACATATCCGGCAGCAAACAAGACAGCCTGCCCAGCGGCGGTTCTTTACCCGAAGACGATGACGACTGGATCAATGTACGCCGCGACCTCTACCAACTCACTCTTAGCGAAATGGCACACGAACGCAAAGCCATCCGCAAACGAAATCCAAAAGCGCAAACACCCCAGCACAATACCATAGCTGAGTATCTGCAATATCTCTTTGACGGAGAACAACCGGAAGACCTGCTTTCTATGACCGTGCAGACACAGGAAGGTGTTCAAGAAATCACCGACGGCAAACACATTGCGTCCTTCAATCTGATACCCTGTCTTGTACAAGGTAAGGGCGAAAAAGCACGATTTGCTTCTACCACACCTGCTGTATTGACTATTGAAGCCACAACGAATCACTATGTGTTCACCCTGCATCCGCTCTTAGACCAACCCGAATTTTTGACCATGCGCCTCACGGCTGTCAAAACGCCGCACGAATACTTGCAGAGTTACGTACCCAGAGATGTATATGTTCCGCAAGCCGTTTCGCTCAAGATTTGCTACAAGAAAAAAGCCACCCTCAAACGCGAAAAAGAACCTTCAACCCTCCCTGCAAGCCTGCAATCCAAGATTCGCGACATCAAAATGCAAGTGGAGCAGTTCCACCATGCACACGAACACGTACAAGGAGGTTTTTACTTGCAAGCCATTGCCGAACTCAAGCCTATCTACGAGGAGATGAAGATGCGGTATTGGGAGATGATGAACCAAGAAAAAGCACTATTCTACGCCGTATGCTACGACTTGGGACATTGCTATACGCAACTCCACCTATATGAAAAGGCATATTTCTATCTGGATTTAGCGCGTGAAAGCGATCGATACGATTGTTCGCAGATGTACTTTAACAGCCTTGCTGAGGGACGCGATGTGCGTATCTTTATGGATCTGCAAAACGAAATCGAAGAAACACGCCACACCATACAAAATCTCAAAAGTGAGGAAGAAGACGAAGACGACATGCCCGATGACGATGCCGACAACCTATTCGGCGAGGCGGACAACAGCCATTTGCGCCGTATGGTGGACTACTATGCGTTCTTACACCGCCGTTTGGGTTATGCACAAATCAACTTCGGCTACTTGGATGCCGCTGAAGAGACTTTCCGCCGGTTGCTTAGGCACGCCGGCAGCCGCGATTACGCCAAGCAGGAACTTAAACACATTGACGAACTGCGTAAAAAGCGCACGCTGTCCGCTTCGGATTCACTCTAATCGTTTACCCGACACTGCCTTCCAAACTGACTTGCAGCAGTTTTTGCGCTTCCACGGCAAACTCCATCGGCAGTTTGTCCATGACTTGTTTGGCATAACCATTCACAATCAAGCCGATGGCATCCTCTTCGCTTATACCGCGCTGACGGCAGTAAAAGAGTTGGTCCTCCGAAATCTTGGACGTGGTGGCCTCATGCTCCACTACGGCAGTGGGATTGGCAATCTGTATGTCAGGAAAAGTATGTGCTCCGCACTTATCGCCTAACAGTAGGGAATCGCACTGGCTATGGTTACGAGCACCCGTAGCACGACGTGATACCTTGACCAACCCGCGATACGCATTCTGACTCTGACCGGCTGATATTCCCTTACTTACAATGCGGGAGTGTGTATGCTTGCCCAAATGAATCATCTTTGTACCTGTATCCGCTTGCTGAAAATTGTTGGTCAGCGCCACCGAATAGAACTCGGCGGACGAGTGGTCGCCCTTAAGTATACAACTGGGATACTTCCACGTGATAGCCGAACCTGTTTCCACTTGTGTCCAACTCAATCGCGCATTCTCATAGGTTATGCCACGTTTGGTCACAAAGTTATAAATACCCCCTTTGCCGTTTTTGTCGCCGGGATACCAGTTCTGAACCGTGGAATACTTCACCTCGGCATCCTTGTGCACAATGATTTCCACAATGGCGGCATGCAACTGATTTTCGTCGCGCATCGGAGCAGTACAGCCCTCTAAATAAGACAGATACCCACCCTCATCACAGATGAGCAACGTACGTTCAAACTGACCGGTTCGACCTGCATTGATACGGAAATACGTACTCAACTCCATCGGACAGCGAACCCCCTTCGGGATATAAACAAACGACCCGTCCGAAAAAACTGCCGAATTGAGGGCAGCATAAAAATTATCAGCATAGGGTACGACCGAGCCTAAATACTTCTGTACCAGTTCGGGATAATGCTGCACCGCTTCGCTGATGGAGCAAAACAGAATTCCCTGCTTAAGCAACGTGTCACGGAACGTGGTTTTCACAGACACCGAATCCATAACCGCATCGACAGCCATCGTACCTGCCAACGCTGCCCGCTCCTCCAAGGGAATACCTAACTTGTCAAACGTCTTCATCACCTCAGGGTCTATCTCCTTCTGCTCATTATCCGCCGTCGCTTTAGGGGCTGCGTAGTAGGATATAGACTGAAAATCAATCTCCGGAATGGTCAAATGCGCCCAGTGGGGAGCCGTCATCTTTTGCCATGTATGAAATGCCTTTAGACGGAATTGAAGCAACCATTCCGGCTCATTCTTCTTTTGAGAAATCATACGAACGACATCTTCATTCAGTCCGCGCGGAATGATATCCGTTTCCACATCGGTTGTGAAGCCGTATTTGTATTCTTGCTCAGCCAGTTGCTTTATTTCTTGATTCATACGGGTCAGTAGTTGAAATGTTTAATAGTATAGTTGGTAATGCAACAAAAAAATGAATGCGCCACTCATCCGAGCGGCGCAACTTTGGAGGTACCTAGCAGATTCGAACCGCTGTCCCCGGTTTTGCAGACCGGTCCCTAACCACTCGGGCAAGGTACCCTTTCTTTGTAAGCGGCGACAAAAGTACAGCCAATTATTGACCTGACAAAATATTTTTTACACTTTTTTCTATCATTTGCGCAATACAGAGTATGAATAGCCGTTTTCATTCTCTTGTAAACGCAGGATGGTTGAGGGTTGAGCGGGCGTGAAATCGTCCCTACGGTATCTGCATATATAGTCCACTTGCCTACTTATCTGTTCGCTAACTTGTGCAAAGCACTGCGCTGAGGGCATTCCGCTGAGGTTGGCAGACGTGGAAACCAACGGCTTCCCTAATTTTTCGCAAAGTGCTCGGCTAAAAGGCTCTTGCGTTATGCGAATCCCTACCGAACCATCAGCTGCTAACAAGGAAGTTGGTAGATTTTTGACACGCGGATAAATTATCGTGGTAGGTTTTCCTCCTGACCACTCTCGGGCTTGCGAAGGCTGAAACTGCTCCGATACAACCACATATTGTCGCAACTTTTCTTCGCTATCTACCAAGAGTAACAAGGCTTTGGAATCTTCTCGCTGTTTTATTCTATAAATGCGCTGAACAGCCTCCTGACAAGTGGCATCACACCCGATGCCCCATATTGTATCGGTTGGATACAATATGACTCCCCCCTGCTCAAGAACGCGAAGGGCTTGTTCTAAATCGTCTTGCTCATACATTGTTTCGCTCCTTATCGTCTTATATACCGTGCTGTGTCCCGATCCAAATCTTTTTCACGGAGTGCCTGCCGTTTGTCGTAGGTATGTTTACCTTGCGCCAAAGCAATTTCCATCTTAGCCAGCCCCTTCTCGTTCAAGAAAATACGGAGGGGGACAATGGTTTTACCGCTTTCCGCCACCTGACGTTCCAAGCGGCGCAGTTCTTGCCTGTTGAGCAGCAACTTGCGCTGCCGCATCTCCTCATGGTTGGAGTAGGAACCGAAACGATAAGGAGATATACGCATCTGCTTAACCCACAATTCACCTCCCTCAAACTGGCAGAAAGCATCCGTCAGAGATGCTTTCCCCTCGCGAATAGACTTAATCTCCGTACCATACAAAACAATACCTGCCGTATAACGAGTCAGAATATAGTAGTCAAACGAAGCGCGACGATTAACAATAGTAGGCATAGTATAAAATTATATTCGTTCCATCAATTGATACCCTTTGCCGCGAACCGGCACAATACGCACCTGCTGTACGGGTTCTAAATAATGACGCAGGCGATTGATATATACACTCAACGAACGGGAGGCATATATATCATCACGCGCCCAAATGGTTTGCAGGATTTGCGAGCGCAACACCACCTTGTTCTTATGGCGGCACAACATCAGCAGTAGCGCACTCTCGCGCGGGGATATTTCCTTCTCTCCCAATTGATGATGCACGCCGTCAAAGTGGAGATGTCCCAGCATAAACTCTGCCGGCAAATCGTCCTCTTCATCGGCAGCGACCAGTCGAATCAAGGCTTCCATACGCGCCAACAGCAGTTCCATATCCGCAGGCACCCCTACGTAATCGCTACATCCGCACCGGTAGGCATACAACTGCTCCTCGCGCGACAGAACCGGCGACAGAACCACAATAGGCAAATGGACATATAGCCCCCGTATCCGACGCACGACATCCATACATATACCGCCGTGCAATTTTGCGTCTATGAGCACTAACTGCACCTGCCGCTCGCTAAGCAAGGCATACACCTGCTCTGCGTCCATCGTCGTTTCCACACGATAACCATTCTGACGCATATAGTCACTTAGTAAGGAAAGATATGCAGGGTCGTGATGACAAATCAGTATCGTATTCATACGCCGCAAAAGTAGGGCGAATTTCGTATATGATAAAATTATTTTGCACGACAGAAATTGTTGTCTTATTTTTGCAGGCGTATTCGATAAGACAACACAGAAGAGGATTTCCACCATGAAAGTATTGGTCATCTTAACGGGCGGTACCATTACAATGGTTCGCAACGATGCGACAGGGGCGTTGCATCCTGCCGACACCGAAACATTCAGGGCTTTTGTACCCGAGTTATTCACTTCCCCTATCCAAATCGATATGCTTCCTTTTGAGCCGCTGATAGACTCATCGGACGTATGTATTGAGCTTTGGGCAAAAATCGCTCGCACGATTGAATCGAACTACGCCAAGTACGATGGCTTTGTGGTGCTGCACGGCACAGACACGATGGCATATACAGCCAGTGCATTGTCGTTTATGCTTCGCCACCTGAGCAAGCCCGTTATTTTTACGGGCAGTCAGTTGCCTATCGGCGTGCTTCGTTCGGATGCCAAGGAGAACCTGATGACCGCTATTGAGATTGCCTCCGAGCAAGACGAGCAGGGCAGATGCCGCGTGCCGGAGGTGTGCATCTATTTCGGATCGGCACTGCTGCGCGCCAACCGTACCACCAAGAAGAACGCCGAGCATTTCTTCGCGTTCGAAAGCAACAACTACCCCTCGCTTGCCAAGGCAGGTGTTCATATTTTCTATCGCACCACACTTATCCACTATGAACCCAAAGATGCCAAGTTGCAAATCGTTACTGACTGCGATGACCGTGTGGTCGTTCTTCGGCTCTTCCCCAGTATCCGACAAGATGTAGTTCACTCCATACTATCCACCCCGTCGCTGCGCGGTGTGGTACTGGAAACCTATGGTTCGGGCAACGCACCTTCGTCCGAATGGCTGTACAACGAGTTGGTGGCTGCCACATCCCGAGGGGTCGTTATCGTCAACAAAACCCAATGCAGCACCGGTATGGTGGAGATGGGCAGATATGACGCAAGTATCAACCTTATGAAAGCGGGCGTGCTGTCCGGCTACGACATAACCACTGAGGCTCTGCTAACCAAAATGATGGTACTCTTCGGCGAATACGGCGAAGATACCGACAAAGTAAAGGCGAAGATGCAAGAGTCATTGGCAGGTGAAATATCCCTTGATCTAATCAAACACAAATAATAAACCTTACTACGTATGAGAACACAAGAACCAAAAGCGTTGTGGGAGAACTTTTACAGCCTCACACAGATTCCGCGCCCCTCGGGCAAGAAAGAAGCCATCGGTCAATTCCTCGCCGACTACGGAAGGAAATTGGGATTGGAAACCATTGTGGACGAGATTGGTAACGTGATTATTCGCAAGCCGGCTTCTCCCGGTTATGAAAATCATCCGGGTGTAATCCTACAAGGGCACATGGACATGGTGCCGCAGAAGAACGGCGACAAGGTGTTCGACTTTGAGAAAGACCCTATTTGCGCCTACGTGGAAGATAACAAGGAGTGGGTAACCGCCGACGGCACGACCCTCGGTGCGGACAACGGTATCGGCGTAGCCGCCGCGATGACCATACTGGCTGATAAAACGCTGGTTCATCCTGCTATTGAGGCATTCTTTACCGTGGACGAAGAAACAGGTATGTACGGCGCGCAAGCGTTGCAAGGCGGCGTACTGAAAGGTAGCACACTGCTCAACCTTGACTCGGAAACGGAAGGCGAACTATATATCGGTTGCGCGGGCGGTGTGGACACAACAGCCCGTTTTGACTTTGAACCGGTAGCCACCGAAGAAGGCGACATCGCGCTCAAAGTATCTATCAAAGGCTTGAAAGGCGGACACTCGGGCTGCGATATTCACCTACAACGCGCCAATGCCAACAAACTGCTGTTCCGCTTCCTCAAAGATGCAGTAGCCAACCACGAGGCTCGGCTGGCATGCGTAGAAGGCGGTTCGCTGCGCAACGCCATCCCGCGTGAAGCAGAAGCGGTGATAACTATTCCGGCGGATGCCAAAGAAGAGGTAATGCAATTGGTAAACGACTACGAAGACCTCTTTATTACCGAATACAACGGTGTGGAAGACAACCTGCAATTCACCGCTGAAGAAGTGGCATGTCCCAAAGAGGAAATGCCCGAAGATGTACAAGACTTCCTCATTCACGCTATCACCATCTGTCCTCACGGTGTCTATCGTATGATACCCGAAATGCCTGATGTGGTGGAGACGAGCAACAACCTAAGTACCATCACCATGGAAGGCAACAGCGTAAAAGTGCTCTGCCTGACCCGCTCGTCGGTTGAATCGCGCAAGGAAGAGTTGAAACAGATGATTGACTCGACGTTCAATCTCGCGGGTGCTACTGTAGAGTTCTCCGGTTCGTATCCGGGGTGGAAACCCAACGTAAAGAGCCGTATCCTGCACGTGATGAAAGATATCTATGAGAAAGAATACCACCAAGAGCCTAAGGTGATTACCATTCACGCCGGCTTGGAATGTGGCATTATCGGCAGAAACTATCCGGGTATGGACATGATCTCCTTTGGTCCGACCATCGAACACCCGCACTCGCCCGACGAACGCGTCAATATCCAAACCGTACAGAAATTCTACCACTACCTGTTGGCGGTTCTTAAAGAACTGTAATACGATCGTCTATGCTGGAAATCCTTAAGTTCACTATACCCTCACTCATCGTTCTTGTTTGTGTATGGGTAGTTATGCACTATCTGCTCAAAAGCGAACAAGAACGGCGGTTGTGGGAACTCAAACGGGGCACACAAAAAGAGGTAACACCTATTCGCCTTCGCGCATACGAACGTCTGACCCTGCTGTTGGAACGTACAGAACCGGAACAAATGGTGAGTGAATTGGATATCAATCAACTGACCATACCCGAAATGGAACAACGGTTGTTGCTCACCATTCGTCGCGAATGGGAGCATAATATGAGCCAACAGATCTACGTAGGTGATGAGGTTTGGGCGAAGATTATGCTGGCACGCGACGAGATAGCCGCCTTTGTACACACGATGGCAAGCCAACTGCCCCCTAATAGCAACTCCTTGGATTATGCCCGCATATTGATGACTGCTTACCGGCAAAATGGCGCGACTCCTCATCAAATAGCCTTGGAAGCACTCAAAGAGGAAGTGAGAGGACTGTGGTAAACAAACTACGCACATATCTGTTCCTACTTGTTCTTGGACTAAGCACCATTCGTGGCATAGCCCAAGATAAGCCTCAACCGCTCCACCCGTATAGCGATACGGCTGTGTATCAAGGTACAATGCTTAAGGTAGATGCCTTTATGCCTATTTACGATGCGGCTCGCACCAAAGGGAGGCTGCAGAGTTACGAAATGGCACTCAACGTGCGGCTGCTCAATCGCTATTATCCCACCCTTGAAGGAGGCTACTCATTCGGCACTGCCCAAACGGATAGTACCACGCAAGCCATCAATGCCGGTTTTCTGCGAGTGGGTATGGATTTTAACCCGCTCAAAAAGAGTCTGCACACCCCACATGCTCTGCTTGTAGGTCTGCGCGTAGGAACATCGCCGCAGCACACCACCGATGCTTGGGGGGAAGTCGTGGCAGGATGCCAAGTACAGATAGTCAGCGGCTTCTATATGGGCTGGAGTGCGCGTCTGAAACTTCTATTTACACACCGCGATGCCGACTACACAGAAGCCCCCGTCTATATACCCGGCTACGGCAATCGCTCCCACGTAAATTGGGGTATCAATTACTACTTTGCATGGCGATTTTGAACATGACAAAGGCTGACACTACATTTTACTAAAGTGAAAACAAACAAAAACCTATTCCTATGAATACCACAAAACTGATGAATCGTGCGGCGGATAATATACGTATTCTTTCTGCCGCCATGGTAGAGAATGCTAAAAGCGGTCACCCGGGCGGGGCTATGGGTGGGGCAGACTTCATCAATGTCCTCTATTCTGAGTTTCTTGAATACGATCCCGAGAACCCCGAGTGGGAGGGGCGCGACCGCTTTTTCCTTGACCCGGGACACATGGCTCCCATGCTGTATGCCGCGCTGTGCCTTGCGGGTAAATACACGATGGACGATCTGAAGAACCTTCGTCAGTGGGGCAGTTCCACATCCGGACACCCCGAACGCGACCTTGCACACGGCATAGAAAATGCGTCAGGACCTCTGGGACAAGGACATGTATATGGAGTAGGTGCTGCCATCGCCGCCAAGTTCTTCCAACAACGCTACGGCGAAGTACATAACCCCACCATCTACGCCTACATCTCCGACGGCGGCATACAGGAAGAGATTAGCCAAGGCGCAGGACGTATTGCCGGGCACCTTGGACTGAACAACCTCATTATGTTCTACGATGCCAACGAGGTGCAACTATCCACCCTATGTGCCGAAGTCAATACGGAAGACATACAAGCCAAGTACGAAGCATGGGGATGGTACGTACAGGACATTAATGGAAGCGACCCCGATGCTATCCGTCAAGCCCTCCAAAATGCCAAAGCCGAAAGCGAACGCCCGAGCCTTATCATAGGTAGGACAACCATGGGTAAAGGGGCTATCCGCGAAGACGGTAGCAGTTTTGAAGGCAAGAGTTCCACCCACGGTCAGCCCATATCCAAAGCCGGTGCATCGTTTAGCAAAACAATAGCCCACCTCGGAGGTAACCCCGATGACCCGTTCGCCATCTTCCCCGAAGTCAAACAACTTTACGACAACCGTGCCGCCCAACTTCGCGACTTGGCTAATGCTCGCTACGAGCAGTACTACCAATGGAAACAGACCCACCCGCAAAGTGCTACCGAATATGAAGCCTTCATGAGCGGCGAAGTACCTTGCGTGGATTGGAGTCTCATCCGGCAGAAACGCAACACTTCCACGCGTGCAGCAAGCGGCAAAGTATTGGAGCTGTTAGCCGAACAAGTAGGCAATATGGTAGTGTCCAGTGCCGACTTGTGCAGTTCGGACAAAACCGACAGTTTTCTCAAGCACACCCACGCCTTCACCAAAGGCGACTTTACGGGACAGTTCCTGCAACCCGGGGTAAGCGAATTGACCATGGCTTGTCTTATGATAGGAATGCGCCTGCATGGTGGAATCATCCCCGCATGCGGCACTTTCTTCGTTTTCAGTGATTATATGAAACCCGCCGCCCGTATGGCAGCACTCATGGAAATACCCGTCATCTTTATATGGAGCCACGATAGTTTCCGGGTAGGTGAAGACGGAGCCACCCACGAACCAGTTGAGCAAGAAGCCCAAGCCCGCCTCTTGGAGCAACTTAAGAACCACAGCGGTAAACCCTCTATGCTCGTACTACGCCCGGCAGATGCCGAAGAAACAACCGAAGCATGGCGACTCGCTATCGAAAACACATCAACTCCCACGGCACTGCTACTCTCACGCCAAGACATAGCCCCTATTCATGACGAAATAGTAGACCCTCATTCATGGGCCGCTGACTTCCGAAAAGGAGGATATATTGTAGAAAAAGACGAGAAAGTGGACATCGTGCTGGTTGCAAATGGCAGCGAAGTAGCCATCATGCGCGAAGTGGCACAACTGCTAAGAAAGGATGGTATAGGCGTACAGGTGGACAGTTTCCCCAGCGAAGGACTCTTCCGCCAACAAGACCTCACCTACCAAGACCAAGTGCTCCCGCAAGGCATTATGCGCTACGGACTGACTGCCGGTCTGCCAAGTACGTTGCTTGGATTAGTGGGAGACATCCAAAACATCTGGGGATTAGACCATTTCGGTTACTCAGCACCTGCCAATGTTTTGGAAGAGAAATTTGGCTTTACGGCTCAAAATATAGCCGCACAGATTAAGACTAAAATGGCACGCTAAATCGGTAACGAAACAAAAGAAGGGGGTGTGCCGATTTTTGACACACCCTCTTTCTTGTATTTTTCTCTATCGGAGTTACCCGAATATATTCTTAAAGAAATTCTTTTTATCCGAACTATTCGGTGCAATGTTTGGACTATCCTTGAGTTGCTCGATGAGGGCTTTTTCTTCCTTGTCCAAATTCTCAGGTATATAAACCCCTACATTAATCAGCAAATCACCCGTACCATACTGCCGCGCATACTGGTCAATCACCGGCAGTCCTTTCCCGCGCATACGCAAAACCTTACCGGGCTGCGTACCGGGCGTGATGGATATCTTTGCTTCGCCTTGCAAGGTCGGGATTTTCACCTGTCCGCCCAAAATAGCAGTAGGCATATCCAAGAGCAGGTTGTATATCAAGTCGCTGCCTTCACGCTCCAAAGCAGGATGTTTTTCTTCCTCAATGAGCACCAATAGGTCGCCGGCTATACCGCCATGAGGTGCCGCATTACCTTTGCCTTCCACGGGGATCTGCATACCGCCTGATACGCCGGCGGGGATATGGATGCTTATTATTTCATCGTCACGAACGACACCCTCGCCGCCGCAATACGGACATTTATTGCGTATTACCTTGCCTTCACCGCCGCAAGTAGGACAAGCCTCCTGTACCTGCATCATACCAAATATGCCGCTTCGAGTACGGACTACTCGCCCCGTACCGCGGCAAGTAGAGCAAGTCTCGCCTCCTTTACCGTCCGCACTACCCGTACCTTGACAATGCGTACAGGGCACTAACTTCTTAACCTTGATTTTCTTATCGGCTCCGGTGGCTATTTCCTCCAAAGTCAAACGCACCTTCACCCGCAAGTCCGAACCGCGTCTAACGCGCTGTCCACCGCGACCGCCAAAGAAACTAGAGAAATGTCCACCCATACCCCAACTCTCAAACAAGTCGCCAAACTGCGAGAACACATCTTCCATATTTGTGAATCCGCCACCTCCGGCAGCACCACCCATTCCAGCGTGACCGAACTGGTCATATCGCTGACGCTTTTGCGGATCACTCAATACTTCATACGCCTCGGCGGCTTCCTTGAACTTCTCCTCGGCTTCTTTGTCGCCCGGGTTCTTGTCGGGGTGATACTGTATCGCTTTCTTGCGATACGCTTTCTTTATCTCATCGGCTGACGCATTCTTCTCTACGCCTAACACCTCATAATAATCTCTCTTCTCTGCCATAATTACTTTTGTTTTACATTAGTTTAGCGGTTGTTTAGTGGTATTTTGGCAGTTGTTATTCGCCTACCACTACTTTGGCATAGCGAATCACCTTATCTCCCAACTTATATCCCTTTTGCGTGCAATCAATAATTTTTCCTTTCTTATCATCGCCCATAGCCAAGGTAGTGATGGCTTCGTGCTCGTCCGTGGAAAAATCTTTCCCATCCGTTTCTATCGGGACCACTTGATTATTGGCGAGAAACTGTACAAACTTCTGATAAATCAAACTCACACCTTCTTTTAGGGCTGAGCAAGCCGCATCGTCCGTTTTATCAATCGACTGTAACGCCCGCTCAAAATCGTCCATCAACGGCAACATATCGGTAAATATACGCTCGCCTGCCGATTCTATCAAGTCCAACTTCTCCTTGTTCGTTCTGCGGCGAAAATTCTCAAACTCTGCCATCAATCGCAACTTAGTGTCTTCCAACGAAGCCACCTTGTCCTGCAACTCCTTTATCTGAGCCGCTAAATCTTCTTCGCCCTTTTTCTCCAGCGGCTGTTCTTCAGAAGTTTGTTCTGCCGCATCTTCCTGCTGCATTCCCTCTTTTACCTTGACGTCCAACTCACTGGGATTCATCGGCTGATTTTCATCTTTACTTTGTTCCATATCGTGATAATTTATATTCGTACTTGACTTTACACGCCTACACAATTGTTTCTTTTGCGCGCGCGTTTATTACACAGCATTTATTGTGCCAATCCGCTTTCTACTGCCATTTTGGCAGAAAACTTAGAAATAACAAAGTACGTGGCACCAATCAAAGGAACGTTTGATT
>DFIN01000033.1:40121-122076 GCA_002372135.1 Bacteroidales bacterium UBA3696
AAAGGAACGTTTGATTGGTGCCACGTTTCTATTCGGCGCAAAAGTACGATATGTAAAGTAAACCACAAAATTTTATAGCAAAAATTTTTCTTTTTTTGGAGAAAGATGTATCATTTAGATATGTTTCTCTAATGATAAACAACATTTAGCATCGCTTATCCTGCTTACATTTAACTTTCTACTTCCTACATTATTCTTTCTACTTTCCCCTTTCTACTTTCTACTCTCCCACTTCTTTCAACTTTCCACTCTCTACTTTCAACTTAAAACGTGGCACCAATCAAACGTTCCTTTAATGCGTGCCACTTGGAGCACAGTCGGCTTGCCGGTCCCGCCCGCATAAAAGGTCAAGCCTAATAGTTAATTATCAATTGTAAATTATCAATTAAATAAGCGTCCCGCTCAGGCACTAAAATCACAGGAGCAAAAGAACGCCTGAAAGAAGGCAAAAAGCGACCTTTGACATATTGAAAAACAACTGATAAAACAGGTATCTATTGTATAAATAGATGGAAGTCTTTACTTTGCGCTGTTTTTTACGATTAAGAATTATGTCAGAAAAATTGAGTGCAAAAGTATCAAATCAGCCGGAGAGCCAACAACTTTATTCCGATGTGTGCCATATCATTGACGACACTCGTACAAGAGTGGCTGTCTATGTCAATGCGGAAGTGAGCCGCACATATTGGTATATAGGCAAGCGCATTAAAGAAGATGTCCTTTACAACCGCCGCGCCGACTATAGCAAACAAGTAGTTAAGAATCTGTTACTTCGTCTTACAGAAAGGTATGGCAAGGGGTGGAGCGAAAAAACTTTACGCCATTGTCTCCGAGCTGCGGAGACTTTTTCGGAAGCAGATATTGTCTCTGCCGTGCAGAGACAATTCAACTGGACACAATTAAAGGTTGCATCGCTTTTTTTATCAGTCAGACACGAAATCCAATCGTGTCTGACTGCTTTATATCAGTTGTTTCAATATGACACATTGGCATACCTCACGCTTCCTTTGTTAAAATACAAAGCGGCTGTAAATACAGCAATAAGCAGTGCATACAAGCATCTGACTGGGACAAATAAAAACAATGCCAAAAAACTGTAAGGTACTAACCTTCTAAAAACCTAATTATTATGAAAAAACTATTCTCAATTTTCTTTGCGTTGGCCATATTGCTGCCGGTAGGCGTGTAGCAGAGAATAGAATAGTTTTGACTGTGCCGCGAACACATTAAAACGCGCAAATTGACCTTATGATATAGCGATATTACCGCTTGTTTTTGTGTCCGTTGAGCATCTGTCTGAACAGGAACTGAAATGGAACTGAACAGGAACACTATACGGATACTATACCCTTACTTATAGGATAGCCATCCCATGCGGACAGAAAATAGGAAATAAAATAAGCGTTCATATATCATCACCGATTCAATCGGTGATACCCACACCCACTGCGAGTGTCAATATAAATCAAGCAATACCATTGCTTGAACCATATAATGTTAAAACTAAACCAAAATAAAATTAACCCTCTAAACCTAACAACTATGAAACAAAAACTTTTCTCAATTTTCTTTGTTCTCGCCATATCTATTGGCAGTCTTTGGGCACAAACTAGTACCACGACCAATTATACGTGGGATGAATTGTATCAGGAGCCTTATGAAGCCTTATCCGGGAGTACAACCACTATGTATAAATATGTATGGGCTAGAGGAGGTGGAAATTATCCCGCATTTTGGTTTTATATTCTGTTTAGAAAATCAGAAATGGTGACTTATAATGGAAGGACATATCCTGCTAAAGGAAATTATACTATTTCTAGTAATTTAGGAACTCCTAACGTAATTGCAAACTATCAAGTTGCAAATACGGAAGCTGGTTCAACAACCAAATGCATGACAGAATATGATGTTAGCGGCCAAAAATATTATTACCCTATTAGCGGTTCAGGAAAAGTTGAAGAAGGAGCAGATTTACCCTATATTACCTATTCTGCCACAAGCAATCAAAATGCAAATGGTTACACTGTATCAAGTGGTCAATACCAAAAAATTTATGTAAATGTTGGTTCCCCTGCCACTTATTACAACGTCAATGTAGTAAGCAATAACAATTCCTACGGTACAGTAACTTCCACGTACAAAAGCGGATATGTTTACGCCAATAATCGCTCACAGGAATACAAGAAGAACTCTGTCTATACTATTACTGCCACACCCAAATCAGGTTATCGTTTTGTAAGTTGGAGCGATGGCGGCGCGCAAACACACGACATTACCATTACGGGCGATCAAACCTACACCGCCACTTTTGCACCCAACGCAGCCACACAATACACGATCTCCACTGCCGTTACTCCTGCCGGTTACGGAACAGTTAGTGGGGCAGGACAGTATTATGAGAATGATCAGGCTACCCTTACTGCCACATCTGCCAACGAGCACCTGTATATCTTTGACCATTGGCTGAAAGACGATGTAACTTACGAAGGAGGAACAACTATCACTCCGACTGTTACTTCCGGCGCTACTTATACAGCCGTGTTCCGCAATGCCAATGCTGGTACTATTACCGGCGTGGCTGCCAACGGTACCATTTCCGGCACGGGATATTATGCAGGTGGAACGCCAGTCGAATTGACCGTAACACCTAACGATGGCTATATATTCACCCAATGGTCTGACGGCAATACCGACAATCCTCGCACAGTCTATGTGGATGGCGACGCAACCTACACCGCACAGTTCGAAGAAGGGGTTGAGATTATCATAGCTGATGGAACATGTAATGATGAAAGCGGATATTTTAATTTCATAGGTTCCGCCAATGGCTATAGTGTCCGCATCGAAAGTGCTTCTGTTGCTCTGCGAACAGGAGATTTCTCGTATTCTCAATTGGAACAGACAAGTGATTATACGTATGTTAAATTAAATAACAATAATATTGAGCTTGATTATAGTCGTCAACGAGCCAATGTTTCATTCTGGAGTCATACGCACCTCTTGTTAGAAGCTTGGGAGTATGATACGTCAGGGAAGGAATACCACATCTATATAAAAGCACCTCTCCCAAATTCAAATGAAATTAATAGTGCCAATAGTGCGTATGATGTGCAGAGTTTCCCATCTGTAGATGATGTAACCGCTGCAGATGAAGACGGAAAAGCATGGATATATGCTAACAAAGGTGGTAATCCAGGAACAGGGTATTATGTATATAATACTTGGCTTGCGTTTATGCCGGATAATACAAAATATGGCAAGGTGCCAACCGGAATATATCCGATAAAAGGTACTGAAGAGGCGGAAACCGCAGTGGGAGGATACAATGTGCAAATCGATGGTAATGGCTATTTATCATCCATGGATGGTTGTGTAGCACAAAGACGAAATGGTTATGTGGAAAATATCTGGATTCCTGTAGATGGAACTATAGAAGTAGTCAATGTAGATGAACAGTATTGGGTAAATGTACAAGGGAAAAGCAGTTATAAACAGAATGTATATTTTACCATTGGTACTGCCCCATTTAATGTAAATATTACAAGTGCCGGTAATGGCTCGGTAGATATTTTGCTTAATGCCACCAATTGGGGTACAACAGTACATTATGATGAGGGGACAAGCAAGTTTTTCTCAGGCAACTCTATTACACTTACTGCCACCCCCAACAGCGGCTACGAGTTCTGGCGTTGGTCGGATGAAGATGCTTCTGTAAAAACTTCTGCATACGGTGCTTCGCGTAATGTAACCGTTAGCGGCAATCTTACTCTGCAAGCCATTTTCCGTGTTGCAGGTCCTGCTACCCACACCCTTACTTGGGATGTCGATGGCGGTACTTTGGTGGGCACGGCAGGTGTGGATTATCTTGCTGCCGGCGAGTATGAAGAAGGTACTACTATCACCCTTCCGGACGCTACACGCGAAGGATATACATTGGATGCTTGGTCATTCACAATGGGCGGCATGGACCTTGAGAAAGATGCCGGTGCAGAAATAGATCTTGATGAAGATGTAACTTTTACTGCAACGTGGACCCAAGCCACCACCCTATATCTGTACGATAACAAAGATGCAACCTACTACAACAATATCAAGGCCCTTAACGGACAGACCTATGACGTAACCTACCACCGCTCAGTAGCATATACATCCGACAACGGCAATGCACGTTGGTACACCCTCTGCCTGCCCTTTGATGTGGATCAAAGCCAACTTACGAATGCCGGCCTGCTCCGCAAAGTATATGAGTATCGCTATGCAATAGGGTCAGCCGATGTGGGAGACCAAGTAACCTTCCACTTCCGTGTCGCTACATCCATGGTGGCAGGACAAGGATACCTCGTCAAAGCTACCGGCGACATGGGACCGAACTTTACATTCACTGGCGTAACGCTCAACACTTCTGCCGATGTGGAAGATGGCAATGTGGACAATCTCAAAAACAGCAATGCCTACAAAGAGAGTGGCGATATAGCCATCGTGGGTGTATTGCGCAGCGGCACATTGAGTAATGACGATCGCAAAGTAATGGGTTTGGCAAACAATAAGATTTGGTATCCGCACACGAATGGTAACCCCATGCCTGCTTACCGTGCATACTTCTATAACCCCACTGCTTCACCTACTACTATGCCTCGTGTTCGCATTGTGGTGGAAGGTGAAGGTACGACCGAGTTGGAAGTAGTGGATGGCGAACTGTATGATGCCCGTGGGAATGATGCGGACGGGGACGTCCGCGCTCCACGCAAGTACATCCGCAACGGCGTGCTTATTATCGAGCGCAACGGCGTAAGATATGATGCTCAAGGGAAGAGACTATAACACACGCCCCCTGCCCCCTCTAACGTAGAGGGGGAGTTGGGGAGTAAAGTAGTAGAAAGAATAAACCGCTTTGCGTCGTGAGACGCTGCACGGAGAGAGAACTCCGTTTACATATAATTTTTAAGTTTTAGGGAAGACAGCGGAACGTCGTGAGACGCACCGCTGTCTGTTTTTGTATAGAAGTAGGAAGTAAGATGTTAGAAGTTAGATGTAAGAACGAAGAAAGAAGTGGCACCAAACAAACGACCCTTTGATTGGTGCCACTGTTTTTGCAGGATTCGGGCGAGACCGGCAAGCCTACCGCGTTCCAATTCTGCGGGCAAAAATACAATGTGTAATACGAACTGCCAAAATAATTATCAATAATTTTTCATTTTTTCTCTGTACTATCCACTTTTAACTTATCGACTTACCGACTCCTTTCAACTTTCAACTAACCGGCTCACCAACTTCTTTCAACTCCGAAGTGGCACCAATCAAAGGGTCGTTTGATAGGTGCCATCACACACAGATAGTTAATAAAAAAATACACAATGGCCAACTTATTCAATTCAATTTTCAATTCGCCTAATCCCAACGGCGAAAATAAGCCACAAGTAGCAGAGCCTATTCGTGAAGAAACGCAACAACCTGCCGTGAATGAAGATGTCCGTCAACCGACTATTCCACAAAGCAGTGCGCAACCAAGCGAAGCACAATCCCCCACCCCATCAGATGAACCAAAGCCTGCAGTAGAAGAAAAGCCTGCGCAGGAAAGCCAACCTTCGGCAGAAGATAAAAAAGAAGATTATTCGCGGTTTATCTCTGCCCTTACAGCTATAGAAAAAAGGTTGACCGCTTTAACACACGTGGTTGATAATAAATTGGAAGAGCGGGAAGAACGCTACCAGCGAGTAATGCAGGCTGCACAAGAAGATGCCTCCAAGAAGGACAAAATCAAACTCATCAAACGTCTCATTATGAACCAAGGGTTCATACGGGACATGCTGGCAGACTTCCGCAAGAGTGAGCAGAGTGCCGAAGAGAAAGCAGCCTATTTGGAACAGCAGATAGAAGCCATTCTGAAGATGAACGATGCCATCCTACAGCCGGAAATGATTACCATGCAAGTCAGCCCCAAAGGCACAGACTTCAACGACCAGACCATGAATATAGTCGGTACCGAGTTCACGCAAGACGGTGCGCTAAACGGCAAAGTGGCACGTTCGGTCAAACCCGGCTATGCTTGGACGCTCCCTTATATCCTGCGTGGTGCTATCAACACACAAGGCGAAGAGATCAAGTCATACCGCTTCATGATTCAAGATGAGGAAGTGGTTATCTATAAACTGAACTAACCTTCTAACTAAACACATACACACTATGGAAAAAGAATTCTACGGTATTGATTTAGGCACTACCTATTCTTGTATTGCCACCATCGACGAGGACAAAGTAGTAACCGTTATCCCCAATCCGTCAGGGCAACTGACTACGCCTTCTGTTGTATATTTTGACGAAAACGGCAAGGTGCTTGTCGGCAAGGGTGCCAAATCGCACTTAGCCAGTGAGCCGGAAAATACGGTAGCCTTTGTAAAACGCGAGATGTCGAACGATGATTATAGTCGCACTATTCGCGGAAAGAAATACAATCAGGTGGACATCAGTGCCGAAATACTCAAATACATGGTTAGTTTTGCCAACGAGAAACGCGTCAACGAAGAAGGCAAGCAACCTCTGTACGATGTGGTGATTACTGTTCCCGCTTATTTCGGAGACGGTGAGCGCAAGCGTACCGCAGCCGCTGCCGAGCAAGCCGGTTTGCACCTCATCAAACTCATCAACGAACCCACATCGGCTGCCTTATCATACGGCAAAAAACAGAGTGGCGACAAGAACCTCCTTGTATATGACTTGGGCGGCGGCACATTTGACGTTACCATTCTGCAATTCAAGAACGGTATTGCCAATGTGTTGGCATCGCGTGGCGACCACATGTTGGGCGGTGCCGACTGGGATCAAAAATTAGCCGAAACGGTATTAGAAAAGATTCGCGTCAAGTGGGATAGTTTGGACGACAAGGAGAAAAACATGATGATGATTGCTGCGGAAGATGCCAAGCAGTCGCTATCAGTGGACGACTCCACCACGCTCACCTTCAACTACAAGGGTATTCATTCGGAGAATGTAACGCGCGCCGAATTTGAGGCAGCCACCCAAACCTTGCTGCAACGTACCAAACTGCTGGTAGAGGAAGCCATGAGTGCAGCCCAGCTATCCATCAACCAGATAGACGAGGTTATCATGATTGGCGGTTCTTCACTTATGCCGATGGTTAAGACGATGGTAAGCGACATCATGGGGCTGACTCCCAAATTGGTTGACCCTCACCTTGCCGTAGCCAAAGGAGCCGCCATGATGGCATTTCAAGAAGAAACAGGTCAGAGCGTAGGCGGCTTGATGATAGGTACGGACAAAGGTTCAAGAGCCTATGGCACCGACTGCCTTAATAGCGACGGCATCAAGGTGGTGGAGAACCTGATTATGATGAACGATGACCAGGAAATCCAACGCGAAACCTACTTCCTCACCGTGGCAGACGGACAAACAGCCACCGAGTTCCACTTCTACGAAAACCAATCGGAAGAAAAATATACCGACATCGAGAGCAGCAAAGAGTTAGAGGGAACTTCACAAATACTTGATTGGGGCAAACCCGTTCCCAAGGGCACACGGGTGAATTGCGTAACGGTTCGCGACAAAAACGGATGCATCCGCATCTTTGTGGAATGTGCAGGCGCAAGCAAAGAATTTGAAATCCTCACTCCCGGTATATCTAAACGACACAACTAATGGTTGACAACAATCTGATGCGGACATGGTATGACAGTGGCAACAAGGTTGCCACTGTTTACTATGACAAACTGAATGACAAGGCAAACGGTGTGGATTATGGCAAATACTTTGATACCATCTACTTATTTGAGACCAACTATAGGTATCCGGAAGCCACAACCGAACAAAATGCCTTTGTCCAGACCAACTTAATCAACTACTGCAGCGAACGGCTCAAAAAGCGGCTGCGCAGTTTTCCGGCGAGCGATGCCAAAATTTCGCTGGGTGAGTTCATCGCTTCTACCGAACGGCTGTTCGACTATAAGAACTACCCCAATTACCCCGAAACGGTGGATACGCTGCGCAAAAACAAGTTTGTGCCTGATACCGCCTCCGTGGCAGAGAAAAGGGGGATGCTGGAAAACGCATTCGTAGCCAGCCGCTACGATGCCGAATTAGGCTCGCGCTTCGGACATAAATACGCCGACCTCTCCACTTGGAAACAGTTGAATTGGAAAGTTTCCGCCTTTGGCGAATGGTTTTCCAATCTGTCTGACCTCTCGTTCGTGGATTTAGGAATCTATTTAGGGGCAACATATGCAGTGGTCGGCATTATAGGATTGGTCATTTGGGTCATCCATAGTTTCATTGCAGAAGGCGTTTTAGAAGGTATTTTTACCGGCATTTTAGCCGGCATTTTGGGCGCCATAGGTTACTACGTGTTCTATATCGTTATATTTGTCGGCGGTGCACTGCTCAAATTGCTGCTGCTTGCCATACGCTATATGTTCTATAATATCTATACACTCTTAGGCTCATTGGCAGCAATAGCCGCCTATCTAATCGTCTCATAAAGTATGATCACAGAAACGCAAATAGAAGAATGGCTTACCATAGGCGAGTCGTTGGTGCTGCCTAAATACCGGACTATTCTCAATGACAAAGCCAATCAAGTAGCCTACGGCGATATGCTTCGTGATGTCTATTTTCACGCCGACACATTAGACTATAACGAACTGATTAAGCGTATTGCCATGCTCAAGAAGCGTGCCCGCAGTTTGGCAGCCGGCGAAGCAAAGAACAAAGTCAATACCTTTGTCGTACTATCAGAGGCAATGTTCGAAACGCCTACAGCGCATTTGGACATCGTCAAGAAACTGCAGAGCGAGAACCGCTTGCCTATTGATACGCAATCACCTGCTCCTCCCCCCCCTACCCCTACTCAACCACGCCCAACTCCGCCTCGCCCTACTCAACCACGTCCCACCCCAACCCAACCCTCTCCAACCCGTCCTACACAGCCGCAACCGACACCCGCATCCAACCCGCCACGCCGACCTGTTGATGTACCGTTGTACATGAACCCCGAAAAAAGCGAAATGTTTGAGCAATTGGTTTTATCGGGCGTGAACAACCGCGAACAAATCATTACAAAAGCCATCCAACGAGCAAAAAGAAAGACGAAAATTCGCAACAATATCCTGCTGCTCCTTCTCTTCCTCGCAATAGGCGGTATAGGGTACGGGATTTGGTATTGGAAACATGACTCTAAACCCGCCCCCCAATCCTCGCCTGACGTGACAGAACAGGAAATGGGCAGACAGTATATTTGTACCGCCAAATCGCTGAAAGTACGCAATGCCCCTACCACCGATAGCGGGGTTATCGGCAAACTAACAAAAGGTGAGGAAGTTACCGTTCTGTCAACCGGTCACTCGGGATTTGCCAAAGTGCGCTACAACGGACATATAGGCTATGTCAGCGAACAATACATCACCTTATCCCATCAATAACAAAGAGCCGAAACATAGGCACGCCTGCCCCCAAGACTTCATACATCTGCACACTGATGCTCACAGAATGGGTTGCTCTGACATTGTAGGTGGCTAATTTTTGCACTTGTAAACGTTTTTTAGCAAATTTACTTGCACACATACCAAAATGCCTGTACTTTTGCGCCCGAATTGATTGAAGGTGGGGGAGCCGGTAACGGTTCCCCCACACTAATACAAAAACAGCAGACAGAACACAAAAAAAACTACCTATGATACAAGAATCCATCATCCGGCAAATGGTTGCTCCGCTATTGGACCACACACCCTATGAACTAATGACCGTTACCATCAGTAAGGATAACGACATTCTCATTGAGATTGACCAACCGGGGGCTGTGGATATCGATTTCTGCGCAGAACTGAACCGCCGCCTTGTTGCCGAATTGGATTCCAATCCACTGACTAAGAACGAGGATTACAGCCTCGAAGTAGGGAGCGTGAGTCTGACCGCCCCTTTCTTGAGCCGCATGCAATATGAAAAGCACCTCGGGCACAACGTGGTGGTTACCGACCGAGACGGCAAACGACACAGCGGACAACTCGTCAGCGTGGATGACGAGACATTCACCATCGATGCCGAACAAACCCTCACTTTCCGCTACGACGAAGTAAAACAAACGGTGTATAACATCACCTTCTAATCATTCCGAACTAATAACGAAAACCACTCAATACAATGGCTAAAAAGCAAGACTCAATCAACTTGATTGACATTTTTTCCGAGTTCAAAACGCTCAACAAGATTGACCGTAAGACCTTTATAAACGTTTTGGAAGACTCGTTCCGCTCCGTCATCGCCAAGATGTACGGCTCCGATGCGAACTACGACGTGATTATCAACCCCGATAAAGGCGACCTTGAGATCTATCACAACCGCCTCATTATGGAAGACGACGATGTGGCCAACGAACAGACACAAATAGCCCTGAGCGATGCACGCAAACTGGACGAAGAAGCCGAAGTGGGAGAAGAAATAACCGAGAAAGTGGATTTCGCGTCATTCGGCAGACGTATGATACTCAACCTCCGTCAAACTCTCGCGTCCAAAATACTGGAACTGAAAAAGGAAAATGTCTATCTGCGCTATTCCGGCATGCTCGGACAGATAGTAACCGGCGAACTGGAACAAGTGTGGAAGAAAGAAATGACCATCAAGGACGAAGAGGGTACCGAACTCTATCTGCCCAAGCAGAACCAAATCCCGTCCGACTACTACCGCAAAGGCGATGTGGTAAAAGCCATTGTGGCTCAGGTAGATAACAAAAACCAAAACCCGAAGGTTATCCTCTCACGCACCAGCCCGCTCTTCCTGCAACGGCTCTTCGAACAAGAAGTACCTGAGGTGCACGATGGTCTGATTGCCATCAAAAACATTGCCCGCATCCCGGGCGAGAGAGCCAAAGTGGCAGTAGAGAGTTTTAACGACCGCATCGACCCCGTAGGAGCCTGCGTAGGTATCAAAGGTGCGCGTATTCACGGTATCGTGCGCGAACTCAGAAACGAGAATATTGATGTCATCAACTACACATCCAACACCCAACTCTATATCCAACGTGCACTTGCTCCCGCCAAGATATCGTCCATGAACATCAACGAGGAAGAAAAAAAAGCCGACATCTATCTCAAACCCGATGAGGTCAGTCTTGCCATCGGTAAAGGCGGCTTCAACATCAAACTTGCCAGCATGCTCACCGGCTACCAAATAGACGTATATCGCGAGATGGACGAAGAGGATATGGAAGATATCTACCTTGACGAATTCAACGACGAAATCGATCAATGGGTAATTGACGCGCTCAAAAACATCGGTCTGGACACCGCCAAAGCCGTTTTGGCTCTTCCCAAAGATGAACTCAAACAGCGCGTGGACCTCGAAGATGAAACGGTGGACGAACTTTACCGCGTCCTCGCCGAGGAGTTTGAAGAAGATGACCGTCAAGAGGAGTAAAAGACTCTCTCTTCTCATGAGACAATCATGAAACAGTAACCACGAAGAAAACAAGATAATACTAACGAAGAAAAATCACACACACTATGGCTCAAAAACTTATCAAGGCTTGTAAAGAACTCAATATAGGAATGGCAACCGCCATCGAATTCTTCCAAAAGCAAGGTAAGACCATCGCCGCTGACCCCAATACGCGCATCGACGATGATCTGTACATGCTACTCGTTCAGGCATTCAACAAAGATATGGCTATCAAATTGGAAGCCGACCGTCAAGCACAGGAACGACAAGAACGCGAAATAGCCAAAAGTGTGTCCATCGAAGACGATAAAAAAGAGCAGGAACGCGTTGAGCGCGCTCGAAGAGAGGCAGAAGAGGCACGCCTCAAAGCCGAAGCCGAAAAAGCACGCATAGAAGCCGAAAAAGAAGCGCGCCGACTGGCAGAACAGCAAGCCCTCGAAGAAGCAAGACGCAAAGCCGAAGAGGAAGAAAAACTCGCCCGCGAAAAAGCCCAAGCGGAAGAAGAGGCAAGACGCAAAGCCGAAGAGGAAGAAAAACTCGCCCGCGAAAAAGCCAAAGCCGAAGCAGAGGAGCAAGCCCGCAAAGCAAAGGAGGCACAAAATGCACAAAATGCTAAACAGGAAGAAAAAAAGGAACCTAAAATTTTCACGCTTCATCCCCAGACGGCACCGGCACAACCCAAAGTAGTGGGTAAGATAGACCTTGACAGCCTCAATCAGGCCACGCGCCCGCAAAAGAAGTCCAAAGAGGAAAAGAAAAAGGAACGCGAGGAACGCAAACAAGCGCAAAACAATAACAACAACGGCAATAACAACGGCAAACGCAAACGCGAACGCATCCAACAAAATAAAGTGGATGTGAACGATGTGCGCAACCAAAAAAGCAACAAATCGAAAGGCAACAATAAACGCCCCGTCAAAGTCGAAATAGACGACGAAGAAGTACAACGTCAAATCAAGGAAACACTCAATCGCCTGCAAAGTCAAAAAGGTAAGACACTGACCAGCAAACACAAACGCGACCGCCGTCAATTAGAGCGCGAAAAACTGGCAGAAGAGAAAGCCGAACAACAGGCTCAATCCACCGTACTCAAACTCACCGAGTTCGTAACAGCCAACGACCTCGCCGTGATGATGAACGTGCCTGTTACCAAAATCATAGGCACCTGCATGTCGTTAGGTATGATGGTCAGCATCAACCAGCGACTGGATGCCGAAACCATCAACATCGTAGCCGAAGAGTTCGGATTTACCACCGAATATGTGGATGCCCAAGTGGTAGAAGACTTGCACCATGATGACGAGACCTACGATGAAGCCGACATAGAGGAACGTTGCCCCATTATCACCGTGATGGGACACGTGGACCACGGTAAGACCTCGCTGCTTGACCATATCCGCAACACCAACGTGATTGCCGGCGAGGCGGGCGGCATAACGCAACACATCGGTGCCTACAACGTGCGTCTGAAGAACGGACGACACCTCACTTTCTTGGACACTCCGGGTCACGAAGCCTTTACCGCTATGCGCGCTCGTGGTGCCAAAGTAACGGATATAGCCATCATCATCGTGGCAGCCGACGACGGCGTTATGCCACAGACACGAGAAGCTATCTCCCACGCCCAAGCAGCCGGTGTGCCCATGATATTTGCCATCAACAAGTGTGATAAACCCGGGGCTAATCCCGAAAAGATAAAAGAAGAACTGGCCAATATGAACCTGCTCGTAGAAGACTGGGGCGGCAAGTACCAAAGCCAGGACATCAGTGCCAAGAAAGGTACGGGTGTATATGAACTGTTAGAAAAAGTGCTGCTTGAAGCAGATATGTTGGATCTTAAGGCCAACCCCAAACGCCGCGCCAAAGGTAGTATTATTGAGTCGTCATTGGACAAGGGGCGCGGCTACGTATCCACCTTGCTCGTCAGCGACGGCACACTGCATATAGGTGATGTCGTTCTTGCAGGCTCTTACCACGGAAAGGTAAAAGCGATGTTCAACGAGCGCGGACAAAACATAGAACAAGCCCTTCCGGGCGAACCTGCCGTTATTCTGGGTCTGAACGGTGCACCTACTGCCGGCGATGAGTTTAACGTCATGCCCTCCGAGCAGGAAGCACGACAAATTGCCAACAAGCGCGAACAACTGCAACGCGAGATGTCTATCCGCACCAAGAAACATATCGGTTTGGAAGAGATAGGTCGTCGTCTTGCTATCGGTGACTTCAAGGAACTGAACCTCATTGTCAAAGCCGATGTGGACGGTTCGGTGGAAGCCTTGAGCGACTCGCTCATCAAACTCTCGACTGAGAACATTCAAGTCAATGTTATTCACAAAGGCGTAGGTGCCATCTCCGACTCGGATATCCTATTGGCAGAAGCCTCCGATGCCATTATCATCGGCTTTAATGTGCGCGCCACAGCCACTGCCCGCAAGATGGCGGATACGGCAGAAGTGGATGTGCGTATCTACAATGTCATCTACGATGCCATCGAAGAAGTCAAAGCCGCTATGGCAGGTATGCTCTCGCCCGAAATAAAGGAGAATGTGACCGCCACGCTTGAGGTGCTGCAAACCTTCCATATCTCCAAAGTGGGTACCATCGCCGGTTGCGTAGTACGCGAAGGCAAGATCAAACGCCAAAACAAAGTACGCGTCATTCGCGACGGTATCGTCATCTTCACCGGCGATTTGGCTTCCCTCAAGCATGGCAAGGACGATGTTAAGGAAATGGGTGTGAACCAAGAGTGCGGTGTGAGCATCCGCTCCTATAACGACCTTGTAGAAGGCGATATGATTGAAAGTTTTGAAGAAGTGGAAGTGGCAAAAACGTTATAATTGCATTTTTTTGAAAAAAGTTTTGTCAGAAAGAAAATTAGCCGTACTTTTGCACGCTTTTTTGCGAACAAAGGAGCCTTATATAGTATAAGATAACCGCCGTGAGGCATTCGATAACGCCGTTATAGGCATAAAGACTACGAAAAGATGAAACGCACATTCCAACCCTCTCAACGCAAGCGTCGCAACAAACATGGTTTCCGCGAGAGAATGGCTACCGCTAACGGTCGCCGCGTATTGGCTGCACGCCGCGCACATGGTCGTAAAAAACTCACCGTTGCCGACGAAGGACGCCACAAGTTCTAATTGAAAGAAGACCGCCTGCGGCATCTATACGACCGCCATCCGGTACACTTCAGAATAAGGGAGAAAAAGAGCGGTCTTTTCCTCCCCCTTTTTGTTTCTTTAATCCAAGGCGTAGCCCTCTATACCCCTTCAAAATATCTGACCGATATGCAAACTACACGACAACAAAAAATAGAACGCCTTATTCAGAAGGACCTTTCTGATATTTTCCTGCGCTATGCCCGCTCGTTAGGCGGCACGCTCATTTCGGTGAGCGAAGTGCGCATCAGTCCCGACCTATCCATTGCCCACATATACGTGAGCATCTACCCTCAACCCAAAGTGGCAGACACGATGCAGCGTATTGAAGAAGATACGCACAAACTGCGGGGCGAACTGGGCAACCTCGAACGCCACCAACTGCGCATCATACCCGAGTTGCATTTCCATTTGGACGAGACGTTGGACCGAATGGAGCACATCGACTCACTGCTCAAACACGAATAGAAGCCCCCTCCTAACGCTTTGACCTCGGCTCTTTTTATAGCGCGAAGATACCTCTTCTCCCCCAAGAGCCACAATGCCATCAACATTGTGAGCGGAGTGAGTGCCGCTGCCGTAATGGTGGTTACAGCAGCTATGGTGTGCGTGATGAGCGTCATGAACGGGTTTGAACAGGTAGTGGAACGCCTGTTTTCGCATTTCGACCCCGAATTGCGTATCGAAGTCGTGGAGGGTAAGTTCTTTTCATGCGATACCGAAGCCTTTGACCGCGTGCGCGCATTACCCGAAGTGGCAGTATTTGCCGAAACCATCGAAGAAACGGCTTTGATAGAGTTTGACGACAAGCAACAGCCTGCCACCCTCAAAGGAGTGGATACGGAGTTTGAGCAACTCACCTGCATTGACAGTATTCTTATTGATGGTCAATACATCATTCATGACGGAGCCTTTGAACGAACGGTGATGGGGCAAGGATTAGCCGCGCAAATGGGTATTGGTGCCCATTTCGTCAAGCCCATCCATCTCTATGCTCCCAAACGTGACCAACGGGTCAACCTCATGCGTCCCGACGAGAGTTTTGAGCAAGCCACTTGCTTCATTTCCGGCATCTTTGCCGTCAATCAAGCCAAGTATGACGATGGGATGATGCTTGTTTCCTTGCCGTTGGCACAACGTCTTTTTCACTATGCCCCCCATCAGGTAACTGCCGTGGAACTGAAACTGACGCCTACAAGTACCCTTCCCCAGACTCAAAAGCAGATACACCAAATCCTCGGCGACTCGTTCAGCGTGCTCAATCGATACGAACAGCAGGCATCGTTCTTTAGAATGGTGCATATTGAAAAACTGCTGACGACTATCCTTTTGGTTTTCATTCTTCTCATAGCCTCTTTTAACTTGATTGGTTCACTTTCCATGCTCATTATTGACAAGCAAAACGACATTCGCACCCTCTCCTATTTAGGGGCAGACCTTCCACTCATACGCCGTATCTTCCTCTTTGAAGGATGGCTTATCTCGTCCATCGGCGCTGTGGCAGGAATAGTACTCGGCGTGGCTCTATGTCTGTCGCAGGAGCATTTTGGATGGCTAAAAATGGGGAACGGGGCAGAATATATATTGAGTGCCTACCCGGTGGCACTGCAATGGAGCGATGTAGCCATAGTTCTGCTGCTGGTATTGGCTATCGGTTGGGTTGTGGCATGGATTCCCGCTAAAAAAATAGAGCCATGAACGAAGAACAGATACGCCGCCGCTACCGCAGTTATCTTCGTATGGAACGAGGATTGACCGCCAATTCGGTAGCCGCATACGAACAGGATTTGGACAAACTTTTTGCCTATTGCTCCCAACATTCCATTGACGCTACACAAGCCACTTATGACGACTTGCAAGCGTTTGTATATGCACAATTTGATGCGTCGTCCAATTCGCGCAGCCAAGCTCGTATATTAAGCGGAGTACGCTCGTTCTATCGTTTTCTGCTTTATCACAACTATCGGGACGACGACCCGTCCGAACTGCTGGAATCGCCCCGTCGCGAACAGCATTTGCCGGAAGTGCTCACTCTTGAGGAGGTGAACAGGTTAGTGGAAGCCGTTGACCTGAGTAAGGACGAGGGGCATCGCAACCGAGCTATTTTGGAAATGCTGTACGGCAGCGGTCTTCGAGTGAGCGAACTGGTCGGACTGCAACTTTCGGATATGTACCGCGAAGAAGGGTACTTACTGGTACGAGGCAAGGGGAATAAACAACGCCTCGTTCCCATTTCTCCCGAAGCCGATAAATGGTTCGGCTATTGGCTGGAAGACCGCAGCCACTTGGACATCAAGCCCGAGTTTGCAGACATCGCCTTCCTCAACCACTACGGACGGCAACTGACCCGCGCCATGATCTTTACCATCATCCGCCGGTTGGCAGAAACAGCGGGAATCCATAAGACGATATCGCCTCATACGTTGCGCCATTCGTTTGCCACCCACCTGCTCCAAAATGGTGCCGATTTGCGGATTATTCAACAACTGCTCGGACATGAGAGTATCACCACCACCGAACTCTATACCCACATGGATATACAAGATTTGCGCAAAGCCATCTTAAAGTACCATCCTGCCAATCAATGAAAGGTTGCCGTTTCATCTTGCCGTTTCTTCTCTTCTCGCTCACCCTATGGGCACAGACCTACCCGCCCGTAACCCTTGTCGGCGAAGTGAAGGACGCGCATACGGGCGAACGGCTACAAGGAGTGAGCGTCTATCTGCAAGGAACGGACTACGGCACCGCCACTACGGCTGAAGGTATATTTCTGCTGCGCGCTCCGATAGACAAAAAGACGACTCTTATCCTATCCGCCGTAGGGTATAAGCCGCAGCGTTATACCATTCAGCCCGGAACACAAGCCGGCATCGATGTGCAACTACAAGAAGAGTCCGCCTTGCTGGACGAAGTGCTCATCCTGCCCGGCACAAATCCTGCTTTAGCCCTGATTGACAGCGTGAGAGCCCACCGAAAAGAGAACGACATCCCTTTCGGCACACCCCGGCAAGACCTCAATGTCTATGTGAGCGACATTCAACCCAAACACCTGAAACGCAGGCTGTGGAAAAGTTTGCGACAAAGTATGATACCCACCGCCGACTCCACCTACCTGCTTCCGCTCTATTCCTCACATTCCGCCACGAACAAGACTTGGACATCGCTTTTTAGTCCCGAAGTATGGCAAGTATTGCTCGGCGATACCGAACAACCTGCCAATTTTTACCACAGCACGGTGGCTTATAACGGCACCTCGTTTCTCAGTCCGCTCGCTGCCAACGGCAAACGCTTCTATACCTACCTACTGACTGACTCCCTCTCAGCCGACTCGGTATCCGCACAAAAAGCATATTTGGTTTCCTTTCGGACGAAAAACCCGTATTACTCTACGTTCAACGGCACATTATGCATTGATTCAGGGTCTTATGCCCTACGCAGTGTAGATGCAACCATGCCACCACAAACCAATGTCAATTACTTGCGCCACCTTACTATTCGCCATACGCAGCATACCCAACATCTAACCCAACTATTTGACATTGCGGTGCTTTCAGATACGACACACCTTTTTCCGTCTTTGCTGGTTCAATCCCGCCTGACCTCCGACCAACCCCCTACTCCATCCTCCTCTACTCATTCTGCCACAGATACACCTTCATTCGCGTCCCCGGACTCCACCCATCTCGCCGGTTTTACTCCGCCACCTGTGCTACGGATAGGAACTTGGTTGGCACAGATTATTCTGACCGGCTCTATCCCTACGGGTACTGCCGTGGATATAGGAAATATAACGGAGATCCTGCGTGTGAATAACTATGAGAAAGTGCGTTTGGGTCTGCCCTTGCGCACCAACCAACGTCTGTCTGAATATGTCTGCTTGGAAGGATATGCCGCCTACGGATTTGGCGACCGGCAATGGAAAGGTGCCGGCGCTGTACACTATCGGTTGCCCACTGAGCGGCGACATCTTTTATCCGTTCGCTATGCGGACGAATACACGGCTATGGATGCCGACTATTTTGCACGGTTCAAGCACGAGAATAGTGCATGGTACCAAGACCGCGCTCTTACAACCCACTGGACACAACCTTTTTATCCGTTTTTTCAGTCGCAGCATCGGGATATACACCGCCGTCAAATCACTCTTCAAGTCCGTAACGATTGGCATGCGAACATGGAGAGTCAAACCCATCTTGCCTTTGGATGGCAGGACCAATTCCGCTACACACAGTTTGCCACCACCTTCCGGCTGAGTTGGCAGGAGCAGAAAGTGGATCTCTTTTTCCATCGCATACACCGCTATAACCACCTGCCCGTCCTGTACTTGAACGGGGAGATAGGTAGTATTCATCCGTTAGAAAAATCTACCTCGCGCAGCAGTTATGACCTATACGGCAAGTTGCGCGTGATGCTGCGTCAGCGGGTGGACTTGCAAGTAGCAGGACGATTGGACTACCTGCTGGAAGCGGGATGGTTCTTCGGGAATATACCTGATTCGTTTGCGCATCCCTTTACGCTCAATCCTTCCTATGCCTTCGATCCGTTTGCTTTTACGCTGATGCCTTATTATCCGGAAAACATACGCCAATACATCAGTCTGCATACCGAATGGAACGGACGGGGCTGCCTGTTCAACAGTATTCCATACATCCAACGCCTTCATTTGCGCGAACTTGCTATCGCCAAAATAGCGTATGGAGGTCAAATAGGAACACCTACTCACACAGACCTTCACATCCCCTATATCGAACTCGGGGCAGGGATAGGCAACATATTGCGCATAGGCGACCTATACGCCGTTTTTCGAGTTACTAACCTCAACGACCACACCGTTCCGTGGTGGGCAGTCCGTTTCCGCCTACGAATAGAAGAATAGCCGACTGCGAACTAAAATCACATTTTTTGGTTTGCTCAACGGCTCTTTTGATTTATCTTTGCGCCCGAAAACGACACAAGCAATCTCATCCAAAATTACTTCATACATGTACCACTATGTTTCGCCCGCGGAAGCGGTAAGTCATGTTAAGAGTGGCGATACGATAGTCGTCCAAGGTTCTACATCCATTCCGATGGTTTTGCTTCGTGCTCTGACTGAGCGTGCTAACGAACTTCGCGATGTCAAACTCATTTCGGGTTTTGGGGTTCATCCTGAAGATGCCCCTTATGCCAAAAAGGAGTATATTGATTCGTTCCGTGCTCTCAGTATCTTCGTTCCCAACAACCTTCGTCGCGCGATGAAAGAAGGGGTGGCAGACACCATTCCTTGCTTCTTGGGCGAAGTGCCTTCCCTTTTCCGCAGCGGACAAGTACCTGTGGATGTTACCTTTCTGAATGTAAGCGAACCGGACGAGAACGGCTACTGCTCGTTTGGCATCTCTGCCGATATAGCCTTTTCCGGACAAGAATGTTCCAAGACCATCATAGCACAAGTCAATAAATACATGCCTCGCACCTTTGGTGATCCGGTGATTCATGTGAGCCGCTTGACTGCCATGTGCCGCGGGGACGAACCGCTTATCGAAGTTCCTACACCCGTTCCTTCCGACATAGAGACACGCATCGGCAACTATATAGCCAATGAGATTCCCGATGGAGCTACCCTACAAATAGGCGTAGGCGGCATCCCCAATGCCGTAATCAATGCGCTGAGCCACCATCAACACCTCGGACTTCACACCGAAGCCATTACAGACGGTGTCTTGCCCCTGATTGAAAAAGGCATCATCGACAACTCTCAGAAGAAAGTGCTGCCGGGTAAGTCTGTCGGTTCACTCGTGCTCGGTAGCAGGCATTTGTATGACTACATGGACGGCAATCCGAACTTCGTGATTCGCGATGTGGCTTGGACCAACGACCCGCAGATTATTCGCCAAAACCCCAAGGCAATGTCCATCAATTCGGCTATTGAAGTGGATTTGACCGGTCAGATTTGCGCCGACTCCATAGGAGAAACGATTATTTCGGGCGTAGGCGGACAGCACGATTTCTTCTACGGTTCAGCCTTGTCCGAAGGCGGTAAATGCTTCTTAGCCTTAACCAGTATGACAGCCAAAGGGCAGTCGAAGATAGTGCCGCGTCTTGCGCCGGGGGCAGGTGTGGTAACTACCCGCTTCCAAGCCCAATACATAGTTACCGAATACGGCATTGTCTATTTGCGCAACCTACCCCTTGCCGAACGCGCCAAAGCACTTATATCCATTGCGCATCCTTCGGTGCGCGAGGAGTTGGAACGCGCCGCCGTAGAGCGATTCGGGATAGGTTATCTCCGCCTCAAATAATATCTCATCTTAGCATGCCGCACACCATACCGAACGACATACTCATTCCGCAAATAGCCACTTTGCTGCAAGAAGGCAAAGAGGTATTGTTCACCCCTACCGGCAATAGTATGCGCCCGTTCATAGAAGGCGGACAAGATGTGGTTACGCTCCGTAAATTACCCCATATTAAGGTGGGCGATATCTGTTTGGCTCAAATCAGCCGTTTACCCGCCTATGTGCTACACCGCGTCATTCGCATTGAATCCGACCAAATCACCCTGATGGGAGACGGCAATCTGCAAGGGGAAGAACATTGTACCGCAGATAATATATTAGGCACAGTAATTCGTATCCAAACACCAAAAGGTTTCCGCAAACCGCTCACACGAGGCAGGTTGTGGTATCACATCAGAAAATGGAGACGGATCCTACTCAAAATCTATCGCCACACCTATCCGATACAACGCTAAACAACTGCTAAACTATCGTTAAACTATCGCTAAACTACCTAAAAACCCCATATCACCATGCAAGCAAAACAAGGTTTCAAACTCCGCCCGTTAGGCGATGAATACATTCTCGTTGGCGAAAGCGTTGAGCAAATCAACTTCAACAAGATGATAACGCTCAACGAGACAGCCGCTTTCTTGTGGAAAAAAGTAGAAGACGGCAAGCCCTTTGACGCACAAAAATTGGCGCAGTGGCTCACCGCCGAATACGAAGTTTCAGCCGACCAAGCCTTACAAGACTCACAAACAACCATTGAATCATGGCAACAAGCAGGAATCATCGAATAGAACGACGCTCCTACCGCGTGGCTGAACACGTATTCAGCATGGAGGCAGACAGCGAACAATTTGCACAACTGACCAACTACGAACCGTTCCGTATATGGGACAAACCGACCGACGAATTGTTTTGCCTTACCGTAGGTTCACTGCCGGTAGAAGATAGCCCGCGGCAACACGTGTTTACCGACTCGTCGGATGACGATATGCCCCGTATCGAGGTCTATCGTATCCCTTCGGGCGACACGTTGTATTGGCTTCTCTGCATCTCACAAGTGAAGAACAGTCCTATTTGCGCTCGGATTATGGCACGCTCGGATTTTCGGCACGCATGGGTGCAGATTGATACGGAGCAAACGGCATTTGCCATCAACAATGCGGCTATGCTGGTCTATGCCTTTGCCACGGCTCACCTACGTACCCTTGAGATGCACGCGGCGGTGGTAGTTCGCAACGACCAACGAGGCTACCTCTTCCTCGGCAAATCAGGTACCGGCAAATCAACCCACGCACGCCAATGGATGGCAGCTTTTGAAGACGCATGGCTGCTGAACGACGACAATCCTATCCTGCGCTACTTCGAAACAGACGGCAAAGGCAAAGTGGTGGTATATGGCTCGCCGTGGAGCGGTAAGACTCCCTGCTATAAGAACCTCAGCGCAGAAGTAGGAGGTATCGTCAAACTATCACAAGCCCCTCATAATGAAGCACGCCGGTTGAAGATGCCCGAAGCATACGCCTATATACTATCCTCCGCCAGCGGACTCAAGATTGAACCGAACATGATGGACGCTCTCTACGACACCATATCACACATCATTCAAGCCGTTCCTCACTTCGCCTTAGAGTGCCTTCCCGATACGGATGCCGCCCGCTGCTGCTACCAAGCCATCGCCGCCTCTGCCAATACCCACTAACCTCTTTCGACTTTCTACTCATAATTTTTAACTCCTATGCCTTACCCTACCCGCCGTGTACAAGAAAAAGAAATGATTTTTGGTCTTCACTCTGTCATCGAAGCCATCGATGCCGGCAAAGTGATGGACAAGATTTTGATTCGCCGTGACCTATCTTCCACGTTATCCAAACAGTTGTTGGAACGCCTTTCTGCCATAGGCGATACAGTACATACTACCGTACAGCGTGTGCCGGTGGAAAAACTGAACCAACTGACCGACCGCAACCACCAGGGCGTGATTGCTTTTCTCTCGCCGGTGGAGTTCTATCGTGTGGAAGACGTAATACAAGCCGCCTATGATAAGGGAGAATCTCCATTGCTAATGGTATTGGACAACGTAACCGATGTACGCAACTTCGGAGCCATTGCCCGCACGTGTGCATGTGCCGGTGCGCACGCCATCGTAATTGGCAAACGCGGCTCTGCGCCCATCAACGGCGATGCTATTAAGACCAGTGCCGGTGCACTGCACTATCTGCCTATCTGCAAAGTGGACAACATGCAGAATGCGCTACAACTGATGCGCGACAGCGGCCTGAGTGTAGTGGCAGCCACCGAACATGCTCAACAAAACTATACCGAGGCGGATATGACTCTCCCCCTCGCCATCTTGATGGGAAATGAGGAAAAAGGCATCTATGAGGGCAATCTCAACCTTGCCACCGAGCAAGTTCGCATTCCGCTTCATGGTCCGATTGAAAGCCTCAACGTCTCCGTCGCCGCCGGCATCATGCTCTACGAAGCCGTAAGACAACGAACCTTCGGAAAACGATAAGCCGAGTTTGCAAAACTAACATTTTGTAAGAAATTGTTTTATTAAGCGTGCAAAAGACCCTACTTTTGCACGCTTTTTAAGAAAACAGCCCAATGAAACACTTACTATTTGTTATTTTCACACTCCTTCTGCCGCTTCCTCTTTGCGCACAATTTCAGGACACTCTTACGCTGACACCTTCCTGCCACGGTCGCTATAATCCCAATACACTGACATGGGCAACTTCTTCTTCACTCACCGGTTCAGGCTCATCGTACTATAACGGAAAAGTGAATTTCAGCTTCTATGTGGATGACAACGGCAATACGATGCTCTTTGACAACGTCCGCAACATCCTCACGTTGGACGGACATAATCTGCAAGAAACTTCGTTAGGTTCATATAGTTACACAAAAGTGGATTCCTATCACACCAATCTCACGACTTGGAATGTACCGCTTATCCAACAAGTAACGCTCACGACGGCTGACCCTTCGTGGTGGCGTATGGAAAGCAACGATACGAAACCCGAATTTTTCATCGTCATCAAAGACGCAGACGGCAACAATCTCTATACGTCCGAATGTACGATCAACGCCGGTCTTCCCGTTACCTTCAACATACTAACCGCAACCAACATCCTTGCCATTGACGAAATTTATATGGAGGTATGGGAGTACAACTCCGTGACATCCACCACCTGCTGCCCGTATACCATTCAACTGACAGCCAACCAACCGAAGGAATACAAATTCCAGTCCGAGTACATCAGCGGTAAGGTCGTAGTATGTCCCAATCCCGCTTTGGATGTACATTGGGGCATGAGTATGACCTACGATTACTGGAAAAAGAAGTTCTCTCGCAACGGAGTGGATAACAACAACAAGCGTCTTGCCAATTTCTTGAACCCATCCGCCACTCTGCCCTCCCTCAAAGCAGCACGCTTTCCGAACAACTCATGCGCGGTGAGCAATACGGGCTATTTCTTTTACGGCATGGGCGACCATAAGCAATACGGTCCGCTGGTATGCTTGGACGTGATTGCGCACGAATACACGCACGCTGTCATTAACAGCAACACGGGGCACGTTCTCGGTACAACAGGAGAAAGCGGTGCGCTCAATGAGTCGTTTGCCGACATCTTTGCCTGTGCCGTGGAATACTACACCTTAGGGAGCACCGACTGGGTCATGACAGCAGAAGCGATGTTAGACGGCTCGTGCTTGCGCTCACTCAAGAACCCGAAGCAAAGTACCCTCAATGTCCGTCCGTCTCCCAATACCTACAAAGGCGACCTATGGGACTCGCAAAGCATGAACGTACATACCAATGCCGGCGTGCAAAACTACTGGTTCTACCTCCTTGTCAACGGCGGGAAGGGTACTATTGACGACCATGGTATTCGTCAATGGAATGTCAATGGGATAGGATTTGACGCTGCCATGAACATTGTACATCGCACGCTTATCCAATATATCAAAGCCAACACCACCTACAAAGAAGTTCGCGATTTGTCGTTGCAAGCCACTCGCGATTTATACGGTGCCGGTTCCGCCGAAGAGGTAGCCGTGGCAGACGCATGGTATGCCTGCGGCGTGGGAGAAAGACATCCTTCTACCTCTTTTCAACTGCAAGAGGGGCTCTACATCATAGCCTCTAACCGTCAGACAACACGCGACCAACAATGGTACTACCTCACTGCCGAAGAAGTACAAATGCACGGCGGCACCCGTCTGGTAGCAAAAGAAACAGGCGTTACGTCCGTCAACGATATAGATGTGATTGATGTACCGCTATCCCATATATGGCGCGTACGCCATACTGCCAACGGCTGGACACTGCAATGCGGCAATCGGTATATCAACTACGACGGCGATGATATATTCTTAGGGGATACGGCTATGTACTACGCCAAATCCAATACGGAAAACATGGCTATATTTGCTCCCGCCACCGACTTTTCGGCTCGTTTGGCTCTTTCGATGCAGTCCAGTGAAGACTACTTCTTTATTGCCGAGCCCAATTCCAACGGAATCTACGAAAGTGGCATGCCGGACTTGTGTTTCCTTCCTTATAGAGGTATCTACCAAGAAGAAAGCGCACTGGGTGAAACAATAACGAACACCACAGAAGCGCAAAAAGTACAAAAAGACGGAGCCGTCTATATCTTAATTCCGGAAGAGAAAGGAGCCGTCCGCACCTACCACATCAGCGGTCAGACGGTTCATTGACCGTTCTGCATATCCACTAACTTTTTGTAATACCCGCCCAAGGCAAGCAACTCATCGTGCTTGCCTTGTTCTACTATTTGTCCTTCGTGTAGCACGCAGATAAGGTCCGCATTGCGTATCGTGCTCAACCGATGAGCCACCACAATGGTCGTGCGGTCGTGCATGAGATGTTCCAACGCCTCCTGCACCAACTGTTCGGACTCTGTGTCCAAGGCGGAAGTGGCTTCGTCCAAAATCAAAATCGGAGGATTCTTCAAGATAGCGCGAGCAATGGATATACGTTGGCGTTGTCCGCCTGACAGACGGCTGCCGCGATCGCCCACCACAGTATTATACCCGTCCGGAGTCGCCATAATAAAGTCGTGCGCGTTGGCAATACGCGCTGCCTGCTCCACCGCCTGCTGCCAAGTTACACCCCCCGGGGCAGGACGAGAAGTATCCACGCCGAACGTGATGTTGTTGAAGAACGTATCGTTAAACAAGATGGCGTCTTGGTTTACATTACCCATCAAGGCACGCAAGTCATATGTCCGGACTTCGCGAATATCGTTTCCGTCAATCGTTATGCGTCCGGCAGTCGTATCATAGAATCGGGGCAAAAGGTCAGCCAGCGTTGTTTTTCCGCTCCCCGACTGACCCACCAAAGCCACCATCTTTCCTCGCTCAATCGTGAGTTGAATATGCTGCAACACAGGCCGGTCTGCCCGATAAGCGAACGACACATCTTCGTAGCGTATTTCCTTTTCAAACGTGGAGAGCGATAGCGGGCGAACCGGCTCTACGATATTTGACTCGGTATTCAAAATACGGTCAATGCGTTCCAACGAAGCCATACCCCTGCGAATCCCATAGGTAGCCTTACTCAAATCCTTAAACGGATTGATGATGCTATAGAAAATCACCAAATAATAAATGAACGTAGCGGCATCAATCGTTGAGTTATCGCCGATGATCAGTCCGCCTCCATACCACAACAACACGGCAATCATAACCGTTCCTAAAAACTCCGATACAGGGTGAGCCAAGTAGTAACGGCGGTTGATGCGATTGAATGTCCGGCGGGTCAGATTGGCAGCACGGGCAAAACGGGTGCGCAGTTTATCCTCAGCATTGAACGCTTTGACTACCCTTAACCCGCCTAATGTCTCTTCGATCTGCGTCAGCAAATCGGCAGTCTGCTCCTGTCCTACCGTAGATGTGCGCTTCAACGAACGACCGATACGACCTATCAATAGTCCTACTATCGGCAACAAAATCAGGACAAAAAGCGTCAGTTGCCAAGATATGAAGAACAGCGTTGCCAAATACACCACAATCATCAGCGGGTCTTTGAAAAGTATATCCAACGTGGACATAATGGAGGCTTCCACCTCATTCACATCGTTGGTCATACGGGACATCACATCGCCTTTCTTCTCCTCCGTAAAGAACCCTATAGGCAAAGATACCACCTTATTAAAGAGCATCACCCGCAAATCGCGCAATACACCGGTTCGGATAGGCACCATATAGAAATTAGCCAACCAAGCCGTTAAGCACTTGAGAAAAGTCATTCCCACCAAAAATGTACCCAGCAAGAACAATACCCATCCGGCACCGCGTGTGTCCATCATCTGCTGCAAATAGAAATAGACATTCCCTTTGAGGGCATCAATGGTTTGCTGCAAAGCCATCCCTTCTGTCAGAGGCGTATAGACTGCCTGCTGTTCGCTAATGCCGAATAGCAACTGCAACATCGGGACGATGGTCGCAAACGAGAATAAAGACAAAACGGTGGAAAGCAGATTAAACAAAAAATTCAGTACCACTTTCCACTTGTAAGGGGGAATAAAACGGACTAACAGGTGCAATATATCACGCATGTTTCAGATATCTATGTATGGATTGTAACAGATGGTCTTCGTCGCTGATGCTGACTTCTATCTCTATGGGATAGAGTTTGCGGCGCAGGGTATCCGATAGATCAAGGTTTGCAAGGCGAGCATAGTCTTTCTCGGTTGTAAACACCACATTTACTGTCGCAGCAACCTGCTCTATACGCGCCAAATCGTTTTTCGTAAAGCGATGATGATCCGCGAAAGTGAGTGGAACGATACGCTGAAAACGCTGACCTATATACCTTTCCAAATACTCGGGACGTGCAATGCCGGTCAGCAATGCCACCGAGGCAGTGGCGGGCAGCGATTGGATTGCTTCGCTAAAAGGTTGATATGTAACTTTTGAGAAATAGAGTGATTGGTAAGCAGGCAAACGCAGGCAATTGCTCACCACTCGTCTGTCCACGGCAGTCATCGTATCTTCGCACTTGGTTACTACCACTGCATTGGCTTTCTCACTTTGCCAAGCAAAGTCCCGCAACCGCCCTAACGGCAACAAATGGTCTTGCACATAGAGGTTATCTGCCGTGGTAAGCAGGATATAGAATCCGCAGCGCAAGCGGCGATATTGATAAGCATCGTCCAAAAGAACCACATCTATTTCGGGACATCGCTGCCTAAGCTGCCGCACCCCTTCTACCCGATCCTTGCATACCGCCACCGGTATATGGGGAAACTTTGTATGTATTTGCATGCACTCGTCACCTATTTCACGAGCAGTACTATCAGCGTTTGCCAGCACAAATCCACACGATTGGCGACGATAACCGCGCGACAAAACAGCCACTTTATAGGTAGGACTTAACTGCCGTATGAGCCACTCGATATGAGGGGTTTTACCCGTACCGCCGACAGATAGATTGCCCACACATATCGTAGATACGTTCACTTGACGGGTCGGCAATATATGCATATCATACAGCAAATGCCGCAAGCCTACCGCCAAGCCATACACCCACGACAATGGGGTCAATAGTATATTTCTCAGGATTTGCACCGTATTCCTACCTTATTTTATTTCGGGGAAGTGCATCAACATAAGCACACGCGCCTCCGAGCAGCGTTCGCGGATGCGGCTAATCATCTTTTCTTCTTCCGAAGACGAATCCAATTGCTCCAAGAGTTGCGTAAGGAAGTCTTTGCGGTCGGGATAGTAAGTCAGTTCATACTTATCCAATTCAGCCAATTCGGCTGCCTTACGAACCGCCTCGTCCATTCCGCCTAATTCGTCCACCAAGCCGAGTGTGAGTGCGTCTTTACCCAACCAAACACGTCCCTCGCCGATTTTCTTAATCTCGTCTTGCGAAGTGTGTCTGCCATCTGCGCAACGACGCGTAAACAGGTCATAGCCACGCTCTACCATCTGCTGCATCATAGCATTCTCCTCGCTGTTCATGCCGCGATAGATAGCATTGGTCTCCAAATCGGAATGAGCATTTGTTTTAACGCCGTCCATATCTAAGCCCAACTTGCTGCGCAACTGACTGACATCGGGTATCAGTCCGAATATACCGATAGAGCCGGTCAGCGTACCGGGCTGCGCATAGATATAGTCTGCACCGCAAGAAATATAGTACCCGCCGCTGGCAGCATAATCGCCCATCGAAACGACAACCGGTTTGCCGCTCTCGCGCAAGAGTTGAACGGCATGCCAAATCTGCTCGCTGGCATCGGCACTGCCACCCGGGCTATTCACACGCAGCACCACCGCCTTCACATCCTCGTCCTTGCGAATCTTATTGAGTTGGCGAACCGTCTTCAGTCCTACTATCCCATTTCCATTGGTATCCGTTATCTCTCCCTCTGCATAGAATACAGCAATCTTATTCTTCGAGGAAGTATTTTTCTCACTTACTGCGGCTAATTGGGAAGTCTTGATTACATTGTAATCTTCTGTACCTACCAAGCGGGTTAATATGGAATCTATTTCTTGCGAATAGATCAAGCGATCCACCATGCCGATAGAGACCATACTGTCGGCAGGTTGCAGACCCATATAGCGATCGGCATACTCGTTGAGACGCGCCTCTTCGATAGAACGGCTTTGACTTACACCTGCCACCAACTCTTGCCATAACCCGTTCACATACTGCATGGTCTGCTGACGGTCGGCTTCCGACATATCGGTACGGATATAAGGTTCTACGGCAGACTTGAAAGTGCCTACCTTCACTACTTGCATACGAACACCCAACTTTTCCAACAAACGCGTAAAATACATTTTGTTGGCACTCAGTCCGTTCCAGTTCACCGTTCCGGTAGGATTCAGATACAGGCTGTCAGCCACCGAAGCGACATAGTAATTCAACTGCGAATACGAAGGTGCATACGCTATGAGGAACTTGCCCGACTCCTTGAAATCCAACAGGGCATTACGCAGAGCCTGCGCGGTGGCAAAACCCATCTGCAATTCCCCTTCGCTGAGCATAATTCCTTTTATGCGGTCATCGTTTTTAGCCATACGGATATTGTGAAGCAAATCGTCCAAGCCCACGATATCTTCCTGCTGATAGCCTGGCACATCGCCCATCATGGAAGCAAAGGGGTTATCTTCTTGCCCTTGTTCCGCTACGGTTCCCTTCATACGAAGCATATACACCGTTTCGGAATCCAAACTGACGCTGCTTGAAAACATATTGTTCAGCCAAATACCCGAAAGGATGGTGCTAACGATATACAATACGATAAAAATAATAATCCCCGTCATACAACCGCTACGGCGGCGCGGCTTCTTTTCATTGGTTGTCATACTATATAAGTTTAGATGTTTGTGCGTTTATCGGAAATAACGCGGCAAAGGTAATAATTATTTTTTGCCTCAATAGACAAATTTATACTATCTTTGCGCGTTTTTCGCAAAATAGGAAAAGATGAACAGTTTTTTAGAATTATGTCGTTCGCGGCGTTCGTACCGCAAATACACCTCTGAGCCTGTGGATAAGTCGCAATTAGACAGCATTTTACAATGCGCCCTCATGTCCCCGTCGGGCAAGCGTCTTAATCCGTGGGAGTTTTTTGTATGTACCCGTCAGGAGCATATCCGCCCATTAGCCGCCTGCCGTTCTATGGGTACTACGATGCTGCAAACAGCCCCCGTGGCGATTGCTGTGGCATTGGATAGCAGCCTGAGCGACACGTGGCAAGCCGATGGTGCCATTGCGGCACATAATCTGCTGCTGGCTGCTGCCGATGAAGGATTAGGCGGTTGCTGGTGCCATATCTATAATCGCGAGCAAGCCGAACAGCAAGTAAGGGACACATTCCATATCCCGCAAAACCTGAATGTACTATGCCTTATCACGATTGGTCATAAAGCCGAAGAAAGACAACTATACGACCTGCAAAAACTGAATTACGACAAACTGCATTATATCGACTAACGCAAATACATTGTTTATCACTAACCATGAAACCTACTATAGCCATTACCGCCGGCGACATCAACGGAGTCGGCTACGAAATCTTGCTCAAAGGATTGGCAGACAGCCATATTCTTGAACTATGCAAACCCATTATTTACGGCAATGCCTGCATCGCCCAACAGCATGCCAAGAACTTGACGGACGAAGTAAAACAACTCAAATACAACATCATCAAAGACGCCTCTCAAGCCGCTGACGGCGCGATTAACCTCATCACCTGTTACCCGGATGACACCCCTTTGCAGATTGGAGTGAGCACACCCGAAGCGGGGAAAGCCAGTTTAGCCGCCTTAGAACGAGCCACACAGGATCTGAAAAGAGACCTCGTACAAGGGCTGGTTACCGCACCTATCAACAAAGAGAATATACAATCCGAACAGTTCCGTTTCTCGGGTCATACCGAATACCTTACCCACCAATTTGCTCAAGGCAACGACTCACTGATGATGATGGTGAGCGAATGTATGCGCGTGGCACTCGTTACCAACCATGTCCCCATTGCCCGCGTACCCGAATACATCACCGAAGAGCGCATCCTCAATAAACTGCATACCTTGGAACAAACCCTTCAAAACGATTTTACCATAGAAAAACCCCGTATCGCCGTTATGGCACTCAACCCGCATGCAGGCGATAACGGACTGATTGGTACGGAGGAACAAACCATTATCCGCCCTGCCGTACAAAAAGCGGTGAACGAAGGGATTTGCGCATTCGGTCCCTATTCCGCTGACGGCTTCTTCGGAGCCGGTAAGTATGTACACTTTGATGCCGTATTGGCTATGTACCATGACCAAGGTCTCATCCCCTTCAAGTCATTAGATATGAACGGAGTGAACTTCACTGCAGGACTGAGTATCATACGCACCTCGCCCGACCACGGCACAGCCTACGACCTCGCAGGAAAAAACAAAGCCAACCCCATTTCGTTCCGCAACGCACTCTATATGGCTATTGACCTATGGCATACGCGCACACAAAACGCGGAACTGAAAAAAGACCCGCTAATCATCAAACCGCGTGAACAACACGAAAGAAACCAAGAATATACACCTAATTTTCAAGCCTGATTACACTATGATGACAGCACAACAAATACGCCAATCATTCCTCGATTTTATGGCAAGCAAGGGACACACCATTGTTCCCTCATCGCCTATGGTGATTAAAGACGACCCAACCCTTATGTTCACCAACGCGGGTATGAACCCGTGGAAAGGTATCATATTGGGCAATGACCCCATCGTCCATCCCCGCGTGGCAGACAGCCAAAAATGTTTACGGGTCAGCGGCAAGCACAATGACTTGGAAGAGGTAGGGCACGACACCTACCACCACACCATGTTTGAGATGCTCGGCAACTGGTCATTTGGCGACTACTTCAAGCAAGAAGCCATTGACTTTGCATGGGAATACATAGTGGACGTTTTGAAAATCAACCCCGAAAACCTCTACGCTACCGTCTTTGAGGGCTCTCCTGCAGACGGTTTAGAGCGCGACAACGAAGCCGCAGCCATTTGGGAAAAACACCTGCCCAAAGACCATATCCTCAACGGCAATAAACACGATAACTTTTGGGAAATGGGCGATACGGGTCCTTGCGGTCCCTGCTCGGAGTTGCATGTAGATAGCCGCTCGGACGAGGAGAAACAGCGCACCGGCATCTTAGGGCGCGACCTTGTGAACAAGGACCACCCGCAAGTCATTGAGATATGGAACTTGGTCTTCATGCAATACAACCGCAAAGCAGACGGCAGCTTGGAGGAGTTGCCTAAGAAAGTGATTGATACGGGTATGGGCTTTGAGCGTCTGGTGCGTACCCTACAAGGCAAACAGTCCAACTATGACACCGACGTGTTCCAACCCATGCTTCATCGCATAGGGGAACTGACCGGCGTATCATACGGCAAAAGCGAAGAAACGGATGTGGCCATGCGCGTGATTGCCGACCATATACGTACCATCTGCTTTGCCATTACCGATGGTCAATTGCCTTCCAACGAGAAAGCGGGCTATGTCATCCGCCGCATACTGCGCCGCGCCGTGCGCTACGGATATACGTTCCTCGGACAAAAAGAGGCATTCCTCTACAAGCTTGTTCCCCAATTAGTAGCCGATATGGGCGAAGCCTATCCCGAACTTAAGCAGCAAGAGAAACAAATCACACCCGTCATTCAAGCCGAAGAACAAGCCTTCCTGCGCACTCTGGATAAAGGAATATCGCTCTTAGACAAACTGATTGCCGACGCCAAGAAAGCTGGAAAAACACAAATCAGCGGTGTGGATGTCTTTACCTTGAAAGACACCTACGGGTTCCCCTTGGACTTGACCGAACTGATTCTGCGCGAACACCAAATGACGACCAATGAGCAGGAATACAACCAAGCCCTCGAACACCAAAAAGAAATGGGACGCTCCGCCAACAAGCAGGACTTGGGCGATTGGGTTATTCTGCACGAAGGCGAAACGGAATTTGTAGGGTATGACCAACTGCAAACGGATACCACCGTGCTGCGCTACCGCAAAGTTTCGCAAAAAGGCAAAGAATTCTATCAGGTTGTTCTGGCTCAAACACCTTTCTACGCCGAAATGGGTGGTGAAGTTGGCGATACGGGATATATAGTAGAAAGTAGAAAGTCAAACGTAGAAAGTCAAAAGCAATATCGGATTATTGACACCAAGCGTGAGAACGGTCTGCCGGTACACATCATGACCGAACTTCCGAATAATCTGAACGGCGAGATAACGGTCGTTGTGGATGCCGAAAAACGTAGCGCCATCATGTGCAACCATACGGCTACCCACCTTCTCCATTATGCTCTGCGCCAAGTGCTGGGGCAGCACGTGGAGCAGAAGGGCAGTCTGGTAACCGCTGATAGTCTGCGTTTCGATTTCTCCCATTTTCAGAAAGTAACCCCTGAAGAGTTACGCGAAGTGGAACGCCTTACCAACCGTCTCATCCGCGAAGATATGCCGTTGGAAGAGAGTCGCCACACCCCGATAGCCGAGGCGAAAGCGATGGGAGCCATGGCACTCTTCGGCGAGAAATACGGGGACGATGTGCGTGTCATCAAATACGGTCCGTCGATAGAACTTTGCGGCGGCTGTCACGTACCATCTACCGGCAAGATTGGCTCCGTGCGCATCGTTATGGAAACCAGTGTAGCCGCCGGCATACGACGTATTGAAGCGGTAACGGCGGCTAAGGCGGACGAGATATACTATGCCCAACAGGACATGCTCGTCAACCTTCGCCAACTATTCAACAACGCACCCGACCTCGCCGGTGCCATCCATAAATCGATCGAAGAGAATGCCGGACTCAAGAAGCAGATAGAGGAGTTCATGGCAGAGAAGATTGCCCGTTTCCGCGACGAGTTGGTCAATCGCGCAGAGAGTTTGGGCGATGTCAAATTGGTACGCATGCAAGGCGAGGCAGATCCGAATATGATACGCGGTGTCATGCCTCTGCTGCGCGGCAAGTTCACCGATGTGAAGTTCGCCGTAGTAGGTGCTACCGAATGGGAAGGTAAACCGATGATTTCCGTCTTCCTCTCCCAACCCATGGTGAACGAAGGACTGAATGCCGGTCAGATGATTAAATCAGCCGCCAAATATATTCAAGGTGGCGGAGGCGGTCAGCCGTGGATGGCAACCGCCGGAGGACGAGACATCAATGGTCTGCCCGCTGCTATGAACGAACTAATATCAACCCTCACCCGATAATCTATGCCCCGACTGCTCACCTCCCGATTGGGAGAAACATCGCGTTCTGCCGTCCGCTTCATATTGGTGGGTACATTGGGGACTATACTCCAATACCTGCTTTACGACTTTTTCCTATGGGTGCTTGCCTTAGGAAACGGCGATATCAATAACTGGCTTACCAACCTCGCTTTCACACTCGCATTCGGTGCGGAAATGACCATCAACTACGTAATGACCAGTTATTACACCTTCTCCACCCGCCCATCGTGGAAGAACTTCGGCGGATTTATCGGTTCGCGTGCAGTCAACTACATCATCCAAATAGGTCTGCTTAACCTATCCTTACTTATTTTGCGTCATTGGGAAGGGCAAATAGACACCGACCGATGGGCAGGATTGATAGCCATCGTGATAGCAGGCGTAATCAACTACTTTATGCTTCGTGTTCTTTTTCGCAAAAAGAAAAAAAAGGAAGATTAAACAATGCGTATATATCAAGCCCATATTATTGATACTCCCACACCGTCCTCTTTTCGTATCTTTGAGAACGGTTATGTAGCGGTAGATGACGATGGTATAGTGGTGGGCGTGTGGCACGAACTCCCTTCGGAATTACAAAGCCGGACGAACGATTCGTCTTCTGATGTTCGGCTCATACAATTAGGAGACCGACTGCTCATACCCGCTTTCTGCGATATGCACGTCCATGCCCCGCAATACCGCAACCTCGGTTTGGCGTTGGATGAAGAGTTATTGGTATGGCTCAACCGATACACTTTCCCGGAAGAGGCAAGATTTAGTTCTCCGGAATATGCAGAACATATCTACCGTCGATTTGTACACGAACTGTGGATGCAAGGTACGATGCATAGCAGTGTGTTTGCCACTATCCACCCGCAAGCCACCGACCTGCTCTGCCGTTTGTTTGAGGAAGCGGGTTTGAGTGCATTAGTCGGATTAGTAGGTATGGATCGCAATGCGCCCGACAACCTGCTCAATTCAGCACAAGACTTGCAGGACTACTACGAATCGCATCATCGTGCTTCTTCTCAAACGGTATTCCCCATTCTTACTCCCCGCTTTATACCATCCTGTTCGCCTCAGATGATGCGCACCTACGGACAATTAGTCGCCTCATACGGACTGCCCGTTCAGTCGCACCTGAGTGAGAATCGCTCTGAGATAGATTGGGTTCGTCAATTAGAGCCCGAATCGATTTGCTATGCTGATGCCTACCGCCGATATGGCGTATTGGGACAAACCCCTACCCTGATGGCACACTGCTGCTATTCGGAAGGCAAAGAGTTGGAGATGCTGCGCGATAACCACGTAACGGTGGTACATTGTCCGACTTCCAACAGCAATCTGGCTTCCGGGATAGCCCCCATCCGTACTTTCCTCAACGAAGGCATTCCTGTGGTCTTGGGTACGGACGTGTCGGCAGGACACTATATGTCCATGTTGCGCGTCATACAATATGCCATACAGGTCAGCAAACTGCACTATGCTCGCACCGAGGGGAAATTGCCCTACTTATCGTTAAGCGAAGCGTTTTATTTAGCCACCAAAGCAGGCGGACAATTCTTTTCACAAGCCGCTCAATATGCCTGCAAGGGAATAGGCAGTTTTGAGAAAGGCAACTCGTTTGACGCCCTCGTCATTGACGATTCCTACCTTAATTACGACCACTACACACTCGAACATCGCTTACAACGCTATATCTATATAGGCGACGACCGAGATATACGTATCCGATTTGCACAAGGCAAACAATTATCCGAACCGATAGTATGACACAGATTATTGCTCCCAAGGGGAAACGATTAGTTTGGTATTTGGCGATGGAAGAGTACATCGCCGCGTTGGTCAACGAACAAGCCGCCGTCTTGCCCATTGCTAAAGACGAAGATTTACTCTTCTTCTGGTCGGTTAGTCCTACCGTTATTTTTGGCAGGCATCAGGTGATGGAGAACGAGGTGAACATTGACTTTTGCCGTGCCAACGACATACAGATGTATCGTCGCAAGAGCGGAGGCGGGTGCGTGTACTCCGACGAGGGAAATCTGATGCTATCCTATATATCTCCTTCCCCTCATAGTGAGCAAGTGTTCGGGCATTATTTGTCGGTGGTTTCTCAAGCCTTACGTCAGTTGGGTTATCCGGCAGTCTCCACTGCCCACAACGACATACTGGTCAGCGACAAGAAAGTAAGCGGCAACGCCTGCTTTGCACTAACCCATAGCACAATAGTACATGGCACGATGATGTGGAACGTCAATTATGATATGCTCGGGCACGCCATCACCCCTTCCCGCGAGAAGTTAGCCAAACATGGTGTACAATCCGTTAGGCAACGTGTGGTCAATCTGCAATCTATCGCGCAAGCGATACCTGCCGATAAGCCGCCCTTGACGTCTATTGAAGACTTGCAGAAGCAGTTGGCAGCCCTTCTTTGCCAACAACAAATAGCTCTTCCTGCGGACGCGATACAAAAAATAGGCGAGATAGAACAAACCTATCTCGCCCCTGAGTTCTTATATCACGCGCACGTTTAACGACAAATACGCTTCGTTTGACGTTCAATGCGCTGATTTACAAAATCGTTTTTGACTACGCCTTCACGACGACGCGCAGGAGCCTCGCTATCCATCACAGACGTAACGTGGAGAGTATATTCTATCCCGTCATTTCCTACGACAACCGCTTCCATATCTGCCCCCATAACGGTGGCTTCTACTTCAAAAGTACCTTCGGCAAAGTCAATGATGGTATAGGTTGTATCATTGTCTGCATCAACCTCATAGTGAGCCAAATAGGTATATTCAGCATCCATTTCCTGCATCGTATAAGAGCCTGCCACCTTATTCGTTTCTACGGGAGAAACAGACAAATAATAGAAATCGTTGTCCTCACCGTCATATCCGAAAATCTGCCACCAGCCTTGGTTGACCACTTGGTCGCGGAAAGTCAAGTCAGACATCGTCATTTCTTTTCTACCGGACACTTCAATCTTCGGAGAAGTGAAATTGATATACTCTACGGGGGTGGTCAAATCCAATGTAACGGTATCAATACCCACGGCATAGAATACGTAAGCGGTATTCGGAGAAATTTCCATCTCTTCATCTTCCATGTTACCCCTTTCCGCAATGGCAGCATACGTTGCGTCGAGACCTAAGAACTCATACACTCGTACCATTGATTGGAAATAACTTCTTTCCCATTTCGCTACGGAATCCACGTCAAAAACATTTTCAGGAATAATCCCATAGGAATAAGGCATCGTCGTATCTGCCGGCAAAACAGTAAGCTTTACACTTTGAGCCTCCAAATCGGAGTAGGAGAGGGTAAAATTGCGTTTGTTTTCATCCTTGGAGGATTTCTTCTCGCAAGAGGTGAAGGCACTTACCATCACCAGCGCAGCCATAACTGCAAAAATAAATTTCTTCATTGATAATTAAATTAGGTTGTTATTAAATATTATCGTTCGCACACACAGCCATTCATTTTCTCGCTTCCGGGGAATAAAGAATAAGCCAAGCGTACTCCAAACGATACAGGTTTAGTCAGTTCGGGCAAACTGACCACAGGTGCCGGTACAGCCGTAGCCCATAGGTTGACAGCCGGCAGGGACATCTGCGCATTTTGCCACAAAGGATATTCGGCATAGAGTTGCACCGACAGCGTATGTTCCGTTTTAGCAATGGCATAGCGTGATCGGCTGCCTAAACGCGAAGAACGACCTATTTGCCACTCATATCCCAGTGCCGCAACTGCCGACAGAGCCAAAGAAGGTGAAGTCAAATTGCCCTTCCCGTCTGTACCCACTGCAGGAAACATCCCCAAAGTCGGTTCGTTGTAGATATGCACATCTTGGTTCACCAAATAGGCATCTACCTCACCATTAGAAAGTGCATACGTATAGGTACCTTGCAGCGGAAAAGAGACTTGCGGTCCGAGTTCCAACTTAAATCCGCTTATGCGAACTGCGAGCAGTATAGGCAATTTAGCCGTCCAACGAGCATCCTCATAGTTGGCATCGGCTGCTATGGTATAGTGAATCGGGACGGCTGTTTGTTCTCCGTTAGATAAGGACGAGGTGGTCAAATCGGTTTGAGACGCGATATGCGCTTTCATATAGGTTCGCCTGCTCTCAATCCCCACACCGACACGAAATCCGATGGCGGCGGCATAATTGATAGGAGCCATAAACGAATAGTTCACGTCCAAGCCGCCTTCAAACCCGAGGCGAGAGGTTTGTGAAGAGCCGAAACGCATATTGGTTCCGCCTTGCAAACCAACCTGCAAGCCACTCCTACCCTGCCCCCATAGGGCAACAGACAACATCAACAATATGGACACAACCAATTTGCGCAAGGGAAAACTATTGTTTGGTAAGGCGTTTTCTACTCTTTTAATGAACGATATAAATCAAAGTTTGATTCAGTTTGCTTGTTTGTACGTTAATGAGGTAACATCCGGCAGCGGCTTGTGCGGTAAGCGTCATCGTTGCCGTGGCATCCGATTGCCATTGCTGCAACACCCTTCCGCTCATATCCGTGACGCGTACCATCGCTTTTTCCGTAATCGGCATACCCGTCAAGGTCAGCACACCTCCGGCAGATACGAGATTAGGCACCAAACGCAAGTTGCCTCCCTCGGCATCCGTCAGACCGGTGGCAGAAATACGGAATACGCAACTGCGTAACACGTCAGCGCAAGTATCTTCATCGCCAGTATCCAACGTATATTGTGCATAGTATTCGCCGTTGGACAAGCCGTCGCGCAACATATAATACCCATATCCTATCAGCATATCATCTCCCGCACCTTGGCTCGGTTCATCGATTTCACCCACGACTCGATACCAACGAACCTGCTGCTCGGCTGGAGTGTACCCCAATTCCTTCAAACTATTGCGATTGAGCACATACATTTGTCCGAACAAAAATTCAACGGGCAATATGTATTGGGCAGAGCACGACAACTCAAACAGAGCCTGCAGTTCCAAGGCTTGCGTTACCTCCACGCGGCGTGGATTGGTGGCATCGCCGTCCGACCAACTCACGAAACGATAACCCGCATCGGGAGTGGCAGTCAGCGTAATAATCTGACCACAATGCAGACCGCTTTGGAGCGACTCGTCCGCGCGAACATAAGCCGTACCCAACAGCAATAAAAGGAATAATATGGATAGTTGTTTTTGCAAGGAAGGGATGTATTTTATACCATCATCACCTATCTTATTATTGCACACTGATGCTAACCGTACCATGTGTGGCGGTAGCACGAATGATAAACTCACGCTCCACAAAGACCGCATAGATAGTGGCATCATCATTCAACGTATAGGAATACGAAATAGATTCCGAGAGTTTATTGCCGGCGGCATCCTCCCAATGGTCAAACTGATAGCACGGGTCGGACTCAATAGCCTTCACCGTTACTTGTTCGCCGAAGGTGCCACCTATAGAGGAACGCTCCACCGAACCGGTACCTGCCGTTTTCACTTCCACCGTCAGCGTGTACGAATTGGCCTCAAACACGGCTTCAAAGTCAAACACGGTCGTCTCGGACGAAATTTCAATCTGACGCGGATTGTCGGTATTACCATCCGACCAGCGGACAAAATGGTAGCCCGTGGCAGGAGTAGGAGTCAACGTTACAATCTGACCGCAGTAGGCAGTCTTCTGCTCCGTCTGCGCTAACGCCGGCAACCAACTGCCAAGCAATAGCACCAAAAGAATTAAACACTTGTTTTTCATATCGTGGGTTTTTATTGTATTCAAAGATTTTAGATTTAAAGATTTAAGGATTGTAGACTCAATAACTAACGGATATTTGTACCGTACCGGTTCCCTCTACTTGGGGGCGCGCCGTAATAGTTACTTCGCACTCTTCTTCTTCATCCGTTGGTTCTTGTTCTTCAGGTTTGGACGAAGTAAAGGTAACGCAAGAAGCTGCTTTATTGAAATTGAACACCCAATAGTAGAACTCACCATCTGCGGGCTGGTTATCTTCTCCCCAAGAGGTATCAACCACGGCTTGCGAATAGGTCCAAGTGGTAGCCGCCGCCGTCTGCTTGAAGGAGTTGCTTACGCAGTTAGTGTTTGACGGATTGGTGGTTGAGCACGAAACACGCATACCCATTGCCAAACGCTTCTTTGTATTATCGGTACGCGCCACTTGTATCTCGTAGCCTTTCCAATCGGCATAGCGCATACGATATACATAGTCCGTGATGTACTTATTGGCATCAAACTGAATGGGGCGACCGGAGCGCAACTGCCATGAGTTCTGCGTAGCACAATCATTACCGGACCACTGAGTAGCCGTCAGCGAGGTGCGACGAGCCGTTACTACACGCATATACACATAGTTATCCACAGCTTGGGCACATATCCACTCCGCCATCTCTTTGTCAGAGAACTCCAAGAAGTGCGACCCGTCGTCCGCCACATCCATTCGCAACGAATCAAAATAGGTAGCGGGATCGGCAGGGTCTATATTGGCGTTGGTTCCGAAATAAACAGTAGTAATATGCTTCGTGGGTATGGTCAAACGGGTGGCTCCCCATTGTTTGGAGAAATAGTAGAGGTTATCGTCCATCGTAACAGGCACGGGATTATCATACCGCAATCGGGTACCTTCGGCTTCTGCTTCGGGAACACGCTCAATAATCAATTCGGCTGCCTCCGAGGATAAGAACTTAACGAAGTACATACCGCCGTTCAGCCACTCGTTGATAAGCAAATCAATCGAATCGGCAGACAATTTCCATGTATCCTCTGCCGCAATGATGCGATGACCTTTCACGGACGAATCGTCCGCCTGCGGATAAAAATTACAATCTTCCGTACCTACCCATACTTCCAACGGCGCGCTTATGCCATTCCATACAAAGCGAACACTATCTTTCTTCCACTGACTGAGAGGCAACTGATACACCGTAAATGTATCGTTGGGTTCAACAGAAATTGTTTCAGGAATATGAATAAGCGGTGTTTGCGCCAGACAAGCCCGCGAAATAGGGTCCGGATTGACGTCCATTGTACCATTGCTTTTTATATCAATGGAAACCCACGCTTGCACATTGCGCGTAATACCACCGGCAGCCATCATATTGCGGTAACGCGACTCGATCTTCACGTAAAACGCCTTCTTGCCGTTAATCACCGTATCCTTGAAACTACGAACGATAGGCAAATCCACATACGAATCGTCGCCCGGCTCACCAATAGCATCCGCTATATCTTCAGGCAGCGGTCCATCGCACTGAAAATCAACCAACGCTTCCGGCGCTTCTATCTCGCCGTTGGTAGGAATATAAAGCACCGTTATCGGCAAATCATAAGTAAAGGCGGTAAACCAATATACACCGGGCTTCCCGATGGTAAAAGTACGACCGGCACCTACCGTATAAGCACTGGCGCACGAAGATTGGGCAACAATGGGCTGTACGCCCAAAACAACCCACGCAACCGGCAACATAAAGAGCAGATAGCGTACTATTCGTATGGAAAAACGATTAAACAAAGTCTGTTCCAAAAATCGGCGGCAAAAGTACTGCCAAAATTCGGTTCCCACAAAGCGAATTAGAAAAAAAATAGAGCGGATAGAAAACCATCCGCCCTACTTTTTCTATTCTTGAAATTCCTAATACAGGATTCAATATAGCGATTAACGCTTAATCCAGTTGAAGTTGTAGTTCAGTTTCACACCGCAATCAAAGAAGCCTAAGCCGTTATTGTTGCTCAACTTGAAGCCGTTACCTTCGGTATAAGCAGCTGTGGTAGTGAACACATCCACTTGGTTGGCCTTGCCGCCCAATTGGTCAGGTGTACCCACGGTGAAAAGTTGCCCCGAAGCGGTATTGTTGTAGAGAGAAGTCAAGCCGTAGTTAGCATACACACCCAGACCTACCGAGTTGTTGTTGTGCAGACGCCACTCATAACCCAATTCAGCCGAAAGCAAGATATTGAACTTGCTGCGAGCCTCGCTGGCTTTCCAAGTTTTTTGGTCGGCAGTCAACTCGCCGATAACGGCTTCGTTAGCCACCGTTACACCCTTCGTGATGTTGTACAGCGAGATATTGCCATCGGTAATGGTCTGCTTGAAGTGGTTGTAAACGGGCAGTTGGAAACGAGGACCTACGTTGAAGAAGAATCCGTTGTTGGTTACCAACGAGAACATCAAAGGCACTTCCAGTATAACCTGTCCATCCACTTCGCGGGCGTTACCGCTCAAGGTGTATTGTACTTGGTCGCCATCGGCATCGGTGGTAATAGGCATCACGGTGTCATACTTGGAGGTAACGATACTGCGGTCATAACCTACCGACAGACCGGTCAGAATACCCATCGAAGGAGCGGTACCTTGTTGCCAATAGTGAGCATATTGAAGGTCAAGAAGTACATCAAAACCGGGTTTCCAATTGCCGTTAGCTGCATCCGTTGTTTGGTGAAGCATACTGGCTACACCACCGCGCAAACCGATAGAGAAACGGTCGATCTCACTCTTCACCACCTCAGGAGCATTTTCTTTCTCTTTCTCCATCGGCTGAAGACGTTCTTGTACAGGCTGTTGGTCTTGGGTAGGCTTTACGTCTTGAGCGGGAGTTGCGTCTTGCAACGGTTTAACCTCTTGCACGGGAGCGGTCTCTTGTACTTTTTGGTCAGCTTGTACGGGAACGACTGCCACGGCGGGAGTAACCTGCTGAGCAGGCTGTACGCGACGTGTTTCAGCCTCTTGACGAGCTACACCTTCTTGACGAACCGTCTCTCGAGCTTCATTATCGTGTTTCTCAATCACAGCAGGAGCAATTACTGCGGGCTGTACCGGCTCTGTAGGACGAACAGCAGGTTGCTCTTGCGGTTGAACAGCGGGTTGCTCTTGCGGACGAACAACGGGTTCGGTGTGGCGACGAGTGGCTTCCTCGGTGATGGCGCGGCGTTGTTCAGCCTCCATCTGCTCCATCTCACGACGGCGTTGATCCACTTGCGGACGATTCTCTTTCTCCTTGGCTTGCGCAGCAGGAGTGGACTCCTGCGCGCGAAGCAATAGAAGACTTTGGGGCTCTACCCACGAGTAGATACCTTGCAGCAATATACCGTTGGGGAAACGCTTGCCACCATTCTGTTGAACGATGTGGCGAACGTAATACACCCATTCTGAGATTTCCTCACCCGTCAGATACGTCTTGGTATCCTTGGTGATGATGATGGTATCACCGGGTTGGAACGTATAGTTCTTCACCTCAATACCTCTTTCTTGCAGGGTGGAATCGCGACGAGCTTGATTACCTACCACTACATCGTCTGCTACCGAATATGCGGTCAAAAGCAGAGCAGCAAATAAAAATATGGTCTTTTTCATAATAGTTAATCTCCTCTATTATTGTTCTACTTTCTGACCTTGTGCGTCATACATTTGGTTATCATCCGTGATGATATATAGTTTGCCGTTCAGCATTTGCTTGCGGGTCGAGCGAGCCGGAGCAGCTGCTTTCAGGGTAATCACGGTAGTACGCCATACACCGCCGCACTCACCTTCTTCTTGCTCTAACTCGGTCATATCGATGACAGCATAGTAGTTGTTGGTCAGTGTGGAGTCAGCGGTGAAGTAGTAGCCTCTCTTCTCGGTATCTACGTCCGCTCCGAACGGATCGGGTTCGCTGCCGGTCATGATATACCACTTCACTTCTTCCTCAGCGGGGTTGATACCAAAGTTAGCCTTAATCATATTCAGGTCAATCATTAGCAACCAGTTGCCATACTTGGCTTCGGCAGGCAGATTGGTGAACTCGGTAGAGTATCTCATATCCGGAGCCTCGATAGGCAGAGCGGCAGAAGTGTTCGATTGGCTCATATTGCCACAATCGTTGGTAGCCACAGCGTAGAAATAAACCTCACTTTCGGTAGCCTTCATCGTGTCAGCAGCATAAGCAGCGAAATTGTTACCATCGAAACTATAGTAGATCTCTACCATATCCACAGATACGCCTTCGGCAGCAAATTGCAGAGCGATTTGCTCTTTCACAGCATCGGAATTGTAAACGCGACCGCAGAAAGCGTGTCCCCAGTCAATGGTGAAGGTGGTCAGGTCAAATTCGGCGCAGTCGGTAGCAGGAGTGAAGGAAAGGTCAGTGCTATAAACCACATCATCGCACTCGGTAGTTACTACGTAGCGCAGTACCACTTCGTCGTCCTTGATGATAGTATCGTTCACACCGGCTTGCAACTCAGCGTATGAACCGTCGGTGAGGTTCTTGCGCTCCCAAACTACAGAAGTAACTTGGCTGTATGCATCGCCTGAATAGTTGGCGGTGAAGAAGTTCTCAACCAGCGTGGTATAAGCCGACATATTGATGGACGAGTGATAGGTCATAGCCGGGTCAATCACTACTTCTGTCTCAGTGGGCAGAGCAGGAACTTGTTTAACCACTACTCTGTACGTAAAGATGCTATCCATCTGACGGCTTGTACTCATCTTGAAGGTATCTACTGCCACCTTGATATTGAGCAACGAATCGGCAAAGGTAGTATCCGTGGTAGCAGTATATTGCTTACCGCGCCATGTGAAGGTTGTACCGGCGCACTCGTATGCTACAGCGTTCTGCGTTACGGTCAGCCAAGGCTCTACTTCAACATCAATCGTATCTACTATATTGTCACCGCACTCCGTACCTACCGAATAAGCAAAGCGGATGTGGTTCAACGTAGCAGGCAGAGTATCGTTGAGGAATGCCAGCGACGAAGCGGTTACGGGACGGAACATGCCGTTGGCATCGTCGTATGCCTCCCAGTAGATACCGCTGTAGTCGTAGTCAGCCAGTGAGTCTGCCGAAGTGGTCAACTCGGTATAGTAGTCAATCAGGTAATTCTCCAAACGTGAGTAGTCAAGTTTCATACCTTGTACGGCAAGAACCTTCACGGAGTCAGGTACATTCTCATACTTGATGGCAGTAGCCGTTTCTTTCGCAACGACTGTGAAGCGATAGATAGAATCTACCATAATAGTCCCCACGCGTACCGATACGGTATCCGACCAAACGAGAGTCGTACTATCTTCCACATCAATGGTGATAGTCTTCTTACCATACGGGTCTGTATAGGTGTCGCCGTTGCACAAGTGAGTCAGACGAATATCTTTGTAGCAAACGCTGTCAGCGGCTTCGGGCACAAACTTAGCCCATATACGCATTGCCGAAGCGGGCGAGCAGAAGTGAACCAAGATAGAGGTCGGGTCAGCCGGCTCTAACAGGTCGCGGTCAATATCTTTATGCTTTGTTGCACCGGCTTTGAAGGTGTAGGTAGTCGGCTCAACCATCGGTTTCTTGTCAAGGCACTCGTACCACATGCTGGCGCTGGCGGTAACCACCGAGTCAGACAAGTTTTGGATATACAGACGCAGGTCCATTCCTTCGGGAACGATGAGCGTAGTCGAGTCAATACCGTTGATGACAGTATCTTTACGCATCGTAACGTTGTACCACAAGCACTCACCTTTCGGGTTGGTGTTACCGTTCACCCAGTCAAACTCAATGGGGTTGGTGCACTCGTCACCTTTTGCCAAAGCCATATCCACGCGGAAATGCATGGTGTCGGGCGAGATAACGCGAACGTAAGCCAAGTCGTGTCCGTCAGCCACACTGAGGTTGCTGCGGTCAAATACGCGGGTATAAGTTCCCATAGGAGCAACCGTCAGGATCTTGCTGGTCATCTCGTGCGATACAGGGCATACCCACGACATTTCGGCTTTTACTTTGTTGTCGGTATTGCCAAAGTTGTTGATGGTAAGAGTAGCGTCACCTTGTGTATTGTCGCGCATCTCAGGTACATTGACAACATACCATACGGTATCACCTGCTGCTTGGTAGTAGTCCGTATTGATGGCGAACGGAATAGCGTCAGCGCAAGCATAGATAGTATCAATCGGCTCGCGCTCTATGATTTGCATCAAGAGACTATCTTGCTGAGCAGTGGTGATTTGCAGATAGATAAAGTCGTTGCTCAGACCGGAGAGTTGCTCGCACATAACTGATTTGGCACGAACTCCGTTAGCTGCAAGGGTTGCCGAGCCGTTTTGCAACAATTCGCCTTCGCAAGCATTATATACATTAGCCACTACGCGACCTGCCACACCGTCCTCGTTACCAAGAACGAAGCGGGCTTTATAATCGGCATAGGCTGCCGAACCATACAGACCTACATTCAGTTTATACCAAGTCTCAACACCGGCTTGTGTGTGGAATGTAACATCGGGTACGATCTCAACAGCGTGCATACAATCGTTACCCGTGTTCGGGTCAACCATGGTGATGGTGAACGAGTAGTCCTTTGCACCCACTACCATAACGTAAACGGTATCGTGCGAAGCAATCTGCTGAGCCATACTGCGCTCAATCGTTTTCTTCATGGTTTGGTTAGCAGTGAACGATTGCGTGCGGTTCATCATTTCCTCCGTTACGGGGCAGGTATAGGTAACAAATGCCTTGATGCTTTGAGCCTCTGCGCCGTTATTGATTTCTACTTGCGGAGTGAGCACTTGTTCGTTGTGAATCGTATCGGTCAAGAAGTAGTACCAAGCCGTGTCGGCTGTACGGGTGTAGGTAGTACCCATCAGCACTTCGGTAGCCTCATTGCAAGCATAGATGGTATCGAACGGCTCGGCATCTTCCAGATGAGCCTCAAAGTGAATGTTCGTGGTGGTTGATACGCGGAAATAGAGGGTGTCGCCGAAGGTCTCGAAGGTTGAGCGAGGCAATACGCGCTCTTTCACGGCACCGGCAGCCAAGGTTCTGGACTGCGACTGCGGAGTTTCGCAGGGGCAGGTAGCAGCCAAATCAGCCGAAAGAGTAGAAGCATTGTTGCGGTCGTAGTTCTTAATCAAAGCGCGAACTTGCTTGCCGGTAGCGGCTTTCACTTCTTTCAGGTCAATCATATACCACAGAGTCGTGTTGGCATCTTGGTCATTACCGCTTACCCAGTTGAACAGGATGGCACTGGCGCAAGAAGCACCTTCGTCTTCCTTCACTTGGTTTACACGGAAAGCGAACGGTTGGTTAGCACTGAGTTTAATATATACGGTGTCCACCGAGATGTTCTTAAACAGGTCGCGAGCCACCTGCTTGGTATACGTACCGTTAGCCCCAAAGGTGATGGAGCGTACCTCGTTGGCAATTGAGTCAGGGCAATCAATGCTCAACTCACCATTGATGGTGATGCTCTTGTTACCACGGTTATTGATGACCACCTCGGGAATGAGGTTCGAGTTGCGGATGTCGTTCATTCCTACTTTGTACCAAACAGCGGTGTCGGCATCTTGCGAGTGACCATAGGTCCAGTCAAATACCACAGCGTTCAAGCAGGCATCTTCGGGCGTTTTCTTCTCCACAGGAGTCATTTCCACATCAATCTTGATGGGTTGGTTGGTCGTTACACCAATATATACTACATCCGAACTCATCATGGCAAATGACGAATAGGTCAATTTCTTGGTGGTCGAAGCGTATGCGTTCAGTGAACGGGTAATGGACTGCAAGTCAGTATAGGGGCACTCAAATGCGAGGTCAGCAGCAATTGTGGCTTTCGCATCAGCACGGTTAGTAACCGTAACGGTAATATCCTGCGGATTGGTTGCATCTTTAGCCTCGGTCAGGTCAATGGCGTACCAAACAGTGGTTTCACCTTCCTGATAGGTCGTGGCGTTCCAAGCAATGTCTTGGCTGTTCTTACATGCATTACCTTCGTGGATATGTTTCAAGCGAGCATACACCTGAATGTCTTGCGTAGGAACGATACGTACATATACGTATGCAGCCGTTTGCTCGTCCAAACCGTCAATAATATTCTTCTCAAAGTCCATAATTCCGGTTTCGCCGGCAGCCACAGAGATATTTTTGGCGATTACGTTGTAGGTAGAGAGAGACGTGCTGTTGGTATTGCTAAATGCAATTTCAACGGTTACGTCCACTGCACTTGTCTTATTGCTGTCGTTGATGAAAGCAATTTCGGGTTGCAGTTTCTTTCCTTTCAGTTCGCTCAGAGCGATTACGAAGGTACGACCTGCAGCCGTTACTTTTTCGTACTGAAGCAACGCACCTTGCTCTGCGCCGTTAAATTCGGTGGGAGTTGCGGGTTTATTATTCACCAGATTGGTCACTACGGACACATTCTCGTAGTTCTCCACTTTGAGGTAAAGAATAGAGTCGCTCAAGTTTTGAATGAGGGCGCGAGAAATCACGTGCGTATAACTTCCGCCTGCGGGAATGACAGCAGCATCACCGGTCAGACCTGTGCTGGGGCAGTCGGCACTAATCTTAGAGTTCAGTTCGCACTCTTTGCTTGCCGTATAGACAATCTGAATCTCTTGCTCGGCGCGACGGATGTCAGCCACGTTGATACGGTACCAACGATTACCTTTGTTCAAGGTGTGGTCGTTGAAGTTGTAATCTGTAGCACTGGTACATGTTTCGTCCGCATCTTCGGCATCAAACACGCGAGCCGAGAGTTTGATTTCCTCGGTCGAGGTCAGACGAACATAGATCTCCTGATACTTCATCTTCACCAGCATCTTAGCGCTTTGGTTCCAGATCTTGTCCTTGCGAGGAGCAATAGTATAGGAGCGAACTTCCTCACTACCTGCCACCACAGCCGATACGGTTACATCAGCCGAGTTGTACGACAGGTTGGTCAAATACAGGGCAAGCATCGGTTCCTCTTCTCCGTAGAGAGATTCGAGGGATACGCGATACCACAGCGATGTACCTGCTACCTGCGTATTTCCGGCCTCCCAATCAAACTCGATGGCATTCGCCTGGGACGAACCATCGCCTGTTCCGGCAGCATAACCTGCTACGGTCATTATTGCAGCCGCCAGAAATAGGAATAATTTTTTCATTGTGATTAGAATTGAATTTAGTTTATAATGTTTATTTATTTGTTTTCAACCTCTTGACCTAAGAGCGTTATATATTTACCTTGTTTATATATATATAGGACACCGTCTTTCCAGACTTTACGGGCCTTGTTTTCAGCTTGTGTTTCGCTGAGTGCATTGCCTTCTTTGTTAACCAACACGAAGTGGATTTGCCTTGTGCATTGGTTGCGGCGGGTTACGGTAAAGTCATATTCGCCAAACGCTTGCAGCACGCGGTTGGCTGCCTCGTAGTAATAAGGCAAGTCGCCCTGCATAATGGTATCTGTTTCAATTTCTTCCATGGGAGCGGTAAAGACCAGACTGCGTGTATCTATCTGCCATGTATCGTTGTCCTTCCACTGTGCATAGACGATACTGGTATCGTGATCAAACGTCTGACCGTCCAACTCAATCGTCTTACCTACACATTCGGTTTGCATATTGGTGGTGCGCACGGTATCTATGCGGTGATTAACCTCCAAACTAACCCGCTGCGTACAAGTATTGGGTTTGCGGATTACCACATCATGATGCCCGAATCGGTCTATATAGTAACTGCCGCGATAGTACTGAGGCAAGTCGCGCTGATAAAGATTAAGCGTCTGCTTTTCCACCGTAGCAGGTGTGATATTCACATGATACGTATAGAGCGTTACGGTATCCAACTTATACCAAACCGTGTCCGGTCCGTAGTCGGTTGTTTCCATCAGGAGTGTATCTGCCAACTGCAAGCCCATCCCTTCACACAACGTGGTATCTAAGGAAGCCTCCTGCCACTTGATGTTGTAGCGAAAGCGAATACGTCCCACATCTTCGGCCTTGTGCGTAAAGCGGAAATAGAGCGTATCACCTGCAGCCTTGGCTTCGTTAACCAACTGAATATCGGGGAAGAACAATTTGGTAGAGTCGCTCATCGTTTGGCTCAGGATGAGGGTCGGATTGCTGCACGACCCGCGCAGCAGTTCCATGGTACAGGGCTGATTCTTTTTCTGTTGCCACTGCACAAACATCTGCTGGTCTTTGCGCATATCAGCGGGCAGCCAAGCATATATATCCTCATCGTGATTACTGATATAGGTCATCCCGTTTTTCACGGGCATCAAGTCTTCGCAGGTGGAGTGCGGTCCTTCGTCGTAAGCATACGCCAACACACGCCCCGTGCCGCCGTTCAGCGGATACACACGAAGGTGGGGACGAACGATGTTTTCGGCTATCTCCGACATATCGCCCATTTCAGCCAACTTTTTGTTGATAAAATCCACATCGATATCTCGCATCGTATTGCCCCCTACGGTCAGGGTAAGGGCGGGGCTGACGGATGAGCATAAAGCAAAGACTTCCAAACGGATACCTTTGGACGAGAACCAATAGGCAGACATGCCCATCCGCAGATCAGACACCGTTGCGGAAAACCACAGCGTATCAGATATGATGGTATCCATACCAAATTGGAATTCAACCGTATTATCCATTACGCAGTCGCAATAGTAATACGGGTAATTGAACGTGTGACGAATGGCTTCGCAGGTTTTGTCTTCGGGTTGTCTTTCTTGCGCCGTACTATACAAACTGCACGTAGCAACCAACAGCAACCCTAACAAACGAAGGTGTACATTTAGCGGCTTCAGAAAATGTGTCTTATTCTGCATCGAATTATGCCTTATAATCTTTATAGTCCATAAAAATTGCGGCAAAAGTATGGTATTTACGCTAATACCACAAATACTTTTCCGTTTTTTTTTGTCAGACCTTTTTTTTGGCATATTTTTGTGCGAAATTATTGAGGAATGACAAGTAAGCATTGCATTTTTGGGGTTGTTTTGAGTCTTTTTTGCGTCGTTTCGTGCACGAAGCCTTCCGTCCCCAAAGAATACGGGTATTTTCGGATAGACTTGCCCGAACATACTTATCGCGAGTATTCCGGCAAGGAGGGGGATGTACCTTCCCTACCTTATTCTTTTTTGCTATCTCGTGAGGCTATAGTGCGTATGCACGAGGGTGAAAAGGACTGGATTGATATATGCTATCCGCAGTGGAAAGCCACTATCCATTGCAGCTACAAGCCCGTTCACAACAACCTCAAAGCCCTGTCGGACGATGCGATGGAGTTCGTGTATAAGCACACCATTCGCGCTTCCGCTATCCCCGAGCGGGCATACACCAACGAAGAAGCACAAGTATTTGGTCTCACATTCGATTTTGCCGGCAATACGGCGACCACGATGCAGTTTGTATTGACCGATTCTGTACACCATTTTTTCCGGGGTGCAGTCTATTTCAGTGCCGTTCCCAATGAGGATAGCATTGCGCCGGTTGCTGCTTTTGTGCGGGAAGATATGCTTACCCTGATTGAATCATTCCGCTGGCGATAAAAAAAACAGATAAAGCGAGTTATGCCCTTGGTAGAAACATACATACGCCGTCAGGTACAAATGGGACATCCCTTGTTGGCTATTCTTTTTGACCCGGAAAAAGAGGTATCTGACGCTGATATACGTTTGCGTTTGCAGCCTGCCGACTTGGTATTTGTGGGGGGAAGCAGTGCTACTCGGTCTATGACCGAACAGTTGGTTCAACGGCTCAAATCAATGACCCGTCTCCCTATCATTATATTCCCCGGTCATCCTGAGCAATGTACGCCTGCTGCCGATGCCGTTCTTTATTTGTCGCTTCTCTCCTCACGCAATCCCGATGTACTGATAGGTCAACATATTGACAGTGCCCGCGCCATACACAAAATGCCCATAGAGACTATTCCGATGGGATATATATTGGTGGATGGCGGAACGCAGAGCAGTGTAGCACGCGTTACGCAATCACAACCTATTTCCCAAGAACATATTGATTTGATCGTTCGTACTGCCATAGCCGGCTGCCTGTTGGGCAAAAGGCTTGTCTATTTGGAAGCTGGAAGCGGTGCCCGTCAGCCGGTAAGAAAAGAAGTGATTGCCGCAGTACGTGCCGAAATCGATGTTCCTCTTATCGTGGGCGGCGGTATAAGCACGCCCGAACAAATGCGTCAAGCCTTTCAAGCCGGTGCCGACATCGTAGTGATTGGCAACCACTTGGAGTGCTTCCCGCAGGATGCACCCTTGTTTGGCAAAAAGGAATCATAATTCGTTGCAAACCATTATGTCGGACGAACAATACATGCAATTAGCCCTTACCGAAGCCTCAAAGGCGGAGCAAGCCGGTGAAGTACCCATAGGTTGCATCATTGTCAGCCAAGGGCATATTGTAGGTAGAGGTTACAACCTGACTGAAACGCTACAAGACGTCACAGCGCATGCCGAGATACAAGCCATCACGGCAGCCTCACAGACATTAGGGGGTAAGTATTTATCCGACTGCACGCTATACGTTACCGTTGAGCCGTGCGTGATGTGCGCCGGTGCCATCGGTTGGGCACAAGTCAGTCGCCTCGTTTATGGAGCCGATGACCCTAAACGCGGCTATACACGATTTGCCCCTCAAGCGTTACACCCTAAATGCCAAGTGTCGGCCGGCATATTGGCGGAATCGTGCCGCCAAATCGTGCAACAATTTTTCCAAAAGAAAAGATGAGTTTTTTCAAAAGAAAAGATAACAAGGTATGAGTTTTTCGACCACTAATATACACTGGACATCCTCCGAACATTCGTCCACTACGCTGAAGATTGTATGCTACGTTGCCATCGCGCTACTAAGCGTTTTTTTGCGTCCCGCTCCTAATAGTGCTTTTCCCTACCATTACGAGCCGGGCAAGATATGGACCTACGAGACGCTGGTTGCCGAGTGGGATTTTCCCATCTACAAAGACGAGACTGCCTTTCGCCAAGAGCAGGCAGAGGCTCTGCAATCCTATGCTCCGTGTTTCCGTTGGGTGAACAACCACAGGGCGAATGTACCCATTCTTTCTGCCCGCGATATGCGTCAAGTGGAGCAAGGCGGTTACCACCACATCACCGTGGTCAATCGTACCCGCCGCACCCAAACCATTCCTCTTTCTCAACTCTATACGCCCAAGATGGCATACGAGCAGACGGGCAGAGAAATGGCTGTCAATCTGGAATACGACAGTTTGACATCGGCACAGGTGAAAGCAGATATTTTAGAATCCGTTTCTCCTACCGAGGGAGCCGTGATGCGCGGGGAGGTGATTGCAGAGCACGGACAATTGCTTACGGAAGAGACCTGCCGCCGTTTAGCATCGTTGGAGCAGATTTACAGCGATCGGGGGTTCTCGCGTCAGCACATTATCTGGTCATACACCGGTCGCGCGCTGGTGGCCTTCCTGCTTGTAGGGTTACTGATTCTTTTTCTTGTGGCTTTCAGGCAGCCGCTATGGGAACCATTGCGTTTTACGCTGTTTCTATGTCTGCTCATTGCGATGATGGAAGCCCTTTCGCTTTTGGTACTTCGTTTTGCCGATGCTTCGCTTATCTATATTTTGCCTTTTGCTTGGATTCCCATCCTTGTGCGTATTTTTTACGATTCCCGAACGGCTTTTTTTGCTCACCTCACGACGGTCATGCTCATCTCCCTTTCCGTACCTGACCCGTATTTGTTCGTGTTACTGCAAATTCCGATAGGGATAGTGGCTGTGGTATCTCTGAAAGATTTGACACGCCGCTCGCAATTGGCATTCACCGCCATCTATATTCTCGTTGCATACGCCTTTCTCTATTCTTTTTACAACCTGATGCTGGCAGGCGACGGCAGTCATTTAGATTGGCGCCCCTACTTATATTTCGCGCTCAATGCGCTGTTAGTCATTACGGTATATAGTTTAGTATATGTATTTGAGAAATTGTTCCGTTTGGTCAGTTCGCTCACTTTGGTTGAATTGAGCAATATTAGCAGCGACCTCATGCAAACATTTGCGGAGCAGGCTCCCGGCACGTTTCAACACTCGCTGCAGGTGAGCAATCTGGCATCGGAAGCCGCCAAAAGCATCAACGCCGACGCGTTGTTGGTGCGCACCGCCGCGCTATACCACGACATCGGCAAACTGGAACATCCCACATGGTTCATCGAGAATCAAAACGGGGGGGATAACCCGCTCACACAAATGTCCAACCACGATGCCGCGCAAGCCGTTATCTCCCATATTAAGGCAGGCGAACAGTTTGCTGCCGAACACCATCTGCCCGAAGTGGTTCGGATGTTCATACGCTCCCACCACGGAACTTCCCTGGTGCGCTATTTTTACAATTCGGAAGTGAACCGACTTAAGCAAGCCGGGCTCAATCCTGCCACCCATATCCACGAGGCAGATTACCGCTATGCCGGTCCTAAACCGCAAACAAAAGAGTCTGCCATACTGATGATGGCAGACGCAATAGAGGCACGCTCACGCTCCATGGAGACCTACACCGAGGAGAGCCTCAACGATATGGTAGAGCAAATGATTACCTTGCAAATAGAAGACGGGCAATTGGAAGAAACACCTCTTACTTTCAGCGACCTGAAGCGAATTAAACAGGTGTTCAAGGATCGGTTAAAATCCATGTACCACCACCGGATTGAATATCCGAAAGTGCAGGATTAACATTCTCTTGTCGCTACTCAAATCATTTGTGCCCTTTATTCGAATAGTTCGTGCGCTTCCTCGCCTACGACAATGAGGTGATAAATCAGTGTTTGTCGGATATCTTTTTGCCGTCCTCCCATCACAATCATGTGTTTGCGAAGTTGCGAATAGCGGCGTAGTGCCCATAGGGCTTCATCGTGCTGCTCGGCAAGCACATCCAATAACGCTTCCTGCGCTACATTCGACTGCCGTATGGCATCGTCATACACTACGGCTATAAAGATGGCAGCTCCCATGGATTGGGCTTTCACCGGCAGGGCATTGTCTTTCTGGGCACCTACAAGGAGCAGACAATACACTCCCTCCCGAAAGCCATTTTGCAAAAGATTGGAGATGAGCCCCATAATAGCACTCATAGCATCTGACGGGTCATCTCTGTCCATGAGCATCACTTCCAAATCGGCACGGTCGTCATCCGTAGGCGACTGCAACTGCCGATACCAGGTCATTATTCCTTCGTTTTTATCCATTGTAACTCGTTTAATTCGGTTGATTAGACCCGTATGCAACGGGCTATATACGCACACCTATGCCGGCATCAATAAACTCAGCCTTTATCACATGCAACTTCAAGCCCAAGTGTACAAAAAAGTTCTTCCCGCAATAGTAACGCAGCATCAGTTTCTGGTAGCACCAGCCATCTTGGTAATTGCTCACTTTTGTGGGGTCATAGGCATAAAAGACACCTCGGTTGAGGGGTTTGCCATTGTTAGCCGCCACGGCACTATATGGTTCCAGATTCTTCACGGGATCGTATAGATATACGCCGACGTGGTATCCGAACGTGAAATTCCCCACTACAAATTCCGGTTGCAGACTCACTCCCACCCGAAAGCAGTTAGCCGTCTTGCTCTCACGGAGGTATGTTTTGCCGTAATAGGTAATATGCTTGGCTCCTTCGGAAGCGAACTCGTCGCACAAGGCTGCATACGCACCGTCATAGTACATATCGCCACCTATTCCGACGCGAAAAATGCTGATCGGCTGCCAATAGACCGACAATCCTGCCGATGCCACGCCAAACCATTCGCGGTCGCAATAATAGACGTTTCGTACTCCTCCGCCGGCATACATCTCGATGCCCCATTTCTTTTTCACCCCATCGTGCAACCGCGCGGGCACGTCCGTATCCGGCTCATAATAATGAAAACCCATCGTTTTGCGCGAAGGTGTATAAGCCATTCCCAATTCGGCATTAAACATATTCAGTCCGCCGTTGGGAGTCATTACACTACCATTCGATAGGTGTTGCCAAGCCACAGACAGAGTAACATCCCAGCCGTTTTTTATCGGAAAATCAAAATAAAATCCCCCGGTAAGAAAGGCATTCACTATACTGCCTATTGACGCATTAGCCACCTGTACATATCCATTCTCCGTCATGATACGATAACTCTTCCAACGCAATTCATCGGGCACCGTGTTCGCATAGGTTCGCGTTACAAAGCCCAAACCTATTCCGGGTCGAAGACCAAAAATAGCCTTCGGATGGTGCACCAAGGGAATATTGAGATAGGCATGCGGCGCAATGGCTTGCCCGACATACTTCTGTTGCCCCATATCCAACACAGTCAGTGCCAACCCCACGGAAGCATTGTTCCATTGCTGCAGACTATGCCAACGACCGGTAGGCAAGAACTCAACCGCCAACGTACCTCCCAAATTCACTTCACGATCAAAATCAAACCCGCTCAACTTGTCATCCCGAAGCAGATAACCCAATGAAAACGCACCGCGATAACGCATCTTGTAGGAGACATCGGAAGCCGTCCGATGGTCAGCCGTGCGATACCTTACTGCCAACATGGGGAAAGTGAAGCAAAGACAAAGGAATATGGTACTGATTCGACGCATACTGACGACTAAACGTGCAAGAACCGGTTGACGATTTGCAGCAACTCACGCTGAGCCGTTGCCAAATCATCATTAACTACAATTCGATCAAAGTAAGGAGATTCCGCCAATTCCAATTCGGCTTTATTTACCCGTTCCTCAATTTTTTCGGGCGAATCGGTAGCACGGCTGACTAACCTTCTACGTAACTCCTCCACAGAAGGGGGGGCCACAAATACAGATAAGGCACGCGAACCGAATATCTGCTTAAGATGCTTACCGCCTTGCACATCCACGTCAAAGACTACGTGGTGTCCGGCATTCTCTATGCGTTCAACTTCGCTCTTGAGCGTCCCGTAGTAGGTGCCCGCATACACATTCTCCCACTCCACAAAGGCATCTTCCTGTATCATCCGTTCAAACTCCGCCTGAGAAAGGAAATAGTATTCCCGTCCGTTCTGCTCCTTACCGCGAGGCGGACGAGTGGTGCAAGATATAGAAAACTCCAAATCGTTTCGCCGAGAAAGCAGGTAATTGACCAATGTACTTTTGCCACTGCCCGACGGGGCTGAAAAAATCAGAATCATAATACATTCAATACTTGCTCTTTGATTTGTTCGAGCAAGTCTTTCATTTTAACTACAATAATTTGCATTTCACTTTGATTTGCCTTTGAGCCGAGCGTATTGATTTCGCGTCCCATTTCTTGGGCGATAAATCCCAGTTTCTTACCCACACCCGACTCGCTACCTTCTGCCATTGTGCGGCGGAAATAGGCGATATGGTTGCTCAGTCGCACTTTTTCTTCCGTAATATCCAATTTCTCAAGATAATAAATCAGTTCGGCCTCAAGGCGATTGCGGTCAACGGGTTGCAAGGTTTCGGCAGATAGTTGCACCAATTGCTGTTCAAGGCGCTGACGTATCTTTTCCACGCGCCCTTTCTCTAAGGGTTCCACTTCGCTCAACAAGCGCTCTATGCCATTCAGTTTATCCGCAAACATGGCTTCCAACGCATTTCCCTCCTGTACGCGAAAGGCGGTAAAGGCTTTGGCAGCCTCTTCGATAGCACGGGACAGCAACTCCCACTCCTCGGCAGATATCGTTTCATCTCCGCCGGCCTTCAATACTTCGGGTATGCGCAACAAGGCAGCAAACAACGGTTCCTCAGGGGCTTGCAACTCCGTCTGCAGCTTGCGTAATTGATGGTAATAATAGCGAAAAGCGTCCTCGTTGATGGCGGTATAGATATTCGTTTGCTCTTCCGAAGCGGTTAGCGAAGCCGTATAAACACTCACTTCCACTTTTCCTCGTTGCAACACGGGAACAAGCAACCGCCGTATCTCCGACTCATAGACATGAAACAAGGGAGAGGCTTTTATCGTCAAATCCAATTGTTTGGAATTGAGGCTTTTGATTTCAACTATTGTTTTATGTTTGGCAAGCGCATATTCGGCTCTGCCATAACCGGTCATACTCTGTATCATTGTCATTCTACAGAATACCGACCACGACGGGTCGGTATTCCTATTAAACGGATGTAAAAATCCACTATTTAACCACTATATTCTTAATTTCCCAAGTAGCAGACTCCGAGTCGTTGCAAACATACTTGAAGGCTATACGGCAGTTGGCAGCGCAGTTGGCAGCGGGGATGGGCATATTACCGCTGCTGACGTATCCCCAAGCGGCTGTACCATGTGTAGGAATAGGCATTTGTGTCCATGTAGCCGTTGTAACATCGCCGTCATAGTCGTTGCTCACCCATACGGTATAGTTGTCGGTGGAGACAGACATACTGCCGGCAGGACCACGCGCATGGTCAAAGGTGAGAACGGCTTCTCTGCCGGTAGCATCAAAAGCGGGAGAAACCAGCCAGTCTTCATTGGCATGCGAAGCACTATTAGCATACCCGGACATCGTAGCACCATACTTGGTGGAGAGTGTCCACGCTTGATCGCCACTCACGCTTTGTGCGGTAAACAGACCGAAACTGGCTTGCGTCAACATCGTTTCGTTGAGCAAAACATCGGTAGGGTCGTCCGTAGCATCACCGGGATTACCGCCCGTCGGATCGCCTGTACTGCTTCCGTCGGGGTTGGTACCAATCTCTACATCGCCCACCTTGGCATACGATACGGCTTTTACGCCGGCGCGTCCGAAGTATTTCTCCAAACTGCCATAGAGCAGCACTTCCTGCATTTTATACTCGGGATGACCTACCAGATTCAGACCATCACGAACCACACCGGCAGGCAGAGCCACGGGAACAACTTTATTCTCATCTCTCTCTTCCGCAGCGGCGGCTATCACGATGTTTGTTTGACTATCAAATCCTTCAAACAGCACATTGCCCGCCAAGGTCATGGACGAAGCCTTGATACAACCTACCACATAGGCGCGTACGTAGTAATTGCCCGTTTTGCTGTTGTTCAGTTTCATAATGTCGGACGCGGTGAAGGGATTTGCCAATGAGCCGTCGCCTTCCAACTCTACATCCGTTCCTGGATTATCACCGGGATCCACCGTGCCCGTTCCTTCTTCCAATATCTGAGCAATATAGCCGTCTTTGAATTCAGGCGTTGTACCACGGTAGTTGCATATCTTGGCAATCAGCACAATCTTGCTACCTACGGCAGGTATCTGGTCGGAAGAGGTGAAGGGCTTATTATCCAAATAGTTGGTGTAGTAACTATCCATGCTGCCGGTGGAATCTTGCACGGTCATATTGATGTTGGTATACGTACCGGGCACATTCTCCGCTTTTGTCTTTATAGCCGTTATGATGACGGTATCCACATAGTACTCGGCGGTCGTTTCGCCCGAAGCCAATTGGTTCGCCAGCTGAATGGCCTCGGCAATGGTAATCGGTTGTGCATCAGCAGCATCCGGTTCATCTGCCATCTCAATAATGCGCAAGATGTAGCCATTCGCCATTTCGGGTGTAGTAGCGCCGGTATTCTTGTTCACATAGTTCTTCAACTTACCGATCATAACCACCTTACTGCCGACCAAGGGTACTTGACTGCTACTGGTGAAAGGTTGGTTATTGAGGTTGTTCATATACCAGCAGCCTATCGTTCCCGTAGAGTCCTTGATGGTGATATTGATATTGTTGTACGGGGTAGGCACATTGCTCGGATTGGTATTGTTCTGAATTACCTCACCTTCTAATTTGTACATTTCGGTTGTGGAAGCTCCTGAATCCAACTTTGCGATGATATTCAAGGCTTCAGCAATGGTTATATACTCGCCTACTGAATCAGCAGGAGCCACAACGATGGTATCGTTGTAGTCCAAAGAGGGAGTAAAGGGAAAATCTTTCTCATCGCACGCCACCAGACTGAGAAGGAGGACACACAATGCTCCGGTCAAAAAACGATTAAATTTCATATTTATAATTATTTAATAATTTGCCTCATATTGTCATGCCGTTATAATTAGACGGCATAACACCCCATTTGGCAGCAAAATTATAGCAAGCGTCCAACGCCTGCAATAGGTAGGATATTATTTTTCAATTTTTTACGAAAAATGTTTGTAGCATTGGAAATATGGCGTACTTTTGCGCGCTTTTTTTAGAGTACTAACTAAAACCAAACACAAGGAGGACACAACTATCGCCTATCCGCAAAATGGTCCGCAACATCGCGGCAGAGTAGAAAAAGAGATGCCCAATCGTATTAACGAAAAGATACGGGGCACAAGAGAAGTTCGCCTCGTAGGCGAGAATGTAGAGCAAGGTATCTATAGCTACGAGGAGGCGATGCGCATAGCCGACCTTCAGAACTTGGATTTGGTAGAGATTAGTCCCAATGCGGAGCCGCCTGTATGCCGCATAGTGGATTACCAGAAATTCTTGTACCAAAAGAAGCGTAAGGAGAAGGAGCAGAAGCAGAACTCTAAGAAGATTGACATCAAGGAGATACGCTTTGGACCGCAGACGGATGAGCACGACTACAACTTCAAGTTGAAGCACGCGCAAGAGTTCCTCAAAGACGGGGACAAAGTGAAGGCTTACGTCTTTTTCCGCGGTCGTTCCATTCTCTTCAAGGAGCAGGGCGAGTTGCTATTGGCACGATTCTGCACCGATTTGGAGGAAGTAGGTAAACCCGAAGCCGTGCCCAAGTTGGAAGGCAAACGCATGATTGTCATCATTGCTCCGAAGAAGTAGGCGAAAGTCGAAAGACAAAAGAGAACAATATGGTCGCGGGGTCCTAAGGCTACCCTCGACCTTAAACAAGAATACTAACTTAAATTACAAACCAAAATGCCAAAGGTAAAGACTAATTCCGGTGCCAAAAAAAGATTCGCTCTTACCGGAACAGGAAAAATCAAGAGAAAGCATGCTTTCAAGAGTCACATTCTGACTAAGAAGACTAAGAAGCAGAAGCGTAACTTAACTCATTTCTCTCTCGTAGAGAAAGCTAACAGCTCTGCAGTAAAGGAACTTCTTTGTTTGAAGTAATTTTTAAAGTATTCATTTCTAGTATTTTTAACCGAGTGATTAGCTTGAAGTTCCTTTGTAAAGAAAGGGCGCTAACATTCACAAAAACAATTTATTATGCCTAGATCAGTAAATCATGTAGCATCCAGAGCTAAGAGAAAGAGAATCCTTAAGCTTACAAGAGGATATTTCGGAGCAAGAAAGAACGTTTGGACTGTAGCTAAAAATACCTGGGAGAAAGGTTTGACATACGCTTATCGCGATCGTCGCAATAAGAAGCGTAATTTCCGTGCCCTTTGGATTCAGCGTATTAACGCAGCAGCTCGTCTTGAGAATATGAGCTATAGCCAGTTGATGGGTGCTCTTCATAAAGCAGGTATCGAGATTAACCGTAAGGTTCTTGCTGACCTCGCTATGAATAATCCAGAAGCTTTCAAGGCAATCGTAGAAAAGGTAAAGTAATTATTTACACCTAAATATAAACGCACTTCTCACAAGGAAGTGCGTTTTTTTGTATATGCTAAGTATTTTTTCACTATAATTTTGTATCTTTGCAACTAAAAAATTAGCTTTTAATGATATCAGTAGAAGGGTTAACAGTAGAGTTTGCTGCCAAACCATTGTTTGAAAATGTAAATTATGTCATTAATCCTCATGATCGTATAGCGCTCGTGGGAAAAAATGGAGCAGGAAAAAGTACAATGCTCAAGCTCTTATGTGGATTGCAAAAACCTTCATCAGGAACTGTATCCATACCAAATGAGTGCAAGATAGGTTATCTTCCTCAGGTCATGAAACTTCAAGATGATACTAGTGTTCGCGAAGAAACCCGAAAGGCTTTTTCTGAAAGTGTAATGTTGAAGGCCAAATTAGATAAAATGCAGCGGGAATTGGCAGAGCGAACAGACTATGAAAGTGAAGGTTACACAAAATTAGTTGATAATTTTACGCAAGAGCATGAACGCTATATTATGCTTGGAGGCGAAAATTATGAGGCTGAAATGGAGCGTACATTATCTGGACTTGGCTTTAGCAGAGCAGACTTGGAACGTCCAACTAAGGAATTTTCAGGTGGTTGGCGTATGCGAATAGAGCTAGCAAAAATTCTTCTTAAAAAACCAGATGTGTTACTTTTGGATGAGCCAACGAATCATCTTGATATCGAAAGTATTCAGTGGTTGGAGCAATTCTTAGCAACAAGTTCAAGTGCTGTCGTATTAGTTAGTCATGACCGTGCTTTTATTAATAATGTAACTAATCGTACTATAGAGATAACTTGTAGGCATATAGAAGATTATCGAGTTAAGTATGATGAGTATTTGGTTCTTCGTAAAGAGCGTCGTGAGCAGCAATTGCGTGCTTATCAAAATCAGCAGAAAGAAATAGCTGATATAGAAGCCTTTATCAATCGTTTTCGTTATCAGGCATCAAAAGCAGTTCAGGTGCAACAGCGTATCAGACAATTGGAAAAGATAGTTCCTATAGAGGTTGATGAAGTTGATAATTCTGTTATGCATCTTAAATTTCCTCCATGTCTTCGCTCTGGTGATTATCCTGTGATTTGTCAAGATGTTCGTAAAGACTATGATAAGAATGTTTTTGCAGATGTCAATCTAACTATTAAAAGAGGTGAAAAAGTTGCTTTTGTAGGAAAGAATGGTGAAGGTAAATCTACTCTTGTCAAGTGTATTATGGGGCAAATTCCATTTGAAGGAACCCTTAAAATAGGGCATAATGTTCAAATTGGCTATTTCGCTCAGAATCAGGCCCAAATGCTAGATGAATCCTTGACTATTTATGAAACTATAGATCAGGTTGCAACTGGTGATATGCGTTTGATGATAAACGATTTGCTAGGTGCATTTATGTTTGGCGGAGAAATATCAGAGAAAAAAGTTGGCGTTCTAAGTGGTGGTGAACGTAGTAGACTAGCTATGATTAAACTATTATTAGAGCCTGTTAATTTATTGATTCTCGATGAGCCGACCAATCACTTGGATATACCTAGTAAGGAAGTTCTAAAAGAAGCGATTAAGTCTTTTGATGGTACTGCGATTATTGTTAGTCATGACCGTGAATTCTTGGATGGGCTTGTTAGTAAAGTCTACGAGTTTGGTAATGGTAGAGTGAAAGAACACTTGGGCGGTATCTATGACTGGTTAAGTAGTTTACAGGTGGCATCAGCTGTGAATGCTTTTAAATCGGATGTTCCAACTGTAGAAGATCGATTAGCTATGAGCAGCAGTAATACTATAAAACAGTCTGCGTCTTCAGAGAAAATAACTAATCCTGCAAAAGAAGCTTCGAGGTTGAGTTACGCAGAGCATAAAGAACTTCAAAAAAAGATTAGAAAAGCAGAAAAGGCAGTAAAGGAGAGTGAGAATAAAATTGCAGAAATGGAGAAGCGAATCAAAGAGTTGGATGAAATGCTCATGAGTCCGGAGAATGCAACGAATATGAGTATTATTAATGAGTATGCAGAAATTAAAGAACGATTGGATGCAGAAAATGATAATTGGTTTATTCTCAGTGAGAAACTCGCCGAATTGCAATAATATAGTAACTTAATAAATTATAAAAAATGAACATGAAACAGATCCTTCCGATAATGTTGATGTGTGCTTTGCCTATGGCTTCTCAGGCACAACATAAATCGGGTCTTGTTGAAAAGAATTTCAACAAAAGTGTACGTCCTCAGGATGATTTCTATGAGTTTGCTACTGGTGGTTGGCAGAAAAATAATCCGTTGCCTGCAGCCTTTAGTAGATTTGGTAGTTTTGATCAATTACAAGAAGATAACAATAAACGTATTAATAGTATCCTTAGTGAACTTCTAAAAAAGAAATACAAAAAGGGTTCTATAGAGCAGAAACTTGGTGATTATTATAAGCTTGCTTTGGACGTAGACCGTCGAAATCGTGAAGGTATTGCCCCAGTGAAGCCTATTTTAACGGAGTTGGTTGCTGCAAAGACAAAAGAGGATTTGAGAAAAATTCAGCTCAAATATTATGTGGATGGTTTAGGAGATCAATATGAAGGATTCTTTGATGCTGATCAGAAAAATGTTACGGAAAATATCCTTAATCTGTATCAGGGTGGACTTACTTTAGGTCAGAAGGACTATTACTTGAATAATGACTCTGCTACGGTTGCTATTCGTGAAGCTTATAAGGATTATATCGTCAAGATGTTTAAGCTTTATGGTTTTAGTGAGGCTGAGTCTCAAATCTACGCTAGTAATATTTTCCGCCAGGAAACTTTAGTAGCTTTGATCTCTAAGAGTATGACAGAACTTCGTGATCCACAAGCTAACTACAATAAGATGACTTTAGCTGAGTTTAAAGCGAATTATCCAAATATTCCTTTAGAAGCAGAACTTAATGCTCAAGGTATTAAAAGTGAGTATTTCCAACAATTAATTGTAGGTCAGCCTTCATTCTTTACAGGTTTAGATAAGCTAATTTCTTTGCAGAGTGCAGATGAAGTTCGTTCATTAATGTTATGGGATGTTATTTGTCATTCAACAGGTTTACTTACCGATAAAATTAGAGAAGCTTCTTTTGACTTCTTCGGTAAGACTATGAGTGGTCGTAAGGAAGATTATCCTCTGTGGAAGAGAGCTACATCTCAGGTTGAAGGAAAGTTGGGTGAAGTTTTAGGTCGTCTTTATGCTGAACGATACTTCCCTGAATCTTCAAAGAAAAAGATGGAAGAATTAGTTAAAAACTTGCAGATCAGTCTAGGTCAACGTATTGATGCACAAACATGGATGAGTGATTCAACAAAGGCTAATGCACACAAGAAGCTTGATAAATTCTATGTAAAGATTGGCTATCCAAATAAATGGACAGATTTCAGCAGTTTATCTATCGATCCAGAAAAAAGTTTTTATGAAAATGAAGCAGCTTGCCGTAAATTCATGTTGGAAGATATGATTAGACGTAAGGTTGGTAAGCCTGTAGACCGTGATGAATGGGGTATGACTCCACAGACGGTTAATGCTTATTATAACCCTACTACCAATGAAATTTGTTTCCCAGCTGGTATTTTACAGTATCCTTTTTTTGATGTAAAAGCAGATGAAGCGTTTAACTATGGTGCAATTGGTGTCGTAATTGGCCATGAGATGACACACGGATTTGATGATCAGGGCCGTCAGTATGATGCCGATGGAAATCTAAAAGACTGGTGGACAGCTTCTGATGGTAAGAACTTTGAGAAAAGAGCTAAGCTCTATGCAGATTTCTTTGATAATATAGAAGTATTGCCAGGTCTTCATGCAAATGGCAAGTTTACACTTGGAGAGAATTTAGCTGATCATGGTGGTCTTCAAGTTGCCTATAATGCATTTAAAAATGCAACAGCAAAGAAAAAACTTGGTGAAAAAAATGGTCTTACTCCAGAACAAAGATTCTTTGTTGCTTATGCTGGTGTATGGGGGCAAAATATAACAGACCAGGAAATACGCAACCGTGTAAAAAGAGATCCTCATTCATTGGGTAAATGGCGTGTAGATGGAGCTCTTCCACATGTTAAAGCTTGGTATGAAGCCTTTGGTGTTAAGAAAGGTGATAAGATGTTTATTCCAGAAAATGAGCGTCTTGAATTGTGGTAAATTGTATTTAAATTGAATATAAAAGTAAGGATGTCAATCTTTTGGCATCCTTTTTTTTATTTATCGATAAAAAAGTATATCTTTGCATTTGGATTAGTTTTTAAGAAAGGAATTTTTAGAATGCCATTAAATTTACCAGATAAATTACCTGCAATAGAGATTCTGAAGAAAGAGAATATTTTTGTGATGGACGAAACGCGAGCACAAAATCAGCAAATTCGTCCATTAAGAATAGTTATTCTTAACTTAATGCCGTTGAAAATAACTACAGAAACGGATTTAATAAGACTTCTTTCTAATACGCCTCTTCAGTTAGAGATCTTTTTTATGAAGTTAAAAAGTCATACTTCTAAAAATACACCTGTAAAGCATATGAAGATGTTTTATAAGGATTCGTCTGAACTTATGAAGCAGAAATTTGATGGCATGATTGTTACTGGAGCTCCTGTAGAAACAATTCCTTATGAGAATGTTGATTATTGGAGTGAAATTAACAAAATATTTGATTGGGCTCGTACTCATGTAGAAAGTACGCTTTATTTATGTTGGGGTGCTATGGCTGCATTGTTTCATTTCTATGGAATTCCCAAATATAGTTTAAAGTCGAAAAAATTTGGAGTTTTCAAAACTTATCCGTGTGATCCTCAAGCTCAGATATTCCGTGGATTTGATGATTATTTCTATATGCCTCATAGTCGTCATACAGAAGTGCGTCGAGAGGATATTAGTCAAGTGAATGATCTGGAAATCTTAGCAGAATCACCTGATGCTGGAGTCAGCATCGTTTCCTCACGTAATGGTCGTGAATTTTATATTCTTGGCCATATGGAATATGCACCGAATACATTGGATTTGGAATATAAACGTGATAAGGGTAAACGTTCAGATGTGAATCTACCACAAAATTATTATCGTGATGATAACCCAGAAAATGGTGTAGAGGTGCTATGGCGATCAGCTGCAAATCTTTTTTATAGCAATTGGATAGACTATTATGTTTATCAAGAAACTCCTTATGATATAAACGATATCAAATAAACTTTTAACAACATTATGCTTATGCGAAGCCTAGAGTTATTAGCTCCGGCAAAAAATTTAGAATGTGGTATTGCTGCCATAGACCATGGTGCAGATGCAGTATATATAGGTGCTGAACATTTTGGCGCGCGTCAGGCTGCGGGAAATAGTGTGGATGATATTGCACAATTATGTAGCTATGCTCATCAGTTTGGCGCAAAAATATATGTGACTGTAAATACTATAATCTATGAGCAGGAGCTGAACGATACTCAAAGATTAATAGACCAACTGGCTCAAATTCACGTAGATGGTATACTCATACAGGATATGGGACTGATTGATATCTGTAATCGTGCAGGAGTTGCGATTCATGCAAGTACACAATGTGATACAAGAACTGCAGAAAAAGTAAATTGGCTATATTCTTTGGGATTTAAGCGAGTAGTGTTAGCGAGAGAATTGTCTGCAGAAGAAATTAATAAGATTCACAAAAATAATCCGGATGTTGAACTTGAAGTTTTTGTTCATGGAGCTTTGTGTGTAAGCTATTCTGGAGTATGTTATGCTTCTCAACATTGTTTTAAACGTTCTGCTAATCGAGGTGAATGTGCTCAATTCTGTAGATTGAAATTTGATTTAAAAGATTCTGACGGTAAGGTTATCGAACGTCAGCGCCATCTCTTGTCTCTAAAAGATATGTGTCAGATAGATAATTTGGAGACGTTAGCAGAGGCTGGTGCTTGCTCTTTTAAGATTGAAGGTCGGTTAAAAGATGTTACTTATGTCAAGAATGTAGTTTCTGCTTATAGTCAGAGATTAGATCAAATAGTGAAAAAGCATCCAGATCGATATTGTAGAGCTTCGGAAGGAACTATTGAATATCGTTTTGAGCCAAACCTAAAGAAAACGTTTAATAGGGGGTTTACAGATTATTTTATTAATGGTAGAAAACCAAATATTGCCAGTTTTGATACGCCTAAGGCCTTAGGGGAATATGTAGGTAGAGTGAAGGAGTTAAGACATACTAGCTTTAATGTTGCAGGAACAGCTACTTTCGCAAATGGAGATGGGTTATGTTTTATAAATGATGAACATGAACTGGAAGGCTTTCGTGTGAATAGAGCTGTTGGTAATAGATTGTATCCTTTACGTATGCCAAATCATCTACGTCCGGGGCTTGCGCTCTATCGGAATAATGATATGGCATTTGAAAAACAACTTGCAGGGAATACTGCTGTAAGGAAGTTGGCTGTTAATATGTATTTTTCATTGACGGATGAAGGCTTTTCATTAACTGTTATTTCTGGTCATAAGAAGGGACAGGCATCTGTTGTATTCGATCATCAACTGGCAAAAAAGCCACAGCGTGATAATATTATTAAACAGTTATCAAAATTAGGTAATACGCCGTATATTTGTGATGAAATCAAAATCGAAGAGGATGCGGATCGATATTTTTTACCCTCAAGTATTCTTAGTGATTTGAGACGAGAAGCGATTGATAATCTTTTGGTTGAACGAGCGGTTAAAGATACGGTCACTGATAATCTACAAGAAAACAAAAAGTTTTGTAATCTAGTTTGGCAGCCTGAGTATAAGGATTATCCTTATCTTTATAATATTAGTAATCATGATGCCAAGTTATTTTATGAAAATCAGGGTATGTCGCAGATTGGTAATGCTTTTGAATTGGATGCTTATCAGAACAATCCTTTGATTATGCAATGTCGCCATTGTATCAGATATTCTTTAGGCTATTGTGTGAAACGAGGTGGTGAAGTTCCATCTTGGCATGAGCCTTTACGGCTGGAATTATCTGATGGACGCAGATTCAGATTAGAATTTAAATGTTCGGAATGTCAAATGAATGTATATGCAGAGAACTAGAATCTATATTTTACTATTGTTTTTCATAGCAGCTTTTTCTTTGAGTAGTTGCTATAAGAGTCGCCATCATCATCATTTAAAGGAAAAGCCTTTTGTTGAATTGAGCGAAAAACAACAGGACTCTATAGATTTTAGAACAATTCATCATTATACGAACAATTATAACTTTGTGGTCAAAGCTGACAGTATGGAGTTGATGAGACAGTTGCCAGAAGAAAAACTTAGCAACATGTTAACAGATTCTTTTACAGTCAAGAAATATGATCATCTAGTAGTTTCCGATATTCGTATCGTACCAACTGACAGTGTAGATTCTGTTTGGATTCAATTAGGAACCGAAACATCAATGTTCGGATGGATACATGAAAGCAGTATGTTACATAAAGTCGTGCCTGATGATCCTATCTCTCAGTTTATATCTCTGTTTTCTGATATCCATTTGCTGATATTTTTAATAGTTATCGTATTAATAGGGGTGGTTTACTTATTTAGAAGAATTGTCAATAGTGATGCAAAAATCATTCATTTTAATGATATTGATAGTTATTATCCTACGGCATTAGTATTGATAGTGGCATCTTCTGCAGCTTTCTATGCTAGTATCCAGATGTTTACCCCAGATACCTGGCAAGAATTTTATTTTCATCCAACTCTGAATCCTTTTGCAGTTCCAGGTATACTGTCTATCTTTTTAAGTTCAGTTTGGCTTATGTTGATTGTAGGGATTGCGTGTATTGATGAGGTTTCAAGAAAGCTACCTATTGGAGATGGTATGCTATATCTATTTGGTCTTCTTGCAGTATGTGCAGTGGATTATATAGTATTTAGTGTTAGTACTCTATATTTTGTTGGCTATATTCTTCTAATATGGTATTTTTATTATTCAATATCCATAAAAATATAAAAAACAGACTAGATTCAAAAAGTAAGTATTTCATAACTATCTTTCTTTTATAGCGTAGTTACAATGTTTTTACCTTATAATACCTATGCTTTGGGCTATCAAAAGCTATAAAATCAAATGTATAGATAATACGAATAACTGCTGTATGTGGATCTGTACGTACCCGTGGTATGAGAGATTGGAAAAATCGAGTAGGAAGAAAATAACTTCATTTTCTTCCTACTCGATTTTTTATAGATGTAAGTAATGTATATTCTGTTGAGTAATTTGTGCTAAATATTCAAGAAATAACATTTTTCATTTCATTTTGCTAAATAATTTAGTCTTTATTCTTTCAAATTGAAAATATATTTGTATATTTGCAACCAATTAATAAATAAACTAATAGGTGAACAACGATTATGATTTTGGATATTGATATGTTGAGAAGCTTTTATGCTTCCTATTCGGATACGGTAAAGGCTGCCAAGAATGTGATGAAGAGACCAATGACCTATGCAGAAAAGGTTCTTTATGCTCATATTTATGATTCTGAAGATTTGAAGCCTTTTAAGCGTGGTGAATCTTATGTCAATTTTCGTCCTAATCGTGTGGCTATGCAAGATGCAACTGCTCAAATGGCTTTGCTTCAGTTTATGAATGCTGGTAAAGACAAAGTTGCCGTTCCTGCAAGTGTTCACTGCGACCACTTAATTCGTGCTGATGTAGGTGCAGACAAAGATCTCCCTTTAGCATGTCAAACAAACAAAGAGGTATACGATTTTCTAAAGTCAGTATCTCAAAAGTATCATATCGGTTTTTGGGCTCCTGGTGCAGGTATCATTCATCAGGTAATATTGGAAAATTATGCTTTCCCTGGTGGTATGATGGTTGGTACAGATTCTCATACACCTAATGCAGGTGGTTTAGGTATGGTTGCTGTTGGTGTTGGTGGTGCTGATGCTGTAGATGTGCTTACTGGACAGCCTTGGGAACTTAAAATGCCTCGTTTAATAGGTGTACATCTTACAGGTCATCTTTCTGGATGGGCAAGTCCAAAAGATGTAATTTTAAAAATTTTGGGTATTCTTACAGTTAAGGGTGGTACTAATGCTATTCTTGAATATTATGGTGATGGATTGAAGGATCTTTCTACTACAGGTAAGGCTAGCATTTGTAATATGGGAGCAGAGCTTGGAGCAACCTGCTCTTTGTTTCCTTTTGACGAGAATGCTGATGAATATTTACGTAAAACAGGACGTGAAGAAATTGCTATACTTGCTCAGCAGAATGCAGCAGAGTTACGTGCAGATGATGAAGTTTATGAACATCCAGAGTTATTCTATGATCAAATTGTAGAAATCGATTTGAGTAAAATTGAACCTCATCTCAATGGTCCTTTTACTCCAGATGCAGCTACACCAATTAGTCATATGAAGGCCAAGGGACCTGCTAATGATTATCCAATGACAGTGGAAGTAGGTCTTATCGGTAGCTGTACGAATTCAAGTTACCAAGATTTGGCTCGAGCAGCTTCTATAGCTCGACAAGCTTATGAGAAGAATATTCCTGTAAAAGGTCAATTAATCATTAACCCTGGATCTGAACAGATACGATATACTGCAGAAAGGGATGGAATTCTTGATGATTTCAAACGTATAGGTGCGCTTATTATGACTAATGCATGTGGTCCATGTATTGGTCAGTGGAAGCGTCATACAGATGATAATACTCGTAAGAATGCTATTGTTACATCTTTTAATCGTAACTTTAGACGTCGTGCTGATCAGAATCCTAATACTTATGCTTTTATTGGTGGTCCTGAAATGACAACCGCTTTAGCTATTGCTGGTCGTTTGGACTTTAATCCTGCTACAGATACACTGTTGGATAGAGATGGTAATCCTGTATTGCTGGATGAACCCCAAGGTTTTGCATTCCCGCCTAAAGGATTTGAATGTGCTTCTGATGAAAATGTAAAGGGTGTTGAAGCTTTAGAAAAATATTCTCTCTTTATAGCTCCTTCTGAAGGTCATAAAGATATTGATGTGGTAATTTCTCCTGATAGTAATCGCTTACAGCGGTTAGTTCCATTTGAGCCTTGGGATGGCAATGATTTTGAGAATATGCCAGTGTTAATCAAAACAAAAGGAAAGTGTACAACTGACCATATTTCAATGGCAGGTCCTTGGTTGAAGTTTAGAGGGCATCTTCAGAATATTTCAGATAATTTGCTGATGGGTGCTGTAAATGCTTTCAATGGAGAAAATAATAAGGTTAAAAATCAGTTGAATGGTAATTACGAAGAGGTTTCTTCTTCAGCTAAGGCTTATAAAGCCCAGCATGTATCTTCAATTGTTGTGGCAGAAGATAACTATGGTGAAGGTTCAAGCCGTGAGCATGCAGCAATGGAACCAAGATTCCTTAATGTAAAGGTGGTCTTGGCAAAAAGCTTTGCTAGAATCCATGAAACAAACCTTAAAAAACAAGGTATGTTGGCGTTGACATTTGTTAACAAAAATGATTATGATAAGGTTCAGGAAGATGATAGAGTCTCTGTGACCGGTTTGAATAATATTGCCCCTGGTCGTAATGTTCAAATTACATTGAAGCATAAAGATGGAAGTGTAGAACAGTTTGATGCTGCTCATACTTACAATGATACCCAAATAGAATGGTTTAAGGCTGGATCGGCTTTGAATTATGCAAAAATGAAAGGAATTTAAATAATGAAGAAAGAATATCTAATCTATAAATTATCTGATGAAGTAAAGAATTCTTGCAAAATTGATACCGAACTCTTTTCTAAGTATGGTGTAAAGCGAGGTCTTCGTAATGACGACGGAAGTGGTGTACTTGTTGGTTTGACGAATATAGGTAATGTTGTTGGTTATGATCGTGCTGAAGATGGAAAGTTAACACCATGTCCTGGAAAACTCTATTATCGTGGCTATGAGCTTGATGATTTAGTAGCTCCACTGCTCAAAGAAAAAAGGTTTGGTTTTGAGGAGATTGCATATCTTTTGCTTTCAGGAAAACTTCCTGACAAAGAGGAATTGTCGGCTTTTAGTGAACTTCTCAACGATAATATGCCTTTGGATCATCGTACAATCGTGCATATCATAGATTTGGAAGGCAATAATATCATGAATATATTGGCGCGATGTGTCTTGGAAATGTATACTTTTGACCCAAATCCAGATGATATTAGTAGAGATAATTTGATGCGTCAGAGTATTGAGTTGATTGCAAAATTTCCAACGATAGTTGCATATGCGTATAATATCTATCGCCATGGTGTGCAGGGTAGAAGTTTGCACATTCGTCACCCTCGTGAGAATTTGAGTATTGCAGAAAATTTCCTTTTTATGCTGAAGCATAATCATTATACAGAACTCGACGCACGTATGCTTGATTTGCTTTTGATTATTCAGGCCGAGCATGGCGGTGGTAATAACTCTACTTTCACCGTTCGTGTTACAAGTAGTACTCGAACTGATACATATTCAAGTATTGCTGCAGGTATTGGTTCTTTAAAGGGACCTTTACATGGAGGAGCTAACATTAAGGTAATTAATATGTTTCATCACTTAAAAGAGCAGATCAAGGATTGGAATAACTTAGATGAAATAGATACCTATTTAAATCGTATGCTTAATAAAGAAGCTTATGATAAAACTGGCTTGATTTATGGAATTGGTCATGCCGTGTATACAATGAGCGACCCTCGTGCTGTTGAACTTAAGAAATTGGCTGGCGAACTTGCTAAAGAAAAGGGGAGAGTGGAGGAATACGAATTTTTGAAGCTTATAGAGCAAGAGGGTATTAAATGTTTGACAAAATTCCGTCAGGGTAATAAGCCTGTTTGTGCAAATTTGGATTTCTATAGTGGTTTCATATATGAAATGATCGGTCTTCCTCAAGAAATTTATACTCCAATTTTTGCAATGGCTCGTATTGTAGGCTGGACAGCGCATCGTATCGAGGAACTGAATTTTGCAGGTAGAAGAATTATTCGTCCTGCATATAAGAACGTTCTTGACGAAAAAGAATATCTTCCAATTTCCAAACGATAATTATACTTGTCAAGTAATTATAGTATATTTAAAAAAAAAGTTAGAAGTAAATCGATATGGTATTTATCTTCTAACTTTTTTGCGTTTTGTGAGAAATAAAGTATCTTTGTAAAAAAAATAAAAACTATGAATACTAAACTTTATTTTGGTAGCTTGATTGCTACATTGCTAATACCTTCAGAATCCAAAGCACAGATAAGTAAGGCAACTCCAGATCATCCAAACATAATCTTTATTTTGGCTGATGATATGGGCTATGGTGATTTACATTGCTATGGTAATCAATATATTAAGACACCCAACATAGATCGATTAGCTGAAAGTGGTACACGCTTTGAACAAGCTTATGCTGGTAGTGGAATCTCTTCTCCATCAAGATGTTCTTTGATGACTGGGAAAAATACAGGAAATACGAGGATTCGTGATAATCAATGTCCTGTAGGTGGAAAAATAGGAATAAAAATTAATCCTAAGGGAGATACTACTTATATTCATCGTGCTAATTTATTACCTGAGGATACAACAATAGCAACCGTTCTTCAAACTGCTGGATATCGTACATGCTTGGTTAATAAATGGCATTTAGATGGTTATGATCCGATGGCTGCTCCAAACCATAGAGGATTTGATGAGTTTTACGGATGGACAATTAGTACACCGCATAGCAACGGCCCGTATTATTATTATCCATATTATCGTTTCCATGGAGACTCTTTGATAAACATTAAAGAAAATGAACATGATGCCCATGTACGTCATAATACAGAGATCTCTACTGATGATGCAATTGCTTTTATACATCGAGAAAAAAATCATCCTTTTTTCTTGTATTTAGCTTATGATGCACCTCATGAGCCTTATCATATTGATGATACTTCATGGTATGATGAAAAAGGTGAATGGAGTATGAATACAAAACGATATGCAGCTTTGGTAAGCCACATGGATTATAATATTGGTCGTGTCTTGGGTACTTTAGATGCTTTAGGGCTTAGGGAAAATACTCTGGTTGTTTTTGCAAGTGATAATGGTGCTGCTGTTATGGCTCCAATCCAGGATTTGAATAGTGGCGCTGGTTTAAAGGGACATAAGGGACAACTTTATGAGGGAGGTATAAAGGTTCCTGTAATCGTTAATCAACCAGGTAAAGTACCTGTTCAAAAATTGAATAATATTATTTATTTCCCTGATTTTATGCCTACTTTTGCAAAAATTACAGGATGTACGAAGAGTTTGCCTAAAAATATTAATGGTATGGATATTTCTCCATTATTTTATGGTGAGCAGATGGATACAGATAATCGTTATTTATATTGGGAATTTCCAGGTAAACAGCGTGCAATACGTTTTGGTAAATGGAAGGCTGAAAGTATAGGAAAAAATAAGCCTTTAGAGCTTTATAATATTGAAGACGATAAGTATGAGACTACCAATTTAGCAAATAAATATCCTAAATTATTAAAGCAATTGGACAAGCAAATGAAAAAGATGAGAACTCCTTCTGAATATTGGCCTATTGAAGGAGAAAAAGGGTATAAAAATCTGTCTCTAAAGAATTAATAAACAAAGAGGTCTATTTCAAGAAACCTGATATTGAATTTACATGCAATATCAGGTTTTTTGATTTGATTATTTTAATTTTCGGGTGACAATATATTTGATTAAGAATAGTAAGATAGTAATAATAATGATAACGATAAACTCTATAATTGTTTTAAGCAAAGAACTCTGAATGGTGAGGATATCATCCAAAATATTCATGGTGATGATTGCTAATACTATAATAGAGATATTCCATATTCCAAAATTTTTTCTTTCAGATGCTTTCATATTATTTTATATTTGATATAAATATCAAATCGCTCATGATTGAGTCGCTGATATATAATCCTTTTCTAGTAAGAGACAATTTATTATCTTCGATTTTCATTTCATGAAGATTAATGTACTTTTGAGCTTCTTGAGTAAGATATAAGAACAGTTCTTCTCCATATTCATCCTTCAATTTTGTAAGATTAATGCCCTCGCGAGTTCTAAGTGCTGTTGTTATTAAGTCATTATACCTTGTGGTAGCATCTAAATACTCACTCTCTGAAGGAAGTTTGTTGTCGTGAATGGATTGAATGTACTGATGGATGTTATCGACATTCCAACTTCTGTAATCTTTGCTGTATGAATGGGCAGCTGCTCCTATACCAATATAAGGAATAGCATTCCAATAAGAAGAATTATGTTGACTTCTAAATCCAGGGCGTGCAAAGTTACTGATTTCATAATGTTCATAGCCGGCTTGTGTTAATAAGTCTATGAGTTTCTTATACATCGCAAGACTTGTTTCTTCATCAATCTCTTCTATTTCACCCTTTTCTAACATGCGATATAGTGGTGTACCTTCTTCATACATAAGACTATAAGCTGATATATGCTTGGGTTCGAGTGAAACAGCTGTTTTAATATCTTCCTCCCATTCTGTAAGTGTCTCACCTGGAAAGCCAAACATTAAGTCTATGCTTATATTGTCAAAACCTGCAGACTTTAGTCTGTCAACTGCAAGTTTTACTTCATTAGCATTGTGGCGTCGATGAAGAAATTTCAGTCTTGCAGGGTCGAAAGTTTGTGCACCCATACTAACACGATTTACTCCTAGATAAGCAATAAAATTTGCAAAATCTTCAGTGATATCATCGGGATTACATTCAAAAGTTATTTCGCAATTCTTCCTGATGATAGATCCATTACAATTCCAAATACTGTTTATAGAAGAAAAAATCTGCTGTAATTGCTCTTTTGATAATTGTGAAGGTGTTCCACCTCCGAAATAAATTGTCGAAATTTCAATAGGGCGTTTATCTATATTCTGCTTTCTAAGTTCCATTTCTCGACAAATTGCATCAGTGTATTTTTGTTTCAATTGTGAAAGTGTAGTACTATAAAATCCACAGTAAATACATCGACTAGCGCAAAATGGAATGTGTATATAAAGACCTGTCATTTTGCAAAAGTACTAATAAGTATCAAAAAAATGACTTTTTTTCTGAATTTCTTTTGGATTCTAATAAAAAAATACTATCTTAGTCGAGTATTAATAAAAAGCATCTGCATCTGCAGAAATACCTTGAAAAGTACAGAAAACACTTAAATATTCAACTTTAAATCTATAAGTTATGAGGGTATATCAAACTAACGAGATTAAAAATATTGCGCTTGTTGGCGCTTCGGGTAGTGGCAAGACGACTCTTGCCGAAAGTCTTATGTATGAAGCTGGCTTGATTAAGCGTCGTGGTTCCATTGATGCAAAAAATACAGCTAGTGATTATTTCCCAGTAGAGTTAGAGTATGGATATTCTGTATTCCCTACCGTTTTTCATGCTGAGTGGAATCATAAAAAATTAAATTTTATTGATTGTCCGGGTTCTGATGATTTTGTAAGTGGAGCTATAACATCACTGAATGTTACAGATTTGGCAGCGGTTGTAATTAATGGCCAGTATGGTCCAGAAGTGGGAACACAGAATGCCTTTCGATATACTGATAAATTAAAAAAACCAGTTATTTTTTTAGTGAATCAGTTGGATTCTGAAAAATGCGATTTTGAAAATGTGCTGGCTCAAATGAAAGAAATATATGGTCAGAAATGTGTTCAGATTCAATATCCTTTGAATCCAGGGCCTGATTATAATAGTTTCATTGATGTTTTAGTTATGAAAAAGTATACATGGCTTCCTGAAGGTGGAAAACCTGTTATTGAAGATATCCCAGAGGAAGAAATGGAAAAAGCAATGGAACTTCATAGGACTCTTGTCGAAGCAGCAGCCGAAAACGACGAGGGATTAATGGAAAAATTCTTCGAAGAGGAGTCTCTTACGGAGGATGAACTTAGAACAGGAATCCGTGAGGGATTGATAACTAGAAGTATATTTCCTGTTTTTTGTATTTGTGCAGGTAAAGATATGGGGGTGCAACGCTTAATGGAATTCTTAGGTAATGTTGTGCCTTTTGTTAGTGATATGCCTAAAATATACAATACTAGGGGAGAAGAAGTTGCTCATGATAGCAATGGGCCTGAAAGTTTGTATTTCTTTAAGACTAGCATGGAGCCGCATATTGGTGAAATTAGTTATTTTAAGGTTATGAGTGGAAGGGTTAAGCCTGGTGATGACTTGACAAATGCAGATCGTGGTAGCAAGGAGCGTATCGGACAAATATATGCTTGTGCAGGTGCTATACGTATTCCTGTCGATGAAATGTACGCTGGTGATATTGGATGTACGGTAAAGTTGAAAGATGTAAAGACTGGTAATGCTCTTAATGGTAAAGACTGCGACTGGAAATATAATTTCATTAAATATCCGAATTCAAAATATGCGCGATCTATAAAGTCTAAGAACCCTCAGGATATGGAAAAAATGATGGCAGCAATATTAAAGATGCGTCAAGAGGATCCAACTTGGGTTGTTGAAAATAGTAAGGAACTGAGACAGACGATTGTTCATGGTCAAGGTGAGTTTCATTTGCGTACCTTGAAATGGCGTTTGGAAAATAATGAGAAAATTATGGTGGAATATGGTGTTCCACGTATTCCTTATCGTGAGACTATTACAAAGTCTGCAAAAGCAGAGTATCGCCATAAAAAGCAGAGTGGAGGTGCTGGTCAGTTTGGTGAAGTTCATTTAATCGTTGAGCCATATGCTGAAGGTATGCCAGACCCTGTAAGTTATAGGTTTGATGGACAGGAGTTTAAAATAAATATCAAGAATAAGCAAGAGATTGATTTAGACTGGGGTGGAAAACTAGTATTTATCAATAGTGTTGTTGGTGGTGCGATAGATGCACGTTTCATGCCTGCTATTTTGAAAGGTGTAATGGACTGTATGGAGCGTGGTCCGCTGACAGGAAGCTATGCGCGTGATGTTCGAGTTGTAGTCTATGATGGTAAGATGCATCCTGTTGATAGTAATGAACTTTCATTTATGTTGGCTGCCCGTCATGCATTCACTGATGCATTTAAGAATGCAGGTCCTAAAATACTTGAGCCAATATATGATATTGAAGTCTTTACCCCAGAAGATATAGTAGGTGATGTCATGAGCGATTTGCAAGGTCGTCGTGGAATGATAATGGGTATGGATAGTGAAGCCGGATATCAAAAGTTACAAGCGAAAGTACCTTTGGCTGAGCTTGATGATTATAGCATAGTTTTAAGTTCTATTACAGGAGGTCGTGCTTCATTTACGACAAAATTTGCAAGTTATGAATTGGTTCCTAATGATGTTCAGCAAAAATTAATTGCTGCACATGAGGCGGAAGAAAAAAGCGTTGAATAATCTATGAAATATTAAAAGAGCATTCTGAAAAGAATGCTCTTTTTGTTAGTTATATATTTGTAATTAAAAAATCGATAAGGTGTTAAATTGTCTAAAATGACCGGAAATAATTAACGCTATTATGTTAATTTGTTAAGTATTTGCTATCTTTGCAATATGAAGAAGAAAACAATTTGGACTATTGCTCTGATTATGGGGTTCTCGTTTTTAGCATTGCTCTATCTTCAGTTGAACTATATCTCAGCTATGGCTAATATGAAGAAGGAGCAGTTTGATGAGTCTGTTAATCGTGCTCTTTATCAGGCTTCTCGTAATTTAGAGCTGAACGAGACACTTCGATATTTGGAAAAAGATATAAGTCAGACTACTCGTAGTCGTAAAGATACGGTAGGTGGATCGGATGCACATAATTATAATGTTGGTGCTAATGGTAATGTCTATTCGTCTTTTGAATTGAAGACATTAACCAGTAAACCTTCGAATATGCCAAAAGCTATGATTTTACATAGTGATAAAAATACTTTATCAGAGGCAAAAAAGTCTTTGCAGGAGGCTGTTAAAAATCGCTATGTGTATCAGAAGGCTTTATTAGATGAGGTGGTTTATTCTATTTTGTATTCGGCTTCAGATAAACCTCTAAAAGATAGAATCAATTTTAAACTGCTTGATCAGGATCTTAAAGCAGAATTGATGAATAACGGTATTAATATACCTTATCACTTTACAGTTTGTACTCAAGATGGTCGTGAGGTTTATAGATGTCCAGATTATACAGATGAAGGTGAGCAGTATACATATACACAGTTGTTGTATCGTAATGATCCTCAGTCTAAAATGGGAATTGTAAAAATTCATTTTCCAGACATGAGTGGCTATATATTCTCGTCTGTTCGATTTATGATTCCAAGTATCATTTTTACCTTGGTATTGCTTGTAACTTTCATCTTTACCATTGTTGTGATATTCCGAAGCAAGCGATACAGCGAGTTGAAAAATGACTTTATCAATAATATGACGCATGAGTTAAAAACCCCTATAGCAAGTATCTCTCTGGCAGCTCAGATGTTAAATGATAAGTCTGTTCCTAAAAGCGAAATGATGGTAGCTCATCTTGGTGGAATCGTAAATGATGAGAGTAAACGTTTGCGCTTCTTGGTTGAGAAAGTTTTGCAGATGTCCATGTATGATCGCAAAAAGGCTGTACTCAAGAAAAAAGAAGTAGACCTCAATGAAATGGTCGAAACAATTGGGCACTCGTTCAGTTTGCGAGTTGAACATACAGGAGGTAAGGTTTATATAGATATAGAAGCTATTGAGTCGACAATCTATGTAGATGAGATGCACTTCCAAAATGTTATATTTAACTTGTTGGATAATGCTGTTAAATATAGGAAACCGGATCAGCCTCTTGATGTCTATCTTAAAACATGGAATGAAGGGGATAAAGTTTGCGTTTCAGTTAAAGATACTGGATTAGGAATAAAGAAAGATAGTTTAAAGAAAATATTTGAAAAATTTTATCGTGTTCATACCGGTAATGTGCATGATGTAAAAGGTTTTGGTCTTGGACTTGCTTATGTGAAAAAAATGGTTGATTTGCATAATGGTGAAATTCATGTAGACAGTGAGTTTGGAAAAGGAACAACTTTTACAATAAAAATAGATTACGTAAGAAATTAAAGGAAATATTAATTAAATAAGAATGACTATGGACGAAAATTTAAAAATTCTGCTTTGCGAAGATGATGAAAATCTCGGAATGCTGTTAAGAGAGTATTTGCAGGCTAAGGGCTATGCTGCAACACTTTGTCCTGACGGGGAAATTGGCTATAAAGAATTTATGAAAAGTAAATTTGATATATGCGTTCTCGATGTCATGATGCCTAAAAAGGATGGATTTACCTTAGCTCAGGAAATTAGACAGGCGAATGCTGAGATTCCAATTATATTTTTGACAGCTAAGACTCTGAAAGAGGATATTTTGGAAGGGTTCAAAATTGGTGCTGATGATTATATCACTAAACCTTTTTCTATGGAAGAGCTTGTATTCCGTATTGAGGCTATATTAAGACGTGTACATGGAAAGAAAAATAAGGAATCAACACTTTATCATATTGGACGTTTCACGTTTGATACACAAAAGCAATTGTTGGTGATTGGTGATAAACAGACAAAATTAACAACAAAGGAAAATGAATTGTTGGGTTTGTTGTGCTCACATGCAAATGAAATTCTTCAGCGTGATTTTGCCTTAAAGACCATTTGGATAGATGATAATTATTTCAATGCCCGTAGTATGGATGTTTATATTACCAAATTACGTAAACATCTTAAGGATGATGACCAAATTGAAATTATCAATATTCATGGTAAAGGTTATAAACTTATTGTTCCAGAGCAAGAATAATCAATGTTTATAATATAAGCAAGACTTCTTGTGATGATATATATATCCTGCTATTCCAGCGAAAACAAAAAATAATCCGCTGAATAGCAGGATATTATTATTTATCTGGAAGATAGTGTAAACACAAAAGATGAGAACACCCAAAATAGTCATCGGTATATTGAATATATATATAACTTTTGAAAGTACTTTCTTAAACAATTTTTTATTTAATTTCATATGAAAAACTAATTTTGCTCACAAAAGTACAAAAAATATTTGTGTATCTCATGGAAAAGTTGTACTTTTGCACCGCATTTATTAAAAATGCAATACAAATTAATTAATTTAATAATTTTTAGGTAGTATGAATCAATACGAAACCGTTTTCATTTT
>DFIN01000027.1:0-18422 GCA_002372135.1 Bacteroidales bacterium UBA3696
GGCACCAATCAAAGGGTCGTTTGAGTGGTGCCACTTATTTTTTTTGTTTTGTATACTTCGAAAAGAGGTTGTATCTTTGCCGCCACTTCTGAACAGAACAAACACAAATTATTCTTGGCAGACAACCTGTCGCGAACCACAAAATGATAATTAGCAATATGAGACACACAATCCTAACATGCTGCCTATTAGGTTGCATGGCTTCCTTATTTGCACAAACGGCCAATCAACTTTCTGCGTCCGAGCAGCAGGATGATCCCGTGTTGATGACCATTGACGGGCAACCCGTTTATTTGTCAGAATATCTGTATATTTATGAGAAAAACAATCAGGAGGCGAGTGCCGACTCAAAGTCAATGGACGAGTACTTGGAGTTGTTCACCAACTTCAAGTTGAAGGTGGCGGAGGCTACTGCCGAGCATTTGGACACTACGGCGGCTTTTGCCGAGGAGTTGCGCGGCTACAGAGGTCAAGTGGTGGACAAGTACTTGCGTGACGAGCAGGCTATTGACAGTTTGGTGCGTCTTAGTTACCAACGTATGTCGCATTTGCGTCGTGCCGCACACATCGCCATCCGTTGTCCGCAGGATGCGTCCGACTCGGTGCGTCAAGCCGCCGAAGCACGTATCAACGACTTGCGCAAGCAGGCTTTGGCAGGTGCCAATTTTTATGAATTGGCGAATACCTACTCGGAAGACCCCAACAAAGCCCAGACGGGTTCGGAGTTAGGCTGGATTATTCCTTTCCGCTATATCTACAGTTTTGAGGACGCAGTGTATAACACGCCCGTGGGTCAAATCACGCCTGTGTTCCGCAGTCCGTTCGGCTTGCACATCGCCTTGGTGGAAGAGGAGGTGGTTACCGAAGAGGTACAAGCCGCTCATATAATGAAGATGGTACCCAAAGGAGATGTGGAAAAAGGGGCGGAAGCGAAGCGTATGATTGATAGTCTGTATCAAGTGGTAATGAACGGTGCAGATTTCAATGAGACCGCTTTGCGCTATTCGGACGATAAGGGTAGTGCGGTCAAGGGCGGCGACCTCGGATGGTTCAGTCGTGGTGTGATGGTGTTGCCGTTTGAGCAGACCGCTTTCAGCCTGCAGCCCGGTGAAACGAGTCAGCCATTCCGTAGTGACTACGGATGGCATATCATTCGTCTGTACGACCGTCGGTTCACCCAGCCGTTGGATACGCTCTACTCGAAGATCTTGCGCAATGTGGAGCGTGACGAGCGTATGGAGCAAGCCCGGTTGTCGTTTATCCGCAAGACGCGCGCCGAATACCAACTGCCCGACACGATGAGCAACGAACAGGTTATTGCATACGCGGATGCGCATTTGGAGGAGAAGTACCCCGATTTCCGCCATCTGGTGCAGGAGTATCACGATGGTATTTTGCTTTTTGATATCAGTGTGGACCGCGTATGGGATAAGGCTGGTAAGGATACAGCAGGTTTGCAGCAGTACTTTGCTTCGCATAAAGACCAATATACATGGGACGAACCGCGTTTCAAAGGTTTTGTGATTTATGCTCGTGATAAGCAGACAGCCCGTCGGGTGGAAACAATCATCAAAACCGTTCCGGCGGATAGTGTGTATAGTGTGGTTCGCCAACGCGTGAATACGGACAGCACCATCATCGCAAGGGTGGATAGGGGGCTATGGAAGCCCGGGGCTAATCCTGCCATTGATAAGTTTGGCTTCAAAAACAAGAAAGCTACTTTTGAGACGGATGATGAATACCCCGTCATCAAAGTAATCGGAAAGAAACTGAAAGCCCCTGAGACATATATGGACGACCGCAACCGTGTCGTTACCGACTACCAGGATTTGCTTGAGAAAGAGTGGGTAGAAGAGTTGAAGCAAAAGCATACCGTAGTACTCAATCAAGATGTATGGTTGAGACTTAAGAGCAGACTTTGATGAGTCGTGAGCAGAAAGTTTGGTTTGGTTTGGCACTGTTGGTGTTGCTACTTAATGTGCCGATGCGGTGGTGTGTAGTCCGTTGGGATTTGACGCAAGACGGTCGTTATACGCTGCATGAGCCTTCCTTGCGTGCCTTGGACAAGGTGAACGCACCCGTAGAGGTGACGCTCTATTTGGAAGGCGATATGAATAGCGGTTTTCAGCGATTGCGCGATGCAACCCTGTTCCTTTTGGAGGAGTTACACCACCATAACCGCCTGCTTTCTTTGCGCACAGAGCCTATCGAGGAGCGCGAATATACGCTGTTGCAGCAGCGCGGCTATGCACCTATTACGGTGCACGAGCGCGCGCGCGATGGCAAGACGATGCAGACCCGTGTATGGCCCTACTGCCAGATGGAGTACAAAGGCAAGAATATGGTAGTCAATCTGTTGCAGCAACAGCGCGGGTTGAGCGGCGAAGAGAACCTGAACATCAGCGCGGAAGGGTTGGAGTACGCCTTTATGGAGACCCTGCATACGCTGCAAAAAGAGGAAGTGGAACGTGTCGCTTTCTTGGAAGGGCATGGCGAATTGAGCGACACGCAAGTTTATGACTGGACGCAAGCGTTAAGACGCTATTTCCAGATAGATAGAGGTGTATTAGGCGATGAAACGGGCGTATTAGATGCTTATAAAGCCGTTGTGGTAGCCGACCCGCAAGCACCTTTTAGCGAAACGGACAAAGCCGTTCTGGACCAGTATATTATGCACGGCGGGCGAGTGATGTGGCTTTTGAACGGAGTGCGTTTTTCGGAAGATATGCTTTCCGAGGACGGCATCACGCCCATCGTACCGCTGGATTTGAACTTGAACGATATGCTCTTTCGTTATGGGGTTCGTATCAATCCCGCTTTGGTACAGGATTTGCAATGTTTGCGTTTGCCGGTGGATGTGTCGTCCGACCCTGCCCGCCCGAATTACCAGCCATTGCCTTGGACGTACGCTCCGCTATTGCTGACCAACGGCGAGTCGCCCATTACGCACAACACGATGCAAGTGAGTGCTACCATGGCTTCGTTGGTGGACATAGTGGGCGGAGACGATGGTTTGGATAAAACGGTGCTCTTGGCAACCTCTACGGCTTCGGCTCTTACGCCTGCTCCCGCCGAAGTGGATTTGAGCGACCTGCAGATTGACGGGGAGCGTTTCCGGCAAGCCTATATGCCGGTAGCAGTGTCGATGGAGGGCGTGTTCGGTTCGTTTTTTACCCATCGTATCTTGCCGCCCTCGCTCGTACGCGACAGCAATTGGTTGGATGCAGGCATGAGCAGGCAGGTGGTGGTGGCAGCCGGCAGCGTAGCCCGTAATGAGTGGCAAGACGGACAGCCTCTGCCCGTGGGTTACGACAGATATACCAAAACGCAGTTCGGCAATCGCGACTTCCTCGTGCAAGCCCTATTGTGGCTTACCGACGATAGCGACCTGATTCAGCTGCGTCAAAAAACGGTTGCACTCCGCCTGATTAATGACAAGAAAGCCTACCAACATCGCACTGCTATTCAGTGGATCAGCCTTGTAGCACCTGTGGCTATCTTGCTCCTTATCGGATCGATGGTAATGGGCGCAAGGTATTTTGCTTATCAAAAATACGAACTATGAACACAACCAATACCATACGCACTTGGTGGATAGGGCTGCTACTTATGGCGACCTCTGTTTGCCGTGCTCAAATTGCAGGTTTGCCATATCCTACCGACACGATACAGGACACCGTAGTCTATCGTTATCCGTCCGAGAAAAGCATTGGGTTGTACCGCATCAGTAAGAACTTTGGTGTGACGCAAGCCGAGATTTTGCGTTGGAATCCGCAGTTGCATGAACGCGGTCCGCAGTTGGGCGAAGTATTGCTCATTCCTGCCGGAATCGTGCAGCGGCAGATGCCAACCCCTTCTGTGGTAGAAACACCGACCCCGGATACTTCAACGGTTGTTTCATCGGCGGTTGATACGTCGGCTGTGTGGCGCATAGCCGTTCTGCTGCCGCTCAATGCGCAGGCAACCCAACGCAACGAGGATGATGACCGTTTCTACGATTTTTATACGGGTCTGCTGACTGCCGTGTGGGAGGCGCAACAAAGAGGTATGCGTTTGGAGATACATACCTACGATGTGCCGCGTGTAGGCAAGCAACTCAATCATCTTTTAGAATCGGATGCGTGGCTTCCCACCGCGCATGTCATAGTGGGTCCCGCCTATGCCCAGCAGGTCAATAGGGTGGCCCAATGGGCTCAAACGCACCAAATACGCATGTTCGTGCCCTTTACCTCAAAGGTAAAAGGGATAGAAACGAATCCGTATCTGTTTCAGTTCAATCCGATAACGACAAAGGAAGTGGGATGTGTGGCCGATATGATAGAAGCGCATCAAACGGAGTTGCATTGCGTGTATGTGGCTGCTGATGGGACACCGTCTTCCCATCTGTTGGCAGACGAACTGAACCGTCGGCATATATGGTTGGATACGGTATCCGTACATGCGCTCATGACCGATTCAGCGGGTTATGCCATGCAGGATACAACAACCAATCTGCTCATTTTGCATACCGATAACTATGCCAATGCAGGCATACTTATACCTCATATCAAGCAGTTGGCAATACGGTATCCGCTTCGTCTGTATGTACAGTATGCATGGCTGAAAAACAGCGAGATACAGCCGTTGGGTAAGGTATATTCGTATGTGTTTGACGCGCTGGACGAGCAGGATGCCCGTATGCAGCAATATACAGCCTTGCATGACCGCTATTTTGCTTCGCAAGGTTCTTACCAACCGGCAGCAGACCATCCACGATACGATTTGTTGGGCTATGACCTGACGGCTTATCTCCTGCAGCACGTGTTGGGTATGCCTTTGGATACAGCCGATATGCCGACCTATAGAGGACTGCAATCCGCGATCCATTTTGAGCGGATTGGTGAAAACGGCGGATGGATGAATACCTATATTCAAACTGCCTATTAGCATGAAAGTACAGCGTATATCGGTTCTGGCGTTGCTGCTGATTGCCATAGAAACTATGTGGGCGCAACCGCGCTTGCAGCAGACGGAGATGTATGTAGGTGTGCATGGAGGCGTATTGGCTTCGATGCCGAATTTTCGTCCGGTGTTAGACGGTACGAGCAACTTAATGCAGTCCGCTTTCTTAGGAGGAAACGGCGGGCTCGTATTTCGCTATAACGGACATAAGTATTGCGGTTTGCAAGTCGAACTCAACTATATGCAGCGCGGATGGCGGGAGTCGTGGACCACGGACACGGAAAGCGGCAAGTACCGCCGCGAATTGCATTATGCCGAATTGCCGTTTCTCATGCACCTGTATTTCGGCAAGCAGCACCGATTTATAGTCAATCTCGGTCCGCAGATAGGGTACTGCGTGTATGACAAGCAGTCGGGCGATGAGCACCCTCTGCAAAAAGTACAATATGGTGGATTAGACAAACGCTTCGATTGGGGAATAGCCGCAGGAATAGGCTATGTGGCTAACACCCGAAAAAGCGGAAGTTTTCAAATAGAAGCACGGTTTAATTACAGTTTCGGCGACCTATTCAATACCCGCCGGACGGACTATTTCTCGCGTGCACAAACAATGAATGTAAGCATCAATTTGGGATATTTATTATGCATAAAATCATTTCGATAGCCAATCAGAAGGGCGGAGTGGGGAAGACGACCACCGCCATCAACCTTGCAGCCGGTTTGGCGGCAGAGGGACAACGCGTATTGCTTGTGGACGCTGACCCGCAAGCCAATGCATCGTCAGGTCTGGGGATAGACATCCGAGACTTGAACAAAACGATTTACGAGTGCCTCATCAGCGATCTTGACCCTGCGGAAGCCATCTTGCCTACTGCCGTGGAGCGACTGAGCGTTTTGCCCAGTCATATCGACCTCGTGGGAGCAGAGATAGAGATGCTCAACCTCAGCGAGCGTGAGCAGCGTATGAAGAAGGTATTTGAACGACTGGATGACAACTACGACTATATACTCATTGACTGTTCTCCGTCGTTGGGACTGATTACCGTGAATGCGCTGACCGCCAGCAACTCTATTATCATACCCGTACAGTGCGAATTCTTTGCCTTGGAGGGTATAGCCAAGTTGCTCAATACGGTGAAGATTATCAAGAGTCAACTCAATCCCGATTTGCAGATTGAGGGGTTCCTGCTCACGATGTATGACAGCCGTTTGCGTCTGAGCAATCAAGTTTATGAGGAGGTGAAGCGGCATTTCGGTAAACTGGTGTTCGATACGGTGATTGCCCGCAATGTGCGCTTGAGCGAGGCTCCCTCGCATGGTATGTCTGTCATTACGTATGACCCCTTGTCCAAAGGAGCGCAAAACTATGTTCAATTAGCCAAAGAACTGCTACAACGATGAAAAAACTGACCGGTTTAGGGCGCGGCTTGGATGCGCTCATCGATACACATGTGGTAACAGAAGGTTCGTCCTCCATCAGCGAAGTTGCCTTGGCTCGCATTCAAGCCAATCCGTTGCAACCCCGTCGCACCTTTGACGAGGAAGCCTTGCAGGAATTGGCAGACTCAATTCGTGAGCACGGCGTGATTTCGCCCATCACCCTTCGTAAGAATGAGGACGATACGTATATGATTATAGCCGGTGAACGCCGATTCCGTGCCGCTAAATTGGCAGGCTTGCGCACCATACCGGCTTATATCCGTACCGCCAAAGACGAGCAGGTGATGGAGTGGGCGCTCATAGAGAACATTCAACGCGAAGACCTTGATGCCATTGAGATAGCCCTTGCCTATCAAAAACTGATGGACGACTACCAACTCACGCAAGAGAGTATGGCGGAGCGGGTCGGCAAGAAACGTGCTACCGTAGCTAACTACCTGAGGTTGCTCAGACTGCCTGCTGAAATACAGATAGGCATCAAGGAGAAAAAAATTGATATGGGGCATGCCCGAGCCATCCTCGGCAGCCAATCCACGGAGCAACAACTGGATATCTACCAGCGCATCCTGCGAGAAGGGTTGAGTGTGCGACGTGTGGAAGAGTTGGTCAGCCGGCAGAAAGCAGAACCGGCACATTCCAAGAAAGCACTTAGACCCTATCCTCAAATAGAAGAACAGTTGCAAGAACGATTGCAACTCCCCGTCAAAATAGACCAGAAACACCTGACTATCACATTCCGTGACGAAGCACAACTGCAATCTATCCTGCAACTTCTCATAAGGTGAAACGACTGCTTCTTCAAATAGGACTTCTATGCGCAACCGCTTTGTCGATTGCCTCTCCGTATCACGAGCCGGACTCTGTGGTTGTGTTGCAAACGATGGAAGATGTGTATGCCGTAGGCGATACGGTAGTAAGGTCGGACACAGCCGCTTTTTGGCATCCTAATCCGACACGGGCTACTTGGTTGGCAGTCATTGTGCCGGGCTTGGGGCAGATATACAATCAATCGTATTGGAAACTGCCTATCGTCTATGGTGCGTTTATGGGGTGTGCCTATGCTATTTCGTGGAATGGGGGAATGTACGAGGACTACAAAAACGCTTACCGCGATATACTCCTTGACGAAACGCTGTCTGATGACCCTACGCGTTCGTACAATGCCATTTTGCCTCCGGGATACACGATTGAATCAATGGGCGGCAGGTCGCAATACACAGCCACACTCAACAGCCGTCAAAACCGCTATCGGAGGTATCGGGATATATCCATTGCAGCCACGGTGGCTGTCTATGTGCTCACGATTATAGATGCCTATGTGGATGCGCAACTATTTGACTTTGAGGTTAGTCCTAACCTGTCGCTCAATGTGGAGCCCCAACTCTATTATAATCCTGTAGAACGTCAAAAAAGTGCTGAAGTCAAATTGGCAATCTCGTTTTAATCTGTAAATAACCTGTTTTTTTATGCGTCGTTTAGTAGTAGCGATAACTCTATTTTTGTGGATAAGTATGCCTGCTTTTGTATGTGGGCAAGAGGTGGATTCGTTGGCAGTGGATACCGCTGCAATGGATAATTTTGCGTTGGATTCCCTATTGGCTCAAACCGTGTCGCTTCAGATGGCTGATTCGTTGGCTTCTGTGGAAATTGGCACGGACGATATACTTTGTTTCTTCGACGAAGCCATGGCATGGTTGGATACCACCGATTGCACCTCGTCGGGTATCTTGTCTGACTTGCCGGATTCGGTCTATAAGGCTCGTTTGCAAGCCCTTCCGTTTGTGATTGAAGTGCCTTACAACGTGGTGGTGCGCGACTTTATTCACCATTACATCAAACGTGCTAACCGACAGTTAGCCGGTCTATGCCGATTGTCCGAGTACTATTTCCCGATGTTTGAGGATATAATGGCTCGCTATGACTTGCCCTACGAATTATGCTACTTGGCTGTGATTGAGTCGGCTCTCAACCCGCAAGCCCATTCGCGGATGGGAGCAGCCGGGTTGTGGCAGTTTATGCCCTCAACGGGTAAGTTATACGGGTTGGAAATCAATTCGTTGGTGGACGAACGGTTAGACCCGATCCGTTCCACGGAAGCCGCTTGTCGGTACTTGAAGAACCTTCACTCGCTCTTCGGCGACTGGAACTTGGCGATAGCGTCTTACAACTGCGGACCGGGAAATGTGAACAAGGCTATTCGTCGGGCAGGCGGCAAACGAGATTTCTGGTCGATCTATCCTTATTTGCCCCGCGAAACACGTAGTTATCTGCCTATTTTTATTGCTGCCTCGTATGCGATGAACTATGCTGACCAGCACGGTATATGCCCTGATCCGCACATGCAACCTATTCGTACTGACACAATTATGATTAGCCACCGTATGCACCTGCAGCAGGCTGCGGATATGTTGCATATCGATTTGGCGGAATTGCGCCGCTTGAATCCCCAATATGCCAAGGATGTGCTGCCGGGAGGTAAACCGTATGCCCTGTGTTTGCCCATTGAGAAAAGCGGGCTATTCATTGACAGGCAAGATACGATCCTCGCTCACCGTGCCGACGAGTTGGTCAATAATCGCCGTGCGGAAATTGACTTGGCTCAACGTACCTCACTTCGTGGAGGCTATCGAGTGAACGGAGTTACGTATTATAAGGTACGAAAGGGTGATACGTTAGGCGGAATAGCTAAGAAGTACCATGTCAGCGTCAAGCAGTTGCAGAAATGGAATCATCTGAGCGGCACCAATATACGCGTAGGAAAAACACTCCGCATAGGCGGGTAAAACGAATATGAACGACGATTCGCAGAAGGTATATTTCTCCATGCGTGAAACGATAGAGTTGGTAGGAGTGCCGGCTTCTACGTTGCGCTATTGGGAGCAGCAGTTTGAGGGTATCAATCCCCGCAAAGACCAACACAAGAACCGCTACTACAGCGAGCGCGACATTGAACTGCTCAAGCAAATCAAGTACCTGCGCGACGAAATGCATATCACCCGTATAGAGGCTATACGGCGCGAACTGAAATCGCCGGCACGGCGTACTGACCAACGCCAAAAAGCCTACGAGTTGCTGGTCAAAGTAAAAAATGAATTAGAAGCCATACGGGCTGCAATCTAAAACCCAAACGAGTTACCCTATAAACCCCTAACAATATGTTTACAGCACAAGACATTGCTCAGTTGGAGCGTCGGGGCATCACTATTGCCCAAGTGGAGGAACAGTTGCAACGATTTAAGACAGGTTTTCCTGCTTTGGACATAGTGGCACCTGCCGCAGTGGCTAAAAAGCAAGGAATTATCCGTCCGTCCAAGTCGGAGCAAGCACGGTATATCCGCCTTTGGCAGGAATACCTGAATGAAGGGCATGAAGTAACTAAGTTCGTTCCTGCCAGCGGAGCGGCATCGCGAATGTTCAAAGACTTGTTCGCTTATCTCGAAACGGGCGAAGAAACGCCGTTTGTGCAAACTTTTTTGACGAATAAAGACCGCTTTGCTTTTGGTTCACAGTTAGCCGATAAGCAAGGTCGGGATGCTGTACGTTATTTGTTAGAGGATATGCAGTATGGTTCGTTGCCCAAAGGGTTGTTGCTCTTCCATCGTTATCGTAACGGCAACCGCACACCCGCCGAAGAACATTTGGTAGAGGCGGCTCTCTATGCGGCTACACAGACAACTGACACCAAAGTATGCCGTGTGCATTTTACGGTCAGCGAACAACACCTCCCGCTCTTCCGCCAACACATAGCCGAGAGTCTGCCTAAGTGGCAAAAGAAATATGGTGTTAAATATGAGGTTACGTTCTCCGTGCAATTGCCTCGTACCGATACGATAGCTGCCAACCCCGATGGTACTCCGTTCCGGCAGGCAGACGGCTCGCTGCTCTTCCGTCCGGGCGGGCATGGTGCACTGATAGAAAACTTGAATGCCCTGCAAAGTGATATCGTATTCATAAAGAACATAGACAATGTGGTGCCCGATCACCTCAAGCAGCCTACCGTGCATTATAAGCAGGTCTTGGCAGGCGTTCTGGTGGAAGAGCAGCAGCGTGTGTTCCGCTTGTTGCGCAATCCCCAACTGTCGGCAGAGGAGCGTGCACGTTTGAGTCGTCCTATTCGAGTATGCGGTGTGGTTCGTAATACGGGTGAACCCGGCGGCGGACCCTTTATCGTGCGTGAAAAAGACGGATCGCTTTCCTATCAGATCTTGGAGTCGTCCCAAATAAGTGACCCTGAACTCATGGCTCGTTCCACCCACTTTAATCCCGTGGATCTTGTATGTGCCATACGCGACGAAAACGGCAAACCATATCGCTTGCCCGATTTCGTGGATCCGGATACAGGTTTCTTGTCGCATAAGTCAAAAGACGGAAAAGAACTGTTGGCACTCGAGTTGCCCGGATTATGGAACGGGGCCATGGCGAAATGGAATACGATATTCGTAGAGGTACCTATTTCTACATTCAATCCCGTTAAGACTGTCAATGACCTCTTGCGTAAACAGCATCAGCCTAAATAACATAGGATTACACTGAATAAACAGGAAAGACGATCATCGTATGAGCCATCAGGAAATAGAGCGTAAGTTCCTCGTCAAGGACGAGTCCTACAAGCAGCAGGCCACGGCTTGTATTCCTATCTCACAGGGGTATTTGAGCCTCAATGAGCGTTGTTCCGTGCGGGTAAGAAGATGGGGGGAAAAGGGTTTCATTACGGTCAAATCGCACGCCGTACAGGGGCAGTTCTCGCGCTTTGAGTGGGAAAAAGAGATTGCCGGACAAGAGGCAGACGAACTGTTGGCTTTGTGTTTGCCCGGAAAGATAGAAAAGGTGCGGTGGTTAGTTCCTATGGAAGATGGCTTGACCTGTGAGGTGGATGAGTTTGGCGGTACGAACAAAGGGTTGGTGATAGCGGAAATCGAACTTGCGAGCGAAGACCAACCCTATGTGGCTCCGGCTTTCCTTGGCAATGAAGTGACCAATGACCGCCGCTACTTCAATTCCTACCTTAGTCAGCACCCTTATTGTACGTGGAATGGCTGAAGCCTACCGGCGTCCGGCTTCCGAGTTTGGCGGAAAAGAAAAGAGCGTTACCCCATCGGTAACGCTCTTTTTTGCAAGTATTGTCAGTAAATGATTATTTAACCATTTTGCTTTGAACTTTGATTATTTAACGACTTTGCCTTGTGCGTTGAAGAGGTTGTCGCCGCGTTTGATGTAGAGTTGACCGTCGATGAGCATCTTCTGACCATCTTCCACTTTGTCCATCTCAACCTCTTCGATACCCGTGACAGGCGGTACACCAATAGTGAGTTGAACGGTGCGATAATACGAGTTCGTACCATTAACCACGATATACAGACTGCCGTTGGCATTGGCTACTTCAGCCGTACCGTCGGTAATGAGGTAGGCTTTGTCAATACCGGTTTGACCGTTTATGGTTGTTAATGTGGCTGCATACGATGCATTATAGAACATCTCGTCTCCATCCTGCTCCATACCACCTTTTTGTATGGTGGAAGCCACGTTTTGTGCGGATACAGAGTATCTACCGGCAGGAATGGCGATTTCTTGATCTACACGATTAGCAAAGAAGTACATATATGCATATTGCTGCCCGTTGTTGACCTCTACGATAAAGTATTGGCAGTTGTTGAATGTGCCGGTATAATCTTGGGTGGTGAGAGGAGTCATGTTGTCTAACGAGAACACGGCGCGGAAGTCTTCATCGGTATCATAAATCATGGTCTGAACATCGTTGGTTCCGCTATAGAGAACCATGTGGTAGAGCTTGTTGTCAGCGGTTACGTAGAAATCGAAGCGACGGGTACCGGGAGCTACTTGCGTAACCGTTCCGTAGAAATTAGTAACGGTCAAATCGGTATAAGTTTCGCCGTCATCTTCCGAAACAGAGAAATATACGAGCGTTTGTTTGCCGTCGTTTTCGTCTTCGGTGGTGGCTACATCGTCGTTGCAATACGAACCTATTACTTGGTCGCCATACAGATAAACGAGGAGCGAATAAACCTTTTCGTCTGAACCATAACCGGCACCGTTTACATTCCAATAACCTTTGGTAAGGGTGCTTTCATTGACTTCTACGCTATTGCTGAAGCAGGTAATTTCGGCTGCGGCAGTGGCAGGAGTCTCGGTCAGCGTAATACGAGCCTTTTCGCAATCCGTGCCATTGTTCACGCAATTATTGTAATACGATTTCCATGCAGCGTAACCTGTTACTCGACCCGAAAAACCGTAGGTAACTACACCGCCTTGACCGTCAGAAACTTCCCAGTCCGAACCTACTACGTCATATACATCTTCGCCGGTAGTAACATCCATACCACGAGCAATGATGGACAACTTACCATATTGAACGGCAAATTGTTGTTGACCGGCAAACAAAACAGACGAATAAGTTTGTCCGCCGTCCGTACCTACGGTATAAACACCGGCGATGGAGTTGTTGCCGCTTGTCTTGATGTCCGCCATAATAATACGTGCACCATTGGCATCAAAGAAATAAATCTGAAATTCGCCGGCACTACCTTCTTGGTTGAGCGCTACGAAATTAGCAGGTGCGGTGAACTGATAATCCGATTGTGCAACCTTCTGAATAGGTTGTACCGGGGCTGCCTTTCTTGCAATAGGCAGGGCGCTTGCGCTCATGGTCAATACCACCGCGCAGAGAAGAGATAAAACTTTCTTCATAGTTGTTAATTGTAATTAAATTAGTTTTACTAAAATTTGCCGCAAAAGTACGGGCATTAACCGATATGTGCAAAGCAAAAATAAAAAAATATTGTTCACGTACAACGAAAGATGTACCTTTGCCGCGCAAAAACAAAACGGACACATTGAACAACTACACCTATTATCAAATCAGTACGCACATCCGTCGTTCGTGGTTACGAATAGCGGGGGTGCTCATCGTGTGGATGACCTGTCAAGTCCCTTTATTCGGGCAAATCAGCGGAGCAGGTAGCAGTGTCTATCATTTTCTTTCGTTGCCTGTATCTTCGCGTCTGAATGCGTTAGGCGGAGATAATGTGGCGATGCAAGATCGTGAATTGACGATGGCTATGGCTAACCCCGCACTGCTTAACGCGCAGCATCACATGCAGTTGAGCCTTAACTATGCCTATTTCTACCAAAACACGATGAGCGGGTGCGCCATGTACGCCCATACGCACAAAGAAGTTAACCACATCGCTGCCGGTGTTCACTATTTGGATTATGGTACGATGTCTTACGCCGATGTGGCAGGCAATCTGACAGGCGGCAAGTTCGCAGCACGCGATGTACTGATTGACCTTATGTATGCCCGTCAATTAGGGCAGTTATTCACAGTTGGAGTGGCTCTCAAACCGGTGATGTCTTTCTATGAGCAATACAACTCGCTGGCATTGGCTGCCGATGTGGGAGGACATTTTCATACGCGCGATTCGTTGTTCCAGTTGGGTATAACGCTTCGCAATATAGGATGGCAACTCAAAGGTTTCTATTCGGAGGAAGGCGGGCAGGTTCGCGAACAACTGCCGCTAAACCTTGAGATAGGCTTCTCCTACCGCTTCAAGCATGCTCCTATACGTTTGGGTATGACTGCTCATAATTTGCAGCGGTGGGATCTATCCTACCAAATGACCAATCAACCGGCCGATACCAAAACCGATGTGCAGTGGTATGATATGCTGTTCCGGCATACTATCTTCTTTGTGGATATCGTTCCTAAGAGCGACCGATTTTACCTTACATTCAGTTACAACCACCGCCGCCGTGCCGAGATGCAACTCAAAGACCAACGCAGTATAGCAGGACTGGCATTCGGTGCAGGCGTGCGAATCAAGATGGTGCGTGTGGGCTTCGCTCTCTCGCAATATACCAAATCCAATCTCACCTATCAAGCCACCTTAGGTTTGGATATCAATCAGTTCAAATGAAACAGATCATTGTAGCAGTTGACGGCTATTCGTCGTGCGGCAAATCGACTATTGCCAAACAGTTAGCCCGCAAAGTAGGCTATCGCTATATAGACACAGGGGCTATGTATCGCGCGGTGGCGCTGTATGCTTTGCAGCATGGCTTGCTGACCGACCAACAAGTAGTGGAAGCCCTGCCGCTCATTCGTATTGACTTTTCCATACAAGCAGACGGTAGTCAACATACCCTGCTCAACGGACAAGACGTAGAAACGGCTATTCGTACTTTAGAAGTGGGCAATCGCGCCTCGCAAGTGTCTGTAATAAAAGAAGTTCGTCAATTCTTAGTACGTCAACAGCAAGCAATGGGTAAAGAGAAAGGTATCGTGATGGATGGCAGAGATATAGGTACAGTCGTCTTTCCTGCAGCCGAACTCAAACTCTTCCTCACCGCTTCGCCCGAAGTACGTGCACACAGACGCTATCAAGAACTGCTGGAAAAACAAAATACAGATGCAGCAGATATTTCTTTTGAGGCAGTGTTGCAGGATGTGAACGACCGAGACTATCGTGATACGCACCGGCAAGAGAGCCCGCTCAGACAAGCGGAGGATGCTGTGGTCATTGACAATTCACAACTGACCAAGGACGAACAGATGGAGCACGTTTACCGATTGTTTGCACAACGTTGCTGCGGATAATAAAGCGAGAATAAAGAAGGGGACAGGAAATGCGCATAGCCATTGATCCGCATAGCGGTTTTTGTTTCGGAGTAACCCATGCTATCCAACGAGCCGAAGAAGAGTTACGGCACGGGCAATTGTTCTGTCTGGGAGATATCGTGCATAACGACCGAGAGGTTGCTCGCTTGGAGCAGTTGGGACTGCAAACCATAGATTACGATGCGCTGCGCGAACTTCGGAAAGGACGTGTGTTGCTTCGTGCACATGGTGAACCTCCATCCACCTATCGTATAGCCCGTGATAACGAAATTGAAATAGTGGATGCCACTTGTCCCGTAGTCAAACGCCTGCAAGACCGAATTCGCACAATCTACGAACAGCACCCCGAAGGACAAATCGTTATCTATGGCAAAAAAGGTCATGCGGAAGTGATTGGTCTGCAAGGTCAAACTCACAATACCGCAATTGTTATCGAACGACCGGAAGATGTCCGTACCTTGGATTTTACGCGTCCTGTTTATCTGTTCTCCCAAACCACGAAGTCGGTGGAAACATTTCACCAAATCGTGGCACAGATTAAGGCACAAATCGCTTCGGATACAACGTTTGAGTGGCACGATACAATCTGTAGGAACGTAGCCAATCGGGTGGAACAAATCCGGCTTTTTGCTACGGAATACGACATTGTTTTTTTTGTCGGCGGGCAGAAATCGTCCAACGCCAAGGTGCTGTTTGCTCACTGCCAACAGGCCAATCCTAATTCGTATTTCATCTCCGATCCCGATGAAATCACTACGGACAGGTGGAATACTTGGATGGAGGCAGCCCGCAAAGAGGTATCCGATATGCAAGTGGGAATATGCGGAGCCACATCCACGCCCCTATGGCTGATGGAACAAGTCCGTGAACACCTTAACGCCGTAACACTTAATTTTTAAATTCTTAAATTATTAAATCTTAAATATACCTTATATGGAATACAAAATAAAGACAGTCGGCGTACTGACATCCGGCGGCGATGCCCCGGGTATGAATGCCGCCGTAAGAGCCGTAACGCGTGCAGCGTTGAGTAATAATATCCGCGTCAAAGCCATTTATCGAGGCTATAAAGGGCTGATGGATGGCGAAGTGGCAGAATTTAGCAGTCAGGACGTAAGTGGTATCATCCAGCGCGGCGGAACCATCCTCAAGTCTGCACGGAGCGAAGAGTTCCGTACCCCTGAAGGACGCAAGCGCGCTTTTGAAACGTTGCACAATGAACAGATTGACGCCCTTATCGTGATTGGTGGCGATGGCACCTTTACCGGAGCAAGGCTTTTGGCACAAGAGTATAATATACCCGTTATCGGCATACCGGGGACGATTGACAATGACCTTTGGGGAACAGATGCTACCATAGGCTATGACACGGCCCTTAATACCATTATGGACTGTGTGGACAAACTGCGCGATACCGCCACAAGCCACGAGCGCGTGTTCCTCGTAGAAGTGATGGGACGTGATGCGGGCTTCCTGACACTGAACGCAGCCGTGGCTGCCGGAGCAGAAGCCGCCGTCATTCCGGAAAGAGCCACCGTGGCAGAGCAACTCGAAACAGCCATCGGTCAAGGCAGACGCAAGTCCAAAAACAGTAGTATAGTACTCGTACAAGAACATGCCGTAGAGGGTGGGGCACTCGCCGTGCAACAAGAAATAGAAAAAACGCACCCCGAATATAATGTTCGCACCACTATTTTGGGACACTTGCAACGCGGCGGACGACCCACTGCCAAAGACCGTATCCTCGCCTCGCGAATGGGATGTGCGGCTATACAGGCTCTGCTCGACGAACAAAGAAGCATTATGGTAGGCATACAAAACGATGAAATAGTGTATGTACCCCTGTCAAGAGCCATCCGTACCAAAAAGGACGTGAAATCCGATACTTGGCAGGCTATGCAAATACTGAGTATATAAGATGCCCAATCAGCCTGAAAAACATATTAAATATACGATACAATGAAAAAAACATTATCCTTCGCCCTCGGGGCGATGATGCTTATGACTACAGCATGCCAAAAACCGCAACTCTCTACCGGCATTCGGACGGAGAATCTTGACACTACCATTGTTCCACAAGAAGACTTCTATCAGTTCGCCACAGGCGGATGGCAACAACTCAATCCCTTGGAAGGCGAGTATTCCCGCTTCGGCACATTTGACAAGTTGGGTATCCAGTGCATGGAACAGGTTAATGACCTTATCAAAGAACTGGCTGCTGCCTCGCACGAACAAGGTACTATCGAACAAAAAATAGCCGATGTCTATAACCTCGCTATGGATACCGCCCGCCGTGACGGAGAAGGGATGGAACCCATCCGTGCCACGATGGAACAAATCCAAAATATCCGTGACCGAAGCGAATTGAGCAGCCTGCTCGGCTCGGCTATGGAGTATGGACTATGGGCTATGTACGTGGATGCCGATGCCATGAACTCCAAAATGAATATCCTAAACGAGTACCAAGCCGGTTTTGCGCTCGGACAGAAAGATTATTACTTTGACGAGGACGAACATGCGCAGATGATTCGCGATGAATACAAAAAGCATATCGCACGTATCTTTACCTTATATGGTATGAATAACGGAGCGCAAGCAGCCGATGTCGTCTTGCGTATGGAAACACGCTTGGCTAAAGCGGCCAAAAACAATGTGGAACTGCGTGACCCGCAAGCCAACTACAACAAGATGAGTGTGGACGAACTGCAGCAACTTGTTCCTCAAGTGGATTGGCGCGTGTTCTTGCGTGCCCTCAATGCCGAAACAGACAGCCTATCCGTCGGTCAAATAGCGCACTTGCAAGAAGCAGGAAAAATGCTGGAAGACGAATCGTTGGACGACCTCAAAACCCTCTTTATGTGGCAAGTTTTGGACGGCGCAGCCGCATACCTCACCAACGATATGTACCAAGCCAATTTTGACTTCTACGGAAGAATTCTTTCCGGTAAAGAAGAGCCGACTCCTCTTTGGAAACGTGCCGTATCCATGGTCAACGGTACGTTAGGCGAAGCGGTCGGGCAAATGTACGTGGCTAAGTACTTCCCCGAAGAGAACAAGCAGCGGATGTTGGATCTTGTTCACAACCTGCAAACTACCCTCGGCGAGCGTATACAGGCTCTCGAATGGATGTCGGATACCACCAAGCAACAAGCATTGGAAAAACTGAACGCTTTCTATATCAAAATAGGCTATCCTGACAAATGGCGCGACTATACGACTTTGGATATAGATGCTTCGCTTCCTTATTATACCAACATACAGCGGGCCGCTAAGTTTGAGCAGGACTATTCGCTCAGTTTCCTCAATAAGCCGGTGGATCGCGACCGCTGGTATATGACCCCGCAAACCGTAAATGCGTACTATAACCCCTCAACGAACGAAATCTGTTTCCCCGCCGGTATTCTGC
>DFIN01000027.1:18496-39269 GCA_002372135.1 Bacteroidales bacterium UBA3696
GGCTGACGATGCGTTCAACTATGGCGCTATCGGAGTGGTTATCGGTCACGAGATGACCCACGGATTTGACGACCAAGGCAGCCAATTTGACCTTACGGGTAATCTGCACAACTGGTGGACGGCCGACGATAAGACACGTTTTGAGGCACGTACTAAAGTGATGAAAGACTACTTTGACCATATTGAGGTGGCTCCCGGAGTCTATGGCAACGGCGGATTCACACTCGGCGAGAACATAGCCGACCACGGTGGATTGCAGGTGGCATACCAGGCTCTGTGCAACACAATGAAAAAACAAGGCAAAGACCCCTTGCAATCAGACGGCAATACCTATACACCCGCTCAACGTTTCTTCCTCGCATACGCCAATGTATGGGCTGCCAATATACGCCCCGAAGAAATCCTTCGCCGCACCAAAACAGACCCTCACTCGCTCGGGCGTTGGCGTGTTAATGGCGCTCTTCCGCATATCAACGCTTGGTATGAGGCATGGAACGTAACCGAACAAAGTCCTCTTTACGTCAAACCCGAAGAGCGAGTAAGCATCTGGTAATTGCGCAACCATGAAACATATCCGTGAAATAAAAGTGGCGGTGCTGGCTTTGGTATGCGGTTTCCTGCTCTATTTCGGCATGTATTTCCTGCGAGGAGTGAATATCTTTTCACCAACGCGGACGTATGTAGGCGTTTTTGAACGTGTAGAAGGGCTGACCGAACAAGCCCCTGTCTATGTTCGAGGCTATCACGTAGGGCAAGTTGATGCTATCGACTACGACTTTGCACGCAAAGATGCCTTCCGCGTTATCGTGTCAATGGATAAGCATATCGTAGTGCCGAAGGGGGCTGAAATGGTGTTGGTGGCTGACGGCTTGTTAGGTGGTAAAGCCATTGAGGTCGTCATTCCAGTAGAGGAGGGCGGCAATTACTCAACACTCGCATCAGACACCTTGCCTACGCGCATCGAACCCGGGTTGGTAGAGTCGCTGCAAGCCGGTCTGTTGGTGCATTTGGATAGCCTTCTGCTACAAGCAGACAGTCTTGTGGCGCTGGTAGAGCAACAATTGGAAGGCGACCATATCCGTCAAGCGCTTCATCATGTGGACCAAATGACGGTAGACTTGACCGTCAGCGCGAGCGATCTACGCCAACTGACCCACAACCGCTTACCGAAGGTGGTGGATAGTGCAGCTGTAACCATTAACCACGCCAATGCCGTGTTGGCAAATGTGCGGCAGGCTGACATTGCGGGAGTGGTAGAGAAAGCCGATACTACCATCAGCCAACTCAACCGTGCCATGCAGTCCAAGCAAAGCACCTTGGGACTGCTCCTCAATGACCCGTCGTTGTATGCGCATATCGACTCAACCGTCGTGAGCGTCGATAGCCTCGTTACCGACTTGAAGGCAAACCCCAAACGATACGTGCACTTCTCCTTGTTTGGTGGAAAAGACAAATCCGAGAAGCGGAGTAAATAGATTTTGTCTAAATCTTGCTCCACAGATTTTCTAAACGAAAAGCCCTATTTTTAGGGCTTTTCGCATAAAATGAAAAACTAAAATAAGATGTGGAACAAAGTAGGACTACCCGATATGAAAATCAAATACTTATGTGTTTATAAGTCTTGTAAAGTACAGTGTTTCAGATTTATATATGTAAGTTGTTGAAAATGTAAAAGGTAGTTTTTTGATAGGACGAAGGTTGGTAGAACCTCGTTTGGTCAGGTCGGCCGAATCGTATACTTTTGCACCCGCTTTTGAGAAAACAAGCGTTTTTTTATGTCCTTACAAGACCCGCATATCCTTTGGCAACAGTGCAGCGACATATTGCGTGACAATATGTCTCCTACGGCGTATCAGACGTGGTTCGCGCCTTTGGAAGTGGTGGATTATCGCGATGAAGTGCTGGTGTTGCGGGTTAAGAGCCAATTTGTGGTGGAATATATAGAGGAGAATTTCATTGATATCCTTAGCCGCACAATTTGGCGTGTATTCGGAGCCAATACGCGTTTGGAGTACAAGGTTCTGATTGATTCCACATCCGGTGCAGGGGCTACCTATCCTTCCGTCAATCGTGCCCAATCGCCTGTTTCAGCAATGGGTCAGGATGGCTATGCACGCAACTGGGAGACGCAACTCAATAAGCAATATACGCTCGATTCGTTTATTCAAGGTGATAGCAATCGTTTGGCTCGTACTGCCGCCGTGGCTATTGCCAAAGACCCGGGACGGACATCCTTCAACCCCTTGTTTATTCACGGGGGAAGCGGTGTCGGTAAGACGCACTTGGCCAATGCCATAGGAAATGAGATAGCGGCTACACGTCCCGATTTGCGTGTGCTCTATGTCAGTGCCAATACCTTCAAGTTGCAATATCAGCAGGCGGCTCAGCAGAACAAGATTCCGGATTTCTTGCTTTTCTATCAGAATGTAGATGTCCTCATTGTGGACGATATACAATTCTTCTCCGGCTTGAAAGGTACGCAAGATACATTCTTCCATATATTCAACTATTTGCATCAGTCGCGCAAGCAACTCATCTTGACTTCCGATCGCACCCCCTTGCAACTACGCGATGTGGAGGAAAGGTTGCTTACCCGATTTAAGTGGGGCTTGCCCGTAGAAATAGAGCGTCCCGACTATGACCTGAGACGGAATATCCTATTGGATAAAATGCACCGCGACGGGATGCAACTGAGCGAAGAAATCATCACTTATATCACTCAAAATGCCTGCCAAAACGTGCGGGATATAGAAGGAGTATTGGCTTCCTTGATGGCATATTCCACGCTATTGAACAGCGAAATCAACTTGGATCTTGCCAAGCAGGTGGTCAATCGGTTGGTAGAGGTACAGCCCAAAGAAATCATGATGGCGGATATAATGGGAACGGTTTGCGAGCATACCAATATATCGGAGAAGGCTGTGCAAGGGCAATCGCGACAAAAAGATATAGTACGTGCGCGTCAGTTGGTCATCTATTTGGGTAAGAAACTGACCGACTACTCGCTGGCAGAGATAGGGGCTGCCGTCAATCGGTCGCACGCCACGGTGATTCATGCCCTCAACACGATGTCCGACCAGATGGAGTATGACCGAGTCTTAAAACGTGAAGCCGAGTTTCTGGAGAATCAACTCAAATGACAGATTTGAATCAATATACCCATCGTTATTCACTCACGGCTGCGGATATGGATACGCGCTATCGTATGACTCCCAACGCCGTGTTGCTGTATTATCAGGATTGTTGGGCGCGCTATATGGCATGCCTACACATGGCAGCCTTTGATATCGTCAAAGTGAATCGTTTATGGGTTATAACGGAATTCAATGCGTGGTTTGAACAGCCGACGGCTTTATGGTCGGACGATATAGATGTGACGGTTTGGAATAGCGAAGTAGGTACGCTGCGGCTCTACGCAGACTTTCGTGTTCGCCGTTCGGACGGTGTGGAAGCAGCGCATGGATATGGTTGTTGGACGTTGTTGGATACGGAGGCACATCGTTTGGCACCGCTCACACCGTTTCACCCCCAATTGCCTATCTTGCCCGAAATGACCTGCGAAACGCACAAGAAAAGGCGTTTCCCTACCGAAGGTACTTTGTTGCAGCAGTTTGAACACCGCGTGAATCCCATTAACCTTGACTTCAACGGGCATGTGAACAATCGCACCTATCTGAGCATTGCTACGCAGTCGGCCAACGAGCAATTCATGGACACGCATGCTATTCAGTGCCTGACGATTCACTGGCTCAGGGAGACATTTCTGGGCGATACGTTGCAATGTCGTTTGCAACTCTTACCCAATGAATCAGATAAACCCGCCTATCGGTACTTGCATACCATTAGTCGAAACGAAATGGAAACGGCAGCACAAGTCTATTCCGAATGGGAACCGCGTACTGCTCCAATAGATGTTTGCGAACATGCAAAAAGGGAATGAACAAATGGAGATAAAGCAATCAACCCGTATTCAGACTTCCCTGCTCAACGGATTGGAGAAGAAAGCATTGGTGTGGATGGCATCACGGATGCCTCGGTGGATCACGAGCGATATGCTTACGTGGTTGGGCTTGTTTGGCGCGTTTCTTTGTGGCTTTGGTTTTTTCCTAACTCATTACGGCATTTATTGGCTTTGGTTGTCATGTGGCGGTTTGCTCTTGAACTGGTTTGGCGATTCGTTGGACGGCACCTTGGCGCGTGTGCGTCAGCAGCAGCGTCCGCTCTACGGTTACTACTTGGATCATAATATCGACACGGTAACCGAAGCGTTTATGTTCATCGGTGCCGGTCTGTCACCGCTGATGAATATGGGAGTTGCAGCCTTGTGCTATGCTGCCTATCTCGCGCTGACGGTCTATGTCAGTATCAATGCGCACCTGAAAAGTGAATTCAAACTGACTTATAGCAAATTAGGTCCTACAGAATTTCGCCTCGTAATCATCATTGCCAATATCTTGCTGATGTATATTCCTGCTTTGACGACCTTTCAAGGTTCATTTGATTGGTTTGGGAAGACGATCTACTATGGTACAATGGACGCGATAGGAATAGGTATTCTTGGTATTCTGACCCTTTTCTATTTCGTCAGTTTCTTTAAGGATCTGCATTGGTTTGCCAAGAAGGATCCGCTTATCAAAAGCAAGTAGGCAATTCGCCCAATAGCCAATAAGAGAATTAGAATGGATATCCGATTCCGAAGTTGATTCGTAAGGCATCTAATACGGAAGGTATATTGTAGTAGGTGCTGATGGGTTGCGTGGTATCTATTCTCCCCTCTTTGTCGTATTTGAAGGTCTGATATGGCGAGTGAATGCCCACCCCTAAGTCAAGGCGAATGACGAGTCCGTCCATATCTAATCGCAAGCCTGCCCCCGTGCCTAACGCAATCTGTCTTGCCCATTCGGGATTGCCATACAGACCGTCATAGAGCGTTTCCGGTATCTCCAAACGCGTGAGGTAGTCTTCATAGCCGGCTGCTTTGAATAGGTCAACCGTAGAGTACCAGTTCCATACGTTTCCGGCATCCACAAAGGCTGCTCCATAGAGTTTCCAGACGATGGGGAAACGCAGTTCCACGTTGGCTTCTAACTTGACATCACCGGCATGGAAGAAGTTCTGGTTGTATTTGGCAGAGTAGAAATTACCCGGTCCGTAGGCGTATGGTGAGGCGCTTCGCATGCTGTTCGGTCCGCCCGCGTAGAACCCCTCGGAGAGGGGGGCAAACAGCGAGTTGCCCAACGGGATGTTAGCACCGGCGTATAGGCGTGTGGCAATGGATATTTTGTCGGTCAGGTTGTATTTATTCCTCAACTCGGCGGTCAGGCGAACGAATTGGTTGAAGGTGAGCGATCCGAGGGGCTTATCTTTCTCGTTCCACGAGTGCCCGAATGCACAGTAGATAGCGTTAATGATATTTCCGGATTCTTTGAACCCGAGATCCAGCATCGTGTTAACGGGTCGCTTGGAGCGGTAGTCGTTATAGGTAAAATTGTAGCCGATAGCGGGAACAAACTCGTCGCCGGCAATCACTTTGATGAGTTGCGGATACTCGGATGCTTTGTCCAACAGACTATCTGTCTCCGCTTTCATAGTTACAACGGACAGAGAGAAGGGTGTAAAAGCATGGGTAATGTAGCGTAAAGAATGGATGAAATAGGTGAACGACCCTGTAACCTTGTGTACGCCATATCCGCCGGCTATATTCTCATATTGATAACCGATCATATAGCGTGTATCGCCGTCCGGCGTAGAATCCCCTCCCCAATGTAGGTAAGGGAATACGAGGGAGGCATTGAGTCCTAATTTATAGGTATCCGTTTTTTTGGGGTCGCCCGGGTGGCGATTGCGGATAGCGAAATAGTAGGCTCCGTTGCCGTTGAGCGAAAACGACTCGCCGTGTCCCATTAGGTTCTTGATGGAGGACTTGAGGGTCAAGTCCGGTCCGATGCTGTTGTTGGAGCGATACGCAATGCCGGCATCGCCGGTCAGTGTGTAGGTACGGTGTAGGCTATCCCCACGAAAAGATTCAAGGTGTCGCCATTCTTTGGTGGCTCTCACGCCGAGACCGGACTTGGTCAGTTCGCCCTCCAAGATGTTGTTATAGTCGCGTTGGGAGAACAGACGCAACAGCACATTGCCCTCGCGGGTCAGTTTGTAATCGGCACTTATGTTTCGCAGCAAGCCGTTGGTATTATTCACCTCCGGATTGTCGGTGATCGAAGAACCGATGGTCAGGCGCAGCTTGTCTTTTAGGAAGGACTTGCTCACGGAGATGTTCATATCGTTGGTTCGCCCGGACGCATGACTACTTTGCCCGCTACTGATATCTATATCCACGAACTTACCCATTTTGGAATTTGCCATGGCTGCATTGATGCGGCTGTTGATAATGGACGAGAGGGCATAGTCATCGCGTTGCGCAGCCACATTGCTTTCGCCCACATACATGCCTGTGGCAAGCAGGGTGGCGGCCAGCCCTTCGCGAGTGTCTTCGTCTAAGGATGCCAGTTCGCGTGTGACCGCCTCGTCTTTGGGTGCTTCAAGGAAGAACCCGATGGCATTCAGACCCAGCGAATCCACCATGCCATTGACGCGGACACCTGTGGTGAAGTCCACACGGCGGGTCTCTTCCCCCTGGGACTCTACGTCCGCTTTTACTTTTTGCGAGGCGGAAACATTCACTTGCGACTGCCCTAACGAACCGTTAAAAGCGATATGACTCCCCGAATCCACTCGGAAAGGCATAACAGGATACATACGAGGCGAATAACGAACGACCCCATCATCCACATGTACTGTACCGCCTAATTGTATGGGTACGCTGTCTGCCACTGCATACCGTACATTGACCGTCCCGTAGGGCTTGATTTGTGCCAGGTTTTTCTTGTCGATGGGGTAGGTGATGTCGGTGGAAGGCAGCAGGGTGACATTAACATCGGCCAGTATGCTGTCCAGCGGGCCGGTTACAGTTCCGCGGATATCTGTTGCCAGATCGCCGTAAACGGGGATAGGTCCGTCTTTTAGTAATTTAACAGGCGCAAAACTGTCGGCTTCCAGCGCCACATTAAGTCGCATGCTGTCAAGGTCTATGCCACCGGTGAGAGCAATGAACGTACTATCTACACCATAAATAGGCAGCCCGTTGAGATCGACGTGATTGTGCTCCATGACGATGGGCGTTTGACCAAGACTTAACCCCACGTTATAGGGCTTGTATCGGGCTGCTACCCCGAGGGGAAGTACATTGGCGGAGATGTCCACTTTTCGTGGCAGACCGTCTATGGAGGCTTGGGCACGTACCACACCGTTCAGATCAAGATCTGTCATCTGAAGCATACTATCTACGATGTCAAGCGGTATGTCGTCGATTCGGATATCCGCCCGTATGGCGTGCGCATATAGGTCAGAAGGGGAGATAGCCATATCTATCGAACGGTTGCCTAAGTCCAATTCATGGTAGGAAAGGCTGTCCAAAATGAGTTTCCCCTTTCCGTATAGTGCGGTCTGTTTCCTGTTGAGGTTGAGTTGCAAGGCGGCATCGGTGCATAGACCGTCTATGGTGACTACTCCGTCCGTTAATCGTGTATCGGCGGCGAGGGAAGCGTTAGTTATGCCATCTGTCATGGCGATATGGAGGGCGGCTTTGGTAGCCGGTATAATAGGTGATGTTTGCGGATTGGTAGAGGCGTTTAGCGTCAAGAGCGTTTGTAGGGAATCGGATATAAGTGTTAATTCGGCTTCGTCAAGGTTGATGCCGGTGCTATCGATAAAAGGCTGAATGGGACTGCCCTTTGCGAGGTATATATCAGTTTTTAATTCTGGTATCATTTGCCGGATTGTATCGAGCATGGTTAGGTCGGACAGCGATGTGATAGCCTGCACGAAGGACGTATCGTTGAGGGTACGAATCAGGGGTTGAACTTGGCTCACTAATTGGTGTACATGCATCGGGCTTTGGGCAGTAAGGCGAAGTTGGGGAGCGGATAGGTGGATGGCTGTGGTAGAGTCGGTAGAAAAATCGAGACGTAAGGTGGAAGCATGGATTCGCTTACCAGCCACTTGTGCATGCACGGAGTGCATCTGTGTATGGTAGTCCACCGCCATCTGTTCAGGGTTCATGAAGTCGGCTACAAGGAACTGATGGTCGGTTTGGGCATGCACCTGCAGTTTGCTCTCTTGCATAGCCACCGGCAAATGAAGAGTACCGTCCACTGTCTGATTGGCGAGCGTTGCATTCAAACGCATGCCGGATACATTGATATGGTCGTACACGGCATCCGTTAGGTGCAAATTGACATGACTCTTCATGGCTTTCGACTGCGGATTAAAGCCACGTCCTACGGCCTCTATATCGCCCGCTATAATAACGGACGTGCTGTCTTTCAGGAAAGGAGTGAGGTTCACACGGTCGATATGTATTGTAGCGTCATAGGTTTCATTCTTGATATTATAGGAGGCACGCAGTCTGGCTTGATTGCCTTGATACGTGGCGTTGCCTACCACGTCCACCTGCATAGTCGCTAAGTTGAAGGCGGTGGTATAGAGGTCGGCTTTTGCATCCATCGCGTCCGAGCGGGCGTGAAGACCGTGAGAGGTAATCATGTTTTGGATCAGATCCACGCGCGCATCGCCGTATAGCGTATCAATAGGTATGGAGAGGTTTCCCAATTCGAAGGAGGTTGAACCGATAGCGAGATGTCGGGCATCGTATAGGTTATTGCCCACATCGGCTAATACGTCGGTGGCTAATGAGGCTGTTTGAAGGTCTAAACCTAACGGGGTGAGCCTAAAATGCACGTTACTCAATAAGGCATCGTGAACATCAAAAGCCATTGGGGGAGCCGTGGTGTCTTGTGCTGTTGTATCGGGCGTTGTACCGCGCAAGTCTATTGTAACATACGCATCGGAGAGGCGCAATCCTTGCAGGGGAAATTGTCCGTCGGCTATAAGGAGGGTAGGAGAGGTTACATCTAATAGACCTACTATGGCATCTATACCTACTGCCGCAATCAGGCTGTCGGAATGAAAGGTGGTTTGGTCTAAATAGAGTTGGTTCACTACAATAGGAACCGAAGCCACATCGTTTATGCCGATGCCGTTTCCCGTTTTGAGAATCACATCCAAGCGAAGTGCGTGCGAATAGAGCAAGGTGTCTTGTCCGCGGTGCCCTACGAACAGGCTGTCAATCTCCATGTGCAAAGGAAGGTCTGCCTCTCCTTTGTAGGCACGATAAAGCACTTTGGGCGAATGGTAAAAGGGCGAGAGATAGAGCCGTTGTAAGTCAATATCAAAGTCGGTCTTTTCGTTGGCTAAGTCCACTCCCTGGTTCAGTATCGTTTTTCGTGCGGAGGGGGACACAATAATTCCTGTCGCCGCTATACCGAGCAGCAACACCAACCCCAGCACGACACCTATCAGTGCAAGAGGAATTTTCCACAATAACGATGTCCCTCGCATTCTTTCGACTTTCGACTATCTCGTTCCTCCGCCTAAGGCAACATAGAGGTCAATGAGGCTGATAAGTCCGTTATAGCGGTTGGTTACGTTTGCCAGTTGGGCTTTGAGCAGGTTCTCTTGTGCGGTCAGTACTTCTATGTAGGTGGCTTTGCCCTTTTTCATTAGTTCGCAGGTTCCCTCATACGACTCGCGCTGTGTGGTCAGCAGGCGCGTATAGAGGGCATCTTGTTCTTGGGCGTTGCGGCAGCGGAAAATGGCATCATTGACTTCGCTTCCGGCGCGGAGCATGGTCTCTACATAGCGGTTGGCAGCCTCTTCTTGTTCCAACTTGGCAACACGGAGATTGGCGGTCAGTTTGCCGCCTGCAAACAGGGGTTGTGCCAAGCCTAATACGGCGTTCATGAGCAGTTGACCGGGGTTGGCAACGATGCCGCCGTTGTTGGTCCAGCCAATCAGTCCCGACAGGGATAGAGCAGGACAGAATGCGGCTTTTGCCATGTTGGTCTGATAGAAAGCCACAGCCACATTGCGCTCGGCTGCGCGTACATCGGCACGGTTGCTTAATTGGGCGGCAGGTATGGGTTCAATAGTCCACTGTTCGAACGGATAACTGATCCAAGGCGAGCGGACTATGGCGTGCGGCTCTTCGTTCATAAGCCGGCACAGAGTCAGTTCCAACGAATGAACCTGCTCCAAGAGTTGCTTGCGCTGGATCTGCACATTGATTAGCGAGGCTTCCATCTGTCCTACGGACGGCGAATAGGCTTGTCCGTTTTTGACCAACACGCGCTGAATCTCCAATACACGCTGCCATATCAGTTCGGTAGAGTCCATTATGGCAGCCTGGTAGTCGAGCAGTTGCAATTGGGTATAGACGCGTGCCATGGTTGCCACCAGATTGGCATGTGCTGCCGCGAGGTTGTCTTCGGCTTGTTCGCGGAGCACTTGTGCCTGTCGTTTGCGATTGGTGATGGTACCGAATCCTTCTCCGCCCCAATTGAGCGATAGCGGCACTTGGTAACTCAATATGGCAGCAGATGTGCCGTTGCCGGGTGTTACCGTACCTGACACGCCCACATTAGCGGGCGTGATAGCCAAAGTGGGCAAGTAGCCAAGTTTGGCTGCACGAAGACGCGCGTCTGCCTCATTGACAAGCAACTGACGCGAACGGTAATCTACGTTTTGCTGCAGGGCCGTTTGGATATAGCCGCGCAGAATAGGGTCTTCGATGTACGACTGCCAGTCCGCCTCACTCACGATGGTAACTAACGGGTTTTTGTCCGTTTGTTGATTAGGTTGGTACTGCTTGAACACCCCGCAGGAAGAGAGAACCAACGTACAGAGAACCAACACCATCATCACTGCTTTCGACTTTTGACCTTCGACTTCCGACTTTTGACCTTCGACTTCTACGGGTGTCTCTTCCCCGCTTTGGAAGCGTTCGTGCAGTTTCTGGAAGATGATGTAGAAGGCAGGTACAACAAACACGAGTGCCAGCGTACCCACTGCCATACCGCCTGTTACGCCGATAGCCAAGGCTCGGTTGCCGTTGGCACCTGCACCGCCTTCAATAATAAGCGGAATCATACCGGCAATCATCGTAACGACGGTCATCAGGATAGGTCTCAACCGGTCCTCGCAAGCACCGAGTGCAGCCTCAATGATAGGCATACCCTGTTTGCGTTTCTCCACGGCAAACTCGGTGATAAGAATAGCCGTTTTGGCAAGCAACCCTATAAGCATAATCACACCGGTCTGCAGATATATATTGTTTTCCTGACCGCAAAGCCATGAGAAGGCGAACGAACCCATGAGACCGAATGGTACGCTCAAAAGTACTGCCAATGGGATAAAGAATGACTCGTAGAGCGATGCCAAAATCATATAGATGAGCAAGATGCAGACTAAATAAATAAGTCCTGTCAAGTTGGACTTGCTATTCGCTTCCAACTCGCGGCTCATACCGCCGTATTCGTAGCTGTAGCCCGTTGGCAAATATTCTTTTGCCACTTGCTCTATGATTTTTTGCACATCGCCGTCGCTATATCCGGGGTTCGGTTTAACGCTGCATGCTATCGACTGATAGAGGTTAAAACGTTTCTGTGTGGCAGAACCTACAGCAGGAGTAAGTGTTACGAACTGCGCAATAGGTGCCATCTGGTCGCCTACACGAACAAAGATATTATTGAGTGAGTTGGGGTCAAGTCGATATTCGGGTGCTGCTCCTGCCATCACGCGATAAACCTTGCCATATTGGTTGAAGTTGCTTATATATGCACTACCGCAGTATGCACCGAGCGTGTTGAGCACCACATCGGGAGATATACCGGCTCGGTCGCACTGTGTGGCGTTGACATCCACCTTATATTTAGGATAAGACTCCGAATAAAGCGATATAGCCATCTGTACCTCTTTGTGTTTTTGCAACTCGGCGAGGAAAGAGTTGACCACTTCGTTGAACTTTGACATATCGCCGCCTTGCAAGTCCTCCATCTGCAAGTCTATGCCGTCACTATTACCATAACCCGGTATCTGTGGCATCTGACCGGGGAAGACTTGAGCATCCTTAATATCTTCGCACGAGTAGTACAACTTCGCCATTACCATATCTATGTAATGCTCCATACCTTTGCGTTTATCCCATGGTTTGAGGCGAACAACGAGCGTGCCATAATTGACACCCGTACCGGAGACGATACCAAAACCGGAAATCTTGGCATAACTCTCCACTTCTTCCAATCGTAGCACGTGCTCCTCAACTTGAGCCATTATCTTGTCCGTCTCCACAAGCGGTGAGCCGGCGGGGGCTGTAACATCCACAAGGAAAACACCTTGGTCTTCTTGCGGCACAAGTCCTGAAGGAAGAGCACGCATTGCTAACACCATAACGACAACGGCTGCAATAAGCCATATCCAAGCCCTGCGAGGTTTCTGTAAGAAACGTGCTACGCCATTCTTATATTTGCAGAGGATGGCATTATAAGCGGCATCGTAGGCTTCTTTTACGTATTGGCTGAAAGGCTTTTTGCTTTCGACTTTTGACATTTGACTTTCGACTTTCTTCGGGCGGAAGAGTATGGCAGTCAGAGCCGGACAGAGCGTCAGTGCTGAGATACAACTCAACCCCACCGAACTGGCAATCGTGATACCGAACTGCGTGAAGAATGTGCCGCTTGTGCCGGGCATGAACGTAACGGGAAGGAACACAGCCATAAACACCAATGTACAACTGATGACAGCCACCGTCACCTCGCTCATTGCGTCCTTGGTGGCTTTGTACGCCGAGGTATAGCCCGATTCCATCTTCGCCATCACGGCTTCTACCACCACAATGGCATCGTCCACCACCGTTCCTATCGCTAATACCAGGGCAAACAGCGTCAATATATTAAGCGAGAAACCGGCTATTTTGACCACTGCAAATGTGCCTAACAGCGATACGATAATAGAAATCGAAGGAATCAGCGTCGCCTTGAAGTTCTGCAAGAAGAAATATACTACCAAGATAACGAGTAGGATAGCGATAATCAGTGTCTCCACCACATTATGCATGGCGGCATAGAGAAAGTCATCTGAGGTCTGCAAGATAGTAAATTCCAGCCCTGCAGGCATAGTTTTCCGGATATCGTTATATATCTCATTGATTGCGGCATTAACCTCGGTAGCATTTGCTCCGGGAGCTTGGTTGATGATAAAAGCCACACCGGGTTGACCGTCCACGCGCGAGGAGAAACTATAGTTGAGTGCACCCAACTCCACATCTGCCACATCGCGCAGGTGCAGCACATTGCCATTCGAAGTGCGAAGCACGATGGACTCAAACTCCTCAATCGACTGCAAGCGTCCTTTGTATTCAAGATTATATTGGTACGTATTGCCGCTCTGTTCGCCTAACGAACCTGTGGCGGCGACCATATTCTGATTGCCGATGGCAGCAAAGACATCTTGCGGGTCAATGCCGTATTGTGCCATCACATCGGGCTTCATCCATATACGCAACGAATAAGTGTTACCCAACAGCTGTATAGCTCCCACACCTGTTACGCGCAACAAACGAGGTTTGACGTTGATGTCTATATAGTTGGCAATAAAGTCGTTGTCAAATTTTCCGTCTCGGCTTACGAGAGCGGTGATTTGCAGGATGTTGTTCTGGCGTTTTTCTACTTTCACGCCCACGCGCGTTACCTCTTGCGGCAATAGTCCCAAGGCTGCGGAAACACGGTTCTGCACATTGACAGCCGCCATATCAGGGTCGGTGCCTTGCTTGAAAAACACATTGATACTGACATCGCCTGTGGCACTCGCCTCTGAGGTGATATATGCCATATTCTCCACACCGTTCACTGCTTCTTCTATCGGCATTACCACCGATTTCATCACCGTATTGGCGTCCGCACCTGAATATGAGGTGCTAATCATCACGGTAGGTGGGGCTATGTCAGGATACTGCTCAATGGGCAGCGACTTAAGACATATAAAACCTATCAAGGCAATCAACAGCGATATACACACCGCCATCACTTTCCTATCTACAAATATATTTCCTTTTGCCATGGTAAATCAAAAATCTTTAAATCCTTTAATCCTTAAATCTACCATATAACGCGATCCTTCTCATGCACATTCCCCGCTCCCTTGGCTACAATCGTTTCGCCCGCTACGACACCACTGAGGATAACGGCACGCGCACCATCCCCCAAATCCTCTATCTCAACGATTGCGCTTGTGGCGAGGCTGTCCTTATCCACTTTATACACCAACGCTTTGTCTTGTATGCGCACTATGGCGGTCAGCGGAATTAGAAGTACATCCTCCCATTCTACCGGCATCACCACCGTTCCTTGCATTCCCGAGAATAGTTCGCCTTTCGGATTGGGGAACGTAACATAACACGTGATGCTACCTGTGCGTTGGTCCACCATACCTGACAGACTCGTTATACGACCTTTCTCGCTGTATTCGCTGCCGTCCTTGAATCGTAACGTGAGCGGCGGAGCAATCTTCAGCACCTCATCCAGCGAGCCTAATTCGCTGACGAGGGCATGCACTTGGCTCTCGGTCAGCGAGAACGAAGCCTCCATTTCGCTTACACCTGCTACGCGGGTGAGCATCGTCCCCTCGGCTATCACATCGCCTACGTGAGGCAGGATGTTACCCACCAGTCCGTCCACAGGACTCTTGATGGTGCAGAAACCAAGTCGCAGTTCGGCATCTCGGACGGCGGCACGGGCTTGTGCCACTTGTGCCTCGGCGGCGTGGAGAGCGTTTTCACTTTTACGCAACAGGTAGTCGCTGATGATCCCTTTTTCCGCTAACTCTTTGTTACTCTCGGCTTCCAAACGCGCATTCTCTTGTGCGGCAAGGGCGGTTTGTAGGTCGGCTTGAGCATGTGCAAGGCTGTTCTCGGCGGTACGGCTGTCTAACAGGAACAGTACGTCGCCCTTTCGTACACGCTGACCGTCTTTGACCTTGATGTCGTTCAGTGTGGCGGTAGTGCGCGACACGATGGACACATCGCCCGTACCACGTATGGCAGCACTCCATGTCAGCGGAGCTGTCACCGTCTCGCGACGAAGCGTCAGGGTTTCGTAACTGGTGTGTTGCTCTTCCGGCATCTTCATGCAGCCGGCAAGCAAGCAAAATGACATAGTGCATAGCACGATGGAGATATTTTTCATGGTAATCTTGTTTTATTGCGTGGTTACTATGATATCGTGTTAAAAACTTTTCTGTACACCGAATTTCAAACCATATAATCCGGGCGTGAACTGATTGGATAGGAGGTTGCTCAGTTTGCCGGAGAAGATGATCACGTCGTTGCTAAATTCGTTGTGTCCGGCGTAGCAGTAGGTGGTACCGCTGTACCCTAAACTGAGGATGGAGAAGAAAATCTGGAATGTACTCTTGCGGTTGAACTGATACGTAATCACCGGCGATACCTGTGCTCCGTAGGTGATGGTATGCCGTAACCCATCAAAGTCGGTGCCCTTTGTCGTTCCTTCTGCCACGCGAGGAAAATCCATTCCCGTATAGAGGTGCGCTTCCAACCATATTCCTACTTTGCCGTCAAAGAGGGTTTTCATCCGATAGCGCGCATACGGTGCCACTTCCCACGAACCTACGTGAATGCGCAAATCGGTATAATAAGAGGTATCAAGCACCGATACGAGATACGAACTTTTGTAATTGGCATACGTGCCGCCGAAACGCATACCCAAATACATGTTCTCCTTCAGTTTCCAACCCAATTCAGGAGTCAGTGCAATCGACCAACCATTTTCTCTGCTATCTTTTTTAGAATCTTGGTGGTAATAGATGTCAAAATTGTAGCCGTAATAAAGTTTCTGCTTCCATATAGGTATATCGGCCACCCCTTCACCGATATGATCACTCTGCGCCATCAATGAGGTGACGGAGAAAACGGCTACAATCAACAGTCCGTAAAATCTTTTCATAAATGGTATATTAGAATGGTTAAACAAGTTTCAAGGAAAATATGCGTTATGTGAAAAAACGCGCAAAGGTATTGATTTTTCCGAATTTAGTGGTAAAAAAGTATCAAATCCTTTCATATATCAGAAAATAGCAGCACTTTTGTGCTCGCATGGGCAAATGAGACTTGGAGCGGAACGCTACATGGGTTGGTTAAAGGCAAAACACTGATAGAGCAGACCTAATATGCGTGGTCCAAGCAGGACAGATCTCTGGAACCGACTATTATTTCATATCAATCGGGATATACTTCATCGTCCGGACTGTTTTGACTATGATGATACAGTATTTGCTACCGATACGTGCAAGCAAGCGAATGCTTTTCCGACTATGATACCCAACTGGGATCATACACCAAGAAGCGGAATCAAAGGTTCTGTGATGACGGGTGTTTCTCCTAACAAATTTCAGAAAACGGTGAAGAAAATGGTTGATGTGGAATGAATGGGGAGAAGGCAACTATGTGGAGCCGGACTTGAAATATGGTCATGGATGGTTGGATGCACTCAGAAACGAATTATTCTAAATCCGACTCCATGTTAGTCTCGTTTATCATCCCATCCTACAACTCCGCGCACACGGTGAATCGTTGCTTGGATAGCATCTATGCGCTGCCGCTCAAGCAGGAAGAGTTTGAGGTCATCTTTATTGACGATTGCAGTACGGATAATACGTGCGAGATAGTAGAAAGTAGAAAGGCAAAAGTCGAAAGCAATTATACAAAGGATATATGGAAATGAAAAACGATAAACCAATGTTAAGATATTCAAAACGATTGTTGGGCGATATCCGTTTTTGGTTCACGGAAATCAGGCTTCGCCGCAAAGAAAATGCTGAGTTGGAACGTATTGAAGATATAGGAAATCGGGAAGGTAACGAACAAGCAAATATCAAAGCGAGCTAGGCTTATTACCAAACGATAATGCATAATCGTGCCGAGCGTAAACGATTGCACGATGAGCAGCGTCATACAAAATAAGCCGCCAATGTCTTCAAGACATGACGGCTTATTGGATACACAGTAAAAATAGTTTTACTTTATTTCCTCTACATCTTCAATGTCAAGGACTTGTTTCAAGCGGTCAGAGAGTTTGGTAAGTCTCCTTTCGACCTTATTGTAGGCAGCCACTTTAATCCAGTTGCCAACACCATCGAGGATGATAGCAATGCCCACAATCCACGCAATCGTTTGGGCAGAAGCAGAAGGATTGTAGAAGAACCCGTAGAAGCCGGCGCACATTACGAGCAGACCGAAGAGGCAAAGTACCCACCATTTGCCAAATCCGAGACGCTTGTAGTTGAACGAGTCAAGCATAAGGCTCAGACCTTCGTAGAGTACCCAGAATGCAAACACAAAGGGCAAGGCAATGGCTAACGGAGCAGGATTGATAATCAGCAGGATGCCGAGGAACACTTGCAGCAGAGCCGTGAGAAAAGTCAAACCGCTAAAGGGATTGATACGACGCAGAGCAGCCCAAGTTCCGAACGTACCGCAACCGGCAACGATGAGGGTTAGCCCCAATGCCCATGCTAAAGAAACGAGGGTGTCGCCCGGATACATAATGCAGAGCACACCCAGTACCACCAGCGCACAACCGCCGAGACATAACCAAATTTTAGTACTTGTTTTCATGATGAGTTGTTTTATAAGAGTTATTGTGATGTAAAAATCTATGTGTATGGAATATAAACAAGGGATGCAACTTATGCTGCATCCCTTTGGTGTACCGCGGGCGGGACTTGAACCCGCACAGCCATCACTGGCCAAAGGATTTTAAGTCCTTCGTGTCTACCGATTCCACCACCGCGGCAAAAGACGGGCGCAAAAGTACTGCAAAAAAACAAAATACAAAACAGAAAACAGAAAAATGGCGGCATAAGCGCCATTTTTCTGTTTTTTTCCCATTTTATTTCCAGAAAGAGGATGTGATATCTTCCCAAGTATGTTCCTCCAAGGGGGTGTCTTGCGGGGCTTCGGCGGAACGGAATGTGTGGCGTATGCGATAGAGGCGTTGGTTGGTGGTAGGCTGCTTGAGTGCCCCTAATTCCTCTTTATAGGAGCCTATTTTGAGGAAGTCCACGTTTCGTATTTCCACCTCGTCGGCTTTCTTGTCTTTGCCTGAGTACCATGCCGCTTTTTTGCCCAATGTGCGTATGCGCCACAGCCAATAGTTCACCTCTTTTGGGAAAGCGTCGCCCCCCATAATACAGATGCATGTAATACCTGCTCCGTATCGTTCGAGCAGTCCGAATAGGAGATCTTCGGTGAGCGTTTCGCCGATGTCTTCCGACAAGTGCGGGCTATGGCATTTAGGGCAGTGACACGGGCATTGACTGATGTTCAATGCCAGTGTCACTTCATTGGGTATTTCCTGAAAGACAATATCGTAGGATGCTACTTTCATATTCCGGTAGTGTCCGATTATTCTTCTGCTTGCGGTGCCGCGCTTGAATTGGCGTAGTAGCGTTTGGCTGCTTCCGCTTGTCGTGCGGCGGAGAAGTTGCTCACGCGCTTCATATAGCCGATAATGCGGGTAAGGTAATCTACATGTTCGCTGCCGCATTTCGGACATTTTTTGAGATATCGTTTGTCAATATGTCCGCAGTCGTTGCAGATGGTGTTGGGGATATTGAACGTAAAGTAGTTGCACCCTTCCACGGCAGCCACGTGGAGTAGTTGGCGGTATTGGTCTTTGCTCAAGTGTTCTTCCAAATTGCAGTGTAGGGCAGAGCCGCCGGTGAGGTGCTCTATGTATTTGCGTCCGTGTAAGCGGAATTTATCCAAGACGGTATAAGATGGGTCTTCTACCACGTAAAAATAGCTGTTATAGCAATCGCGAGGCACTACGTAGCCGTCTTCTTTATCCCATTTAGCGTGCTTGACACCTACATTTTCTGCGGGAATCATTTCGCAGTTGAACATCAAGTCTTTGGTGCGGTATTTTTTGTTGAGTTTTTCGATGGTACCGAGTATGGTCTGAACGAAATTGAGGTAGTTGTCGTTGTCGGTGATTTGCAGTCCGAGGAACTCGGCGGCTTCCACCATACCGTTCACACCAATGGTGAGGTATTGACGTGCTATGTTGATATAGCCGGCATCGAAGAGCGGCAGCAGTCCACGACGTTGGAACTCCATCAGGTTCTCGTTGTATGCCATTTGAACTTTGTGCATCAAATCCACAACTTCTTCCACGTATGTTTGGTAAGGAATATTGTTTCTCACGGCGTATTGTACGCAGCGGTTGAGGTTGATGGTCAGCACGGATTTGGAGCCTGTGCTCACACCTCCTGCACCGAGTGTGTAACTAAATCCGTTGTCCTGTATTTCGTTACGCAAACGGCAGCAACTGGCCAATGAGTCGGCATTGTCGCTTATGTAGGTAAAGAAGGAGTGTCCCTCAGCGTACATCTCAGCCGTAAAGTCGCCGTATTCTTTGTCCTTACATTCGCCGTTTTCGGAGAGCAGTGCCATTGTCTCTACGGGGAAGGTGAGAACCGTGCGGAGGCGTTCGGCGTTAAACCATTTCATAAAGCGTTTTTGCAGCCAGTTGAGACCATCCCAGTCAGGTTTGGAACCATCGGGGAAGAAGAAATTGCCGAAGATGGATTGGAAATAGTATTTGTCGTAGTAGGAGATGTTCCAGAATACAGATTGGTAGTTGCGTGCGCCGGTGGGCTGGTTAATGGAATAGACAACCTGTTGGAAGTAGTCGGTAATCACCTTGTCGAGGGTGCGATGTTTGAGACTCAGATCCACTACTTTTTCGGGGTCTTTCCAATAGTCTTTCCCGTATTCTAATCCTATAAAGTAGTTCATATACATAAGGAATTCGGGTGTTGCGCATGCGCCAGAGAGCATACTAGACACCATGAATACCATATTGATGAACCCGCCGCAGAACGATTTGAGGTTGGTAGGCTGGGTGGCATTGCCACCGATGGACTTGGTACCTCCTATCAGCCACGGATACATCGTGATGGAAGCGCAGTAGTTGGCAATTGAGGTCTCGTCGTTCTTGTAGATGAAATGTTGGTTGAGCAGGGAAATGTATTTATCTGCCAATTCTTTTCCGAACATTTGTTTGATTCGGTCGGTGAGCAATCTGCGGTTAAGCCGTATGAAGTTGGACTTGGGGAGTTCGCCGATAAGGGTGGCAATGTTTTTGTGCTCTACGTTGGCGTTGGCATCGTATTTAGAGCCTTCGGCGGCGTTCTTGGCATCGCAGTAATTGCTAAGGAAGTTGAGTTTGGCTTGTGTTTCTCGGTCTTCTTGGTGACGTGAGCGGTAGAGGATGTAGGCTTTGGCTACTTGGTAGTACCCTTCGGACATGAGGGCTACCTCTACTTGGTTTTGGATTTCTTCCACGCTTATACCTCCTTGAATGCGCAGATGGCTGAGGATGGCTGCGAGGGTCTCTTCTGTGGCGAATGCGCCTACTGCAAGGAATGATTTGGCGACTGCATTTTTGATTTTGTCAATGGAGAAAATCTCTTGCTTGCCGTCACGCTTAATGATATACGTTTCCATAAGAATGAATAAGGGTTAGAAATAGTTGGGAAAAACGGATTGCAAAAGTAGGGCATTATCGTATGCTCGCAAAAAAATGAGCAGAAAAGTTATCTACAATCCGTTTGGAAGGAAATGAGAAAAGTGGCATAAATAGTAGGATTAAAGAAGATTGAAAAATGTTTGAAAGTTTTGTAAAAATATAGTAATCAGTATGATACTGTGGAATGTGAATAGGGTGGTATAGGTAAGAAAAAATGCTGCAAGGTTAGTCTTGCAGCATTTTGGCGGAGAAAGGGGGATTCGAACCCCCGGTAC
>DFIN01000027.1:39369-40967 GCA_002372135.1 Bacteroidales bacterium UBA3696
GTTTCAGCCACTCACCCATCTCTCCAAGGTTTGACTGAAAAAAAGATGTCAAACTGCTTTCCTAAAAAGCGCGGCAAAGGTACTGCTGTTTTTTGAAGTGGCAAATTTTTTTTGTGATTTTTGTGAAAAGGTGGCTCTTTTTTTGCTTGCAGCGCGAAAACCACTACTTTTGTGGCGTTTGAAGGCTTCTTATTTATATGAATGTAGTAAGATATGAATGCAGTAGTAGAGATATCGCATTTGAACAAATCCTTCTCGGGTCAGCGCGTGTTGCGTGATATCAACATGTCGGTATATCCCGGTGAAGTGGTCGGTTTATTGGGACCAAACGGAGCAGGTAAGTCGAGTTTGATGAAGATTTTATTAGGTATTTGGAAGGCGGATGCGAATCGAAAAGATGATGGTGTATGTATGATTCGTCGTCCGGATCGTATCGGCTATCTGAGTGAGCAGAACCCGCTGTATGAAGAGATGTATGTACGCGAGTATTTGCTGTTTATGGCTCAAGTGACGGAAGGTGTTACAGGTAGGAAAGCCGAAGTGGAGCGTTTGATTGAGCAGGTGGGATTGCGAAGCGAGTCACACAAGCGTATTCGTTATTTGAGCAAGGGGTATCGTCAGCGTGTGGGGTTGGCCGCAGCGTTGATGGGGGAACCTCAGTTGCTTATATTGGATGAACCGACCACGGGATTAGACCCTAATCAGTTGGACGACATACGAAGAGTAATCCGGCTCACGGGTGAGCGTTGCCCCGTGATTTTATCTACGCATATATTGCAGGAAGTAAGGGAAATGTGTAGTCGTGTTCTCGTGTTGGATCACGGGCAAATACGAGCCAACAGTCCGATAGCGGATATACAGGATTTGGAGCAATTCTTTCATCAAGCGACCCAACAACCGCTAAACAACTGTTAAACTATTGTAAAACAACTGCCAAACTATTGTATGGAAGATTTTGATATACGTAATCAGATGACGGAGAAGGAGCAGGATAATGCTTTGCGTCCGTTGCGTTTTAGTGATTTTGCGGGTCAGTCGAAGATAGTGAGTAACTTGAAGATTTTTGTAGAGGCAGCCCGCATGCGTCGTGAGAGTTTGGACCATGTATTGCTATTCGGCCCTCCCGGGTTGGGTAAGACGACACTTAGCAATATCATAGCGAACGAGTTAGGGGTCGGTTTTAAGGTAACGAGCGGTCCGGTGTTGGATAAGCCCGGGGATTTGGCGGGATTGTTGACTTCGTTGGAACCGAATGATGTATTGTTTATAGATGAGATACATCGTTTAAGTCCCGTGGTGGAGGAGTATCTATATTCGGCGATGGAGGATTATCGCATCGATATTATGATAGACAAGGGGCCGTCCGCCCGAACCATACAGATTGATTTGAATCGTTTTACACTCATCGGTGCTACCACCCGTAGTGGTTTGCTGACCTCACCTTTGCGGGCACGCTTTGGTATCAACTGTCATTTGGAGTATTACGATGCGGATATATTAGCGGGTATAGTGAGCCGTTCGGCAGGGTTGCTGGGTATTGCTATAGATAGTAAGGCAGCGGGTGAGATAGCGCGTCGCAGTCGTGGTACGCCGCGTAT
>DFIN01000034.1:0-70498 GCA_002372135.1 Bacteroidales bacterium UBA3696
TCGCGCGGGCATGATCCTCTACAAACAGCCAGTCGCGCACGTTCTCGCCCTTGCCATATACGGGCAGGGGTTTGCGATGACGGATATTGTTGATGAAGAGGGGCATCAGTTTCTCGGGGAACTGATAGGGACCGTAGTTATTGGAGCAGTTGGTCACGATGGTCGGCATGCCGTAGGTATCGTGAAATGCCCTGACAAAGTGGTCGCTGCTTGCTTTGGAAGCCGAATAGGGGCTGTGAGGCATGTACTTCAAGTCTTCCGTGAAGAAGCGTTCGCCGTATGCGTGGTGGTGAGCCGAAGAAGCCTTGGTGGTGAAGGGCGACTCAATACCCTCGGGGTGGGTTAGTTCCAGCGCACCATATACCTCATCGGTGGAGATGTGATAGAACCGCTTGCCCTCGTATCGTTCGGGTAGGGATTCCCAATAGAGTTTAGCGGCTTGCAGCATACTGAGCGTACCCATCACATTTGTCCGAGCAAAGGTGAAGGGATCTTTGATGCTGCGATCTACATGGCTCTCGGCGGCAAGGTGGATAATGCCCGTTACCTTCTCTTCCTGCATGAGGCGATAGATGGTGTCAAAGTCGCATATATCGGCTTTTACGAAGCGGTAATTAGGCTTGTCCTCAATGTCTTTCAGGTTAGCCAAATTGCCGGCATAGGTCAGGCAATCCACATTGATGATTTTGTACTTGGGGTATTTATTGACCAACAGGCGTACCACATGACTGCCGATAAAACCTGCTCCGCCGGTGATGATAATGGTTTGCATGGTATTTAGAATTTAGTGTTTCTCATATCGCCGCTGCGCAGGAACTCCTCGTGCATAGCCAGTGCGAGCGAGAGGTTATGAGGCGTGTGTGCCGTAGGTGCGGAAGCCAAGTAAGCACGCATCATATCCTTATATTCGGGGGCTACACAGTTCTCGATGATGGTATGTGCGCGTTCAATAGGACTCTTGCCGCGAAGGTCGGCTATGCCTTGTTCGGTAATCAGAACTTTGACACTGTGTTCGGAGTGGTCCAAATGGCTGACCATAGGTACGATACTGGAAATGGCACCTCCCTTGGCGGTGGAAGGCGTAGTGAAGATGGAGATGTAAGCGTTGCGCGTAAAGTCGCCGCTACCGCCTATACCGTTCATCATCTTCGTACCGCATACGTGCGTCGAGTTGATGTTGCCGAAGATGTCGGCTTCAAGAGCAGTGTTGATGGTAATCAACCCCAACCGACGTGCTACCTCGGGGTTATTGCTGATTTCCTGCGGACGCAATACAATACGGCTGCGGAAGAAATCCATGTGGTCGATAATGTCTTGCAGCAACTCGGCACCGATAGTTAGCGAGCAGCCGCTGGCAAACGTTACGCGTCCCTCTTTCATCAATCCGATTACGGAGTCTTGGATTACCTCTGTGTACATGGTGAAAGGTGGAATATGCGGATTTTCGCCCAACGCTTTCAGAACGGCATTGGCTATATTGCCTACGCCCGATTGGATGGGCAGGAACTGTTTGGGGATTCTGCCGCCGCGCATCTCGTCCTCCAAGAATTGTGCTACGTTGGCTCCGATTTTTTCGGTCGTCTCGTCCGAAGGTGTGAACTTACCTACCTCGTTGGGACGGTTGGTGCGAACCACTGCCACAATCTTCTTCGGATCTACGCGAACGCAGTCTGTACCGATACGGTCACCTACGTGGTAAACGGGGATCTCTCTGCGCATAGGAGGATCGGCAGGTTCGTAGATGTCATGAATACCGCGCATAACAGGCGGCATGGCTTCGTTCAATTCTACGATTATTTTGTCAGCCAAGCGGCAGATGGTAGGAATGATTCCCACGCCCGCAGTAGGTACAATCTCGCCGCGCTCGTTCACGATACAAGCCTCTACAATAGCCACCGTAGGACGGGGAAGGAAACCGTAACGCAAGTCCTGAGCCAACTCCGAAAGGTGCATATCAAAGTAGTGGATATGTTGCTTGTTGAGTTCGCTGCGCATGTCTTTGGAAGACTGGTAAGGGGAGCGGAACGAGATGGCTCCGGCACGACTCAACTCGCCATCGCAACTGTCGCCGGTAGAAGCACCGGTATACACACCAATCTTAAATTCTTCTCCGCGCTCATGCATAGCCTGTGCCATGTGAGCAATCGCCGTAGGTACTTCTTTGGGCGCACCGGCAGGCGTAAAACCGCCCATACCGACTACGTCACCATTGTGTACCAATTGCGCAGCCTCTGCTGCACTCATAAAATGTAAGGACATGATAGTATGTAGTTTATAGTTTATAGTTTATAGTTTATAGTTTATAGTTTATAGTCGAAAGTCGAAAGTGCTTCTCTGTTTCTGCGGGCAAAGGTAGAGCGAAATGTTCAATGAGCAAAATGGACAATCGTTTTTTTAACAAGCTAAAAAAATACTACTTTTGCGCCGTTATTTGATTCATGTCCGTATGATAACAGCTACCAATATACACAAGCGTTTCGGCTCGTTGGAAGTGTTGCGCGGTGTTTCGCTGCATATAGAAAAGGGTGAAATAGTCGCCATAGTAGGTAAGAGCGGAGCGGGCAAAACGACCCTGCTTCAGATCTTAGGTTCGCTGGACCGTCCCGACGAGGGGCAAGTCCGAATAGGCGATACCACGCTCGGAGGCTTGTCCGAAAAGAAGTTGGCTGCTTTTCGCAATCGCCATATCGGTTTCGTGTTTCAGCAAAGTCAGTTGCTGCCCGAGTTTACGGCGTTGGAGAATGTGATGATGCCCGCTTTGATAGCCGGCAAATCGCACGCTCAAGCCGCAGAGCGCGCTCGTAGGCTGTTAGCTCGCTTTGACCTTTCCGAACGGGTAGAGCATAAACCCAATCAACTCTCAGGCGGCGAACAGCAGCGTGTGGCAGTGGCGCGCGCTTTGATGATGTCGCCCGATATAATCTATGCAGACGAGCCTACCGGAAGCCTCGACGAAGCCAATAAAACGGAAATGCACCAACTGCTTCGCAACTTGCGCGACCAATTCGGACAAACACTCGTCATCGTTACCCACGACAAAGACCTCGCATCTATTGCCGACCGTGTACTGACAATCAAAGATGGACAAATAGATGAAAATGAGTAATCGATACTGTAGATTTATCTTGTTACTGACTTGCCTTGGCATTTTGTCGGCTTGTCAGCGTTCTCGTACTTATTTCCCGCGACATATAGAGGTTCCCGAAATGCACTTTGTCCGTTTCGATAGTGCTTTGTTGTCCGTGCAGGAAGCAACCCTTGATGCCGATGTGCAACGTTTGTACAGCGAATTTCCTGATTTCATGCCCGTTTATGTGGAGGATATATTAGGTTTCCCGAGTGCTGACACCGTTGCTTTGAAGCAGGCCTTGCCTCAATTTCTAAACGATACCCTATATGGTTTTGCTCATACCAATGCGGTGGAGCAACAGGTTTTTGCCCGTGTGGGCGATATAGAAAAACCGATGGCAAAAGCCTTTGCCCGAGTACGTTGGCTGTATCCTGATTGGGAGTTGCCCATCGTTTATTTGTTTATTTCCGGATTTCAGTCTGCCGTCTATTTTGTGGAGGACGGAATAGCCGTAGGGGCCGATATGTATTTGGGTAAAGATTATCCGTACTACCAGGGTGTGGTGCATCAGTACCAATTGCAAACCATGCGCAAAGAGTGTATTCCGGTGGATGTGGTTAGCGCATGGCTCTTCCGGCATATTCCTTATACGAGCAGCAAGAACCGATTGCTTGATCAGATGATCTATCGCGGAAAAGTGATGTATCTGCTTGCCTGCTTGTTTGACGATTTGCCGCCGTATGAAGTGATGGGTTATACGAAAGAGCAATGGGAATGGAGCGTCTATCACGAGCGTGCTATTTGGCACAGGATGATGGACCGTCGCGACCTGTTCCGAACGGAGCAACGAACGATAGCATCTTACCTCAACGACGGACCTTTCACTTCCGAAATCAGTCAGGACTCGCCCGCACGGCTTGGTACGTGGATAGGGTGGCGAATCGTGGAAAGTTATATGAATCACCACGAGGAAGTGTCGCTCACTGACCTGATGTCCCAGGGCGATGCACAACTTATTTTAGAGCAAAGTAACTACAAACCTTAGACATGTTTTTGCTCACCAAAGATTACAATTTGTTAAGATAAATCGCAACAATCGTCCGAAAATTGCCCTTCAAAAATATACTTTTGATAAGATTAGGTGTTCTTCGTGTTTGAAAAACACCTGATTTTTTTTTGTTTGTTCATCTCGTTCTACTTTTGCCGTGTCCCCACTATGGGCTGAAAGGGAATGAAGATATGGATGCACAGAGCATTGTGACATATAAATCAACGTTTGACAGTATCATGCATGAGATATTGGCAGATGATGGTTCTACGATGGAAGTATGGTACGCCCGTGAGTTACAAAGCGTGTGCGGTTATACACGTTGGGAGAATTTCGCAACAGCAATCAACCGAGCCAAAGAATCATGTAAATCGCAGAATATCGGCGTAGATGATCATTTTCGTGATGTCACGAAAACGATACCGATGCCTAAAGGAGCACAAAAGGAGATAGACGATGTTCTTCTTACCCGGTATGCTTGTTATCTCATTGCACAGAATGGGGACCCAAAGAAGGAAGAGATTGCTTTCGCACAGAGTTATTTTGCCGTGCAGACACGTAGGGCAGAGTTGATCGCGGAGCGCTTGCAACTACAACAGCGGTTGGAGAAACGGGAAGAGTTGCGGGCTTCAGAAAAGCGTCTGTCGCAGAATATATACGAGCGTGGTATCAAACCGGAGGAGTTGCCGGCGGCTGAAGATATAAAGAAGGTTGAGCGCCGCGTTGCGAAAGAAGAAAAAGCATTGGGAGAATCTCAAAAACTCCCCAAGAAAAAATAAAAGCAAAAAAGTATGCAAGAGAATAAGGAAAATATACAACAATTAGCTCAGCGATGGAGTCAGTTATCCGTGCACTCGTTTGAGCAGTTGGCTGATTTTATCCGCGATACCCACTACGTAGCGCAAAGCATTGCGAGCCGTGCAATCAATCGCTCCTTAACCTTGCGTAACTGGTTAGTTGGCTATTATATAGTTGAGTTTGAGCAAAACGGAGAAGATAGAGCCAAATACGGGGAACAACTTTTGGAACGTTTGGCAGAGCGCGTGAATATAGAAGGAATCAATATCACTACTTTAAAATATTCCCGCTTATTTTATCAATACTATCCGTACATAGCTGATTCTTTGCAGATTGAAAAAAGTGCGACAGCGTCGCACCAATTGGGTTCAAAAAGTACGACAGTGTCGCACCAATCGGGAAAATCTGAGGCGGCGTTGCAGAAATTCACCACGCCGGCAGATAAGCTGATTAATAATTTGTCCTTTTCGCATATACGTGAGATTATGACGCAGTCCGACCCCTTGGCTCGTTTCTTCTATGAGACGGAGAGCATTCGCGGAGGATGGTCTGTGCGCGAATTGCGCCGCCAGATAACTACCAACTTGTATTTCCGTGCCGGAGTGAGTGGTAATCCCGAAAAACTTTTGTCACTTATAGAGCCGGAGATGGCTACCCCGCAGATGGTTGTGCGCGATCCTGTCTCTTTGGAATTCTTAGGACTTAAAATGCACGAGATTGTGTCAGAGTCGGCTTTGGAAGATGCGCTGATTAACCACCTACAGGAGTTTTTGTTGGAACTGGGTTCCGGTTTTTGCTTCGAAGCGCGTCAAAAACGGATCGTGATAGACGGGAACTATTATTTTGCAGATTTGGTTTTTTATCACCGGTATTTGCATTGCAATGTGATAGTAGAGTTGAAAAATGATGCTTTCAAGCACGAATATATAGGTCAGTTAAATGCATATGTGGCATATTACAAGGCCAATGAGATGCATAGTTGCGATAATCCGCCGGTTGGCATATTGCTTTGTACGCAGAAAGGCGAACAGATGGTGGAGTATGCAACTGCCGGAATGGATGAGAACTTGTTTGTAAGCACTTATCAATTACAATTGCCGGATAAGTCTACGCTTGAGCGTTTTCTAACTAATCAAACAGAAAAGTGTTAATAACAATACATAGAATAAATAAGTACAAAAAAGATTGATCAATATGATTTACATGAAAGATATGAAAAGAATTTACGATATGAAAAACGCGATAATACGTGCAGTTGAGAAAAGGCTGTTCAGTCGCTGTTCAGCTCCTGTTCATTTCCCGTTCATTTCCCGTTCAGCAGCAGTTGTAATACTCTGTATATTATTGGGATTCAGTGGACAGGTGTGGGGAAATGATTGTACATATTCTCATAATAGAGACGTATATAACACAAGTATTAATGCATATGAAGTCATCGCCCAATATTCTTTCACGAATTCGTATGGTTTAGCCAGTTTCTCATATAAATTGACTTTGACTTGTACAGCAGCAGGTGCCGACTTAACATATAAGATACAATATCTTCCTGCTAACAGCAATACTTGGACAGATACAGATATACAAACCAAAACTCTCAATGGGACTTGGCAAGCTTGGAGAAGTGAAGATTCAGAGAGTAACACAGTTTCAATTTCATCTAATAGTGCTATCTTTAATGCCCGCGGAATAAGAATTGTCTCAACTAAAGACTTCGGAACACATCTTGACTGGTTTAAGCAGGTAAAAACCTATCGTAATGTTTCTGTGAGTGAAGAAAGTTTTAAAATGGCAAAAACACTGTCCGGCTCAACAAGTACGATGGCTTTTGAAAATCAGACTTACGGTACAACTAGTGAAAATAGAACAAGAACCTTTACATTTAGTAATGAAGCTACAGGTAAATCTATCTCTATATCAAAAAATACAAACAGCACAGAGTTTCCTGCGACCATCAGCAAGTCAGGCGATTGTACAGGTACTGCTACTATTAGTGTACAGTTCCGTCCAACAGCTCAAGGCACACGAAATGGAAATATAACTATATCCGGTGATTGCGGCACAAAATCATTTGAAGTATCCGGTATAGGATTACGTGCAACACCTTCGTTAACAGCAAATAATGGCTCTGTCAACGTTTCCATAGCAGGTATCAATAATTCTACTATAAATCTCTCCAATCTCATATCTAATACAGGTAACGGAAGCGTTTCATATACAATTGTAAGCAGCAACTCTTCTTCGGCTACAATATCTGGTAGTATATTTTCTGCTACACAATGCGGCGATTATACAATAAGAGCAACCACAGCTCAAACGGAGCAATATATTTCAGTTTATAAAGATTTTATAGTTACTGTAAACAAACTTACCCCGACCATCGTTTGGCGGGAGCCGGAACATATCTATTCCGGCGATTTGATGGAAAATATGGCATCGCTCGCTTATAGCGGCAACGCCGTGAGCAATGTAGGCATCACTCTCTCGTCCGGCAACACCGGTGCAATGACCGTGGAAGGACTGAACCTGCGTGCTGCACAAAACCTGACAGCGTTTACCAACGTAGTCGTAACAGCCACCACCGCAGAGACGGAACATTATAAATCCGTTACAGCCACTCACACCTACGGCATCGAACCGAAAGCCACTCCGCTGTTCTTGCTCAACGGCGAAGACCTGCCCGCAGAGCCGGTAAAAGAACTGCGACTGCTGATTGGCGAGACCGCAGATATGGCGTTTGAGAACACGGACGAGACAAACGGACGCTTCTCCTACCCTATTGCCGCTCAATACATCAGTTACACCCACAACGGCAGCGCACACACCGGCACTATCACCGCCACCAAATACGGCGATGAGGTCATTCAGTTCCACCAAACCGGTACAACCACCATCTTCGAACGCACTCGCTCTATTCACGTGTATGTGAGCAAGCACACCACCACATTGTCGTCATGGCTTGACGGCATCACGTGCGATGTAGAGGACGCTGTAGCAACGGAAGATGCCTACAGCGTTAATGCTCCCGCCGAGGGCGAGCCAGCACAAAACGCGGTAGTTATCACCTCGTCCGACGAGAATATCATCCGCTTTACGGACGGCAAGTGGCGCGCCAAGAACGCAGGTACAGCCACACTGACCATCCGCCAAGCCAACAACGACTACTGGACAGGCGACACCATCACCGCTACCATCACAGTACAGAAGAAAACTCCTGTTATTACTTGGAACCTTGAGAACAACTACCCGTGGGGTGCACAAGTGAGCGAACCCGTTGTGTCATCCAACACAGAACTGCCGTTCACCGTCGTTTCCAATCGCCCTGAGATTGCCAATTATGTAGATGGCCGCATTGAGGTGTATAACCTCACAGGCGATGTTACCTTCACCCTCACACAGGCAGGCAACTACAAATGGAACAACGCAAGCAGCAACCTGAGCAAGACCATACACGTCTATCAGCCGCAAAACCACGTGCCTGCAACGCTGACAAGTGCTAATTATAATCACTTTAAGATATCACATTCGGGCAATGTCGTTTGGGACAATAATTGTTTCAAACTGGGGGACGGAGAAGTTGACGAAGATGATGATGAAGTAACTATCAGTTTCACAGGTATTCCTCAAACCTTATCATTCGACCAGCAATTGGATAAGATTATGTTGTCCCTGCCCGGCTTCCCTGATTGTTGGGTATATGAAAGTTCAAACGGACGAGACTGGAATGAGATTTGGTACAACAGCAAACGTGAGGAACATCATAATGGCATAATCAAAAATCTCCAGCCATCAACAAGATATATAAAATTCAAATATAACGGTTCTATCTATTGCCGCTATAAAAACATCACCATCACCGAGCGCAAAGAGATAGTCGCCCCTGCATCGCAGGACTTTGGCAGCGGGTATATAGGCAACAACCCGACCGAGCGCACCATCAACATTGACTGGTACAACGTGAAGACCTGCACCGTCAGTTTGACCGGCACTAATGCCGACTGCTTCGCCATAGCCGAAGGCAGCACTACCATTGCATCCTCCATAGACAACTACAGCACGGCAGCACTCACCATTCGTCATAAGCACGAAGTGGCAGGCAACCATACAGCCACCTTGCACATTGAGAGCGAAGACGGCAAGACTGCCGATATCACCCTCACCGGCACCACCAACAAAGCCTTGCAGGAAATCATCTGGCGCGAAGACATCACCCCGCTGCCCAAGAACGAACTCTACAGCGGTGCCGCCTACGCAACCAGCGGACTGCCCGTTGTGTTGACCGCTGAAGACCCGAGCATACTGCAAGTGACCAACGGCGACCAAGTAACCGGCATAGGCGTAGGTACGACACACCTGTTTGCCCGTCAAGCCGGTGATACCAAATGGGAAGCCGTCAACGAGACCATCACTGTAGAGGTAACCAACAAAACCGTGCAACATATCGTCTGGACCGACCGTTTGAGCAACATCAAACGCGAGAACGGACAGACCGTCACCAAGACCCTGACCGCCTACTCCGATGCGGACAACACCCTTCCTATTACTTACGAACTGGATGCCGCTGCCGCTGCCTTTGCCTCGGTGAGCGGTAACACACTGACCATCACCGGCTGGGGAACAGGTTATATAACTGCCCGCCAAGCCGGTACGGACGACTATGTAGCCGTCAGTGCGATGCGCAAACTTGTCAGCCGCGACCCCGCCGCAGGCTGCAGACCGCTCGTCTTGGACGAACCCGGGGAAAAGACCCTGCACACCATTGACAGCGAGGAGTTCCCACTGCAAGGTGAACCTGCCACGATTGAGTTTGATGCTAAATGCGATAAAGTAGCCTTGTGGGGCTTGTGGGTATCAGAGTACTACAATGGTAGCTGGCACGAAGTGGCATATATAGAGCGCGGCGATATGAGCAGCAGTTACAACCACTATGGTCCATACACCCTGAACCGCGCCACAACCAAAATCAAGATTGCCGCCGAAACGGGTGCTACCCTGACCCGCACCTTCAAGAACGTGGAAGTAACCCTTGCCAAGTATCTTGAACTGCGTGAGAACAATATGGACTTCTCTGCTGTAGAGTACGGACAGACCGTGCTGCAACAGTTCACCGTGGACTACTCCAACTTGACCGGTGCTTTAGATGTGGAACTGCAGAACCCGAGCAGTCAGATTGAGGTTCGCACCGTCACCCTCGGCGAGGACTGCGGCGATTTTGCCAAGAACGCCGTAGTACAGATTCGCTGCACGGGTCGCACTATCGGTACGGAGCAGAACACCATCGTTATCTCCAACCGCGACCAGCGACTTGAAGTGCCCGTGTCCGTAACCGTCATACCTGTTACACAACAGATTACTTGGAACGTTGTTTCGCCTGTTGCCACCATGACCACCGACAAGGTGCAACTCGTCGCTACTGCCACCAGCGAACTGCCGGTTGTCTTCACATCGGCTGACAATAATATAGCCGAGCCGTATCAAAAAGAAGACGGCACATGGTGGTTGAACATACGAAGTGCAGGCGATGTGGTTATCACCGCCACACAAGCGGGCAACACCAACTACGAGAGCACCACAACAAGCCGCACATACAGCATAAGCCGCGTAACACCTACTATTGCAACATTGCCCACGGCAAGTGCAACCATTCTGCCTGCCACCTTGAGCAGTGTGGCTCTTGAAGGCGGTCAAGCCACAACAGACATACAAGGTATCGCCACGCCGATAGAGGGCACATTTGCATGGCAAGAGTTAAATACCTATGTTGAGCGTGTAAACAGCGGATATACTGTTATTTTCACGCCCACCAACACCGATTGGTACAATGCCGCTAGTTGCACAGTAGAGGTTCCTGTCCTGAAGACGCCGCAGTCTATTACGTGGAACTTAGCAACAAGTACAATGTTCTGCAACGCCGACATCACGTTTGACGCTGTGGCTTCGAGCGGTCTGACCATCCGCTATACGACTTCGGATGCTTCGATTGCATACGTGGATGCCGACAATCATCTGCGTATTATCAAAGGCGGTGAAGTGACCATCACCGCTCACCAAGATGGTGACGAGACCTATGCTACTGCTCCGACAGTAGAGAAAACATTGACCATCAACCGCTTCACTCCGGCTATTGTGAGTCTGCCTACAGCAGAGAAGATGTTGATTGGCAGGTTGCTGTCGGACGCTTCTCTCAGCGGCGGACGGGTTGAACTGGACGGAGTTGAGGTAGAAGGCAGTTTTGCATGGGAAGAGGGTAATAGTCGCGTAGAAACAGTGGCAGGTGCATTTGAGCGCAATGTCATCTTCACTCCTGCCAATGCCAACTGGTATAATACGTTGTCAGCATCGATGACGGTGGTGGTTGAAAAGTATGCCCCCGCCATCTATCAGGCGCTGACCGGCTCTGCCATCACCTACGGACAAGCCTTGGATCAGTCCGTATTGAGCGGTGATTTCAGTGCGATTGACACGGTTAAGTTCCCCACAGAAGCCGTCAGCGGTACGTATGCTTGGAAACGACAAGACGAGATTCTTTCTGCCGGAGAACCAAGCATGGGCACAGTGGTCTTTACACCGTCGAACCAAGATTGGTACAACACGGTTGAGTTCAGCGTACCTGTTATGGTAGCGCGGGCTCATGTTACCAGCGTGAGCGGTGCTGCCGAAATGAACTATGGACAGGTATTAGGCGAGGCCAACCTGACCAACACCACTATGGGTGTTATTGACGGCGGAACGGCATTGGTAGCCGGAAGCATTGAGTGGGACGGTTCGTTAGACATGATGGCGTATTACGAAGTAGGTACGCACGCTAATTTGCCTGTTCGCTTCACTCCGAGCGATCCCAACTATATCACCGAGACAGTCAGTGGAACTGCCACCTTGACAGTGAATGCCGGACATGTGTTCGACGGCAGCAACGGCAGCAATTGGAACGATGCTGACAACTGGCGCAACAGCGATACGCCCAACGAGTCAGACCCCGTAGTCATCATGGCAGATGTGGATATTGACAGCCATGTGGCAGTGGGTGGCATGACTATTCGCGATGGTGTGACGGTGCGCATCAAGGGTACTGGTGTGCTGCTGACCGGCAGTGCCGACTCCTACCATCGTGACACGTACGGCAACATGGTGGTAGAACAAGGCGGACAAGTTGAACTGGGTGCAGGTCGAGTTGATGTGAACACCTTCCGTATAGAAGCGCGTATGAGTGACAAGACCGAAGACGAGACCTTCAGTGAAGCCCGTTCGGGTGAAGCGTTGAACCTAACCAACCTTGCTATTCACGACGCAGCCTACTATGCTGTTACAATTGACCCGAGCACGGTGGCATCCGAAGGATGGTATGCTTTCAGTGTTCCCTTTGAAGTGGATGCCCGCACAGGAGTGTTGGATGCCCAGATGCGTCGCATGAGTTATGGCAGCAACTATGCCATCATCCGCCACGATGGCAGCGAACGTGCGAAGGGCAAGAGCGAATGGGATTATGAACAAGGAACACTCCGCCCGGGTAAGTTCTATATGATTACCGTTTCTGCCGAACAATATGCTACGCTTGTGCTGCGCAAGAAAGACGGTGCTCCCATCACGCAAGAGACCGATATTAACCTGCAAGCCTATGCTCTCAATGGTGGCAAAGCAGGAGATGAAGGTTGGAACGGACTGGGCAACACCCGCATGTATCACGTCAACATCGGCACCACAGCCACTGACAAAGCCCTGATTTATCATCATAGCACCAATAGTTTTGAGGCGGTCTATCTGAACCAAACGAGTTTTGTAGTCGGTTCACCTTTCTTCCTGCATACCGATGGTGAAGAAAGCGTGGTGAGCATGACCGATGCCACGCACAGTGTGTTCTATGCGCCTATGCGTGAGGCAAACCGACAAGATGAATTCATCGTCCGTCTGGGTCGTAGCACCGACACCTACAGCGACCAACTCTATGTCAGTGCTTCAGACGATGCCACCAATACCTATCAAGCCGAGCAGGAACTGACCAAAGCCTCTATGGGTAATGCCAAGGTGGCGCAGATGAGCGTTAGCGGATATGGTCTGCAACTGTGTGATGCTGCCTTCCCATTGGCAGAAGACGGCACTGCCTTCTTCCCGCTCAACCTCACCTCGCCCAAGGCACAAAGTCTGCAACTCTATGTGCATCAAGAAGTCGAAGGACAGACGCTCTATCTGACCTATGAGGGAACGCCCGTATGGAACTTGAGCGAGTCTGCCTATACGATTGATCTGAACAAAGGTAACAACAACGCTTACGGACTGCTGCTTCGTCAGAACGCACCGCAATCCGCTACGGGCATAGACGACCATTCAGCAAGCGAAGTGAAGACCGACAAACTCATTCGCAACGGTGTGCTGTACATGCTCCGCGATGGTGTGCTGTATGACGCACAAGGCAAGCGTGTGCAAAAACAATAAGAAAAAAATAGGGGTATATTGTCCGAATAAGAAAATGACTATACTTTTGCCGCCGCTTATGAAAAACACATCAAAGACCTACAGTCCCCCCAAAATACGGGTATTAATGCTCTCCACAATTGCCCTATGGGGTTTGGCAACAAAGTCACAATTGCCACCGGTGGGTGCCCCCGAGCGGAAGGGCAATTCGTCTCATTCCGCTTGGAAATAAGCACGGATATATACTGTAATCACTTTTATAAAAATCAGATACTATGAAAAAGTTTTTTGTAATGCTTATGTTGGGTATGCTTACCCTTGGTGCTCAGGCACAAATGAGCGTATCCTCCCGCGCTGGCAGCAATGTGATTGACCAACGCGATAACTATATGCTCACCCTCAACGGCGGTAGTTACCAACTCATTGCCCAAGACTATTTTGGCGGCAAGGAGATTGTGATTGAGTTAGGCGACAATCAGAACAACGCGCTTGCCTCTATCCTGCAAATGCAAGCCCTGCTGAAAAGTGCCAAGAAAGGTGTGGCTAATCCCGTTAAGTTCGGCTATAAGACCTATAACATGGTGAAGCCCAACGGCAATCTGTTCCTCATCTCCGAGGGTGATGCCGACTACTGCATGGCTACTTTCACGCTGCTGGTGCCGGGCTTGAAGAAGTACAGCGCGTTCCTCAAAGATGTAACCCGTATGCCCTATTCAGTGGGAAACATCTCCAAATCGGACTTGCAACGTATGCAGAAGAAAATACTGAAGTAATTCGGCTGTCAAAAATGACTAAAAACCGAGAAATCGCTGATTTTTCGGTTTTTTTATTGTATGACCGCATATTTAGCCCTACTTTTGCCGCCTGTTGAAACCAAATGAACAGCGTATGAAGTACGAAAGTCACATTGCAAAATCAACCAATAACGCAGCAAATATCTATAAGGTGCTCAGCAACTTGAAAAACATTGAGCGGGTGCAGCACCTTCTGCCGAAAGACAAAGTGCAGGAAATAGAGATCTGCGAAGATTGTGTACGTTTGAAGATTGACGGACTGGGGCAAAAAATAGGCATCGTGATAGCCGATAAGAAGGAGAATGACGTGGTTAAATACGCGGTGGAAGATAGTCCGATACCGGTTACGATGTGGATTCAGATGAAGCCGATGGCTTTGGACGATACGCGGCTCAAACTGACCGTAGATGCCGACATCCCGTTCATGTTCCGTATGATGCTGGAGAAGAAACTGCAAACAGGTCTTGATCAAGCCGCCGATATGTTGGCGCAGTTCCCCTTCGACGAGTGGGAGAAAGGAGCCGCGGTATGAGAACACGCATCCACCGTGAAGGCAGACGTATGCTGCTCATCATGCTCCTTATCGTATTAGCCATTGACATTACCGTCTTTTTCTATACGCCCCGTTGGCTCTTTGCGGTGGTGGTATTGGTATCGATGTTGGTGATGCTGTTTGTTACCTATTTTTTTCGCAACCCGATGCGTATCGTTGAGTTGGATGACCCCCACTTCTTGTTGGCTCCTGCCGACGGACGAGTAGTGGTTATTGAGCCGGTGATGGAAAATGAGTACTTCCACGAAGAAAGGTTGCAAGTCAGCATTTTTATGTCTCCCTTTAATGTGCATGCCAATTGGTATCCTATCGAAGGTAAGGTGTTGGTCAGTGAGCATCAGAAGGGGCGACACCGTGCTGCGTGGCTCCCTAAGTCGTCGTCTGAAAACGAACGCAGTTTGGTCGTCTTGGAAACAGATAACGGCGTACAAATAGCCGTAAGGCAAGTGGCAGGGGCTATGGCAAGACGCATCGTAACCTATGCCAAACCCGGTATGCAAGTCAAACGCAATCAACACTTAGGCTTTATCAAATTGGGCTCCCGCGTAGATATGTATCTGCCGCTCAATACTGAAATGGATGTGGAGGTGGGCGATTCCGTGAGCGGGAACGAAACCATATTGGGCAGACTGGCAGATTGATAGATGAAAAGAATGTAAAATCACACATAATGACGAATACAGATATGAATAAATTTGAGCAACTTTTTGTCGCTTATCCGTTTGCAATGAGCGACGAGCAAGTGAAGGCGCAGGTCGCTGAACTCCTATCGAGCCATGCAGCCGAAAATAATAATGCCGCTGTTTGGGCACAATGCTTGAACCAAATAGACCTGACTACACTTAGCGTGGACGATACGACCGACAAAGTAGCCACGATGGCACAGCGCGTTAACGAATTTGAAACGCAGTTCCCGCACCTTAAGAACGTAGCGGCTATTTGTGTATATCCCGCTTTGGTCAAAACGGTTCGCGACCATCTGACCGCTCCTATTGGTATAGCCGCCGTGGCAGGAGGTTTCCCTGCTTCGCAAACCTTCTTGGAAATAAAAGTGGCAGAAGCCGCTATGGCTGTCAAGGATGGCGCTACGGAGATTGACATCGTCTTGCCCGTAGGTAAGTTCTTGGAGGAACGTTATGAGGAAGTAGCGGATGAGATTATGGAAATAAAAGCTGCCATCGGAGAGGCTCACCTCAAAGTAATTTTAGAGACGGGTGCATTGCGCTCGGCTGAGAATATCTACCGTGCTTCTATTTTGGCAATGGCAGCCGGTGCCGACTTTATTAAGACCTCCACAGGCAAGATTGCCGTCAATGCCACTCCTGAAGCAGCGTATGTGATGTGCAAAGCCATTCGCGCATGGTATGAGAAGACGGAGCAAGTAGTTTGCTTCAAACCTGCGGGTGGGGTCAGCACCACCGACGAGGCAGTGGCGTATTACACCATAGTCAAGGAAATTTTGGGACAGGATTGGCTCAATAATACACGTTTCCGTTTCGGTGCCAGCCGCTTGGCTAACAACCTGCTGACCTCTATCCAAGGTGAAACGGTTAAGTACTTCTAAAACAACCGTTAAACAACGGTGAAACTATCGCTAAACAACAGTTAAACTATCGTGAAACAACCCTATACCATAGTCAGTAAGCGTTTTTTCTCTTCGTCGGTGGCAGCCGTTGAGGTAACTGCTCCGCGAATCGCCAAAGCCCGCAAGGCAGGTCATTTTGTGATTGTGCGTGTGGATGCTCATTCGGAGCGTATGCCGCTTACCATAGCCGATGCCGACATAGAGCGCGGAACCATTACGCTTGTCGTTCAGCGAGTGGGCGTAAGCAGTGCCAAACTCTGTCAAATGGAGACGGGCGACAGCCTGCACGATGTGGTGGGACCCTTAGGGAAAGCCACCGACATACAACACTTCGGTACGGTCGTTTGCGCCTGTGGCGGAGTAGGAGCCGCTCCTATGCTACCTATCGCTCAAGCCCTCAAACGGGCAGGCAATCGTGTCATCACGGTCTTGGCTGCGCGTACAGCCGAACTCATCATCTTGCGCGAACAGTTGCAGCAATGCTCCGACGAATTGATTGTCATGACCGACGACGGTTCGTTGGGACAAAAAGGCGTGGTTACTCTTGGCGTTGAGCAGGTGCAGCAGCGCGAGAAGGTGGACAAGTGTATAACCATCGGACCGGCTATCATGATGAAGTTTGTGGCTCTGACCACCGCTAAATACCATGTTCCTACCGATGCCAGTCTTAATACGATTATGGTGGACGGAACGGGTATGTGCGGCGCATGTCGTGTGACGGTGGGCGGTAAGACGCGGTTTGTGTGTGTGGACGGTCCCGAGTTTGATGCCCACCAAGTCGATTTTGACGAGTTGCTCTCGCGCCTTCGTTCCTATAAAGCCGAGGAGGCGATGGCTTACGAGCAGTACCTGCAATCCGTTCAACCGCTTACGGGCAAAGAGCGTGCGGCTATTCCGCGCGTGAAGATGCCCGAATTGCCCGCTGAGGTGCGTGTTCACTCGCTCCGTGAGGAGGTGAATAGGGGACTATCCTATTCGCAAGCCATCACCGAGGCACATCGTTGCCTTAATTGCAAGAACGCTACCTGTATGGAAGGGTGTCCCGTACATATAGAGATACCGCGTTTCATTCATCTCTTGGAACAGGGACAGGTGAACCAAGCAGCCGTTGTCATTCGCAAGGAAAGTTCGCTGCTGGCAGTTTGCGGACGGGTATGTCCGCAGGAAAAACAATGTGAAGCCCGTTGTATTCATAATAAGATGGGGCATGAGCCGGTGGCAATAGGTTACTTGGAGCGGTTTGTGGCAGACCATGCATCGGATAATATATCCTCCAATTCATCCGAAGAGGTGAATAGTAAGAATAGGTCCGTTTCTCATAAAGTAGCCATCGTCGGGAGCGGTCCGGCGGGATTGAGTTGTGCCGGCGACCTTATCAAGTGGGGATATGATGTAACTGTGTTTGAGGCGCTTCACGAGATAGGCGGCGTACTCAAATACGGCATACCCGAGTTCCGTCTGCCCAATCGGATTGTAGATAAGGAGATAGCCGCGTTGCAGCAAGCCGGTGTCCGTTTTGAAACAGACACTATCGTGGGCAAGACGCTCTCGTTGGACGATTTGCAACAGATGGGCTTTGAAGCCATCTTTGTGGGTTCAGGAGCCGGTTTACCGCGTTTTATGGGCATAGAGGGCGAGAACCTGAACGGCGTGATGTCGTGCAATGAATACTTGACCCGTGTCAACCTCATGGATGCCTCGTCCGATAACACCGATACACCGTTGCTATATGGTAAGCGCGTGGCAGTCATCGGGGGAGGAAATACGGCTATGGACGCTGTACGTACAGCCCGCCGCTTAGGAGCCGAACAAGCCACCATCATCTATCGCCGCAGCGAAGAGGAGATGCCTGCCCGTATAGAAGAGGTAAGGCACGCCAAGGAAGAAGGCATACGGTTCATGACCCTGCATAACCCCATTGCCTACCTGCCTGACGAGAACGGCAGGGTGCAAAAAGCCGTGTTACAAGTGATGACCTTGGGCGAACCGGACGAATCGGGACGCAGAAGTCCCGTACCCGTAGAGGGACAAACAGTAACCATTGATGTGGATATGGTCATTGTGGCAGTCGGCGTTTCGCCCAATCCCATTATCCCGCAATCGGTAGAGGGACTGTCTATCAGCCGAAAAGGTACTATCGAGGTGAACGAAGACACTCTTCAGTCGTCTGTACCCATACTATTTGCCGGAGGTGATATAGTGCGCGGCGGGGCTACCGTGATCCTCGCTATGGCTGACGGACGCAAAGCCGCACAAGGCATCCACCAATACCTAAATAACCACTAAACCATTGTTAAACAACGGCTAAACTATTGCTATACTACCATTATGACCAAGGACTTGTATCTCATTCTCATTTATGTAATTGTCATCAACCTCATTACCCTGATTATGTTCTATGTGGATAAGCAGGAACATAAGCGTCATCGTCATGCCCATGGTATCCGTTCGCATACCTTTCTGACCTTGGCGATATTAGGAGGCAGTGTAGGCGAAATCTTAGGGATGCTGCTCTTCCGCCACAAAAGACATCATAAAGAATTTACCATATTGCTTCCTATTATCTTGGTGGCACAGATTGTGATTGCAGTGATTGTGCTCAGGATGTATTTCTCCACCGAAGTAAGTCCGGTAGGTCTTATCCCTGCGTAATTCGCTTTAGCATGTTTGTAACACCGGTATAAATAGTTTCTTTACGAAAAAAAAGAGGGTGTGTCCATATTTTAATGGACACACCCTCTTTAATGCAAAATGACTGATTAGTCAATCTGGTGGAACATATAGCGTACGCCAAGGCTCAAACCGCCCCATAGACCGGCATTATTGAAGCCGATACCGTTTTGGTTGCATACGCCGATGCTCGGACGCCAATCTACCGACAGTTGCAGCGGGAACCAGAAGTTGTACTCCACGCCTACGTGTCCGGCTACACCTGCGTACCACCAACCGCTGACATCTTTCGTGCCGAAGTTAAATCCGCCGCTACCGCCGACACCCATGTACCAATGCCACGAGCCATCATAATCCCAAGGGAATTTAGCATTAAACGGGTCGATCCAGTCGTAAGTAACATGACCACCTACGCCAAAACCGCTGTTGAAAGGCAAGTGCAAAACGGCTGCAACGTCCAGCATGTTCGCATCGCCAAATCCGTGTTCATACGAAATGGACGACCAAGGTCCAAGGTTCAAACCGATGGAGCGGGGTTGAGCCACGGCTACAGCCACACCGCTAAGCAGCAACAAGGCTGCCATCATAAGTCTCTTTTTCATGATATTTGTTAGAATTATAGTTAAAGTTGGGTTGTCACTTTATAAAAGAGTATTCGGATCAAGGTTCTTTTTCTCTATATCGAGAAAATACTTGTACGTTCCCACTTTCAGTTCATCGCATGCTGCCTCGTCGCAGACGATAATGCCGTGCGGGTGCATCTGCAGGGCTGATACGGTCCACATGTGGCTGATGGGCTTTTCGATGGCGTGCAGGAGAGCACGAGCCTTTTGATGCCCGTTCACCAGTATCATTACCTGTTGCGCATCCATTACGGTGGCTACACCTACGGTCAGTGCCGTATGGGGTACTTTGGCAGGGTCATTATTGAAGAAGCGTGAATTGGCAAGAATCGTGTCGGTGGTCAACTCCTTCATGCGTGTGCGCGAAGTGAGCGACGACCCCGGTTCGTTGAACGCTATATGACCGTCCGGACCAATTCCGCCAATGAACAGATGAATACCTCCTACCTGCTCAATAGCAGCCTCGTAACGGGCACATTCACCGATTAAATCCGTAGCATTGCCGTTCAATATATGCACGTTCTCGGGACATATATCGATGTGGGAAAAGAAGTTGTTCCACATAAAAGAGTGATAACTCTCAGGATGTTCCTCAGGGATACCCACATATTCGTCCATATTGAATGTAATGACATTGCGGAACGATACTTGTCCTTGTTCATATAGGTGAATCAGATGGCGGTACATACCCAGCGGACTACTGCCGGTAGGCAGACCCAATACGAACGGACGACTCTCCTTGGGCGCAAATTGGTTGATTTGTTTGGCTACATAGTTGGCTGCCCACTGAGACACAAGTTCGTAGGTAGGTTCAATTATTACGCGCATAGACAATAGTTTAGAGGTTGTTTGACAATAGGTTAGCAGTTGTTTAACGATAGTTTAACAATTGTTTAACCGTTGATTTTCCGTAGTACAACGGCGGAGCGGGCGGGCAGATAGAGTTGAAGCCACCCTTTGTGATCCTTCTTATAGACGGGATCCGGCATCGTGAAATGCTCTACCGTATCGTCCGACAAACCGAAACCGGCATACTGCGGACTATCGGTATTCAGTATCACTTGATACTTGCCCTCCGGTGCCAATATGCCGTAGTCAAAGAACGAGTGCTGACCATTCCAGTTGAATACAAATACCATATCGCCTCGGCGGTAGGCATGTACTTGATCGCCTTCCTTATCCCACAGCACCTCAATAGGTTGGCTCATCGGTTGCAGGTCCTCCGCTGAAAGCAGGTGAATCATATCCTTGTCAAAGCGGTTGAGGTCAGCATAGTAGAAATTCGGATTGTCCACCAACGACCACTGACGACGTGCATAGCGGTAACTCCAACCGTTCCCCTCACGCGGAAAATCAATCCATTCGGGATGCCCGAATTCGTTGCCCATAAAGTTCAGATAGCCGCCATGAGCCGTAGAAGCCGTTACGAGGCGAATCATCTTATGGAGGGCTATGCCGCGATTGACGCGATAGGTGTCATGACCGTGCTCAAAGTGCCAATACATATCCGAGTCTATCAGGCGGAAGATGATGGTCTTGTCACCTACTAAGGCTTGGTCGTGGCTCTCGGCGTAGGATATGGTTTTTTCGTTTTGCCGACGATTGGTCATCTCGTAGAAGATATGTCCTGCTTTCCAGTCCTCGTCGCGAACCTCCTTGATGTATTTAATCCAAAAGTCGGGGATACCCATAGCGAGGCGGTAGTCAAATCCCATACCTCCTTCCTTGCGCGGGGCTGCCAAGCCCGGCATACCCGACATATCTTCGGCTATCGTGATGGCTTCGGGCAAAAAGTCATGAATCAGTTGGTTGGCTAACGTCAGATAACAAATGGCATCGCCGTCTTCATTGCCGTTGTAATAGGAATTATAACTCGTAAAGTCCTCGCCCAAACCATGACTGAGATACATCATGGACGTTACACCATCAAAGCGAAAACCGTCAAACCGGTACTCGTCAAGCCAATACTTGCAGTTGCTCAAAAGGAAGTGTAATACTTCGTTCTTGCCATAGTTGAAGCACAAACTGTCCCAAGCCGGATGCTCGCGTCGGTTGCCATCGTGGAAATACTGATAGGGAGTGCCGTCTTGTAAGCCGATACCTTCCTGCTCGTTCTTGACGGCGTGCGAATGAACGATATCCATGATGACCGCCATACCTCTGCCGTGCGCATCGTCTATCAACGCTTTCAACTCTTCGGGCGTACCGAAGCGGGATGAGGCGGCAAAGAAGTTGCTTACATGATAGCCGAACGAGCCGTAGTACGGATGCTCCTGAATGGCCATGATCTGCACGCAATTATACCCTAATTCCTGTATGCGGGGTAGCACCTCGCGGCGGAACTGGTCGTAGGAGGCTATGCCTTGCTCTTCGCCCGACATGCCGATATGACATTCGTAGATGAACAGGTCGTCCTTCTTCATGTGTTGAGGGCGGCTGTTTTGCCATTGATAGGGTTTGGGAGCCCATACCTGTGCGGCAAAAATCTTCGTTTGGTCATCTTGCACCACGCGCTGTACATAGGCAGGGATGCGTTCGCCGGCTCCGCCTTGCCATTCCACGAGCAGTTTGTAGTATTGCTCGTGCTTCATCTGGCTGCGTTTCCATTTGCCTTCCCATACACCGTTGCCGATGGGGTGTAAGCGGTAGGTCTCGTTTTTCTGCCATCCGTTCATATCGCCTATCACGTATATGGCAGTCGCGTTCGGTGCCCATTCACGCATCACCCATTGTTTGGTATTGGCGTGAAGACCGAAGTAGAGATACCCGTTTGCCCAGTCCACAAGCGACTGACCATCTGTCAGCTCTTGCTCGCGACGGGCTGCGTAATCATACCGACCCTGAATGGCCGACTCAAAGGGCTGTAAAGCAGGGTCATCCTGCACCAATTGCAGGCGCCGGTTATTCCTGTTGACGGACATAACTTCTTACGCAGGAACGCGCGTTTTAACAATCAGCTTGCGGAAACTCCGACCGGGGGCGATACCCGGACGATGACCATCACTGGGGAAGAATACTACAAAATACCCTACAGGCACATCAAATAGGACTTGCGAAGGATCGCTATACAGTTCCATATCCTTGCCCTCGTCATATTCCTCCGTCATTTGCTGGCAGTCTTCCAAGGGCTTCCAACCCATGGTTTCGGTGCCCGTAAGAGGAACTTGAATGTCAATGTAATCACGGTGGGCTTCCATAGGAAGAGATTGCTCGTCCTTACCCTGTAGGTCGATGATGTTGATGAACAAATCATCTCCGTCTAAACGAACTTTGCAGGCGGGAAACTCCTCCAAGTCGTTATCGTTAAAAAACTGTACGAAACGCTCCAGACCGGGAACGCTTTCGAAATAAAGATCGGCGTTTTCTAATTTGTCTAATATCATAATGTATGTTCGGGTTGCCCCGAGTTGGTTGTTGTCGTTTTATTTTGTTTCAGCGCGGCAAAAGTAGAGCAAATAGTATGCTCGCACAAAAAAAAGTAGAAATTGCTATGTGAAGATTGGAATCATACGTTTGAGCCCCTCCTCCAACTGCGCGCGAGGACATGCCAGATTGATGCGCATAAACCCTTCCCCGTCCGAACTATAGAACGTGCCGGCACTCACGCGCACATGGTATTGGTGAAGCAACGTCTGCTCCACTTCGGCTGACGTATAAGGGAAAGCACTATGATTAACCCACGCAAGGTATGTCCCCTCCAACTGAGTTACGCCCAGGCGGGGCATGTGCTCATGGATATACGAGCAGAGGAAACGATAATTAGCGCCAATATACTCATTGACGGCTTGAAGCCACTCTTTGCCTTCATCGTATGCTGCTTGCAGGGCTGTCACGCCAAATATGCTGACCTCCGTAACCATCCCCCTGTCCAATGCGTGGTGAACTCGCTGCCGCAATGCCCCATCCGGCACCACGACGTTGGCAATGCCCAAACCTGCCAGATTGAACCCTTTGCCCGGGGAGGTGAACACAATCAGCCGATCCTTGATTTCATCCATCGTTCCCATTGGGGTATAGGCAATCCCCATCGGTGTTACCTCACAGTGTATTTCGTCCGAAATAAGGAGTAGGTCGTGGCGGCGGCAAATAGCTGCCACACGGCTCAACTCCTCGCGCGTCCATATACGTCCGCCCGGGTTATGAGGATTGCAGAAAAGCAACATGCGCGTCTTGGGCAGAGCTGCTTTTTGTTCCAAGTCGTCCCAGTCAATGGTGTAGCGGCTGTCAGTATATACCATCGGGTTGGCAACCAATTCAATATCGTTGTTGGGAAAAGACGAAAGGAACCCGTTATATACCGGCGTTTGCACAATCACTTGGTCGCCCGGCGATACCAATTCGCGGAACAGAGCATTGAGCGAAGGAACCAATCCCGTTACGGGAATAATCGCCTCGCGGGCGATGCTCCATCCGTGTTCCTCTTCAAACCACCGCATAACGCTGCGGTAGAAACGCTCGGGTACATGCTCGTAGCCATACACACCGTGCTGCCAACGGCGGTACAAAGCTTGTTGGATACACGGAGCAGCAGCAAAATCCATGTCAGCCACCCACAAAGGAATCAAATCATCATAGTGAATATCATCCCACTTCACGCAACCGCTTCCCTGCCTGCCGGCAGGACGGTCAAAATCGAATGTTTGCATACGCTTGATTTTTTAAGAAAAGCGGGCAAAAGTACGGCTACTTTGTTATTTGCACAATGCAAAATTAAGGAAATTGGCAACAAAAAAGTGTGTAACTGTTTGTCGTTTAAAGTATCATCTGTACTTTTGCGCCCGTATTCGTTAGTACCGCGTTGCGTGAAGTCGTTTTTTTATTTCCAGCTCACGCCATGGGAAGTGTCCTATATAAAGCGCGGTGGGGTACGGACATAGTTTGATTTGGCGTCTTTATAGCGCAGTGTTTTGGCTCATTGGAATCTGGTAAATTTCGTAGTTACAAAACATCGCGACACTAAGATGCTCATGGTGTGTAATGTCTTGCATGCACTGCGTGTGTGCTTGTCACTATACATACGGCGTGGGCTACGGTGTTGCTGTTTGTAACGAAAGGCAATACCAGAGCCTCAATGAGCGGAACAGCAATAGTGCAGTCCCGCTTTTTTGTGCGGAATAGGGTGAAGGCATCGGCGCGGAGCATATCTTTTTGTATTTTGTATTTTTTTCTTTTTCCGCGCCGATGTTCTTTCCCGCCCCTGACAACATAAAACATGACCTTTGACATATTGGATTACCGAAAAAAAGTGGCACTTAAAGCCGGCAACTTTGAGAAAATTTGCACATCGCGATACGCTTTCGTTTGTGGTTTCTGTAAAAAGCGTTACTTTTGCACGCGAAAAACAAAGAAAGGACAATTGTATGTTATCTGTTGCTGCAAGACAAGTCTATCTCTCCATTCCCCCGAGTGATTATCATTTTATCAGTACTTTGTCCCGTAAAATGGGTTGGACGATTCATAGAGAGCGAAAAAGCGGTATGGATCGAGCCCTTGAGGATGTGCGCGCCGGACGTATTTACCAAGCGGATAGTGTAGAGGACTTAATGGCTCAATTAGAATCATGAGATATTCCATTAAGTATTCGGGGCAGTTTAAATGCTCATACAAGTTATGTAAGAAGCGCGGATGTGATATGTCTAAATTAGAGATTGTTATCCGTCTGCTATCAGAAAATGGTGAATTGCCGGCAGAATATCAACCACACAAACTGGTTGGCAGGCGTTGGGCGGGCTATTGGGAATGTCATATTGAGTCCAATTGGCTGTTGGTGTGGGATCAGAACGATGCTGAATTAGTGCTCCTGTTAATGGACACCGGCACACATTCAGACATATTCTAATGACCTTATTTATGCGTTAAAAAACGCTGTTTTTAATTATTTTTAGCGGTAATCCAATAGGAGTAACAGCATACTCACAGCGGATTACCGCTTTTTGTATATATGGATCTTTGACGTATTGGATTACCGAGAATGGAATAAATATGTGAACTATTTATTTGCGTATCACAAAAATAGAGTACCTTTGCAGCAAACTTTGAAGCAAAGGAGTTTTTTTATGACAGCTTTACAACTTAACGCAGACATTTATCGCAACTTGGCAGTTTTGTCGGAAGATGAGTCAATGCTTCGCAAAGCAGCAAAGTATCTTAATCGTTTGGTGAAACAAATGACGGACGACCCTACCTGCATGACCAAAGAAGAATTCTTCGCTCGCATTGACGAGGCGGAAAAGGGACCAACATATAGGATGCTACCTAATGAAACATTAGATGAGATGCTAAAACGCTTGGGATATGTATAATATTGATTATAAAGGTCAAGCGTTGTTAGACATCGCCAGACTCAAGAAAAGTGAGCCGAAGGCTTACCAAAAAGTAGTGTTGTTTATAGAAGAACTCAAAGAGCATCCCAAGACAGGAACCGGTCATCCGGAGCCTCTAAAAGGCAAACCGGAAGGACGATGGAGTCGCCAGATAACAAAGAAGCATCGGTTGATCTATCAAATAATGGACCAACAAGTAATTGTTCTTATCTTGACTGCCTACGGACATTACGAAGATAAATAACTAAGGGTTTGCAGAATTGTTGCAACCATATACACAAAAGCGGTAATCCAATAGGAGTAACAGCATACTCACAGCGGATTACCGCTTTTGTTATATATGTATATTACACCATACATCGTATTAAGACGTACAGGATGCGAACGAGATGGGAATGACAAGTAAACAGATACAAAATAAATGCTAAATGGCACTCAAATAGTGGCAGAAGAAAAAACTCTTAACAAGATTGAAAAGAATAGCTACCATACTACTATGTCTTAGTCTGTTTATATGCGCGTTTGCACAACAGGACTCCCTGTCCGTTGCCGAACGTAACGCTCTGCAGGGCTTCAACGACACTATCGATCGTGAAGCGGAGGATTTTATCCGTGTGAATCTTGTGGTCTGCGATCCGGGAGAGGTGTTGTATGCATCTTTTGGACATGCCATGTTGCGCATGCAATGCCCGACTTTTGAATTGGACTATGTTTTTACGTACGAAAGTGAGCCTATCCGCGAAAACCGGGGACGCTTTTTGAAGGGAGATTTGAAGATGGGGATGTATGCTTTCTCGCCGGAAGTCATATTTGCTCCCTACAGAGAAGACGGGCGAGGAGTCAGAGAATATAAATTAAACTTGGCTCCGAAGCAAAAGCAGAATTTATGGCGTATTATGGAAAAACTAGCAGCAAAGGGAGCTGATCAACCATACGATTACTATAATCACGGATGCGCCATTTCGATAGTACATGTAGTCAAACAGGCGTTAAAAGGTACACCGATTGAATATGGAGAATGGTCAACCAAATATAACGGCACTTTGCGCGAATTAGGTTATGAATGTGTTACTAAATCCAAGTTTTTATGGAATCGTTTTGCGTTGATGACCTTGGCGGGAAGCGATATTGATAACAGGGATATTGCCAAAGAGAAGAAACTGATTGTACCGGCAGACTTGGCGGAGGTATGGCAACAAGCCACGATAGATGGTCATCCGCTTTTGGATAAAGAGCCGCATATACTTGTTCCTTCTACTGAAGCAAAAAAAACGTCATGGTGTACACCTTTATTGACAAGTATCGTATTTTTACTTATGGCATTATTTAGTCTGGCAACCTTATGGATGCCTAACAAAGGATGCCGCATCGTAGGGAATGTAATTGATTATGGAGTATTGAGTATAGCAACTCTTATTGGGGCAGTGGTTACTTATACGGTGCTCTTCTCCACATTGCCATGCACGCGTTGGAATTGGCTTATTATTCCGTTCAATATCTTGCCGGCTGTAGCATGGCATTGGCGCAAGTATTGGGCATTGGTTTGGGCAATCGTTCTGATGACTTGGAGCCTTGTGATGACAAGCGCATGGCTTTGTGGACATATTTGGGTTGAATGGGCACACATCGTCCTTTCAATGGCATTTGTGACAATTCTATTGAAACAATATTTGAAAATAAAAAAGATATAAATATGAATACAAAAAAGATTGACATGAAAAGATTTTTTATGCTTACAGGAGCGTTAATGTGTATGCTTTTTGTAAGCGAAAGCGCATGGGCATATTCTCAATATGCAGCCCTTACCGCATCAGTAAACGAAAGTGGAGCCGGAGAGGGTACGGTCTATGCAGCGCTTTCCGTTGAAGACGAAGAAAATGAAACTTGGGAAGAAAGCCCCAATGATCCTTCTTCTCACAATGCCAGTTCGACTGCAACATCTCCGGATGGAGCAAGTAAATTCTTCCAGTTTACTGCTTATGCAACAGCTGCACGTGGTTCTCTGTTTACAGAGTGGACTAATCTTGACGGAAACGGAAGCCCCGCTCTGGTTGATGGTTATTCAATGACGGATAATCCAATACAGGTTAAGGTACAAGCGTATACTAATACTGATGAAACAGGTACAAATACAGCAACTATAAAGGCTACTTTTGCTATTAACCCCGTCGCTCCATGGGATGTTAAGTTCTTGCCTTCTACTAACGGTACCTATTCCGTGACCGGTCCTGCCGACTACGATACGCCAATTACGCTTAGTACCGAGACTACGCACTCAACGTACAACAATGATGATCTGGTACTCACAGCTACGCCTAATACTGGCTATGTCTTGTATCGCTATTACGGTACAGACGCTGATGGTAACACCTATACGCTCGGTGAGTTGGGAAAGAATACACAGACGGTAAACTTACCCGAAGGAACCGTTTCTGTGTGTGCTGAGTTCACATCGGATTATTTCCTTGCAGCCGGCAATACATTCAACACCCTTGCTGATGCTATTCAGGCTACTCGTCAAAACGATGGAACGTATTCGGGAACTATCCTTCAAATGCGTGATTATACCGTACCTGCCGGTTATTATACCATTCCAGCAGGAGTAACGATGTTGATCCCGAAAGATGCGAATCAAATAAAAATGGAAGCACATCCGGAAAGAGTATATTATGAATATACATACCCTACAGCCTTCCGTAAACTTACTCTTGTCAATGGAGCACATTTGGATGTATTTGGTACTATCCAAACAGGAGGAACCCAATGTGCCATAGGACAAATTAACGCGGAACAAAACAATGGTAATAATGGAACTCCTATTCGCACTTACGGTTGGCTGTTTATGAATGCAGGCAGTAGTATTACTCTTAATAATGGCGCTCATCTCTATTCATGGGGATATGTGACCGGTCAAGGTACGATAGATGCTCGCCGTGGCTCTGTGGTTCATGAGTGTTTCCAGATTAAAGACTGGAGAGGAGGTACGGCTACATTTAATTTATGGGGCAATTCTCAAAAAGTATTCCCGTTGAACCAATATTATATCCAAAACATCGAATGCCCAATCACTTTTCGTCCCGGCTCTCAAGAACTTTGTGATGGTACAGTAAGTGCAAATAGCAAATGCCAACCTTTCAACGACGTGAATCTTATCGGCATACATGGTTCCGGCTCACTATTTGAGATGGACGAGAAAGATGATAGCGAAGATACATGGGTTCGCAAGTCTTATGATGCAACGAATGATATTCAATTGTATGAAATCAATAGTGCGGCAAAATTAGGAAGTATTACAATAGTTTTATCCGGGTATTCATTTACTTCCGGTGCGGCATACTACCTTCCACTTACCAATAATATGAAGATTCATCTTCTTACCGGAAAGATGGAAGTTTCTGAGAATGCCGAACTTTTACCGGGCGCAGAGATTGAAATTAATAAAGAAGCTACTGCCTATATTAACTCAGGACGTTCGCTCTATCTATTCAGCATCGAGGAGTGGGATAAATTTAACGGAACGGAACATACAAGACCATTGCCTTATTCTCCTTCATGGGCAGGTAGTGGCAAGACCTGTCCGCGCTCCAAGGTAGTTACGGAAGATGCTAAATTTACTGTTCATGGTACAGTAGAAGTACATGGACAATTCCATACAACAAAAAGTGGAGCAGCTATCACTTCGACTAACGCGGATGCAGGTACTATTATATACTATGCAACGGCTCCTACAGATAGTTCTTCTGTTTATGTTGCCAATAACACAGGTGTTACATATAATGAGAAAAAAGCCAGTCCTGCTCTTCTGCGTAACGAGGATGCTTTGTACCCAACTACCTCTACTACAGGAACTCCTGCCGGGCAGTCGTATTGCTACATGAACGGCAAATGGACCATGATGACTGTGGACGAGGACAACTCATGCTTCGTCTATGACAACTACGGCAACTACTACGCCAAACCCGGCGAATATGTAATGATCAATGCCACCAAAACAGATGGGGTCTTCAGCGGTAATGCCGACCATACCTACAGCGATGCAGAAGGCACGGGAAGACTCTTTATTCTCGTGGACGGTTGCCAATGGTGGGAAGTAGTGAACGAGGATAACCTCTATCATTGCACCCATGAGCAGAACAACACCTATTACTGGTGGAACAACGAGCGCATGGTAGATGGCAAACTCAACCCCGGATGGGAAGAGAAAAAATTTGCTATCTCATGGAAAGACTATGATGGCTCGCCTATCATCGATGCACAAGGTAATCCTGTTGTCTATTATCTGCCGTATGGTGCAACACCCAAATATCTGAGTACCAACCCCACCCGTCCGGCGGATGTGGATTATACCTATAACTTCATCGGCTGGTCTCCTGCCTTTGCTCCTGTAACAGGTGATCAGGCTTACACGGCTACCTATTCCAAAGAGCAGATTAAATATACCATCATCTTCAAGTTCGTGGATAGTTACCGTAACGGAGCAGAGATTGAGCGTCAGCAACTGGCACGCGACGAAATGCCTGTTATCCCTACAGTAAAACGTGACGGATGGTATCTTAAATGGACTCCGGCGGTAGCGGCTGTAACGGGCAACGCTACCTATGTGGCGGACTGGATGGAGGAACTGCCGGACTACTATACCGTCACATGGAAAAACTACGATGGTACTACTATCAAGACCACAACGCCTGCTCGTGACGCAAACGCAGCTACTGTTGAGTCCGAAGCTCCTTCTGCTCCCGAAAAACCGGCTACGGCGGAATATCGTTATGAGTTTACAGGTTGGCAACCGGCAGTGACCGGTGCTACGGCGGATGCTTCATACGTAGCGCAATACCGTGAGGTGGCTCAGACTTACTCCATCCGCTTCTACCAAGAGGACGGAACAACCCAGATTGACACAACGCAGTCGTTGGTACTTGGTGCAGATCCTGTTGTACCTAATTATTCCAAATCGAATACCGCACAGTATACTTTTCGTTTGCAATGGAAGAACATGGATACCGATGTTATTGTCGGCGTGAGTGTACCTTCTGTATCCGATTCGGCTAACTATCAGGCTGTTATTGACACAACGATTAACCGCTATACGATTACCGCTGTGAGCGAAGATGAGAATGGTGTAGCTATTGCCGGATGTACCTTCACGGGCGCAGGAACCTATGATTATGGTACGAATATCACTCTTACGGCTATCCCTAACGAAGGCTATGAGTTCGTTAAATGGCAGGACACAGCCAGCAATGAACTCGATACGACTGCCACTATGTCGGTAGCCATCACCGACAACCGCACTTATACAGCAGTCGTTCGCTCGGCAGCCATGGAGGTGTTAGTCGATGAAAGCAAGACTTTCTCACGCCCCACAACCATTACCGACCTCGTTATTAACGCATCCGAAAATGAGTCGTCCGACCTTAATGGATTGGAGAACCTCACCGTGACCGGCAATGCCTACTTTAACTACCATTTCGCCGCGACCCGCTTTGATCGCCGGACGCAGAACTGGTACGCCTTTGGTGTTCCCTTTAAGGTGGATGCGGAGAAAGGCATCTCTGCCAACGGCAGACAGTTGGAATTGGGACGCGACATAGATATTGTGTATTATGACGGTCAAAAGCGTGCCGACAACGGTGCTGACAACTCGGCTTGGACCTATGTGGAGGACCAATCGTCCAAAGTGCTGCAACCCGGCGTACTCTATTTGGCAGCCTTTGCTGCTAACTACGACGTAGTGCAGTTCCTCAAAAAGAGCAAGACACCCCTCAATAATGACACAGCCGCCGTAGTAAAAACCTATACCTCTATCTCTAATAACAACGATGGTGATGCCAACTGGAACGGTATAGCCAATCCTGCACTCTATCGCGCTTACCTCAATGCCGGTACATTAGACGGTCAGATCTATCGCAGTATTGACGGCTCATGGCAACCAGCCCACCTCTCACAAGATACCTTCACCATTGGTCGCCCTGTCTTTGTACAGGTGCAGAAGCCTCAGTCGGTGGTAGTTAGTCGCCCCGCCGCTTCGCCTGCCCCCTTGCGCCGACAAGCAGTTGCCGCAACTTCCGACCGCTTTGACCTGCAACTCCTCACCCCGCAAGGCAAAACGGCTGACCGAATCTTTGTCATCGCCAACGAGGATGCCGCCGACGCTTATACCATCGGCGAGGACATAGCCAAAGCAGGTGTTTCTACACGCGTGGCGCAAATGTGGATAGACCGCTACGGCGCACGCTTGTGCAAGAACACCATAGCCGCTACCGACAATGCTGCCCTCTATTCGCTCACGCTCACCGCTCCCGCTGCCGGATCTTATACCCTGCAAGCCACAGCGCAAAGCGGCGATGCACGACTCTACCTTACTTATATGGGTGAAGTGATAGCCGACCTCAGTGCCAACAACTATACAATAGACCTTGTTAAGGGCACCAACAGCGGTTACGGTCTCAGATTGGTTACCACCCGCCGCGATGTCGTTACCGACCTTGATGAAGTGCTCGGTCCCAATAGTACTTCAGACAACGAAGCAGGCACGGAGCAAACGCAGAAGTGCCTCTATCGCAACCAACTCTATCTCATCCGTGGAGGTCAGGTCTATGACGCACAGGGTCAGCGAGTTCAGTAATAGTAACTATCGTCTAATCACTATTTATCAAGCTATCGATATGAAACGTCCTTATCTAATCCCCCTGACGCAGAAAGTGCTGTTTGTGGGCAATACGGATACACTCAAGTTCTCGGACATCACCACTCTATCCGGTCCGGGCGATCCATCAGCAGCCCCTCAACGATTGGTTCCTGTAGGCAACAAGAGTACCGAACTCTAATTCACTGAATAGACTCTAATCCAATCAACTCTCACATCCCATCCCGCCAAGGTGTGCAACCGCATCTCTTGGCTGGATGGTGTTTTTTTAATGCGGTGAAAATAAGTATTGTAGTTTTATGATTTGAGTAAAAAATGCAAAAGATTTGAGTAAAAAGTTTGCGGTATGGAAACATTTTGTATCTTTGTCGCCTGAAAATGAACATGCAATGGTCATTGCAGCAATGACTATTGCAAAAATAAGTCTGTATTTGTTATGAGATTTTTTGACAGAGAAAGAGAAATTGGCGTTCTACGCACCATACGTGAACAAGCATTGAGCGTGGCTCAGTTTACTGTTTTGACTGGCAGACGGCGCATCGGAAAAACCTCGTTGGTCTTTCATGCCTATCAAGACCAACCGTTTTTGTATTTCTTTGTCAGCAAAAAAGCCGAAATCGAGTTGTGCGAAACATTCAGGCAGGAGATAACCGACAAATTAGGTATTCCGCTGTTAGGTAATGTATCCCGTTTCTCATCAATCTTTGAGTATGTAATGCTGCTCTCCAAACGTCAGCCGATAACCTTGTTTATTGACGAGTTTCAGGAATTTTTGCGCGTGAATGCATCTGTCTATAGTGATATGCAGAGAATATGGGATATTCACAAGGACGAAGCCCATATCAACCTTATTGTGGGCGGCTCTGTGCATTCGCTCATCCATCGAATATTTGAAGATAAGAAAGAACCCTTGTATAACCGGCAAACGTCCTTCATTCGCTTAAAAGCCTTTCCACCTTCTGTTCTCAAGCAGATACTTTCGACCTATAACCCTTCGTATCATCCGGAAGATTTGCTGACCTTGTATAGCCTTACAGGTGGTGTGGCTAAGTATGTGGAACTGCTCATGGACAAGGGCGCGGTGTCGCATGGTTCGATGTTGAAAACGGTTATTCAGCCCGATTCTATTTTTTTGGCTGAAGGAAAAAACTTGTTGATTGACGAATTTGGGAAAGAATATGGTATCTATTTCTCGATTCTCACGGCTATTGCTACCGGACATACGCAACGTAACCAGATACAAGATGTTTTGGGTAAGGAGGTGGGCGGATACTTGACCATGTTGGAAGATAACTATGGTCTTATTCGCAGACATAAACCAATCTTTTCCCATACTAACGGTCAAGTAAGGTACGCATTGGATGACAACTTCCTGATTTTTTGGTTTCGTTTCCTATTTAAGTATAATCACATGATTGAGATTGAGGCATTTGATGCTTTATTGCAATTGGTGGAACGCGATTATCCCACTTTTTCCGGTATGCTGTTAGAGCGTTACTTCAAGGAACAAATGATCGAACAGCAACGCTATACCCGCATAGATAGTTGGTGGAGTAGGAATGGGGAAACGGAGATAGATCTTATTGCTCTTAACGAATTGAATAGAACAGCCGACTTTTATGAGGTCAAACGCAATGAAAAAGAACTTGATATCAATGTCTTGGAGCATAAGCGGAACGAGTTCCTAACCACTACCCGTGAACTTAAAAATTACAACATTCATTGTTTCGGTCTATCTATGCAGGACATGTAATAATGGTTGTCTTTTTGCTTACCCGATTTGACAAAAAAGCCTTTTTCCTTATCGAAAAGGGCTTTTTGTTTTGTTTTTTGTGCAAAAGGCGGTACTTTTGCCCGCTTTTTTAGAGGCAATAGAAGCGCAGCAAAACACGACGCATGAATCCCTTTACGTATGATTCCATAGCTTCGGGCGACAGTTTTTACGACCGTAAGGACGAAACCCAACGGGTGGTGCAGACCCTGCTTGGCGGCAACAATATGGTGCTGTTCGCCCCGCGTCGGTATGGCAAGACATCGTTAGTCTATAAGGCTATGGAGCAACTGAGTGCTTTAGGCGTGGATTGCGTTTATATGGACTGGATGCCTGTTTATTCGCTTGAGTCGTTTGCCGAACAGTACCTGAAAGCCCTTTCTAAAAAGCAGACCATCCCCGAATGGATTGCCTCTCACCTTTCTTCCATCACTTCGCTGCGTCCCACTGTCAGTTTTGATACCATGGGCAAACCTACGTTTAGCGTGGACTTCACGGAGCAGAAAGTAACCACTGCCACCATAGCCGATATCTTGGATATTCCCGAACAGATGGCGAGCAGCGGCAGGCGGGTTGTGGTGGTTATGGACGAGTTTCAGGAGGTGATGAAGCTGAGCAAATACAATATGGAGGCTCTGTTGCGTAGCAAGATACAGTTGCACAAACATGCCAACTATCTGTTTCTTGGAAGCAAGACGCACCTCATGCAAAATATGTTCATGCGTCATAGCCGCCCCTTCTACCAATCGGCTTCGACCATGCAGCTTTCGCTGTTGCCCGAGCAAGATACGACACGTTTTTTGCAAGAGCGCTTTGGAAAAGACGGTATTGGTATTCGGCAAGAGGAGTGTTTATATATAATGAAGCAGGTGGATAATATCCCTTACTATATCCAACTATTAAGTGCAGAGGTATGGCAGGCATTGATGCCCAATGGGAAAGAGGTTACACGCGAACTGATAGATACCTGTTGCCGACAGGTAATACGCCTTAAGCAGGATTATTACTACGAACTGTTTAGCCGCTTGGCGGGCACGCATAAGAAAGTGCTTTTGGCAATAGCCAAACGGGGGAAGAACATCTTTTCGGCTGAATACATACGCGAACATCGCCTTGTGGCGGCTTCCACTGTACAAAAAGCCGTGCGACTGCTTCAAGATGAAGGGATTGTGGACAAAGAGCAAGACACTTATTTTGTAGCAGACCCGTTTTTCCGGCGATACTTGCTGCAAACGTATGAATAAGTAACGAATACGCAATCAGAAGAAGTTACATAAAGAATATACATAAAGAATATACGACAAAAATGTATGCCATTACGCTTCGCGGCGTAACGCCGGAAAGGGTAATGAGGGAAGGAGGAATCATTATGCTTCTTTGGACGAATTAAAAGCCAAATTTGAATAAGGCAAAGATAATTAACAGAATATAAACATAAAACTAATAAGAACTATGAAGAAAACATTTTATTCAATTCTTTTAGCGGGGCTGATGATGCTATGGGCTGTCCCGCAAATGTGGGGGCAGAGCTTGAGCGATATATCAGTTTGTGCCTCGGCTACGGCTTCTGTAGCGAACAATACAGGTGGACATGTTGATATCTTGCAAGTTTTGCCAGAGGAACAGACACCCGATTTCTCAAGTATGAATGTAACCAAACAATTTTCTGTGCAAGTCAATATGGCGAAATTCATGGAGTATAATAGTCAAACGGTGGTAGTCTCCTATATGGCACAACCGATAGATGGTTACTATTTCAAACAGTGGAATAAGGTAGAAACAGCAGAGTTCTTTTTTGATAATAATCATATAGACTCTATTTTGAGCAACCGAATGCAACTGGCTGCAAATACCTTTTGGGGACCTTTCGACGGAGATGGTTTTAAGTTATGTGATAATGCGATTGAAGGGCAAGACATCACTCAATACATTAACTGGCAGACTCACCAACCTTGCGGTGGTGAAGTATATACAGAGCCGCAAAGCATTGGAACTTACGAGGCCGTATTTGCACCGATCCCTGTTAATAGTTGTGTGGGTGGTCAAGTGGAGACCATTTACATAGATGAAGCAAGTAAGAATTGGAATATAACTTTTTCTACTTCGTATGCCCGTTCCATAAACGATTTCAATGCGCCTTCTTTTACGAATCCTACGACAACGGGCGGAACATTCAGTTTGAACGGAGATGCCACATTTGATAACAATGTTATTACTATACCTGTGACATTCACTCCTGCTAATCCTGCTACGGAAGGTAGTTTTACGGCTGACCTCACCGTTTCCTCCAAAGGCGGTACATCGCTTACTGTGCAGGTAAAAGCCATAGTAGAAGTTCGTCCTGACGAAGGTGTGGTGGCAACTGTCATCAACGGTGCTGCGACACAAGATTATCAATCTTTTGAGGATGCTCTTGCCGCTGTTCAGGCTGATGGTACGCTGCAACTGCGCCGTGATATCATTCTGACTGATACGCAGGATATTACCAAGAACTTCACCTTGGACTTGAACGGCAAAGTGCTCAGCAGCACCGTTTCGCCCTTGCTGAACATCGCAGGCGGCAACCTGACCATCGTGGATAGCAAGATGATTGGTCAGATCTCGCTCACCGCTGCGGCAGATGCCGCTAACGATGCACCCGCCGTGCGCTTGACAACCGGCTCACTCACCATGAACCGCGGTACGATTGCCGCCACAGCAGCTTCCACTACCAAGGGGGCTATGGCTGTACAAGTGTTGGGCGGTACATTTACCCTCAACGATGGTTTGCTGCAAGCCACTGCCAACAACAACGCCGCTGCCATCATGAACAACGGCGGTACGGTGCTGATGAAAGCAGGTGAGTTGCAGGCTACGGCTGCCACCAATGTGGCTACCCTTGCCGCCTATGCCGGTACTACTACGGTGGAGAACGGTTCAATCACCGCCACGCTGACCGGCTCGAACACCGGGGCAGGTGTCTATGTACTCAATGGTGCCACCGTAACCGTGCAGCGCGCTGCTGTGCTGGCACAAGCCACAGGCAGTTTTACAGGCGGACTCTTTGCCGCATACGCCGAAGGCAATCTGACCGTGAGCAAGAAAGCAACTTTGAATGCAATATCCGGCAATGGAAATAATGGATATGCTCTCTACTGGACAAACAGTGCAAATGTAACTCTGGATGGAGTGAAACTCGTTGCAGAGAATGCTTACGGCAATACCTTTGAGTTGAATATGGAGTCCGGAGCAATCAATCGCTTATCACTCCAGGGGGCATTCTTTGTTACTGATAAAGAAACAATCAACGAAACCTATTCTGCTTACATAACGACAGATGTGGATATTTATCGTGTCTCTGCCGGTGTAGAATATGAGAACGGATACAATGCCTTTGTAGGTACTTCATATGCAAAGGCAAAAGAGAACGGCGTAAGTATTTTCCGAATTGCAAACAAGTCGTTTACCACGCTTGAAGATGCATTGCTTTATGCACAAAATAATCCCAGTGAAGGTGTTATTATCTTGCAAGTGAATGACTATACGATGCCTGCCGGTTATTACACATTACCTGCTAATGCTACGCTACTGATTCCGTATGATGAGTCACAAGTTGCGCCCCGATATGCTGCTGTCAAGCGAGTACAGACCTACGAGTTGCCATCCCCATATATAAAAATGACAATGAGTAACGGTAGTAATTTGGATGTGTATGGAAACATAGAGGTGGGAGGCACGCAAAAGTCAGCAGCAGCCTTACAAGAGGGAGCGGGTGCTTTTGTTTCAGGTACTTATGGATGGATACGAATGGAAAGTGGAAGTGCAATGACTATTAATGGTGGTGCAACTCTTTATGCATGGGGCTATGTAACCGGTCAGGGTGAGATTGAAGCCCGTCGTGGATCAATAGTACGTGAATTTTTCCAAATACAAGACTGGCCCGGTGCTTTGGCTGCAATGACTCGCTGGATGAAAGGTATTTTCCCGTTGAATCAGTATTTTATACAAAATGTAGAATCTCCTGTTACCTATCATCCGGGTTCAAGATTATATACATCTTTTGCTGCATCTGCAGCAGGAATTACTCTTGCTTCGGATGTGATTCAAATCATAGGTGTGGATAATGAGAATGCGATTTTCTTGATGAAAAACGAGGATGATGCTGATAATACATGGGTGCGCAAATGGTATGATGTGGAAAGTGATAAGCAGGTATATGATGTGAATAGTGGTGCTCACCTCGGTTCAATGGTGATACCTTTGCCGATGTTAGGAGTATTGTGTACTCAAGAACCTTTCAATTCTGCGTTGCGTGGTATACAAAAGAATTTAACAGGAATAGATGCTCCTGTTTATATTGATGGCTTTGATTCCAAATTATTCACATTGCCCATTACAAGCAATATGAAGATTCACCTGCTGACGGGTTCTATGGATATAACTCAAGCTACGCAGATGATTCCCGGATCGGAAATAGAGGTGGATAAAGGTGCCACTGTTACACTTAACGAAACGCTAACAATGGATGATGAAACGACCAAGGATGTGAATCTTTATCTATTTGATAAAGCCGAGTGGGGTAATTACGCATTAAATGGGAAGGCTAATCAGATTGACTACACACCTTCTACCGCCGATAATAAACCGGCAACTCGTGATTTGACCGATCTGCCCGATGCCAAACTTAATATTCATGGTACTTTCCAGATTAACGGTAAACTATTTACAACTGAGAGCGGAGCTGATGTTCATTCAAATAATGAAGATGCAGGTACTATCAATTTTAAGCAAAGTATGCCTGCTGCTGAGGATGTAACCATAAAGCTTTATGAGGCCATAGGAGACAATATAGATTCTATTCCGGTTATCCCGGCACTGTTGCAGAATAGTGCAGGTCAAGACCCTGCTTTTGCTAATTCGGCTAATACACCAGCCGGGCAGTCCTACTGCTTTATCAACGACCGCTGGTCTGCTCTCTATGACTATGGGGATAGCACCTATGTGTATAATAACTACGGCGAATGGTTCATCAAGCCCGGAGCCTATGTGTCTTTAGCAACAAAGGAGGCAACCAACGCAGACATTATTTCGCATCTCCACCTATCCGTATCCGTTACGCCTACCTACCCGCGTGAGAACGATGACCACACGTTCAGCGATGCTGCCGGTGAAGGACGGCTATTCATCTATATCTTAGAAGACTTAGAAGACGAACAGTGGTGGGAAGTAACCCTTGAAAACAACCTCTATCGTGGTACCAACGGTGCATACTATACCTACGAAGATGGCTATGGTTGGGTGGAACAAACCTACGAAGTTCGCTTCGTGAACTACGACGGCTCGAAGATCCCGAGTGCAGAAGATGATGAAACAGTGTATGAACTCAAGTACGGCATTATGCCTAAGTACAACGGTACGAACCCGACCCGCGAAGAAAATGTGGACTATACCTACACCTTCACCGGTTGGTCGCCCGCTTTTGTGCCCGTCACCGAGGATGCTGTCTATACTGCCACCTACGAGGCTACGCGCCGCAAATACACCATCACCTTCCTCAACGAGAACGGAACGGAGATTGAGCGTCACTTCCTCACCCGTGACGAAGTGCCCGCTTGCGACAACCTGCCCACCAAGACCGGCTACTACTTGCAGTGGTCGCCCGCCATCGGTGCCGTAACCGGCAATCAAACCTATCAGGCTACCTTCCTGCCCGAACCGCCCACCGAGTTCACCATCACCTTCAAGAACTACGACGGAAGCGTTCTCAAAAAACAAGACGGTACGTCGGATGCTATCTATACGGTACAGGCAGGCAATCCGCTCGAAGACGTGTATGTCGTTGATGACGATAACAAACCTACCAAACCGGCTACTGATGAATTTGAATACATCTTCACCGGTTGGGCTCCGGCTATCACCAACGAAACGGTGGCAACCGAAGACATGACCTTCACGGCACAGTTCAGCGAGCAACGCCAAAAAGCCACCATCACCTTTACGAACGAAAAAGACTCAGTGCTCAGCGTACAGGAAGTAGAGGTAGGGCAAACACCCGTAGTGTCTGCCTATACCAAAAAGGCGGATGCGAAATATACGTACACCATTACTTGGAAACCGACTGTGCAAGCCGTGCTTTCTGCTGCGCCTATGACTTATAAAGCCAAAGTGGATACCACTATCAACAAGTACACCGTTACCGTCAATGCCACCGGCTGTGTGGCTACCGGTGTCGGTACGTATGACTACGGAACAGTGGTTACTCTCTCGCTCACAGCGTCGGAGAACTATGAGAACCCCGTATGGTCGGACGGCACATCGGCAGACAAAGAGCTGACCGTAGAAGGCGACATCACCCTATCGGCTTCTGCTTCCGTGAAGGCTACTGCCCAAACATTGTCAGTAGGGGCAGGGGCTACCACGACCCTTACCATTGCCGACCGCGACACGCGCTATGCCGCCTTCACCATCGAAGCCAATCAAGACGAAGCCGGACAACTGATAGGGGCTGAGTACCTGACTTTGATGGCAGGCGCAAAAGCCTACTATAAATACACCTTCCCGACCGCGCAAGCAAGGAAGTGGTTCGGTTTGTCTGTTCCGTTTGAGTGCGATGCCACCACGTTGACCACTGCCACCGGCACTACCCTCGTCTTGGATCGCGACTACGATATCATCCAATACAACGGTGCTACCCGTGCCGCCAACGGTGCGAATAAGTCGGCTTGGGAGTACTTGGCTGACAAAGGTATCACCACCCTCACTCCGGGTCGCCTCTATATGATCATCTTTGCTTCGGCACAGCCGTCTGCCACCTTCACCAAGAAGGGTTCCGCCCCTGTGGCTTACCTCAACAATGTGGCTCTGCATACCTATCCGTCCGCTACCGGTGATGATAAGGATGGCAACTGGAACGGCATAGCCAATCCGCGTCTCTACAAAGCCAAATTGAATGCAAGCAGTCAGTATGGTCAAGCCTACGATGCTACGGACGAAACGTATCAGTTAATTACTACTCTGACCGACGAGGTGCTGCACTTCGGCAAACCCGTTTTCGTACAAGCAACCGCTAATTGCAATTTGGGTATCACCAACGCTTCGGCTGCTCCGCTGCGCCGTCAGGTGGCTGCAGAGAATGACCGTACCGAAATCATCCTTGCTGCCAACAACAAGGTTACCGATCGTATCATCCTCCATATCAGCGATGAAGCAATGGATGAATATACCGTAGGTGAAGACCTCGCCAAGATGGGTGTTTCCACCAAGGTAGGTCAGATGTGGGTGAACCGCTACAATGCCCGCCTGTGCGTCAATACCGTAGCAGCCGACCAAAACGTGGCTGACTATCCGTTAGGTATATCGGCTCCGAAGGCACAAGCCTATACCCTCCGTGCTCAAAACGATGGTCAAACAACCGTTTACCTCTTGGAGAACGGACAGATCATTGCTAATCTTTCGCAGACTGCCTACACCATTGACCTGAGCAAGGGTACGACCAATGCCTACACCATCCGTCTCGTACAGGGCAAGCGCGATGTACCGACCGACATCAATGCCGCCCTCGGCGAACAAGACGGAGCGGAGAAAGTGATGCTCAACGGGCAACTCTATATCCTGCGCGAAGGACAAGTGTATGACGCTACCGGTCATCGAGTAAAGTAACTGAATCCCTAACGATAAAATAAGCACAGATATGAAAACATACATCATTCCGCAAACCGTAACGATTCGTTACATTGCTCCCGCTGTTCTGCATGCAGTCAGTAACGAGGCTCCTTTAGAACCCGCACCCGGACGCAAAGGAATCGTTACCAGCCCCAAGAACGAGCACTAATGTTCTGTATATAATCATGCATTGAGGGAGTGTCCTTAACGGGGGCACTCCCTCAATAAACCCAACCGTCATGAATGTATTAGTTACCGGCAGTCGTGGTCAGTTAGGCACCGAACTGCGCCGCCTTAGCCCTTTGCACACCGCCCATCAATATGTATGGGCTGACATAGACGAACTGGATTTGACCAACGCTGCGGCAGTAGCCGATTTCGTCCATCGTCACCATATTGATACCATCGTCAACTGCGCTGCCTTCACCAACGTGGACGGAGCCGAACAGCATGAAGCCGACGCGCTCCGCGTCAATGCCGATGCCGTGGCTAACCTCGCACGAACGGGCAGACGCATCATCCATATCTCCACCGACTATGTCTTTTCCGGCGAAGACTGTTTGCCCTATCGTGAGTCAGACCAGCCCAATCCTCATACCGCCTACGGACGCACTAAGTTAGAAGGTGAGAAACAGCTATTAGCCATCTGCCCCGATGCCATCATTTTACGCACAGCGTGGCTCTATTCTCCGTGGGGCAAGAACTTCGTCAAGACAATGCTTTCCGCCTCCGAACAGCATAGTGAACTGCGCGTCGTCTATGACCAGATAGGTTCGCCCACCTATGCCGGCGACCTTGCCGAAGCCGTCTTTGCCGTCTTGGATTGTCCGACTTGGCACGCCGGTATATACCACTTTACCGACGAGGGCGTTTGCTCGTGGTTCGATTTTACCATCGAAATACTGCGGCAAGCCAACCTGATCTTGGGAACGAACCGTTACCAAGCAGCCGTTCTGCCCATCCGCTCCGAAGAATATACCTATCGCACCCCGCGCCCCCATTACAGCGTACTTGATAAGCAGAAATTCAAATCAACTTTCCATTTTTCAATTCCTTATTGGACGGATAGTCTCCGCCAATGTCTAACCGCTATTTTGCAGGCACAATGAAAGAAATACTCCGCTTTTTGACTGACCTTAGTTTGAACAACAACCGCGAATGGTTTGAACTTCACCGTTCGCAATACGAACAGTGCCGCCGTCAGTTTGAGCAGTTCGCCTCTGACTACTTGGCAGGGCTGGCTCGTATGGATCCGCAACTTGCAGCCGTGCAGCCCAAGGATTGTATATGGCGCATATACCGCGATGTGCGCTTCTCGCGCGACAAACGCCCCTATAAAGAGTGGTTCGGCGTTTTTCCCGCTGCCCCCGCTCCGGGTAAACCCAAAACGGGCGGTAAAAAATCCAATCGCGGCGGCTACTATATCCATCTGCAACCCGGTCTATGTATGTTTGCCGGCGGAATGTGGAACCCTTCGCCCGAATTGCTCAAAGTGCTCCGTCAGGAGATTTTGGCGAACTATGACGAGGTGGAACATATCATGGCAACGCCGGACTGGCAACGCTATTTCGGTGACTTTGATACCGAGTGGATGCTCAAGAAAGTGCCGTTGGGTTTTCCTGCTGATTTTGTACATGCCGATTGGCTCAAGCGCAAAGCCTTTACATTCTCGTGCAGCCTGACCGATGAGCAAGTATGTAGCCCGGATTTTTTAGATCTTGCCTTAGACATTGCTCGAACCGCCCAACCGATGAACGATTTTCTCAACTATACCTTTGAAGAATACGGAGAGTTTCCTACCTCAGAACGCTAATCCTTTCCCCATTATGAGTAATACCCATGGCGCGATGCGCATTCTTGCCAAAGAAACGGCCATCTATGGTCTATCGTCCATCATCGGCAAGTTCCTCAATTGGCTCTTGGTTCCCCTCTATACGTATGTGTTGGCACAGCAGTCGGACTATGGTATTGTTACCAACCTCTACGCATGGACAGCCCTGCTGCTCGTTATCCTGACCTATGGAATGGAAACGGGCTTTTTCCGCTTTGCCAACAAAGAAGGCGAGCACCCGTTGACCGTCTATCGCACGGCGATGATTAGTATAGGTACGACATCCTTGCTTTTTGCTGTTCTCTGCTGTGTTTTCAGCCAACCAATAGCTCGATGGCTCGGATATGCCGACCATGCCGAGTTTATCGCCTTGCTCGCTGTCGTGGTGGCTATGGACGCGTTTGCCAGCATCCCCTTTGCCTACCTGCGCTACAAGAAACAAGCCATCCGCTTTGCCGCACTCAAACTGCTGTTCGTCTTCCTCAATATCGTACTGAATATCTTTTTCCTCGTTCTCTGTCCTCTTTGGCAGGGCTGTAGCCTGATTAGCAGTTGGTACGATCCTAACTATGGAGTGGGCTATGTGTTCATTGCCAATATATTGGCTACCGGCATTCAGACGCTTTGTCTTTTGCCTTCCGTCTTTGACCGCAGTACAGTGGCTCAATCCGCCATTGCAACCCCTGCTTCGTTCTCGTGGCCTTTGTTAAAACAGATGTTGCGCTATTCGTTACCCCTTCTTGTGCTTGGGGTGTGCGGCATCATGAATCAGACCTTAGACCGCATCATCTTCCCCTTCCTCTATACCGAACCGGACGCACAAGCCCAATTGGGTATTTATGGAGCATGCTTCAAGGTGGCAATGGTGATGATGATGTTCACCCAAGCCTTTCGCTATGCCTACGAACCGTTCGTTTTCTCCAAACAAAAAGAGAAAAACTCGTTGCAAGCCTATGCCGATGCTATGAAATGGTATGTCTATTTCTCGCTACTTATCCTGCTCGGTATGGTGGTTTATATGGACCTGCTGCGCTACCTTATTGCCCCTTCCTATTGGGAAGGGTTGCGCGTAATCCCTATTGTGCTGTGGACCTATGTGTTCCAAGGGGTCTATTTTAACCTCTCTTTCTGGTACAAACTGACCGATAAGACGCAGTGGGGAGCGTGGTTCTCACTTATCGGGTTGGTTATCAACCTCGTCTTGCAAATCGTACTTGTGCCTCGCTACGGCTATATGGCTTCGGCTTGTGCTGCTTGGGCTTCTTATTTCGTGATTATGTTGCTGTCCTATTTTGTGGGGCAACGACACATGGCTATTCCTTATGACCTGACCCGTATTTTCCTCTCGTTAATCCTCTGCTTGCTTCTCTTGGCGGCATATAGTAGTATGGACGGTTGGTCCACCGTTGGCAGAATGGCAGCCGGAACGGGATTGATAACGGTCTATATAGGAGGCATTTATCTGTTGCACCGATCGGAGCAAAGAAAAACGGGAACTGTTTAGTTCCCGTTTTTATGTTTCCGTAGGTATTTTTCTATTTGTCGGTCACTCACCCGTATGGCTTGCTCCAAGGTGGCTATATCCCGCATCAGAACGGCTAAACGATACGTTTCGGCAAGAGCCTCTTTCTCGTTGGTTTGCAGGTAATAGATAGGCTCTCGCTTTCCTATAAGGGTTACTTTGATACGACTATCGGTATGGGCTGCCACCTGTTCCAGTACGCGAAGTGCATCTTGTTCAGTCAGGGTAAGCACTTCGTGAACGCCCTCTACTTCAAAGCGGTGGTTCGTGCCTTCGGCTTCTACATATCCCTCGTCCACACTCAGCCGTATGGCTCGCTGGTCAATGCCGCCCGAACCGTAGTAGTAACTCTGTACGCTTAAGCGGCGATCGTCTGTTACATACGCTTGCAGAAAATTGCGCGAAGTGTTCTTGTTTGTAGCCAATAGTTTATGCACATATCGTCCGTGGTCCTCATACCCATCCTCTTTCTCATACTTGAAGTGCGCCAAGAGGGGATCCACTTCCGGCAGCAGGTTTTGCAGTACAGAGTCCGAATAGGCGCGGGTTTGCTGCGCTTGCACATATTGCAGACTATCTTTTTGAGCCATCTCGCGGCGCATCTCGTCTGCACGAGAAGGTTTGTGGCAGGACGACAAGCAAACGGCGGATAAAAAAAGGCAGAGATATACGGATATTTTCATACGGTTAGGATAGGGAAAAACTTAAAAATCAATCACGGCATCGCGCAGCATCGGATAGACTTGGTCTTTTGCACTGAGGATACGGTCGCTTTCAGGAATGTGCCAATCAATGTTCAAATCGCTGTCGCTCAATAGAATACCTCCTTCCGCTTCTTTGCAATAGAGGTTGTCGCACTTGTAGGTAAAGAGGGCTTTGGGGCTAAGCACCGAAAAGCCGTGCGCAAACCCGCGCGGGATAAATAGTTGGCGGTGATTCGTGTCGCTCAACTCCACGCTAAACCATTGTCCGTAGGTAGGACTGCCTTTGCGCAAGTCCACTCCGACATCCAATACACAACCCACAGGGCAACTCACCAACTTCGCCTGAGCTTGTTCGCCGCGCTGAAAATGCAAACCGCGAACCACTCCATACGAACTCCAAGACATGTTGTCTTGTATAAAATGAGCCTCTATCCCCGCCTCACGATAGCGAACAGTTTGATAGGTTTCTTCAAACATACCGCGAGCATCTTGATATACATCCGGCTCAATAATCAGCATTCCCGATAGGGGAGTTTCTATCACTTTCATGGTCTTTCTGCTTTTACAGCGCAAAAATACAACCTTTCTCTCTCCTATACAAGCAGAATTTATATTCTTTATTGCCAAACCCAAAAACTAACCCTACCTTTGCGGGCGATAACCGATTAAATGTTCACGTTATGGCAAAACGTATCTACACCGTATTATTCATTGCTTTTTGGGCGATGACCTTTTCACTGTCTGCACAGAATAAAGCGTTGCTGACTGAGTATAAATTAGATAACGGTCTGACCGTTATGCTGTGGGAGAACCACGATATGCCCGATGTAACCGGCTATGTGGCAGTACGGGTCGGGTCGGTGGACGAACCTAAGGAATATACCGGTTTGGCGCACTACCTTGAGCACATGCTCTTCAAGGGTACACAACGCATCGGCGCACTCGATTGGGAAAAAGAACAACCTCTGTACGAGGAGATTATTCGTCTCTATGACACCTATTCGCAAACCACGGACCCCGTGCAACGCGATACCCTTGCGCAACAGATCAACCGCCTTTCCATCGCCGAAGCACAAGTCTCCACTACGCACGACTTTTTTGCCCTGATGGACGAGATAGGTGCTGTTGATGTCAATGCCTTTACAACCTACGACATGACCTGCTACACCAGTTCGTTCCCCGCTCATCAGATGCTCAAATGGCTGACCATCAATGCCGACCGTATGCGTCAGCCCGTCTTCCGCACGTTCCAAGCCGAATTGGAAAATGTATTTGAAGAATACAACATGAGCGCAGCTTCCGTAGGGACGCAACAGCAGAACTACCTCTTTGAAACCATATACAAAGGGCACCCTTACGAGCGAAGCGTCATCGGCGTGCCCGAACACCTGAAGAACCCCCAACTCAGTCAGTTAATCAATTTCTTTAATACTTGGTATGTGGCGAATAATATGGCACTCATATTGGTGGGCGATTTCTCTACGGCACATATCCAACCCATGATTGAGCATACCTTTGGTTCGTTGCCATCTCGCGAGTTGCCCGCACGGCAAAGACAGTTGCCCTCGTTTGAGGCAGGACTGAAAAAGACATTCCGTATTGGTAACTATCCGCAGATTTATTGGGTGTTTGAAGGGGTAACGATGGACCATGAAGACTTGCCTGCCCTGCAACTCGTTTGCCAACTGCTTAACAACAACTCCGGCACCGGTTTGCTCGACAAAATCATGATGGACGGCGAGGTTAGTGCAGCCCAGTGTATGGTGGATCCCCGTCGCGACCTCGGACGAATCCTCGTAACCGCTATCCCCTACTTTGACCCCAACCAACAGTCGTTTGAAAGCAATTCAGCCACAGCCCGTATCGTCATGAACGAGATTGATAAAATCAAGAAAGGCGATATACCCGATTGGCTAATTGATGCCGTCAAGCAGGAAATAAAGCAGCAGTACACCCTTGCGTTTGAAGAAGGGTCTGCCAATATGAGTGAACTGCTCAGTTGCTTTATCTATGATATCCCTACCGACCGCATATTTACGCAGTTAGACCTCATTCAAAACCTCTCAAAAGAAGATATCCGGCGCGTGGCAAAGAAGTACTTTGACACCAATCCGATGACCATCACATTTGATGAGGGAGAACCCAAAATCAACAAACTGCCCAAACCGAAGATTCAGCCGCTGCAAATCCCCGAAGGAGTGGAAACAGACTATGCCCGTACTTTCCGCCGCTTGTCTGAAGATCCCCACCAACCTACGTACAACAACTTGGCAGACGTTCAAGTAATGCCCGTGGACGACAATGTGCGCCTCCACTATACCAAGAACACCAAGAATAGTCTATTTACGCTCTCGCTGCGGTATGGGGTAGGTACCAAGAAAATGCCGATGTTGGAGTATGTGGTTCAACTCATGAACCGCGCCGGCACCATGCCTGACACCGATGCGCAAACTTTCCGCCGCCAACTCAGCCAATTAGGCGGTTCGATAGCCTACGGTGTTAGTGATAACTACCTGACCATTCAAGTCTTGGGCGAGGACGAGCACATGCAAGAGATTTTGCAGTTGGTCAATATGCAAATCCTCATGCCCAAATTGGACAAAAAGCAGTTTGATGCCGTCAAGGGTTCCGAGTTGTCGTCCCGCCTGATGATTAAGCGTATCCATTCTGCTTGGCCAGATGCCCTGCGCGAATATATAGTCTATGGCGACCAATCGAAGTACTTGGACGTAGTACCTTTCCTCGATGTGTATGATATGGACGAACTGAAAATGATGGTGCAGTTCCAAAAAGCCACCAAGTATGCGCTGGATGTGCACTATTGCGGTACGCATACGCCCAAGGAAGTGGTTGCAGCCCTCCCGCTGTCAGAAGGTATGATGCCTTCTACTTCGCCCGAACTGCGCGACAAACAGCAATACGACAAAACGCAGATATTCTTCCTTCCCGACCCGAAACTGCAACAAGCCTCCGTCTATTTCTATCAACTCGGCGAACCGTATGACATTCGTCAGCAGGTGGCTATGGATGCTTTCAACCACTATTTCTCCGGCGGATTTACCGGTATAGTGTTGGACGAAATACGTACCAAACGCTCGCTTGCCTATTCCGCCTATGCTATGATGACCGGTTCTATTCTTCCCGGTAAACCCACCTCGTTCGTGGGCTATATAGGTACGCAGTCGGACAAAGTGGTAGAAGCCGTTACCACCTTCCTGCAACTCAATCAGACATTGCCGCTCTATCCGGCTCGCATACAAGGAATCAAGACGATGGTACGCCAACAGTGGCAATCGCAACAACCCTCAATGAGGCAGAAGAGTTATGTATATGAGGCTTGGAAACGCTTGGGCTATACGGATGACCCGCTGCGTGTACACGAAAAGGATATAGAACAACTCACCTTTGACCAAATACAAACCTATTATCAGAACCATGTACAAGGTCGTCCGTTAGCCATCCTTATCGTGGGAGACCCCAAACAAATTGATATGAAACAACTTGGCAAGATTGCCAAGGTGAAACGCGTTTCGCTGAACGACTTGTTCGCTCCGTTAGACCTTGACTAATATACGTAACCCAACAGAATGCACCATTCCGGATTTGTAAATATAGTAGGCAACCCCAATGTCGGTAAATCGACCCTTATGAATGCCCTCGTCGGCGAGCGGCTGTCCATTATTACATCCAAGGCACAGACGACACGCCACCGCATTATGGGCATTGTCAACGGGGACGATTTTCAGATTGTCTATTCCGATACACCCGGGGTACTCAAACCAAATTATCGCCTTCAGCAGCAGATGCTCGAGTTTTCCCGTTCGGCACTGGTGGATGCCGATGTGTTGCTCTATGTAACTGATGTGCAAGACCATGCCGACCGCAATGCCGAGTTTTTGGACAAGGTGAAGCGGATGGCGGAAGCCGGTACACGCGTCTTCCTCGTGATTAACAAAATTGACCTTACTACGCAGCAGACTTTGGACAACCTCGTCGCCTTTTGGCAAAAAGCCATCCCGCAAGCCGCTATCTTTCCCATTTCTGCCAAGGAGAAGTTCGGGGTGGACCAACTCTTTCAGGCGATTCGTGATGCCCTGCCCGAGTCGCCGCCTTTCTTTGACAAAGACCAACTCACCGACAAACCGGCTCGCTTCTTTGTGGATGAGATCATCCGCGAAAAGATACTGCTGAACTACGACAAGGAAATACCGTACAGCGTAGAGGTGGAAGTAGAACAATTTAAGGAAGAAGACCGTCTCATACGTATCGGTGCTGTTATTTATGTGGAGCGTGAAAGCCAAAAAGGCATTATTATCGGACATCAAGGTTCAGCCCTTAAAAAAGTAGGGGCTCAAGCGCGGCACGACATAGAAGCCTTTTTCGGGAAGCAAGTCTTCCTGCAACTCTTTGTGAAAGTGGATCGCGACTGGCGAAGCAACCAATCCCGTTTGCGTCACTATGGGTATGACCTTAATAATTAAATCAATATGTATCATCGTATTCTTCTCAAACTTTCCGGCGAAAGCCTTATGGGCGAACAAGGTTACGGTATCGACCGCCTTCGTTTGCAGCAATATGCACAGCAGATCTACCACCTTGCTAACGCCGGTGTCCAAATCGGTATCGTCATCGGCGGTGGTAATATATTCCGTGGACTGAGCGGTGCCCAGAAAGGTTTTGACCGCGTCAAAGGCGATCAGATGGGCATGCTTGCCACCGTCATCAATTCGTTAGCCCTTTCGTCTGCGCTCGAAGCACTCGGGCAGAAAGTGCGCGTGATGACCAATGTGCGGATGGAACCTATCGGCGAGTATTTTAGCAAAGACAAAGCCGTCCGTCTGCTCAATAAAGGGAATGTGGTCATCTTTGCTGCCGGTACGGGTAATCCGTATTTTACGACGGACAGTGCTTCCTCGCTCAAAGCCATTGAGATAGAGGCTGATATACTGTTTAAGGGCACCCGTGTGGACGGCATCTATACGGCCGACCCCGAAAAAGATCCTACGGCTACCAAGTTCACAGAAATCACCTACGACGAAGTGCTACGCCGCCATCTCAAAGTGATGGACCTGACTGCTATCACGCTCTGTATGGAGAACCAAATGCCTATCTATGTCTTTGATATGGACACAGTAGGTAATCTGCAGCGTGTCATAAACGGCGAACCGATAGGTACGCTGGTCAAACCGTGAAGAAATCAAATCTTTAAATCATTAAATCCTCAAATCTATACCTTATGATCGAACCCAAACAGATTCAGCAAGAAGCCTCCGAGCAGATGGAAGCAGCCGTTATGTATCTGGACGATGCTTTGGCACATATTCGTGCCGGCAAAGCCAGTCCCCGTATTTTGGATGCTGTGCGTGTGGACTACTATGGTCAGATGAGCCCGCTCTCATCCGTTTCCACCATCACGACTCCCGATGCCCGCACCATCCAAATCCAACCTTGGGAGAAGAAGATGCTGGGCGACATCGAGCGCGCCTTGATTAACTCCAATATCGGCTTGGCACCCAACAACAACGGCGAAGTCATTCGTCTCATTATCCCGCCGCTCACGGAGGAGCGTCGCCGCGACCTTGCCAAACAGTGCAAAGCTGAGGCTGAGAATGCCAAGGTGAGCATACGCAATGCCCGTCGGGATGCCATCGAAACCCTCAAAAAGCAAATCAAGGAAGGTCTGCCCGAGGATGCCGAAAAGGATGCCGAAAACGAGGTGCAAAAACTGCACGACAAGTTCATCAAGCAGGTGGACGAGGTCTATGCCAAGAAGGAGAAGGAGATAATGACCGTCTGATGGTCTGCCGTCCCCCACTGATTGTAATGTGTTTGCTCTGGTCGATTGCCCTCGTGGCAGTCGGTCAGACGGCGTGGTATGATAAGATAGCGGACTTACCCGCCATCGGAGCACCGATTATCAATCTCTCGCCTGAAACAGGTTGGGTGTTCGGAGGGGTGGTACAGGGATATTTTCGCTGCAAAGACCAAAAGCAGACATCCATGGTTCAATTGTCGGGTGCATATTCGCTCCGATCGCAATGGTATATTCACTCGCACGGAACGATTTATGCAGGTAGTAAAAACCAATGGATGATTAGTTATGATGTAGGCTATCGGCATTACCCGGATGTTCGTTTCTATGTAGGCAATGAGTTCACTATCAAGGAAGGCATATCCTACCTCTCCGAACGAGCCCATATCAAGGCAACCGCATTGGCAGAAGTCGCACCCGGTTGGTCCATAGGACCGACCATTCAATATCTGTACGACAAAACGGACTTTGAGGATCTCATATCAACCGGCGGTATCGGGTTATCAATATCCTACGATTCGCGTGACTTGCATTTCTATCCGACCCACGGTTGGTTCTTTCAAGTATCCGGTATACACTATGAGCCATTTAATGGAAATTTTACACGCTCTGACTTGATAGAAAGCGATTTGCGTCATTTCATTCCTATCTATCGACAACTGCTGTTTGCATGGCAGTTTCGCACCCAATGGAGTATAGGCGGTGCTATGCCCTATCAGTTGCTGCCGTCCTTGGGAGGTGAAGACCTTGTGCGCGGACTGCGGGCAAACATGTTTCGAGACCAAGCACTCTTAGCGTTGCAAGCCGAATTACGCATCCCCATCTATCGACAACTGAGCGGTACGGTCTTTGCCGGTATAGGTGATGTCTATAACTATAATGAATGGCAATGGGTAATGCCCAAAGTAGGCTATGGATTGGGGCTTCGTGTTGCCATCAACAAGTCGAAAATCAATATCCGCTTTGACGTAGCCCGCAATAACCTTTATAAGTCGTGGAATACGATGGAGAGTTATTCTTTCTATCTGACCACTACGGAAGCCTTTTAACCTTAGTATATCCAGTACAACCTTTGTATGCAAGGACTTGTTATCAAAACCACCGGAACTGCCTATTTGGTTCAGCCTGACGAGAGCACTTTGCCGCCCGTAACTTGCCAAATAAAAGGCAACTTTCGCATTCGCGGCATACGATCTACCAATCCTGCCGCCGTGGGCGACCGTGTGGAGGTGGAGCAACTGCCGGACGGCACCAACTGGCTTACCGACATCCTGCCCCGTCGCAACTACATCATACGCCGATCTACCAATCTGAGCAAGCAGGTACATATCCTTGCTGCCAATATAGATCAAGCCGTTTTGCTCGTTACCGTAGCCCATCCGGCAACTTCCACCACTTTTATCGACCGTTTTTTAGCGACAGCCGAGGCATATCGGATACCCGCAGTGCTGATGTTTAATAAAATAGATCTTTTAACTTCCGAACAACAAGCCACCCTACAAGAACTGCAACAACTCTACCAATCGTTAGGTTATCAGACACCGGCTATTTCGGCTACGAATCTGGATACCTCAACCGTATTGCCCCTCTTTGAAAATCGAATAACGCTTCTTTCCGGCAATTCGGGAGTGGGTAAATCCACACTCCTCAATGCCGTACTCGGACAAGAGGTAACCCGAACAGCCGTTCTATCTACTGCTCACGATGCCGGAATGCATACTACTACCTTCTCCCAAATGTATAGCATAGCCGGCGGGTGGATTATAGATACCCCGGGGATAAAAGGATTTGGTTCGGTCGAAATGGAGAAAGAAGAAATAGGTCATTATTTTAGGGAGATTTTTTCCATATCACAGCGTTGCCGTTATAGCAATTGCTTGCATACCGGAGAACCGGGGTGTGCCGTCATACCTGCTATTGAACAAGGACAAATTGCTATGTCTCGTTATGATAGTTACCTTTCCCTTTTAGGCGATTGTACGCAAGACAAGTATCGATGAAACCGGTCATCCATATCGAAAAACGCGGCGGAAAAGATTGTATTTTCTGTCCATTTCGCCGCAAATGGGTACGCTTTACGCCGGAAGAAGAAGTAAGGCAAATCTTTCTATGGCACCTCGTCTATCGTTACATGTATCCCGCGTCGCATATAGGCGTTGAAGTGCAACTGCCTTCCGGACAAAGAGCCGATGCCGTCGTCTATGACGACCGTCTCCAACCTCTTATGTTGGTCGAGTTTAAGGCTCCCAACGTACCTTTGACCCAACTTACGCTGGACCAAGCCGCGGTCTATAACCGCATGCTTCATGTGCCGCTGCTCGTCCTGCATAATCGCAAACAAACCGTTGTTGCCCAAATACGAAACCAAGACATACAATTCTTACCCGATATACCGAAATATGGAAACCATCATCACGCTCAATGACTTGTTGGATACCGCTGCCTTCTACGGTACGAATAATGCCAATATCATTTGCTTAAAGCAGCAATTCCCCTCTATACGCGTTGTGGCACGCGGTTATCAGATTAAAGTAGCGGGTGCCGAAGCGGAGGTCAATCGTTTTGAGCAAGTGGTTCACCGCTGCGAGCAGTATTGCATGCAGTCCGGACAGTTGACCGAACAGCAAGTGTTGCAGGTGATTCATGGCGAACTGCCCGCTTCGCCTTCTCCCGAACACCTTATTGTGCACGGTGTACAGGGAAAAACAATTACGGCGCGAAGTGAACACCAGCAGCAACTCGTGTCCGCCTACAATCGCAATGATCTGCTTTTTGCCATCGGTCCTGCCGGCAGCGGCAAGACTTATACGGCTATTGCGCTGGCAGTTCGTGCACTGAAAAACAAAGAAGTAAGACGCATTATTCTCAGCCGTCCCGCTGTGGAAGCCGGTGAAAAACTCGGATTTCTCCCCGGCGATATGCGCGATAAGATAGACCCCTACTTGCAGCCGCTGTATGATGCCTTGCAGGATATGATTCCAAGTGGCAAACTCAACGAGTATATGGAGCGAGGCATTATCCAAATCGCCCCTCTCGCTTTTATGCGAGGCAGGACGCTTGCCGATGCGGTTGTCATCTTGGATGAAGCGCAGAACACTACCATACCTCAGATTAAGATGTTTTTGACGCGCTTGGGAATGGGGGGCAAGATGATCGTTACAGGCGACTTGACTCAGATTGACCTGCCTTCTTCCCAACGTTCAGGGCTGGCTGATGCCGTGGAGCGTTTAGGCGAAGTCAAGGGCGTATCTGTTGTCCGATTCACCGAGCGCGACATAGTTCGCCACCCGCTCGTAGGGCGTATCGTGAAGGCTTACTCAATGCAACTTGTTGATTCTCGAACCATCGAGGCGCAACAGGATAAACAGTAGTAAGGTGAACCCCCAGAATGAGGAGCCGCCATAACTGAAGAATGGCAAGGGGATACCAATCACGGGCAACAACCCCAACACCATGCCTATGTTGATGGTGAAATGCAAAAAAAGAATACTTGCCACCGAGTAGGCATATACTTGCGAAAAAACATCTCTTTGGCGCAAAGCAATATAAATGATGCGCAGGATAAGGGCTACGTATAGCGCAATCAGAATAAAACAGCCCACAAATCCCCATTCCTCACCTACTGTGCAGAAGATGAAGTCGGTATGCTGTTCCGGCACAAAACTGAGTTTGGTCTGCGTACCTTGTAGGAAACCCTTTCCGAGGAAGCGTCCGGAGCCGATGGCGATGAGCGATTGTGCCACGTTATAACCGACTCCCATAGGGTCTTCACGAATACCAAGCACCACTTCAATACGGGCTAATTGGTGAGGTTGCAACACTTTTTCCAACCACTCGTGCGGAATAATCTGCAACTTGAGAACGGCTACGCCTAATAGGATGGCAATCACTCCGTAAAGTAGCAATTTGCCGGACATACCTTGCGTATAAAAAACAAGCAAGAAGGCTGCAAACACAAGGGCTGAACCCGTCTCTTTTTGCCATACCATAATCAGTACCATAGGGATACCGATGAGTAGGAACGGTTTGACCAAGTCGCGCCACGAACGAACGGCATACCCGTAACCGCTCATGCTTTTGGCCACAGCGATTGCCGTTATGAATTTAGCAAATTCGGCAGGCTGCAACTTGATAGGTCCGAAGGCAATCCATGACAAGGAGCCCTTGGTGTCATACGCCAATAAGGGGGTAATGATAAGCAAAACGACCATCAACCCGTACAGCCAATAGCCCAACACGTCGTACAACTTCTCGTCTATCATAAGTACAACCAGACCCATAACGAGGGCGGTGGCTATCCAAACCAACTGTTTGCCGGCGTTGTTGGAGAAAGAGAATATGGACGTTTGCTCAAAATTATAGCAAGCACCGTAGATATTCACCCAGCCAAACAAGGCAATAGCCATGTAGATGCCTACTGTAATCCAGTCCACCCCTTTCCAAATCGAGTTGCGTGTATTTACCGAATAGGTTCCCATTCCTAGTTGTTCGTTGATTTTGGATTTTGCATACTAATGGTTGTTGAAATGAGTTGCGCTTGACTGATGCGTTCCAGTAAGTCGGGTCGCGAAATAGAGTCCGTCAGGTATTGTTCCATCATCAAGGAGGCTACCGGGCAAGCCCATGTGGCTCCGAAGCCGGCATTCTCTACCACGACTGCAACGGCAATTTGAGGGTCATCCAAAGGGGCAAAGCCGATAAAAATAGCATGATCCTTGCCGTGCGGGTTCTGTACCGTTCCTGTCTTGCCGCACATCTGCAAGTCGGGCAGGTTGTACCATCTGCCTGTTCCATGGGCCATCACGCGCGACATACCACGTTGTACCACACCGAAATGCGCCGAATCAACCATCGTGTTATGACGCTCAATAGCCGGCATAGAGGGCAGCGGGCGAACCAAATGAGGGGTCATATAGTAGCCGCCATTGGCTATGCAGGCTGCCTCATTGGCTAATTGGAGGGGAGTAACCAGTATCTCGCCCTGACCGATACTCAGCGATCGGATAGTCAATGCGCGCCAACCGGTCTCGCCATAGAACTTTGAGTATGTTTTGGCGCGTGGGATACTGCCGGTGGCCTGATTGGATATGTCGCTGTCAAAACGGTCAGCAAAGCCGAAACTGACCACATGATCTCGCCATGTGTCGTAGGTCTTGCGGAAAGTGGCATTGCGCAGTCCATAGCCGTGCAACTCCAATATGTCGCGGTACTCCTGCCAGAAATAGGGATTGCATGATTGTTCAATAGCCGCTTCCAACGATACGGGTGAACCGTGATGGTGGGTGCATTTAATCGGAGTAGAGGCAGGACCATTGCAACCATACAATGTAGAAGGCGTGATAGCACCCATTTGCAAACCCACCAGTGCCTGAATCAATTTGAACGTGGAGCCGGGCGGGTATTGTGCCTGTACGGCACGGTTCATAAGCGGTTTATGCGGGTCGTTGAGCAGCGCGGCATAGTTCTTCGACCGCTGCCTGCCTACCAAACTATGCGGATTCCATGATGGGGCAGATACCATAGCCAACACCTCCCCCGTCTTCGGCTCAATGGCAACCGCACTGCCCATCTTCCCTTGTAATAAGTGTTCTGCCAATTGCTGCAGGCGGATATCAATAGTCAGTTGCAAGTCCGTACCGGACACGGGTGCATAGTCCAATTCGCCGTTGTGATAACTGCCTTGAATGCGTCCTTTCGAGTCGCGCATCAGCACTTCTACTCCTTTTGTACCGCGTAGCAGTGTTTCGTATTGACGCTCTATTCCATCCCTGCCGGAATAGTCGCCGAGGGTGTAATAGGAGTCTGATTCCAAGTCTTTGCGATTCACTTCTCCCACGCTACCCACTATGTGTGCCGCTGATGCGTATTTATAGTCGCGCAAGGTACGCTTGCGAATACTCACGCCGGCAAATTGGTATAGATGTTCCTGTACCGATGCTACATCCTCGCCCGACAACATGCCCCAAAACAGTTGTGGTGTATAGGGCGAATAACCTCGGTTGCGGCTGCGGTCGCACATCTCCTGCATACGTGCCTCAAATTGCTCAATACTAATCTGCATCGCGTTGCAAAATGCCAGTGTGTCAAACCCCATATTCTTCATATCGCGCACTACGACCATCACGTCATAGACCGGCTGATTAAATACAATCAAGCTGTCGTTCCGGTCATAAATCAGTCCCCGCGACGGATAGATAGTCTGGCGCACTAAGGCATTACCTTCCGACTTGTCTAAGGTGGATGTGTCGATGACCTGCAAGTAAAACAAGCGTCCGATAAAAATAAGAGCCACTCCGACCACAATGGCTCCTAACACATAGCCCCGCTTATAGTACTGTGCGTTAATCATGACCGATGAATAAGAAAACCGTAGGCAAAAATACAACCTAACGTGATGATACTACTGAATACGACTTGAAGCAAAACCCAGTACCATAGTTGCCAACTCCATGTATCTAATGCAAATACCCACAGGTGATGCAACAGGGTGAGTATCACCGTAAGGCGCACAAAGGGCAGTACGCCTATCGTTTCCGGTACGATAGCACTTACTAATCGCTCTGAATCTTGTACCATACGACTGAGCATAATCGGTCGAAGCCATGATATCAGCACGCAAGCCGAAGTATGAATGCCGGGAGTAGAGCAAATACAATCCATCAGGCAACCCAATGCAAACCCCGTCAGTATCTCCGCCCAACGCGGCATAAGCGGCATACATAGCAAAAGCAATATATATACGAACGGATGACACAACCCCCACAAATGCAGGTGGTTGAAAATCGCCATCTGAAGAAACAGAAGCAAGATGGCACCTAACAAAATACGAAGCCATTTCATTGTTTCAAACGCATACTATCTTGCTGTGCGACAAGCTTATTATTCAGCACCTGCACATAGCGCAGGCTCTGAAAGTCGGTGGATAACTCTACGCGAATGGAGTAATAGGTATCTCCGTCAGGTAATTCCACCTCTTCTACCTTACCTATGGGTATGCCCTCTGCGAACAAACCGGTCAGACCGCTCGTTTCCACTATATCGCCTTGCCTAACTTCAATATGCCTACCTATGTCGTGTAAGTTGGCATAGCGCGGGGAGGGACCTGTCCATACCAAAAAACCGGTTTGACCATTTCGACGAATGCGGCACGACAAGCGCATCTTTGGATGAATAATCGGGATTACTTGGGCGAAATGTGAATTGACGGCACCTACTACGCCCACCACGCCGTCGTGTGCAATCACGCCCTGTCCCGCTTGGATGCCGTCTCGCTCACCCTTATTGAGCACAAGGTAATTATGTTGGGATTGTGTGGCCATATCCACTACCTTTGCCGGTGTGTAAGACCATTGCAAATGTGAATACAGATACGTGCTGTCATGTTCTACCGAGTCTTCTACCATTCCGTACAAGCGATTCAACTCTGTCAGCAAGCGGGCATTCTCCTCAGCCAAGTCGGCATTTTCACTTCGCAAATGAAAGTACTCGTCCGTGTTGGAAAGCAGCGTGTTACTCCACGCTATCACGCTGTTGGAGGCACTCAGAAAAGTCGATTGTTGCAACTTCTGCTCCGAAATCATCCACAAAAAAGCAGCAACCTCCAACACCAAAAAGAGCAGGAAGTTGCTATATTCGCGTATGAACCGAAGCAGGTTTTGCATCTCTCACTATCGCATCAGGAAGGCAAAATTTTTCACATTCTTAAGCGCAATTCCCGTACCGCGAGAAACGGCATGCAGCGGGTCTTCAGCTACGTGAAAATCAATGGTCGTCTTGTCGGTCAATCGCTTTGCCAATCCGTGCAAGAGAGCACCGCCGCCGGTCAGGAAAATACCGCGTTTCACAATGTCTGCATACAGTTCAGGCGGTGTAATATCGAAAGCCTGCAGGATGGCCTGCTCAATCTTGACAATACTCTTGTCCAAGCAGTGAGCAATCTCTTGGTAGGAAACAGGTACTTGCATAGGAAGAGCCGTTACTTTATTCGGACCGATAACTACATAGTCATCCAGCGGTTCGTCCAATTCCGGCAGGGCAGAACCAACGGCAATCTTAATGCGTTCAGCCGTGGGCTCGTCAATCTTCAAGTTGTGCATACGACCCATATACTCAATGATATCATCGTTGAACTCATCACCGGCAGTCTGTATAGACTTGTTGGCTACAATACCTCCCAACGAAATAACCGCTATCTCAGTGGTACCTCCGCCTATATCCACCACCATGCAACCTTCAGGACTTTCCACGTCTATCCCCATACCCAATGCCGCAGCCATAGGTTCAAAAATCATATACACATCTCTGCCGCCGGCGTGTTCGCTGCTGTCGCGCACCGCACGTATTTCCACCTCAGTAGAACCCGATGGAATGCAGATGACCATGCGAATACTCGGAGTGAACAGTTTATGCTTGTCGGGTATCATTTGTATGAGACCGCGTATCATCATTTCGCATGCGTAGAAATCCGCAATCACGCCTTTGCGCAGCGGGCGCGTGGTGCGAATCATCGTTCCACCACGACCGATCATCTGCTGCGCCTTCCTGCCCACAGCCACCATCTTGTTGTCCGATGTGCTGATAGCCACTACGGAAGGCTCATCCACTACCACCTTGTCGTTGCACATAATAATCGTATTGGCAGTACCAAGGTCAATGGCTAATTCTTGTGTAAATGAAAACAATGCCATATATGCTCTAATTTATTAGGGTTTCGTTTTTTTGAAATTATCTTTTATTTGTTTGACAGCGCACAAAAGTACTCCTTTTTTGGAAAAGAAATGACACAATGTGCATTATTTTTGTATTCGAATATGCAAATGAATACCGTTTACCTCAATCTCATCTGCCTCGTCCGGTAATGCGGCTAACGACAACGATGTTGCCAACACTTGGGAGGCAATATATTCCCCGAAATGCTGAATGACAGGTTCTAATTGTCGGTTGTCAGATAACGTAACACGGATGCGGTCGGTTACTTCCAAACCGGACAACTTGCGAAGGTTCTGAATACGGTTAATCAGTTCGCGTGCCAAACCTTCTTCCACCAACTCTTCGCTCAACGCAATATCCAGCGCAACTGTCAGTTGACCATCGTTCATAACCAGCCAACCCGGCATATCTTCGGTGGTAATCTCTACATCTTCTGTCAGTAAGTCATACGAAGCATCTCCAACCTGCAAGGCAAGATGTTCATCTTTTTCCAGCCGCCCTATCTCTTCTTGCGTCATCTTGGCAATGGCTGCGGCTATGGCTTTCATTTGTCCTCCTACTTTCTTGCCCAATACGGGGAAACGCGGGCGTATCTTTTTGACCAAGCGAATACTTGTGTCGTCTTTATCCGCGATTTGCAACTCCTTGATGTTCACTTCCGAGCGGATAAGACTTTCTACGTGCAGCAGTGCCTCTCGCGTGGCCTCGTCTGCAGCGGGAATGACGGCTTTTTGTAGCGGTTGACGAACGTTCTTTTCCGCACGTTTGCGAAGCGACAGAATCATGGAAGTAGCGCGTTGGGCCAATTCCATTTGACGCTCAAGGGTATGGTCTATCATGTTCTCATCGGCCTTCGGCCATGTACTCAAATGCACACTTTCGACTTTTGACCTTTGACTTCCGACTAAATCCCGATACAATCTATCCGCATAGAAGGGAGCGTTCGGAGCCATCAGTTGGGCTATTGTCTTCAAGCATGTATAGAGTGTTTGGTAGGCTGCGCATTTGTCCGCATCCATCTGACCCCCCCAAAAACGTTTGCGATTCAAACGAACGTACCAGTTGCTCAATTCGTCTTGCACAAAGTCCGATATAACTCGCCCTGCGCGGGTAGGTTCATATTGCTCATACCAATTAGTTACCTCTTTGACCACTGTATTAAGGCGCGACAAAATCCAACGGTCAATCTCTTGCAACCCTTCTTTCGAAATCGACTGGTTGTCAGTTGGTTGCCAACCATCTACATTGGCATACAAGGCAAAGAATGAATAGGTATTGAAGAGTGTACCGAAGAACTTGCGGCGTACTTCATCCACGCCCTCCGGATCGAACTTGAGGTTCTCCCAAGGGCTGGAGTTCGTCAGCATATACCATCGTACAGGATCAGCACCATATTTCTCAAGTGCGCCAAAGGGGTCAACGGCATTTCCTAAACGCTTGGACATCTTGCTGCCGTTCTTGTCCAACACCAGTCCGTTGGATATGACATTGCGAAATGCCACCGTACCTTCAATCATCGTGTGGATGGCGTGCAAGGTGAAGAACCAACCGCGTGTCTGATCCACGCCTTCTGAGATAAAGTCTGCCGTGCGGGGAGCGTCTGCGTTCTCAAAGGGGTAGTGGTTCTGCGCATAAGGCATAGCACCCGAATCAAACCATACATCGATGAGGTCTAATTCGCGTTTCATAGGTTTGCCGGACGGCGAAACAAGGACGATGCTATCCACATAAGGACGGTGCAAGTCAATGACCGACGGGTCATAATTGGCTTGGCTGTAATCGCCCACAATGTGTTTTGGCCACGGATTGGCGGTCATAAAGCCTGCTTGGACGGATTTGTCAATCTCGGCAAAGAGTTCGGCAATCGAACCGATACAAACCTCCTCCAACCCGTCTTCCGTGCGCCATATAGGCAGAGGAGTACCCCAATAACGGGAACGAGATAAGTTCCAGTCATTCAAGTTCTCCAACCATTTGCCAAAGCGACCCGTACCCGTTGATTCAGGTTGCCAGTTGATGGTTCGGTTCAGGGCAATCATCTCATCCTTTGCTTTCGTGGAGCGTATGAACCACGAGTCCAAAGGATAATAGATAACGGGTGTATCCGTACGCCAGCAGTGAGGATAACTGTGAACGTGTTTTTCTACCCGAAATGCAGTGCCGTTTCTTTTCATCATGATGCACAGCCGCACATTCATATCCTCTTCTTTCTGTGCTTTTTTCTCGTCGTATTTGTCGTCGGCTGTCCAGAAATTGGCTTTGTCGTATCCGTTCTTTACGAACTGCCCCGCCCATTCGTTGTACAACGCTTGATTGACGAAACGCTCTACAAACTCTTCGCTCAATTCGTTCAGCAGCCAATACTTACCGTTCCAATCCACCATCGGGCGGTTCTCGCCGTTCTTGGTTACCATATACAAAGCGGGCACACCGGCAGCATCTGCCACCCGTTTGTCGTCCGCACCAAACGTCGGAGCAATATGCACAATGCCCGTACCGTCGTCGGTGGTCACATAGTCGCCGAGTATGAATCGGAAAGCGTTGTCGGACAGATCGGTGATTTCACGCGTATCTTTGTCGTATATGGCAGGTTTGACCCACGGAAATAGTTGCTCATAGTGCAAACCTTCCAGTGCTTTACCCTTACAATGTCCGATAATGTCGGGTGTCTCTCCTAATTCTTTGGCATAGGCAGCAAGGCGCGCTTCGGCAAGAAGATAAACGATAGGCTGCTCCGTATAAGGGTTCTTACCTCTTACTGCCACATAGTCTATCTTAGGTCCTACGCAGAGAGCCGTATTAGAGGGCAATGTCCATGGGGTGGTAGTCCATGCTAACGCATAGACAGGCATACCATCCAATTGTCCGAACAAGGATTCTATTTGGTCTGTGTCTTGAATGTGAAATTGCGCCGTGCATGTAGTGTCTTTCTCGTCGCGGTAGCAGCCGGGTTGGTTCAACTCGTGGCTTGCCAAACCTGTGCCCGCCATAGGCGAGTAGGGCTGAATGGTGTGTCCTTTATACAAGTAGCCTTTCTTGTACAACTCCTTGAGCAAGTACCATAGCGTTTCAATATACTTATTGTCGTAGGTGATATACGGATTGTCCAAATCTACCCAATAGCCCATTTGTTCGGTCAGTGCCGTCCACTCCTTTGTGTACTTCATCACTTCGCTGCGGCAGGCTTCGTTGTATTCGTCTACGCTTATCTTCCGACCTATATCTTCCTTTTTTATGCCGAGTTTCTTCTCTACACCCAATTCTACGGGCAGACCGTGTGTGTCCCAACCCGCCTTGCGGCGAACTTGGTACCCCTGCATAGTCTTGAAGCGGCAAAAAGTGTCTTTAATGGTGCGGGCTAATACGTGGTGAATACCGGGCATACCGTTTGCCGAAGGAGGACCCTCAAAGAATATGAAATCTCCTTTTTTCTCTGCATCCGGTTTGCCTGACAGAGATTCGGTCTGACGAAATAAATCGGTTTTATTCCACTCGGCTAACACCTCCGCACTCACTTGCGGCAGGTTCAACTGCTTGTATTCGGTAAACTTTTTCATTCCTGATGAATATGTGTCCTATATTATTTACTTTGAAATTTGAGCATGTATGGATTGGAAGAACTGAACGATATGAGCATCCTCTTGCAACTTATTCAGATACCATTCCACTTCTTCCGGCTTATCAAATCCGCTGATTTGTAACGCACTGTGTTCTTTGCTGTATTCGGGCAAGGTTTGCAAATCAAAGTCCTTAATGAGGAATTGACTAAAGTTGAATACAGCCACTTCGTAGAGCAATTGGTTCAGTGTGTCTTCATTCTTGGCAATGGTAATCAAAACCCTGTTTTCGGCTTCTTCGGGTTGGAGGGCAACGGCTTCTTCCTCGGCTTGTCGGGCTTGCTCTGCTTCACGCTGGTCTTGTAGCGACCCGGGGGCAGTGTTTCCTTTCTTGGCGGTTTGTCCTTCACCCATCATGGCCAACATGCTTTTACTCATTGCACTCAGTTCGTGGTCGGGATAGCGTTCCACCAATTCTTGCAACCGCTCTACAAAAGCCGTTTGTCCTTCTGTTCGGGCTACGCTCACTGCCTGTAAGAAAAGGAAACGAGGCATTAAGTATGTCTGCGGGAAATGCTCTTGTGCATATCGCGTGTGCAATTTGACCTCAGCGTAACGGCCGGCTCGGTAGGCTTTGTAGGTCTGTTCATAGACAGAGTCTTGCTCGACCGCCATTCGACGAAGCGACTCTACATATTGCGGGTCGGAAACCAAACGCGTCTGCTCGCTCGTAGTAAAACGGCTGAGCAGGATTTGTTTGCATCGTTCGGCTTCCTCCTCATGATTCAGTTTGAGTGCTGACAGATATTGGCGGTAATATAATTCTACTACAGCTTCGTCATTCGGAAAGCGGCGTTCATAGTCCTCTAACGACTGACGGCTGAGCCCCAAATCGTCTAACCGATCCCGATAAACACCCGTCAATCCGTACAATGCGTCGGCAATTTGTTCGTTGGAAGCGGCTATGTCGGCTTCAGTACGAGGTATTTGCTGGATGTAATATTCCGGTTGATATACATCCGTTACAGGGGCAGATGAGGGGGTATCGTTGGAAGACGGATCCTCTTCATTCGCTTCGGCAGATGCTGTTTCTGTGGGCTCTTGGGTTGCAGCGATGGCTTTGCTACGTCTGCGCCAGTTGTCTTCCAGGGTGCGACCACCCCATTGCTTTGGGAACAACTGTTTGCCCTTGCGCAGTAATTCCGTATTGTAAAAGTACCACGAATTGTCTTGGTTGCCGCCAATCAATCGCTCTGTATTCACCGAAGACGAACCGCTGTTCAATTCCTGCTCACGCGTCTGCTCAGCCTGACGAATACTATCCGCCTCCTCTTTGGCGCGCAAGTCGGCTATAATCTGATTGGCTACAGCCATCTGTTCCTCTTCACTGAGTGTACTGAGGTATTGCAGTGAGTCTTGCAGTTGGATGGTTTGTGTATATTGCACCAATTCGGACAATATCGGTTGGCGTTTGCTCACGCGCTCATACGCATCGTGATTGTGATCCAGCAGTTGGACAGCTTCTTCATAACACGGAGCGGCTTGTTCGTATGCCAGCCGGTCGTAATATAAATCACCGGCTGTTACTAATATGCGGGCTTTGTCCGAACCGCTCTTTGTGCTTGCGGCTATTCCCTTTTCGTAGCATTGTAGGGCTGCCGTTGTATCTCCGTTTGCAAGGTACAGATTACCCATTACTCCATAGAGCAAGTCCAATACGTCTTTATTCTTCTCCTGTTTGACCATTTGGCGCAAACGGCGCATAGTACGTAGCGTATCGCCATGCAACTCGTAGTATCGGATACGAGCCTGAAAATCCATCGTATGAGGAGATTGCATGCCTAATACGCGCTTGTAAGCGGCTTTGGCGGCTGTTCGCTGACCCGTCAATTCATATAGTTGACCTAACACAAACTCAAAACGTGGTTTATATACCGATCGCTTCTCGCCGCGTCGGGCTATCTTAACAAAAGGAATAGCCTCTTGATAATGTTTGCCTTTCAACAGTATATCAGCATTTACCGCCGAATAGAACGGTTGATGCTCACGCTTCAGATTGTCCACCTGTACACGCTTTAGCGCATCTTCTGCTTCGTAAATCCAGCCCATCTCACCATAAGCGCGCGCAACCCATAGTTGGCATTGTGCCACTATGTCCGGATCATTTTCATACAACCGGCTTACATAATTAAACGTACCGATTGACCCTAAAAAATCACCTTTGTGAAACTCTGCCTCCGCCAAAAGCAGCCATGCGCGATACATCTGGCTGTTAAACTCCTTGCTACGCATCCAACGGCGGTATTGAGGGTCATTCTGACGGCGGGTGTCCAATGCGGGTTTAGCGTGAATAGAGTGAAGCTTAATACATTTACGGCATTTCTCAATGCATTTGTCCATCTCGCTGATTGCGGCCTGCCGGGACGATTCGTTGCTGATAGGGTAGAGAGGAATGACACCTGAATAATCGTCTTCGTTCGCTTTGTTAATAGCCTGCAAACCTTCGTGGTAAGCGATGTTCCCGTTGAAGTACACATTATGGATAACCTTCATACCGTGGTAAGCACGGGTGGCTCCCGTGTTTTTGGTGGTGGAGCAACTTGTCGCTGTGCATAGTAGCATCAATCCGACCAAGCACTGCCATACGGAATGACGATATGTCCTATATCTATTTTCTTTCATTGTAGTCCTTTAATATGTGAGGGTGCCGCTACAAATTCTTTTAGGTAGAACGGCTCAAAGTATGCCACATCTTCTGTCTGACCATTGGCTAAACGGAGAGCCGCCAACCCTCCCATTACTCGGGCATCTGCTTCGATGTTTTCTACATAATTGACCGAACCTTGACCGGCACGAACACGTTGCATCACTTCGCGCAATTTTTCGGCTCCGTTTCCAAAATAATATACATCCTTATCCGGCAACCAGTAGGCATTATCCACTACGCGCGACTCAATGTCTCCGATGAGTTGTAAACGACTATCGTACAGTGCGGTATATACTTCCATACGCCGTGCGTCCAACATCGGACACAGCAACGCGTCCTCCGGAATACGCATCCGCTGCAGGCAGACTGCACTCAAAACCTCTAATGTAGGCACACTGACGAGCGGAACACCCCAGCCATAAGCCAATCCTTTGGCTGTACTCACACCAATGCGCAATCCCGTGTAACTACCGGGACCCGAACTGACGGCTACGGCATCCACATCTCTTTTCCCCATTCCCTTCGAGCGTAGAAGTTCGTCTATATAGACTGCCAACAACCGAGCATGATTCGCCTCGCCTTGTGAAACGCGATAATCCAGCACCTCATCACCGCGGCATAAGGCTGCCGAACATACCGATGTGCTTGTCTCTATTGTCAGAATAGTGGGTTTCATACCTGCAAAATTGGGCGCAAAAGTAACCAAAAACTTGCACCCTTGCAAATAACATACTATTTTTGCCGAATAATTTCAAAACAGCAAAACAAAAATCCGTTTATTCCTTTATAATCTATGAAGAAAATAGTGGTATTTACCGGCGCGGGAGTGAGCGCTGAGAGCGGTCTGGGAACATTCCGTGATAGCGATGGCCTGTGGGAAAAATACAGAGTCGAAGATATTTGTACCCACGAAGCATGGGAGCGCAATCCCCAACTCTGTGTGGATTTTTACAACGCTCGTCGTCGTGATGCGCTGGCGGCTCAACCCAATGCCGCCCATGTCGCTTTAGCAAGGTTGCAACAAACCATCCCCTCTACGCAAATCATAACGCAAAATATAGACGATTTGCACGAACGTGCCGGGGCGAAAAAAGTACTGCATTTGCATGGTGAAATAACCAAATTGCGTTCCAATATCAACGAAACGGCTACGGTGCCTTTGCAAGGTTGGGAACAGCACTACGGCGATCGGCATCCCGACGGTTCATTGCTCCGCCCCTATATCGTTTTTTTCGGGGAGGGAGTACCCTATTTTCCCGAAGCCTGCGAACAAGCATCTGAAGCCGAACTGATGATCGTGGTGGGAACCAGCCTCAATGTCTATCCGGCAGCCTCACTATTACAGTATGTGCCCAAGCAGACTCCCATCTATTTCGTAGATCCGGGGCAACCCCTTTTCGGCACCTATGCTTCCCGAATACAGCATATTCAAAAGAAGGCTACAGAAGGAGTGCCTGCATTAGTTGAGCAAATCATAAAACAATACGCAGAATGACACCGATACTTATCAACGAATACGATTATCCGCTGCCCGAAGACCGAATCGCCAAATACCCTCTCCGCGAACGTGATAAAAGCAAACTTCTTGTCTATCAAAATCAAAATATCGCTGAAAGCCGTTTTGAACATTTAGATGCTTATCTCCCCCCTCACTCACTATTAGTGCGCAATAATACACGCGTTATTCAAGCCCGTATGGTTTTTCATAAGCAGTCCGGTGCGCGGATTGAGATATTCTGTCTCGAACCTATTCAACCCCGCGACTACCAACTCGCGCTCAGTCAGACGGACGAATGTGTATGGAAATGTATGGTGGGAAACCTGAAAAAATGGAAATCAGGTCTTTTGCAATGCCCTATTCCTAACCGGCAAGAATCCAATGCGGATTATGTTCTATCGGCAGAGCGCATTTCAACGACAGGGAATACGCACCTCATCCGATTTTCGTGGAACAAACCCGATACGTCCTTTGCCGAAATACTGGAGCAATTAGGCGAATTGCCCATCCCTCCCTATCTCAATCGTCCTACCGAGGAGAGCGATAAGACAACCTATCAGACGGTGTATGCCCGTATCAAAGGGTCGGTGGCCGCTCCTACTGCCGGACTTCATTTCACCCAATCGCTGCTGAATCGATTGCAGCAAAACGGCACACAAATAGCGGAACTGACCCTTCACGTCGGTGCCGGCACATTTCAGCCCGTGAAAGTGGAAGATGCCAATCAGCACATTATGCACACGGAAATTATTGCCGTCCCCATCTCCACCATCCGACAAGTGAGAAACAATATCGGACATATTGTGGCGGTCGGTACAACTTCCATGCGAACGCTTGAATCTATCTATTGGTTGGGGAAACGGATTATTGAGCACAATGGGCATAGGGACGAATCGTCTTTTCGGTATGATGAAGTGGAAATGCGCGTAGAGCAGACCGAACCCTACCTAAACGAGGATGTAATCTCCAATACAATATCTAATAAGCACGACCCTACTTCCGAGGATGCTTTGGATGCGCTCATCTTGTATTTGGAACACACTCATCAAGACACCCTTCATGCCGAAACGCAAATCATGATTCGCCCGGGGTATCAGTTCCGCATCGTCAATCAGTTGATTACCAATTTTCACCAACCTAAATCAACTCTATTGCTGCTCGTCAGTGCGTTTGTGGGTGGTCATTGGAAGTCTATCTATGATTATGCGCTCGGTCACGACTTCCGCTTCCTCAGTTACGGAGATAGTTCTCTTTTATTTCGTAATGATGAAAACTCTTAACTCCTAACTATCAACTATCCAACTTCTTTCAACTTTCAACTATGATTGATACCCATTGCCATTTGGACGACCCGCTTTACGAAGCCGATTGGGACGATATGATTGCTGCGCAAATAGCAGCCGGAGTGGAACGAATACTGGTGCCCGGTGTGGATGCTACCAATATAGATGATGTTCAACGTGTATGCCAACGCTCTGACGGCTACCTGCTGCCTGCCATAGGACTGCACCCCGAAAATGTGAGAGAGGATTGGCAAGAACAACTCGAAGTAATTCGTCAACATCTCTTTTCGGAGTCTTCTGACAATCATATACCCTATATAGCGGTAGGCGAAATAGGGCTGGACTACCATTTTGATACCACTTTCAAGAGTGAGCAGCAACAGGCTTTCTTGACCCAATTGCAATGGGCTACTGACAAGAATCTGCCCGTTATGATCCACAGTCGGGATGCTACCGAAGATTGTTTGCGTATATTGCGGCAGACCAATCTTGATAATGCCCGCCAAGGCAAGCAACCGATTCGGGGCGTGATGCATTGTTTTAGCGGAAGCCGCGAAGTAGCACAGCAAATCGTTCAAATGGGGCTGTATCTCGGTATAGGAGGAGTCATCACGTTCAAGAACTGCCAACTCAAATTCCACCTGCAAGGTATCCCCTTGGAGCGTCTTGTCTTGGAAACAGATGCTCCCTATATGACCCCTGTTCCTTTTCGTGGAAAACGGAACGAAAGCCGATTTATTAGGTATGTAATTGCTACACTTAGCGAGGTTTATCAAGTCAGCGAATCGGAAATAGAAAGCGTTACTACGCAAAATGCAAAACAACTTTTTTTATGAAAAATGCAATCTACATTTTGCAGTTCGAAAATTAGTCCGTACTTTTGCGCGCTTTTTGGTTAGAGAGATAACCAAATGTTACCCAAAGGAAAGATGCTCGAGTGGTTGAAG
>DFIN01000034.1:70525-88467 GCA_002372135.1 Bacteroidales bacterium UBA3696
AGAGGCACGCCTGGAAAGCGTGTAAACCTCAAAAGGGTTTCCGGGGTTCGAATCCCCGTCTTTCCGCACTTTTTGTCTGAAAAATCTATTCATCATTAAAATTTCCAAAAGAATGAAAAATGTATTTGTAACCCTTACCGTAATGGCAATGCTGATGTTTAGCAGCAATGCAGTAATGGCTCAAGAGGCACAAGCCGCAACGGAAGACAACCAAACGACCGAGCAAGTAGCCCAAGAAGCTGCCGCTCCTGTGGTAGAAGCGCAAGAAGTTGCCCCCGCTGAAGAAGAAGGCGGTATGGTGGCTCTTCACAAAACACTCAAAACAAAGTTCATCGAAGGTGGTGCCGGCTTTATGGCTGCAACTCTCCTCTGCTTGGTGTTTGGTTTGGCTCTTTGCATTGAACGAATCATCTACCTCAGCCTCTCAAAAACGAATACAAAAGCCCTGCTCGAAAACGTAGAAAAAGCCCTCAAAAACGGAGGTATTGAGGCTGCACTGGATGTATGCCGCAATACGCGCGGTCCTGTGGCTTCCATATTCTACCAAGGTTTGAGCCGCTATAACGAAGGTGTGGACGTAGTTGAAAAGACGGTGGCTTCCTACGGTGGCGTACAAATGGGTCTGCTTGAGAAAAACCTCAGTTGGATCAGTCTCTTCATCTCCATCGCTCCGTCGTTGGGATTCTTGGGAACCATCATCGGTATGATTGCCGCCTTCGATAAAATCCAACAAGTGGGTGACATCTCCGCTACCGTGGTAGCAGGTGGTATTAAGGTGGCTCTGTTGACCACTTTGCTCGGTTTGGTTATCGCCATCATCCTCCAACTCTTCTACAACTACATCCTTTCTCTTATCGAAGGTCTTGTCAACGAAATGGAAGATAGCAGCATAAGCCTGCTTGACCTCGTAGTGGAATACGACGCCGCACAAAAGAAATAAAACGTGGCGAGTAAGAATACATATTCATACTTAAACTCGACCTACCATGAAGAATTATAAGTTGTTCTCTAAAATATGCCTTTGGGTTCTGCTTGCCGTTGGTATCGTTGTTTCGGTACTTTTCTACGTGGGCGGTTCGCAAGGCTCGTTGGAAGTAGCCGGCGATTTCCTCAGTATACCTAAATTCACAGACCTGATGCTCTATTGGAACTACACCCTCGTGGGTTTAGTATGCCTTGCTACCTTCGGTTTCGTGTGCTATGATTTCGTAAAAACATGTCGCACGGACATCAAGAAAGCTATGCAGCAATTGGTTGTTGTGTTGGTTTTTGTAGGATTGATAGTCTTGTGCTGGCTTTTGGGAAGCCCTGAAGAGATACATATCGTAGGCTATGAAGGATCTGATAATGTAGGTTCTATGGCACGCCTCAGCGATGCTTGCCTCTATCTCAGCTATATCCTCGTGTGCTGCACCATCGTGGCTGTTATATTCGGCTGGTGCTACAATTGGTTAATCAACCGTAAGTAATTTCCATTGTGATATCTTGACTATGGCAAAGAAAATCCCGCAAATAAACGCATCCTCAATGGCGGACATTTCATTCTTGTTGCTCATCTTCTTCTTGGTGACAACATCTATGGATGTCAACCAAGGTTTGGCGCGCCGTCTGCCGGCTCCCATTCCGCCAGACCAAAAAGTAGAGGATACCGATATCAATAAACGCAACCTGCTCGTGGTCAAAATCAATTCGGCAGACCAACTGATGGTGCAAGGGCAGTTGCGTGATATCAAAGAACTGAAAGAGGAAGCCAAAAAGTTTATCCTTAACGAGAACGATGAGAGTTTCTACCCCAAACTCTTTGAGGAAGATTTTGGAGCACCGTTTGGTACGATTCGCTATACCAAAGAGCACGTCATCTCTGTGCAAAACGATGTAGATACACACTATCAAGCATACCTTAATGTGCAGAATGAGTTAGTAGCTGCCTACAACGAACTTCGCGATGAGTGTGCGCGCAAGTATTTCCACATGAGCTATAACGAATTGGACGAAGATACGCAGAAACGCATCCAGAAAATCTATCCGCAAAAAATCTCGGAGGCAGAACCTAAAAACTACGGAGGAAACTAATATGGCAAAAATTCGTCGAAATGACAAGCGCGAAATGCCTGCGCTTAATACAAGTTCGCTGCCCGATATCATTTTTATGTTGCTTTTCTTCTTCATGTCTGTAACATCTATGAAGGAGGTAACCTATAAAGTGCAGTTTACAACGCCATCTGCCACTGAGTTGACCAAGTTAGAAAAAAAGTCTTTGGTCCGCTACATCTATGTAGGAACACCTACGGCAGAGTTTCGCAAGCAGTATGGAGCTGAAACACGTATCCAACTGGATGATGCTTTTGCTGACAAGCGCGAGATTGGTGATTTTATCAACAACGAGCGTTTTGCTATGAACGAGCAAGATCGTGGTTTGATGACCGTTTCTATCAAGGCGGATAAAGAAACCCGTATGGGCGTTATTTCTGATATCAAACAGGAACTCAGACGCGTATCAGCCCTTAAAATCAGTTACGCCGCTACGCAAAGAACGAACTACTAATCATAGTTCAGTCCTTTTGTAGAGAAGATAATTCATACAAACAATCCCAAACATGTTTATGTTTGGGATTGTTTGTATAATCTTTAAATCCTTAAATCTTCAAATCTTTGTATCACTGAATCATAACTAATCGGTATATAAGATACGCTGCATACACGGCTAACAGAATGGCACCGCCCCAACGAGGCAGTTTGCGTGCGTGGTTCGTCTTCACAAACAGCCAAACCAACATACTTCCTAATACGGCTATCCACGCATCTAACACGATTCCGTTGTAGGCAGGTAGGGGATGAATTACAGCCGATGCTGCCAGTACGAAATATACATTGAATATATTGGAACCAATCACATTTCCCAGTGCAATATCGCTGTTGTGCTTCGTGGCAGCAATGACAGATGTCGCCAATTCGGGCAGGGAGGTACCTAATGCTACAATGGTCAAACCGATAATGGCTTGTGATACACCCATATTGGTGGCAATCTGTACAGCCGACTTAACAATCATTTCTCCGCCGACAATCAATCCAAGCAATCCGATTACGATAAGCAAAACGGCTTTGAGGGTCGGAATCTGTTTTACTTCTTCTGCCTCCGCTTCATCGGGGTGATCCTTAGCATGGCGGAACGTATTGTATAGGAAATAAACGAATAGCAATAGGAGCATAACTCCTCCTAAGCGGGTTACTCCATAGCCTTCTTCTCCAAAAGGCGAGCGGACTGCCACACACATAAAGACCATAAAGCCGGCTATGATGGACATCGGAATATCAAAGTCGCGAGAACGCTTTTGTGAAGCAATAGGATAAACCAGTGCAGTTAATCCCAGGATAACAAATGTATTGATGATGTTTGAACCCAGAATATTTGTTAGCGCAAGGTCGGTTGCTTCGTTGGCAACGGATACCATATTCACCACAAATTCCGGCATGGATGTTCCAAAGGCAACCACCGTCAAGCCAATCACTAAATCGCTGATACCAAATCGTTTCGCTACTGCACTTGCGCCGTCCACTAACCAATCGGCACCCTTTACCAATAGCACGAGTCCGACAATTAGTGTCAGAGTCAGTAACCATGGGTTGGAAAAAATGAATTCTACTAAATTGTTCATAGCTTACACATTAAAAAGGAAATGCATAATATCTCCGTCTTGTACCACATATTCTTTACCTTCTACACCCAGTTTCCCGGCGGCGCGGCATGCCGCTTCGCCTCCTAATGAGATATAGTCTTCGTACTTGATGACTTCGGCACGAATAAAACCTTTTTCAAAGTCCGTATGAATAACACCGGCACATTGAGGGGCTTTCCATCCGGCGCGGAAAGTCCAAGCGCGCACTTCGTCCGAACCGGCTGTCAAGAACGTTCTCAGATTAAGCAATGCGTATGCCGACTTGATAAGCCTATTGCAGCCCGATTCGTGCAAGCCCATTTCTTCAAGGAACATCTGCCGCTCTTCATAAGTTTCCAGTTCGGCAATCTCCGATTCCGTTTTGGCGGCTAATACAAGCACTTGGGCATCTTCTTCGCGAACCGCTTCGCGCACTTGTTCTACGTATGCATTGCCGCTGATGGCTGAACGTTCGTCCACATTGCAAACGTACATCACGGGCTTATTGGTGAGCAGAAACAATTCACGCGCGATGGCTTCTTCATCTTTGCTTTCCAGTGTTACCGTTCGTGCATTCTTTCCCTGTGAAAGAACTTCTTGGTAACGTTGCATCACTTCCAAGGCTAATTTCGCCTGCTTGTCGCCGCCTGCTTTGGCTTGTTTCTCCGTTTTCTGGATGCGTGACTCAATCGTTTCTAAGTCCTTCAGTTGCAATTCGGCTTCTATTACTTCCTTGTCGCGAATGGGATCTACCGTACCATCCACGTGCACCACGTTGTCATCGTCAAAACAGCGCAGTACGTGAATAATAGCGTCTGTTTCGCGAATGTTTGCCAAAAACTTATTGCCTAACCCTTCTCCTTGGCTGGCACCTTTTACCAATCCGGCTATGTCCACTATTTCTACCGTAGTGGGTATAATGCCGCGTTCGGGATGACACAACTCCCCAAGACGGATAAGACGCTCGTCCGGTACAGTGATTACGCCTACATTAGGCTCTATGGTACAGAAAGGGAAATTAGCCGATTGGGCTTTGGCGTTGCTCAAACAATTAAATAAGGTGGATTTGCCTACATTAGGCAACCCTACGATTCCGCATTTCATGGTTTTATGAGTTAAAAAAGCGGGCAAAGGTAGGTATTTATTTGCCGATGCCCAAAACATTGGCTACTTTTGCGCCGCTTTATGAAAGTTCTTATCGCACCACTGAATTGGGGACTGGGGCATGCTACTCGATGCATACCCCTTATCCGCAAGTATATAGATGAAGGTCATGAAGTTCTTTTAGGTGGTGACGGGCAAAGTCTGACGCGCCTGATGCAAGAGTTTCCTTCTCTCCCCTACGTTTCGTTATCTCCCTTACATCTGCATTACGCAAAGGGCACATCCCAGGTATGGGCTCTTCTGCGTGCTTTGCCGCAATTCATAAGTATGTATTACGGCGACCGACGAATCTTGCAGCAACTCATCAAGCAGGAACATATCGACATGGTTATTTCGGATAATCGGTTCGGACTGTTCAATCATCAGGTTACGTGTATCTATTTGACCCACCAACTCTATATCCATTTGCCTCGTACAATGCGATTTTTTGAGCGGTTGGCTTATCGGGTTCATCGGCGAATATGGCAGCATTATAATCAGGTGTGGGTGCCTGATTATGAAGACGAGACGAAGTGTTTAAGTGGTGCATTAAGTCATTCCGATTATCCATTGCCTTCCAAAGTGCAATTTATCGGTCCGCTATCTCGTTTACAGCCTACCGAACAAATAGACAAACGCTACGATGTTGTGGCTCTTCTTTCCGGCATCGAACCTCAGCGATCGCTCCTCGAAGAGCAAATCTGTCGCGAGTGGTACGGCAAACAGCAAAAGGTGCTCATTGTGCAAGGAAGAGTGAGTGAACCTTTCGTAGAATGGCATAGAGGTAATTTGACCATAGTCCCTCATTTGGCAGACACACAACTAACGGCAGTTTTGCAAGGAACTCAAACGATTCTCTGTCGCAGCGGTTATTCTACGATAATGGACTTGGCGACATTAAATCTGTTGCAAAAAGCGAAATTTATTCCAACCCCGGGACAAAGCGAACAAGAGTACTTGGCTGCTTTTCTCGCTAAACGACAAAAACAATAAAACCATGAAAAAAGTGTTAGGCTTAGGCAATGCGCTGACAGACATTTTGTTGCAAGTCAGTGAAGCCGATTTGCGAGAGTTAGGATTGCCCAAAGGCAGTATGAACCTTATTACGATGGAGCAAGCCGATCTTATCCAACAGCGTTTTGCCAGTGTCAGACGCCATTTGTCGGCCGGTGGTAGTGCCAGCAATACCATCACCACTATTACGCAATTGGGAGGGAAGGCTGCTTTCATCGGCAAAATAGGAGATGATGAAGTAGGCGAGTTTTATCGTGAAGACTTGAAGAAAAACGGGGTCAAACCGATGTTGCTCACTTCGGACAAAATGTCAGGTTGTAGCATCGTGCTCATTACACCCGATGGGGAACGGACATTTGCTACTTATTTAGGTGCCGCCGCAGATATGTGTGCCGACGATATCCAAAAGGAAGCGTTCATTGGCTACGATATATTTCATATTGAGGGATATATGGTGCAAGACCATGCGCTCATTGAAAAGGCTATACGCCTTGCCAAAGAGTCAGGATGTACCGTCTCGATTGATCTTGCTTCTTATAATGTGGTGAACGAAAACCATCATTTCCTCAAAGACCTTATTCGTAACTATGTAGATATCGTTTTTGCCAACGAAGATGAGAGTTTTGCCTATACCCATCTTAATCCGATGGAGGCGGTTGCCAAAATAGCAGAACAATGTGATATTGCCGTAGTCAAAGTGGGGAAAAGGGGGAGTTATGTGCAGCAAGGTAGTAATATGTCCCATATTGGTGCTATTACGACTTCTTGCACCGATTCGACAGGAGCCGGCGACCTATATGCCGGCGGATTCCTGCACGCTTTGAGCGACGGGTTTGACCTGCGCAAATGCGGCGAAATAGGAACCATCGCTGCAGGCCGTGTGGTCGAAATAGTAGGAACCAAACTTTCTGACGAAACGTGGGAAGAAATACGACGTATATGTGCCCTCTACCGCGGATTTATGCAAAAATACATCAACTAATATCTCTTGACTTATGAAAAGATTCTTCTATTGTTTCTACCAACTGCTGGTGTTACCCGTATTGGTACTCAATACACTCCTGTGCGCTGTCATCACGATGCTTTTCTTTCCATTCAATAATACAGCGCCTATTCATTGGGTGCAAATGACTTGGTGTCGCTTGTTCTTTTATTGGCTTTTTATTCCTGTTTCGGTAGATGGGTTGGAAAACATACAAGCAGGGCAGTCCTACGTGTTTGTTGCCAATCACGCTTCCATGTTTGATGTGTTTTTGATTTATGGTTGGTTGCCTGTTGTGTTCAAGTGGCTGATGAAAAAAGAATTGCGTAAGATTCCGTTTGTCGGAACGGCTTGCAAGGCTGCCGGACATATCTATGTGGATCGGAGCAATGCACGAGCCTCATTAGCCAGTCTCAATCAAATCAAAGAGCAATTGCGTGACGGGGTGTGCACGGTTATATTCCCCGAAGGTACGCGCTCTAAAAACGGACAGGTAGGCCGTTTCCATAGCGGAGCATTCCAAATCGCACACGACCTCAAATTACCCGTCATCCCCCTGTCGTTGACCGGTTGCTACGAAGTGCAAAAGAAAGGCGAATGGTTTGTTCATCGTCATCCTGTTCATTTGCATGTGGGACAACCTATCCATTTAGAGCAGTTTGAGGACAAAAACGAGGCTATGGAAGCCGTGCGGCAAACCGTGATTCAAGGTATGAAATGAAAGGTTTTGTAATGAAGCATCTATTTCCATATTCCCTGCTCGCCCTTATATGGTTTGTCATGTTCCCGTTACCGGGATTCGCACAATCTGAATCGGTGAATATTCTGCTGCAGAGCCCGAATACTCGCTACGCAAATATCGGCATCTGCATCAAAGATCTCACGACCGGACGCGTGATAGAGTCCTATCGCCCACAAAATGCCATCCCCCCCGCATCCGTTATGAAAGTGCTGACTACTGCCACTGCGTTGGAAGTATTAGGGGCAGATACCTGCCTTCTTACCGTGTTAGAGTATTCCGGAAAAATAGAGAAAGGGTGTCTCATTGGTAATCTGTATATACACGGATACGGCGACCCTACGTTGGGTGGTCTGAATCAAGGACAAGCTTTCCTTAAAACATGGGTTCAGGCTGTGCAGAATGCAGGAATAAAGGAAATAAGCGGTGGTGTGGTGGCAGATATGTCCTATTTTGACGGCGATGCGCTCAATCCTGCTTGGCTCTGGGAAGATGCAGGCAATTACTATGCTCCTGGTATCTTCTCGATAGCCTATATGGATAATACCATGAATGTGGTGCTCAATAGCAGCGAGGTGGGTAGTGTAGCGCAAGTCAAATACACGGTTCCCGAAGTGCCCGGAATAGAATTTGAGAACCATATCCGTTGCACGCAGACGAACGAGGATTGTGCCTATATTCATGGAATGCCCTATAATAACCGCCGTTATCTGGTTGGAGCCATTCCTTCCAATGAAGGGCAATTTGGAGTCAAAGGTGATTTGCCGAACCCGGGTCTGCTTTTGGCGCAGCATTTTACCATTCGGCTGCGGACTGCCGGAATAGCCGTTAGGCAAGAAGCCGCATACCACACAGAAAGAGATCTTGTGCCTCGTACACCCATCTACACCCACCGCTCAATGCCCCTCGCCGGCATTATTGAACAGACCAATATGCATAGTGTCAATCTCTATGCCGAAACGCTGTATCGCCTTTTAGGTGCTCGCTTATCTACCCCGTGTTCTTTGCACAACGCCGAGTTGATGGTTCGCAATTATTGGCGCAATCGTGGGATCAGTCTTTTGGGCGCGACCATAAAAGACGGCTGCGGATTGGCACCCCAAAACGGAATAAGTGCCCAAACACTCGTGGAAATTTTGACTTATATGTACGCTTCATCCAATAAGGATGCTTTCTATGCCTCGCTGCCCGTCAGCGGTAAAACGGGTACGTTGCGTTCTTTTCTCGCTAAAACCGAATTGGAAGGAAAGGTACATGCCAAAAGCGGCACAATAGGAGGAACCAAAAACTATGCAGGGTATATTGAACTACCCAACGGGGATAAGTGGGTCTTTGCTATCATGGTCAATAGTGGGGTAGGTAAGGCACGCGACTTGCAGAACACCATACAAAAATACCTGCTTGATGTATATAGCCGAAATAGATAGTACCAATAATCTGCTCAAGCAGAAGTATTTGGATCAGGAGGATTTATTTACTATCCGAACTGATTTTCAGACTGCCGGCAGAGGGCAGCAAGGCAATGGGTGGGAAAGTGAAAAAGGGAAAAATCTTCTTTTCTCCACGCTGCTGCGCGATTGGAACATCCCCGTAGCCCGCCAATTCGTAATTAACGAAGTGGTAAGTTTGTCCATTTACCATTCTGTATATCAGAGTTTGCTCCCCTTTGTACAGCCGGATAAAAATCCTGTTATCTTATCTGCTCTGCACATCAAATGGCCTAACGACCTCTATTATGGCGATAAGAAATTAGCAGGGATACTGATAGAAAACGCTTGGGAAGGCTCCTCTGTCAGTCGTTCTGTGGTCGGAATAGGGCTGAATGTCAATCAAACTATTTTCCATTCGTCAGCCCCTAATCCTATATCCCTGCGACAAATTGTGGATGTAGAATGGAATGTAGAAACTATCTTACAACGATTTATACAAAGTATCACCAGTTATAAAAGTCTTTTTACCAGCATTTCTGCCCCATACGATACGCTTCATGCAGAGTATTTTAGCAAACTCTATCGTAGCCATGGCTATTACCTCTGGGAAGAAAGAGACGTGTCGCTTGCACCCTCCATGCCGCAATTTAGTCAGACGAATAGGCAATTTAGGGCTAAAATGGATGCCGTTCTTCCGAGTGGTGAACTGGTGCTAATCACTGAGCAGCAAGAAAAACGCACCTACCACTTTAAGCAGGTGCGTTATGTGTTTCCATCCTGATTGTTACCATTATTCTTCGGTGGGGCGCAAGAGGAACAGTTGATCGCCTCGATGAATCGTTCGCTCCGTCTTAATGGCAAAGTACTGTCCTTTGGGAATCGTTGTTTGCAGGTGTCCCTGCTCATCGTGTAGGTCGTGAGCCACACATTCGTAAGCACCGGTGGTGGCACCCGTTATGAGCAATTCGTCCCCATCATTGATACTCTCTATGGCTTCTACATAAAACTCAGCTACGCTGATTTGTTTGAAGAAATTGGTGCACTTACCGACAAATACTTTTTTTCGTGTCGCACGTGAACCATACGAATGTGTCCATTCACCCAAGCGTTGACCTTGATAGTAGCCGTCCCAGAAACCTCGATTAAAAACACGCGACAAACGATTATCCCAATCACGGATTCGCTCTTCTATTCCTTCGGAGGCGTATTCGCCTCGTTGCCAAGCTTCTACGGCTTCTTTATAGCAACTCACCACGGTTTGTACATAGTCGGCACCGCGCGCGCGACCCTCGATCTTCAATACGCGAACGCCGGCATCCAACATCTTGTTCAGAAAATGAATCGTCTTCAAATCTTTGGGCGACATGATGTACTGATTGTCCACCTCTAATTCCAAATCCGACTCTTTATCTTTTACTATATACCCCCTGCGGCAAACTTGCATACATGCCCCGCGATTGGCACTATAACCCAGATTGTTGAGACTTAAATAGCACTTACCGCTGACAGCCATGCATAATGCTCCGTGACAAAACATCTCAATACGTATCCGTTCACCCTTTCTGCCGCGAATGTCCTCTTGCTCTATATCGTGGTAGATACTGGCTACTTGGTTCATATTCAACTCGCGCGCCAAAACTACCACATCGGCAAACTGTGCATAAAAACGCAAAGCCTCCGTGTTGGCTATGTTCAGTTGGGTGGAAAGGTGTACCTCTACGCCACGCTCATTAGCGTATTGCATAGCGGCTATATCGCTGGCGATAATAGCATCTACTCCGGCTGCTAATGCGTGATTTACAATCTCACGCATCAGAGGTAAATCCTCCGGATACATTACCGTATTGAGCGTCAAATAGGTCTTTACGCCTGCTGCTTGACAGCGACTGACTATGGTATGCAAATCCTGCGTCGTAAAATTGGCAGAGGAGCGGGAGCGCATATTCAGATGTTCAATCCCGAAATAAACGCTGTCAGCACCTGCTTGCAAAGCAGCGGACAGACTCTCCCAACTGCCCACCGGCGCCATAATCTCTATTCGTTCATTCATACCCATATATACTTACTAAACAGCCTTGGCTTGTACAATCGTTTCTGCTATTTGTACTGCGTTCAAAGCGGCACCCTTTCGAATCTGGTCACCTACACACCAAAAAGAAACGCCGCACGCATCGGTCAAGTCTTGACGAATACGCCCGACATATACAGCGTCTTTTCCGCTCAAATAAAGAGGCATAGGGTATTCGTTCGCATGCGGATTATCCAGCAGAGTGCAACCCGGCATATTGCCTATCGCCTGCTTGATTTCTTGGATGAAAACGGCTTGCTCCGTTTCTACCCATACAGCCTCCGAATGGCAACGCAGAGACGGAACGCGGACGCAGGTGGCACTAACCGATAAGTCCGAATGCATAATCTTGCGCGTTTCATGATGCATCTTCATCTCTTCACGAGTGTAGTCATTAGACTGAAATACATCAATATGAGGGATTACGTTATATGCCAATTGATGAGGGAATTTCTCAATAGGTACAGTCGTTCCCATAACAAGGGCTTTATGTTGATCTTTCAACTCCTGCATGGCTTGCGCACCGGCTCCGCTGGCTGCTTGGTAAGTGGCTACATGCACGCGACGGACGGGGGATAAACGGTGAATGGCATACAAGGGCAGCACCATAACGATTGTGCTGCAATTGGGGTTGGCTATAATACCACGCGGATGATGAAATGCATCTTCTCCGTTCACTTCAGGAACTACCAAAGGAACATCCTCATCCATACGAAATGCACTCGAATTGTCAATCATCAGCGCACCAAAACGAGTAATGTCGTCGGCATATTCGCGGCTGACTCCGGCACCTGCCGAAGTGAATACAAAGTCGGTGTCTACAAATAGGTTACCATGCTGCAATTCTTCCACAACCACCGGTTGCCCGGCAAAGCAATAACTTCTACCTGCACTGCGGCGTGAACCAAACAAACGTAATCTGCCAATGGGAAATCTACGCTCTTCAAGAACGCGAAGCAACTCTTGTCCGACAGCCCCGCTGGCACCTACAATGGATACATTATACATGCTTAAATAGTATGCAAGCGTTATGACCGCCAAACCCGAATGTATTGCTCAAAGCATACCTTAGTGTGCGATGCTGCGCTTTGTTGAAAGTGAAATTAAGTCGGTAATCAATCTGTTCGTCTTCATCGTCCGGCGCGTGATTGATGGTGGGAGGCACTATCCCATCGCGAAGAGCCATTACGCATGCCAGTGCTTCCACTGCGCCGGCAGCACCCATCATGTGTCCCGTCATGGACTTCGTGGACGATATGTTCAGCCGGTAAGCATCTTCTCCCCATACTTTCAAAATGGCTTTCATTTCAGCGATGTCGCCTAAAGGGGTGCTGGTCCCGTGGGCATTGATATAATCCACTTGCGAAGGCTCTATACTTGCATCTTCCATGGCTAATTGCATTACTTTGGCGGCTCCGTTGCCTTCCGGGTCAGGGGCGGTGGTATGATAGGCATCCGCATTCATTCCGGCTCCTACCAACTCGGCATAAATCTGTGCACCACGGGCTTTGGCGTGCTCATACTCTTCTAATACGAGGCAAGCCGCACCTTCGCTCAACACAAACCCGTCGCGCGACTTGGAGAATGGGCGAGAGGCTGTTTCGGGTGAATCGTTGCGAACCGAATTGGCGCGCATCGAATTGAAACCACCCATACCGGAGAACGTAATATCTGCATCGCTGCCACCTGTTAAAATAACAGTTGCTTTCCCCAGTCGAACATAGTTGAACGCATCGGCTATGGCATGAGATGAAGACGCACATGCAGATACCGTCGTATAACTGATGCCCTTCAATCCGAAATGAAGGGATATGTTGGCACCACCCATATTCGCTATCGATTTAGGAATATAGAAAGGGCTGAAACGGGGAGTACCGTCTCCTTTCCCGAAATCGGTCAGTTCGCGTTCAATAGTCATCATTCCACCCATACCACTTCCCCAAATGACACCAATGCGATCCCTGTTTTCTGTCGTTAAGTCCAAGCCGCTGTCCTTCAATGCCTCAGAAGCAGACATAATAGCCAGTTGGGTATATCGATCCAAGCGACGCGCTTCGCGTGAATCCAATTCGGACGACACGTCCAAATCTTTCACCTCACCGGCTATCTGCGTACGACAAGCACCGGCATCAAACAGCGTAATCTTGCTGATTCCACTTCTGCCCTCGCATAGGCTCTGCCATGTCTGCGGAGCCGAATTGCCAAGGGGAGTCAGCGCGCCGAGACCGGTAACTACTACTCTTTTAAGTTCCATTGACTCAATGTGAATGTATGTGATTGGTAAAAATGTAATTCGTATTCAACCGTTACTATTAAGATAAATAACGAGCCCACAGCAACATACCGTAGGCTCGTATCCGGTCTTGCCTAAGCAAGCATTTAAGCAACAGCCTTCTCTACAAAGCGAACAGCATCGCCTACAGTAGCAATGTTCTGAGTCTCCTCTTCAGGAATAGTGATATTAAACTCTTTCTCAATTTCCATAATCAAATCCACTGTGTCCAGAGAATCTGCGTTCAAATCGGTTGAGAAATTTGCATCCATTGTTACCATGTTGTCATCGACACCCAATTTATCCACGATAATGGCCTTTACTTTTTGTTCAATTTCTGACATAGTCATATAGTTTTTGTTAATAACTAAGGTTGTGTGCATAGAGCACTATATTGTGTTGTGGGATCTCCCAAAAACAGCGCAAAAATAGGGTGAAAAAATCTTACCCGCAAATTTTTGTTAGAAAAGATTACTTATCTGCTCATTATTAAGCAATACGGCTACCACTTTACCCGATGGGGTCAGACGATAATCAGACCGAGATAACAGTTTGCTTATCAGGTCATTCATCTCTTCTTCCGTCAGCGTTTTACCATAAGGTATAGCCGCATTTTTAGCCATTGTCCAAGCAATGCAACGTTCGCGCTCACTTTGTGCCGCTTCGCCCAATTCACGCATATTGTCCAGTATGTCCTGCAAACCGGTCAGCGCGTTCTGATTGCCTAATATAGCCGGTACGCCACTCACAGTATAACTACCTCGCATCAAACGAGTTATATCGTATCCTAATGACCGGAAATAGCCCTCCAAACTTTCTACCAACTGTTCGTCCTCAATCCCTACATCCCAGATCTCAGGAAAGAGTAACTGTTGAACCTCACCGTTGTGTTCCTTCAAACGTTTCAAACACAAATCGTACAGAATGAGTGCGTGAGCACGATGCGGGTCAATGATCATTAGCCCCTGCAAAGTGGGTAATACGATATATTTATTACCAATCTGATAGGGTGCTCCCCCTGTGCGCTGAATGGGTAATGACTGGGTGTTTGACGAATCGCCGGATTCAAATAGCAAGGGTGTGGCGCGCTCTTGCTGCGTGATTATGTCCCGCAGCGGATTATATAAGTCCGACCAGTTCTTGTCCGCAGTATGCCAATCCGTCCCTTTTGTGTGAAAAGGATTGTAGGAAGGGTCATGTTGAATAAAGTCCGATGTAGATGGAATCGTGTTGCTTCTATGAGGTAACGGCATTTCCACTTTGCCTGCTGTATCAAAATCCAATGACGGCACGATATTAAACTTCCCCAATGCCTCTCGAACGGCAGCCAACAGAATAGGAAAAATCACTTGCTCGTCCGCAAACTTAATCTCTGTTTTTGTGGGATGAATATTGACATCAATCGTTTCAGGCGGGATGTCAAAATAGATGAAGTACGACGGGTTAGCATCATTGTGCAATAGACCTTGATAAGCAGTCATAATCGCTTTGTGAAAATACGGGTGGCGCATAAAGCGCTTATTCACAAAGAAAAATTGCTGTGCGTTGCGATTTGCATTTTCAGGCTTACTTACGTATCCATAAATACGACTCACGTCCGTATCCGATTGTATTTCAATCAATTGTTTGGAATAGGGCTGACGTCCGCTACGCCCGAAAACGGCTTCTATACGCTGTTTGAGTGAACCTTTTTTCAAGTCCCACAGTACTTCGTCATTGCTCACCAATGTGAACTCAACTTCCGGATTAACCAGCACAATGCGATAGAACTCGTTGAGCAGGTTTCGCATTTCTGTTTGATCCGACTTGAGAAAACGACGGCGAGCAGGTACGTTGAAAAAGAGATTCTTGACGCGCATATTAGTCCCTTTGGCACATTGTACCGGCTCTTGTCGTACCACATTTGAGCCGCTTATCTCCAATAATGTTCCCAGTTCGTCTTCCTCGCGACGTGTTTGAACCTCAACACTTGCCACCGCGCAGATACTGGCTAATGCCTCTCCACGAAATCCCATGGTGTGCAGCGAAAACAAGTCTGCCGCTTCACGAATCTTGGAGGTTGCGTGGCGCTCAAATGCCATGCGTGCATCTCGTTCGCTCATCCCCTGACCATTATCCACTACCTGCAGCAATGTCCTGCCCGCATCGCGCACAATAACTTGCACCGATGTCGCACCTGCGTCTAACGAGTTCTCAACCAACTCTTTTAGACAACTTGCAGGACGCTGTATTACTTCACCCGCTGCAATTTGGTTGGCTACACTATCAGGAAGAAGACGAACGATATCCACGGCTATAACACAAAATAGTAGATTAAGCCTGCTAATAGGAGCAGTGCTATCCAAAAACCTAAGCGTGACTTTTGTTTGGCCTCGCGTTCTTGCTTACGACGCGCATATTCGTCACGCATCGAACCACTACGAAGGCGCGCAAGTTTCTCCTTGCGCGCCTCTTTCTCCTCGTCGTAGTAAATAGGACGATAGTCCCACTCGCGAGGTTTATTTACTTTCGGAAAAAGTACAGACATTATTTTACGATAGCGAGGAATTGCTCATCCTCAGCGTACTTAGCAAATTCGATGTCGGCACGTGCTCTCTCTTTGAGCGATGCATTTTGAGCAATTGCACTGCGCAGATTGCTGTAAACGGCTTCGCGGTCGTTGGTGCGAGCACCTACGATTGCGCTCAAATAAGCAGTAGTAGCATTCGGATTTTCAACGGCTGCCAATGCTTTGCGGGCACCTGCATAGTCCTCGTTCAGAATCATTTGAGTAGCGGCGTTGTTCGTGTTCTCACCGGCATACGATTTCTTTGCTTTTGCATAGTCGCCCTTCATGGTGTAAAGAGTTCCCATAGCGGCTTTCAAGTTGCCTTGTGTGCCGGCTGCGTTGCCTAAATACTCTTCGGCTTTTTTCAGGTCGTTATCGGCCAAAGCCATCACGCCTGCATTGTAGTTGACATCAGCGTCGTTGGCATTCAGCGACAAAGCCTTTGCATAGTTACGACGAGCCTCGTCCATATTGCCGCGCGAGAAGTAAAGCATACCCATGTTGTTGTATGCACGATAGTCGTTATACTGATTGGCTACCTTTTGATAGATGGCCATCTTCTCGTCGTAGTTGTTGGTCAAGGTAGCGGCATACAGCAATTCTTCCACATTCAGTTGAGTGGCATCTTCTTTTGCCAAGCGGGCAATCTCTTCGTCCGACTTACCGATAATATCAGTTGTCAAAACAATGCGGCTGCGACGCAATGCAGGCAAAATCTCGGTGGCAAGAGTTTGATAAACAGCCGAAAGATTCTTGATTTGAGCCTCTCTCTCTTCAGGATCGCTGTACATGCTCAGCACGCGAAGAACCATCTCCTTGTCGTCAATGTTGCTGGCTTCTACCAAGGCACGGAAACCATCCCAGTCTTCAGCGGTAACGTCAGACGTGATGTCAGCCTTAGCGCGATTTTGACGAAGAATGCGCTCCATATAACGTTGAGCGTTTTTCTCACGGTTATTGGCTAAACCGGTGTTCAAATCCAATGCGCCGTCAGGACTGGCGTAAGCTCTTACGTCAATACCGTTGATAGCCTTGTTCTCAGCTTTGATAGCCTCTTTGATAGCGTTCTTCAAAGCTTTCATCTCTTGGCTGTTCAGTTGAGAGTCACGAAGGTTGGCTTGTTGGATAAGGAACATGATATCAGCCTCTTGCGTCTCTTGGATGATGCGTTGGAATTGATCAGGAGTGATTTGGGCACGAACCTCTTTCGGATCAACCAACTTAGCGGTTGTAATCACACCATCAGCGATTTTTACATCCGGAATCTCTACCACTTTCTTGCCCTTGCGTGCCTCAAAGCGAAGATACAACTCCGAAACTGCCATCTCAGGAACAAAGTCAAAAGTAGCGGTTTGCGAATAGGTACCACCATTCTTGTAACTTACCATCTTGCCATTCTCTTTCACGCGCTCACCTACGTAAGTAACGGGCTGACCCAACACTTCGGTGCCGTTGTATTTGAGAACAGGAGTAACTACCAATACGGCGTTTTTCGCAAATTTCTTGGTGGGGAACGTACCCGTGATTTGGGCGTTTACTTTATTTCCAACCACGGCTAACGGATTGGGATTAACGCTGATTTGCTCCGGCTGAACGGGAGCACCGCATGACGACAGCAACACGGCCGCCATCAATGCCATAAAGAAGAAATTCTTTTTCATTGTTTATGTGTTTGTTTTGTTATGTGTTTCGTATCAGGCGGCAAAAGTACGGCAAATATTAAATGCTTACAAACTTTTTTCTATATTTATTTTATTTTTTTTGTCGTAACCGGTGAACTATTCGGATGAAAACTACAAACATAGCACCAATCAAAGGAACGTTTGATTGGTGCCACTTTTTAAGTTGAAAGTTGAGAGTGGAAAGTTGAAAGAAGTGGGAGAGTAGAAAGTAGAAAGAATAATGTAGGAAGTAGAAAGTTAAATGTAAGCAGAATAAGCGATGCTAAATGTTGTTTATCATTAGAGAAACATATCTAAATGATACATCTTTCACCGAAAAAAGAAAAATTTTTGCTATAAAATTTTGTGGTTTACTTTACATATCGTACTTTTGCGCCGAATAGAAAAGTGGCACCAATCAAACGTTCC
>DFIN01000034.1:88533-88720 GCA_002372135.1 Bacteroidales bacterium UBA3696
TCCTTTGATTGGTGCCACGTACTTTCTTACAACTTTTGTAGGATGCAGACGATTACAAAATAGTAAAATCCATAAAGCAAGTCGAAAAAGTTGTAAGGACGGCGTTTTTTCTCAATGTCCACTATATATCAGCATCTGCTCCTGCAAAAGTGATGCAGAAGCAGATGCTGATATTTCTTTCAATAAA
>DFIN01000025.1 GCA_002372135.1 Bacteroidales bacterium UBA3696
CATGACGTACAAACCAACACGATGATCTACGCCGCTCTGCCTGAGTTCTACGCCATCTTGGCTCTCGTGGCAGCCCTGATGATCTAAGTGATTACTAAAAAAGAAATATATTGAGCAATCAAATATATTTCTTTTGGCTCCATAGTTCAATGGATAGAATACGGGTTTCCTAAACCTTAGATCCGAGTTCGATTCTCGGTGGAGCTACTATGATTTCGTTGATTATTTTTGATTTAGACGGGACACTACTCAATACCATTGATGATTTGGGTCAGGCATGCAACTATGCACTCACTCAATGCGGACTACCAACCCACTCCATGGACGAATATCCGCACCTCGTAGGAAATGGTATTAACCGGCTCATTGAAAGAGCATTGCCTCCGAACATTGCCACCTACCCCACTCCAACCGGCTTTACACATCAACCCACTATACACGATTGGGTGCAAACGGTTAGACAATATTTTGTACCCTACTACAACACACACAATAGAGACCTTACTCACCCTTACGAAGGTATCAGTCAGCTATTGGAAAAACTTAAACAGAAAAACTTGCAACTCGCTGTGGCAAGCAATAAATACCAACAAGCCACAGAACAAATCGTTCAGCACTATTTTCCGGAAACTTTTGATGTCATATTGGGAGAACGAGAAAACATTCCGCGTAAACCTGACCCGCATATCGTTTACGATATTTTTCGACAATTAGGACGGGAACAGGAAGCACGACTTTCCACCATCTATATAGGCGACAGTTTAGTAGATATCCAAACAGCCCGCAATGCCAATGTACCCATAGCGGCTTGTTCGTGGGGATTCGTACCCAAACAGGAATTGGAAACAGCTTGTCCTGACTATCTTATTGATGCACCAAATCAAGTGTTGGATCTTATTGTCTGATAACCTATGAGTTGATCATAACGAGCACCCATAGGACGGAAATAGACCAATATCGTATAGGTGTTTTGCGTCTGCCAATGCGAACCTTCGGTGCGAAGCAAAGTCGCTTGGCGTTGTCCCTTCGGCACAAACCAATACTGGTAGTCATATCCCCCTTGCTTAAGCAGAGCATTCAAATAGTAACAATGCTGCTCGTTATCATACTGCATTCTATTGGCGAAAGACATCTGATTACCAAACAAATCACCTCCAACATATACAGATCCGTCGAAGAAAGGTTCATTCATTGGAAATACAAAATGAACCCAAACGTACTCGGCGTCTGTATCGTCAAAATCTGTACCTTCTGCATTCACAACCCACTGTCCGTCGGTATCATATTCAGACACATAAGGGGCCCCCGTCTTTTCTGTTATACCGTTTATTACCCCTCTATTCGCATCCGCTTCTAAAAAAGCGTGATAGTCCGGCCGTTCAAAACGAATGCGATTGACATTATAACCTGCATAATAGACCGAATAGGTATCGAAATGCCGATACTCATTGCCACCTTCAAAAATGAGTGCATCGTTGTCTATATAACGCAGACGCTGCGACTCTATATAAGTGGGGTGACGAACAACGACTGCATTATCCGTCCGGTTATTCTGCTGCACGACCAACGTAATCTCATTCGGATTGAAGGTAGCAATATGCTGCATATCAAGGTTAATATCCAACTGTTGGTATCGTCCGTTGATTTCTCTGCTTGTATTGGCTCGCACTTTTGCGGATATGTCCACCAACGACTCAACTACTGCAAAACAAACATCAGCGATTGTTTTATCACGATCTCCGTCTTCATAGATGTGTAATACATAATTTCCGCTTTTCGTAATGCGCATATCTTCATTGGGGAAAGTCAGTGAATAATGCGTATAATCACGCTGAGAAAGATTACTCAACTCATACTCAGTAATATCAGCCGAGGTAAAACCTTGCAAGTATTCAGCGGATTGCAAATCGCTGGGTGTAAAGTCTGCATTGAGATGATAAACCGTATAGGTGAATTGTCGTACATCATGCGTCATAGCGTCAAACGATACTTCTATCGTATTACGAGCATCCGTACCATCCACTACCCCATTTTGCAACACGAGATATGGTCGCGCGAGGTACTCTTGCTCAAGATAACGCACGCGCAAAGAAGCGATATCGCCCGGCTCAGCATGTGTATAGTAGGCTTTTGTTTGTGCCGCCACCGGCTGAAAGAAAACAGAAGATGCAAGCAGCAGGAAGAAAATATATGCCGCTACCGGCAAAATGGATAAAATACTCATATTCTGATATTCTAATCTTTGAATCAATAAATCTTTAATCTTTTAATCATTGAATCATATTCAAAAACTATGCCTATCACACGGCAAAAGTACTTTTTTTCGGTATTTTATCAAAAAAATATTTTGTCACATTAGAAATTCGCAGTACTTTTGCGACCGCTTTTTAGAAAAAAAGCAATGATATTGCCACTTTGGCTCAGTTGGTAGAGCAACGCATTCGTAATGCGTAGGTCCCCGGTTCGAGTCCGGGAAGTGGCTCATAGAAAGGAATTCCGACAACGGGTTCCTTTCTGCTATTTTTAGGAATAGCAACGGTTTAGCACCACTTTCCGAGCGAAAAAAGGAGCGGCCAGCGATTGGGCCGTTATCGGCTCCGTATCCATACATATGAAGAGTACCTTCAATGCCAGGCTCTACATCAACTTTCACTAATTCAAAGAACTCACTTATCTCCTTGGGGAGAACAACTGATCATAATTGTTTATAAACACTTTCGTTCATAGCTGTATTTTGCTTTTATCGATACAAAGATAATACAAAATAACCGAATACAACGAATATATAATGTCTTATACTAACTTTTAGATGATATTAAACACATATTTTTACGGGTGACCCATTTTCCGGTCCTTCGTATCGTCGGTTCAGCCCTCGCTGCTGTTTCGGTGTTTGCCAATCGCCGTTTCCTCTCTTCCGATAGCCTTTTCCGCAAAATTTATATCATTTGCAGCATTTTATGTTTGCAAATTTCGTAAAAACACGAGTACCTTTGCACTCGCTTACGTTGGAGACCCAATAAAGAGCACGCAAAAAGAGAAAAAACTTGGATGTATATGAGTAAGAAAGTAGTCGTTTTATCCACCTCGCTGCGGGCGGGGTCGAACAGCCACGCGATGGCGGAGCAGTTCGCCGAGGGCGCAAAAGCCGCAGGGCATACATGCGAACTGATCTCGCTTCGCGGGAAAGAAATACGCTTTTGTATCGGATGTCTCAAATGTCAGGAGATAGGCACGTGTGTCTTCAAAGACGATGTGCCGGCGATTATGGAGTCGGTGCTCAATGCGGATGTCGTTTGCTGGGCAACGCCGATTTATTACTACGAGATGTCGGGACAGATGAAGACCCTTATTGACCGCATGAACGCCATGTATCCGAAAGATTACCGGTTCCGCGATATCTACCTGCTGACTACGGCGGCAGAGGACGAGCCGTTTGTGCCGAAACGCGCCGAGAGCGGTTTGCAGGGCTGGATCGACTGCTATGAGCGTTGCACCCTCAAAGGGCACCTCTTCTGCGGCGGCGTAAATGGTCCACGTGAGATAGCGGGCCACGCCAAACTGCAAGAAGCATACGAAATGGGCAAGAACGTATGAGAAAAATCTTCATCCTTGCATTGGCGGCATTCATGCTTGCCGCTTGCACAACCAAACAGTCAAATACCAAAGACATGAACCAGCTTTCTTTCACAACCGAGCAGGCGGCGTGTACGTCAGCCATCGCCTGCAACGAAGCCAAGGGTGACCTCGTGGCTCTTGAGTCAGCCATTCATAACGGACTGGAAGCCGGACTGACGGTCAGCCAGATTAAAGAGGCTCTCTCGCAACTCTACGCCTACACGGGATTTCCGCGAAGTCTCAATGCGCTGGGCGTATTGCAAAAAATCGTAAATGGTAAATCGTCA
>DFIN01000017.1 GCA_002372135.1 Bacteroidales bacterium UBA3696
CGGCGATGGAGGATTATCGCATCGATATTATGATAGACAAGGGGCCGTCCGCCCGAACCATACAGATTGATTTGAATCGTTTTACACTCATCGGTGCTACCACCCGTAGTGGTTTGCTGACCTCACCTTTGCGGGCACGCTTTGGTATCAACTGTCATTTGGAGTATTACGATGCGGATATATTAGCGGGTATAGTGAGCCGTTCGGCAGGGTTGCTGGGTATTGCTATAGATAGTAAGGCAGCGGGTGAGATAGCGCGTCGCAGTCGTGGTACGCCGCGTATAGCCAATGCGTTGTTGCGTCGTGTTCGCGATTTTGCGCAGGTGAAAGGGGACGGGCATATTGATTTGGCGATTGCTCAGTATGCGTTAGAGGCATTGAACATTGATACGTTTGGGCTGGACGAGATTGATAATAAGTTGCTTTGTACAATCATAGACAAGTTCCGTGGTGGTCCTGTGGGGCTGAATACGATAGCCACTGCGATGGGCGAAGATGCGGGTACGATAGAAGATGTATATGAGCCGTATCTGATCAAGGAAGGCTTTATCAAGCGAACGCCGCGTGGCAGAGAAGCCACCGAGTTGGCGTATAAGCATTTGGGCAAAGTGTATAGTTTGGGCGGTATGTCGGATGGTCCTACCTTATTCGGTTGAGCATGACGCAATAAAAAAGGAAAAAGAGAGTTATCAGTAACTCTCTTTTTCGTTGGGGAACGTATGGTTTTGGACGGCTTCGATGTACTCTTTGACTGCTGATTGAACGGTGGAAGCCAGTTGGGCGAAGTGTCGCAGGAACTTGGGTTTGAATCCGTCGTTGAGTCCGAGCATATCGTGCAGGACAAGGACTTGCCCGTGGGTGCGGTTGCCGGCTCCTATGCCGATGGTAGCGCAGTGGTAGGGTGCTACGAGTCGGGTTACTTGTTCGGCGAGGTCGGCGGGTATTTTTTCGAGCACGATGGAGAAGCATCCGGCTTGCGCTAATAGTTCGGCATCGCGAAGGAGTTGTTCGGCTTCTTTTTCTTCTTTGGCTCGCAGTCCGTAGCCGCCAAATTGGTTGACGGATTGCGGTGTCAGTCCGAGATGGCCTTGTACGGGCACACCGGCTGCTATGATTTTACGGATGGCGGGGAGGACGTTTTCGCCTCCCTCTATTTTGACGGCATCGCAGCCTGTTTCTTTGAGCATAAGGATGGCGTTTCTTACGGCTTCATCGTCATTGACCTGATAACTGCCAAACGGCATATCCACTACGACCATGGCATGTTGGGCGGCTCGAACAACTCCTTTGGTTAGGAATATCATTTCGTCCATTGTAATGGGTAAAGTGTAGGCGTTTCCGCATACAATATTGGAGGCACTATCGCCGACCAAGATCATGTCTATACCGGCCCGGTCAACGAGGCGAGCGAGGGTATAGTCGTAGGAGGTAAGCATGGAAATAGGTTGATTATCTGCCACCATTTGGCGGATAATAGTAGTCGTGATTCGGCTATTTTGAATATGAACACTCATGATAGAAAACAATTATTTTTTTGGAGCGGCAAAAGTAGGTGTTTCGCTTGGAGTGAACAAATATTTTGTCAGGTGGGTATAAGGGAGTACTTTTGCGGCATGCTAAATGCTTATCGTTATGAAGCGTACTTCTCTTCTATTTTTGTTTTTGGTTGTTCTGTTGGTAGGGTTGAGTTTATTGGATGTATGTGTGGGTAGTCGTTGGTTGGTTCCGTGGGGGACGATGAACGATGTGGAGCGTCATGTGATGCTCACTCTTCGTTTGCCGAAGATGCTGACGGCAATCTTGGCGGGTATGTCGTTGTCGGTGAGCGGTTTGATGATGCAGACGCTGTTTCGCAACCCGTTAGCCGGTCCATATATATTAGGTGTGAGCAGTGGTGCCGGATTGGGGGTGGCTTTGGTGACGATAGGGGGAATCACCATGGGGGCTACGATGGGTAGCAGTTTGCTCATTACCATAGCCGCTATATCGGGCAGTATGCTGGTTTTGCTATTGGTGTTGGCTATTGCACATAGGGTGAAGAGTAATGTGAGTTTGCTGATTGTGGGTATGATGTTAGGCTCAATAGCGGGTGCGTTGGTGAATGTGTTGCAAACGTTTGCCAATCCGGATGCACTCAAACTATTTATAACATGGACTTTTGGCAGTTTGAGCAGTGTGGGGTGGGAGCAAATGTATCTGTTGGTTCCGGTGATAGGTGCGGGTATGTTGTTGGCATTAGGTTTGATTAAGTCGTTGGACGGCTTGCGTTTGGGCGAAAATTATGCCCGCGGTTTGGGTATCAACATAGACCGTACCCGTTTGCTGATAGTTGTGTCTACCGGTTTGTTGGCAGGCGGGATAACCGTCTTTTGCGGTCCGATAGCGTTTATCGGAGTGGCTGTTCCTCATATAGCACGCGGTTTGTTTGGTACTTCGGCTCATCGTATCACGATGCCTGCCACGGTGCTGATAGGTGCCAATATGCTGTTGGTATGCGATATGATGTGCAGTTTGTTCACTTATCCCCTTCCTATATCAACGATGAGTGCCCTATTTGGGGCACCCATCATCATTTGGATTATACTAAAGAAGTAGTACTAAATCAGTTGCGGAATTCGAGCGCACCGTTTTTGAGTTCGACCACGATAGGTTGGCTGTGGTTCACTTTGCCGGCGATGAGTTGTTTGCTCAGCTGATTGAGGATGAGCCGTTGTATGGCTCTCTTAACAGGTCTTGCACCGTAAACGGGGTCGTATCCTTCTTTGGCGATAAAGCGGATGGCATCGTCGGTAACGCGCAGTTCAACGCCTTGTTGTACCAGCATCTTGTGTACGTGTTCTATTTGCAGCCGAACGACTTGTTCAATATCGCTTTGGCTGAGGTCGCCGAAGTGTATGATGTCGTCGATACGGTTGAGGAACTCGGGACGGACTTGTTGCCGTAGTTGCTCTTCGGTGAGGTTGGAGGTAAGGATAATGAGTGTATTCTTGAAGTTGACCACTCGTCCTTTGTTGTCGGTTAGTCGTCCGTCGTCCAATAGTTGTAGCAGCAAGTTGAATACATCTGGGTGTGCTTTTTCCATCTCGTCGAAAAGAACGACGCTGTACGGTTTGCGCCGGATGGCTTCGGTGAGTTGTCCGCCCTCGTCGTAACCAACATATCCGGGAGGGGCTCCAATGAGTCGCGTAGCGGAGAATTTCTCTTGGTACTCAGACATATCGATACGGGTCAGCATGTTCTCGTCGTCAAAGAGGTAGTCTGCCAATGCCTTAGCCAGTTCCGTTTTACCGACACCGGTTGTTCCGAGGAAGATGAAGGAACCTATGGGTCGTTTGGGGTCTTGCAAACCTGCCCGTGAGCGTCTTATGGCATCTGACACAGCGGTGATAGCTTCGTTTTGCCCGATGACGCGTTTATGCAGTTCTTCTTCAAGGTGGAGGAGTTTGTCACGCTCGGACTGCATCATCTTGTTGACGGGTATGCCGGTCCAGCGAGCCACTACTTCGGCAATGTCGTCTTCGTCCACTTCTTCTTTGATGAGTGTTTCGCCGTCTATATTGTGCAGTGCTTGTTGAGCTGCCTTGATGTTGGCGTCGGCTTCTTGCAGTTTGGAGTAACGTATTTCCGCCACCTTTCCGTAGTTGCCTTCCCGTTCGGCTATTTCGGCTTCGCGCTTAAGTTGTTCTTGTCGTGCTTTTTCGTTCTGAATGGTAGCCACGTATCCTTTTTCCTGTTCCCACTGTTGGTTAAGTCGATTGCGCTCGGTAGTGAGTTTGGTGAGTTGCTCCTTGATGGCATCCATTTTGTCTTGGTCGTTTTCCCGTTTGATGGCTTCTCGTTCGATTTCGAGTTGCTTGATTTGTCGGTCAAGACTATCCAGCTCTTCGGGTTTGGAGTCCACTTCAAGTCGCAGTTTGGCGGCGGCTTCGTCCACGAGGTCAATGGCCTTGTCGGGTAGGAAGCGGTCGGTGATGTACCTTGTAGAGAGCGTAACGGCGGCAATGAGCGCGTCGTCCTTTATCCGTACACGGTGGTGTGTTTCGTATTTTTCTTTCAGTCCCCTCAGGATGGATATGGTGGCGGCTTCGTCCGGCTCGTTGATCATTACTTTTTGGAACCTTCTTTCAAGGGCTTTATCTGTCTCGAAGTATTTTTGGTATTCGTCCAACGTAGTAGCACCGATAGCACGCAGTTCGCCTCTTGCGAGTGCGGGTTTGAGTATGTTGGCTGCATCCATGGCTCCGGCGGATTTACCGGCTCCGACCAAGGTATGTATCTCGTCGATGAAGAGGATGATATCGCCTTGGGCTTTGATGACTTCTTCAATGACTCCTTTGAGTCGTTCCTCAAATTCCCCTTGGTACTTAGCTCCGGCAATGAGGGCACCCATGTCTAAGGAGTAGATTTGTTTTTGTTTGAGGTTCTCGGGTACATCGCCTCTTACAATACGTTGTGCCAATCCTTCGGCTATGGCTGTTTTACCGACACCGGGTTCACCAATCAGCACGGGGTTGTTCTTGGTACGTCTGGATAGTATTTGCAGTACGCGCCGTATTTCTTCGTCCCGTCCTATAACGGGATCCAGTTTGCCTTCCCTCGAGCGTTCGCAGAGGTTGATGGCAAATTTTTGCAGGTTCTCGTTTTTTTGATTCGTATTCATGGTTGTAGTATTTATAAGTTTCGCTATAAAAAAGGTTGCGATTGCTATGAGCAACCACAACCCATTGGTCAAAACTCGTACCAGTATGCGTATTCAGACGAAATACTGCCATTTTGGCAGTTTAGTGGCAGTCTGCTGTACCCCAGTGTTCCACGATATAGTCCATAAGTTGGAACACTTCCTGTTTGGTCGTGGCTTGGAGCAGGGCGATGCGTGTTTGTCGGAAGTCGTATAGTCCTTTCAGGGCGGGTGATGCGGCGAAGTGTCTTCGGCTGTGAATGATGCCTTTTCGTTCGTCGCCGGTGTATTGTATGGATGCTTCTACATGCTCTTTGAGCAGGTTGATGCACCATTGCAGCGGGTGTGGGAGAACGGGCTTGGAAGGGTCATTCAGGTATTTGCGTATGTCTTGGAATATCCACGGGTTGCCGAATGTGGCTCGACCTACCATGATGGCATCCACTCCGTATTGTCGGAAGCATTGGAGGGCTCGCTCGGGCGATGTGATGTCTCCGTTCCCGATAATGGGAATGTGCATGTGCGGGTTGTTTTTGACTTTTCCAATCATGTCCCAATCGGCTTCTCCGCTATACATTTGGGCTCGTGTTCGCCCGTGAATAGCCAGTTCACTGATGCCGCAGTCTTGCAGTGCTTCGGCAAGATCCAGAATGAAGGGTTGCCCCGTTTGGTGCCACCATGTGTGGGTGGCGGGTTGGAAGTCGGTAGCGTCCCAACCCAGCCGTGTTTTGACGGTAACGGGCAGGTGTACGGCATTGACTACAGCTTGAGTGATTGCAAGCATTTTAGGGACATCGCGCAGCAACCCTGCACCGGCACCTTTGCCGGCTACTTTTTTGACGGGGCAACCAAAGTTGAGGTCTATAAAGTCAGGTTGTGCTTGTTCTACTATGAGTGCCGCATCACGCATTGATTCAGGCTCACGGCCGTATATTTGTATGGCTACAGGTCGTTCTTCTGTGGCGAAGTGCAGTTTGCGGGTGGTGGAGTTGACTTCCCTAACGAGCGCGTCTGCATTGACGAACTCGGTATAGACGCGGTCAGCACCAAATCGTTTGCATTGCATACGAAAAGCCGGATCGGTAACGTCCTCCATCGGGGCTAAATATACGGGGTATGAGTGGGAATTCATCGGGTTATTTCAGATAAATCGCGGATTTGAGTATTCGGGTAATAATAATTGAGTATATATGTGGCATCGAAGCCTTCTAATGCCATTTCGGCGGCTCCGAGTTGGCATAGTCCTACGCCGTGTCCCCATCCGCGTCCGTGAAGCGTGAGTCCGTCTATGTCAAAAAGCGAAGAGTAGAGGCAGGTGGGGCTTAAGGCACGGCGTATGGTGAGTTCTTTGCCGAGTATACGTGATGTTTTTTCGCCGACGATTTCCAAACTATAGATACGTCCTGAAGCACCTCTCTTGATGGGGCGCAGGGCTTGGATGCGTCCGAAGTCTATGCCTGTTTTTTCCAGTAGGATTTGTTGCAGTTGGTCGGGCGTGTAAGTAACTTGCCAGTTGAAAAAGTCGTTGTGTTCTTGGTCGTAAGCCATAAGACATTGCTGAATGGCGGGATCGGATTGCCTAAGACGTTCTACGGCTCGTTGGCAATAAGGGCATGAGACGGATTGGAGGTAGGGTATGTCCACGTCTTCCCAGCAGGTGGCGAACAGTTCTGTTTTTCCTCCGCAGCATTTATGAAACCGCGTATCGCACACTTCGTTGTTGTATGTTAGAACATGATTGGCTGTGCTTTGAACGGCTTCCACTGCGCGGGGATGGATGGAGCGTATGCCCTCATATCGCTGGCAGTGGTCATCGGCACAGACATCGTAGTCTTTGTGTCCGCCCGACTCGAAGGTGGCGGCGAGCAGGTTTTTGTAGCGGGTTGTTTGTTGTCGGGTTTGGACGGCTCTTACAGCCCATGAACGGGAGATGATAGCATGGGCTTTGAGCAGTTCGATGGGACTTGTAGCCGCCATTTCGGAGGAGATAACGGAGGTTAGGTAGTCTTCTAAATCAATGGTATTGATGGCGGTTTGCGTACCATCGGGATTGTCTTTGATGGTCAGTTGTCCGGCAAATTCCTGAGTCTGCATTCTGTCCCAATGAAAACCGATACCGATACGCACATCGTGTATGACAAAAGTAGGAATACCGTTTTGTGTGCTGTCGGTCCACCGGATATGAGGTGCGGTTACTATTCCGATACGCAGATTCATAGGATTATGTTTAGTTCGATATTGCGTTAAGTGTGGGGCAAAAGTACGGGGTTGCGGTGAATTGTGCAATTTTGCTTGTTTTTTTTGTGTTTAATTGGGATAAAGTGGTACTTTTGCAGGCGATTCCGAATGGAGCGAACAACAGAGTGCAGACATTGTACAAACACAATACTACTATGAACAAACTCATTACATTGGAGCAGGCCGTAGCGAAAGTGAATGACGGTATGACCGTTATGTTCGGCGGCTTCCTGGGGAACGGCAGTCCCGTACAGATTACGGATGCCCTTGTTGAAAAAGGAGTAAAAGACTTGACTATCATTGCCAACGACACAGCGTTTGACGAGGTGGCTCACGGCAAGTTGGTGGCTAATCATCAGGTGAAGCGTGCCATTGTGTCGCACACGGGTACGAACAAGCAGACAGCCATTCAGAAGAACGAGGGCACACTCATAGTGGACTACGTGCCGCAAGGGACATTAGCCGAGCGCATCCGCGCCAAGGGTGCCGGTTTGGGCGGCGTATTGACACCGACAGGAATAGGCACGATTATGGCAGACGGCAAAGAGGTGGTGAAGATAGACGGTAAGGACTATCTGCTGGAGAAACCGCTAGGTGCCGACATCGCTATTCTGCGCGCCAACATCGTGGACGAGGACGGCAATATGGTGTTCCTCGGAACGACACAGAACTTCAACCCGCTGATGGCAACGGCTGCCGACTATGTGATCGTAGAGGCAGAGAAACTCGTCAAACGCGGCGAAATCAAGCCCGAGCAAGTACACTGCTCCGGCATCTATGTGGATGCTATCTATGTGGAGAAATAGTTTCAACTCTAAACTTTCAACTTAATATGGAGTACAGAACAAAATTGCGCTTGCGTATGAGCGCGAAGGATGCCCACTATGGCGGCAATCTGGTGGATGGTGCGCACATGGTTCACCTGTTTGGTGACGTGGCGACCGAGTTGTTGATTATGCGTGACGGTGACGAGGGCTTGTTCCGCGCCTACGACCAAATAGACTTTTTGGCACCCGTTTATGCCGGTGACTACATAGAAGCAGAGGGCTGGATTGACCGCGAGGGCAACACGAGCCGTCACATGCTCTTTGAGGCTCGCAAGGTGGCCGTTGCCCGTCCGGACATATCGGCATCGGCGGCTGACGAATTGGAAGAACCGATTGTGGTATGCCGCGCGAGCGGAACGTGCGTAACGCCGAAGGATTGTCAAAGGAAGTAAGGCTATGGAAAAACTGATTATAACCGCTGCAATCTGCGGCGCGGAGGTAACGAAGGAGCAGAATCCGAACGTACCTTATACGGTAGAGGAGATCGTCCGTGAAGCCAAGTCAGCAGTGGATGCCGGTGCTGCTATCGTTCACCTGCATGTCCGCCAAGATGACGGCACGCCGACCCAGAGCCGCGACCGTTTCCAAGAATGTACCGAAGCTATCCTGAAAGTTTGCCCGAACGTGATTCTTATTCCGAGTACGGGCGGAGCGGTAGGAATGACTCCCGATGAGCGTCTGCAATCGACGGACACGAATCCTGTTCCCGAGATGGCGACGTTGGACTGCGGCACGTGCAACTTCGGCGACGAGATTTTTGACAACACGATGCCCACGATGCGTGCCTTTGGCAAACGTATGCTGGAACGCGGCATCAAGCCGGAATACGAGTGCTTTGAGATGGGACACCTTGACACCATACTCACTATGGCTCGCAAAGGTCAGGTTCCGGGTGCACCGATGCAGTTCAACTTCGTGTTGGGCGTTCCGGGCTGCACCCCCGCTACGGTGGACAACCTCTGCTGGCTGGTCAACAAGATTCCTGCCGGCTCGACGTGGACGGTAACGGGCGTAGGTCGCAGTGCCTTCCCGATGGCTGCCGCCGCTATCGCTATGGGCGGCAATGTGCGTGTCGGCTTTGAGGACAACCTGTACCTGAGCAAAGGCGTATTGGCACAGTCGAACGGCGAATTGGTAGCCAAAGTGGTGCGTCTTGCCAAAGAGTTGGGACGCGAAATCGCGACCAGCGACGAAGCCCGCGAGATACTCTCGCTCAAAAAGAAATAATTCGATATTTCGGAATAATCGGAGTATTCAAAGTATTCGGAATAATCGGAGTATTCTGAATAATCGGAACGAAAAAAGAACAATCATCCAAAAAACACATAACAACTATGCAAAAACATGGAAACAAGTACGGTGTACACCGTGTGATTGAGCCTGTAGGCGTACTGCCTCAGCCTGCTAACAAAGTGGATAACAACATGGACGAGATCTATGACAACGAGATCCTGATTGATGTTCAGACCTTGAACATTGACTCGGCATCGTTTACCGACATCCACAACTATGCCCGTCAGCAGGCAGGTGAAGGTGCTTCCGAGGAGAAGATTATGGAAGAAATCAAGAAGGAGATGCTTCTGAATGTGGAATTGCAAGGCAAGCACCGCAACCGTCGTACCGGTTCGGGCGGAATGTTGTTAGGTAAAGTAGAGAAAATCGGCGATGCACTGAAAGGCAAAATCGACCTGAAAGAAGGCGACCGCATCGCTACGCTCGTTTCCCTCTCGCTCACCCCGCTTCGCATAGACGAGATTCTCGCCATCCGTGCCGATGTGGACCAAGTAGATATCAAGGGTAAAGCCATCCTGTTCGAGAGCGGTATCTATGCCAAGATACCCGATGATATGCCTGAGAAACTGGCTCTGTCGGCATTGGACGTAGCCGGTGCACCGGCACAGACCGCCAAACTCTGCCAATACGGTCAGACCGTTGTTATCCTCGGTGCCGGCGGCAAGAGCGGTATGCTGTGCTGCTACGAAGCTAAGAAGCGCGTGGGTGTAACGGGTAAGGTAATCGGTATAGCCAACAGCCCCAAGTCCACCCAGCGTATCAAAGACCTCGGTTTCTGCGACATCGTGGAGAGTGCCGCCGGTATGACTCCCGTGCAGGTGAACGAGTTAGTTGCCCGCCTGACAGACGGCAAGATGGCAGACGTAACCATCAACTGCGTGAATGTGCCTGACCAAGAGATGACCGCCATCCTTTGCACAAAGGACGACGGTATCGTCTATTTCTTCTCGATGGCTACTTCGTTCACGAAAGCATCTCTCGGCGCAGAAGGAATCGGCGCAGACGTGAATATGATTATGGGTAACGGCTACACCAAAGGACATGCCGAGTTCACGCTGCAAGAACTTCGTGAGTGCCCGAAACTGCGTAAGATTTTTGAAGAGCTGTACGCGTAACGCATAAGCACCTAACCGTCTAAACGATTACCATTATGGCTGAATCCAGACGAAAACAGATGTTCCCCAATGTCAGCGACCAAGACTGGAACGATTGGCACTGGCAAGTGAGGAATCGCATCGAGACACTTGATGAACTCAAGAAATACGTTCAGCTGACCGAGGAGGAACAAGAGGGTGTTCGCAGCGTATTGAGTACCTTGCGTATGGCTATAACGCCGTACTATCTGAGTTTGATTAACCCCGATGATCCGTATGATCCGATTCGCCGTCAGTGTATTCCCACGGCATTGGAGACGCATCTCGCCGAAGCCGATCTGTTAGACCCGCTTCACGAGGATGAAGACTCGCCCGTGCCGGGGCTGACGCATCGTTATCCCGACCGCGTGCTGTTCCTCATCACGGATATGTGTTCGATGTACTGCCGTCACTGCACGCGCCGTCGCTTTGCCGGACAGAAAGATGACGAGAGTCCGTCGGAGCGTATCGAGAAAGCCCTCGAATACATCGAGAAGACTGAGACGGTTCGTGATGTACTTCTCTCGGGTGGCGATGCGCTGATGGTAGGCGACAAGAAATTGGAGTATATCATCTCGCGTTTGCGTCAGATCAAGCACGTGGAGATAGTCCGTTTGGGCAGCCGTGTGCCGGTGGTATGCCCGCAGCGAATCACTCCCGAACTGTGCGCGATGCTCAGTAAGTACCATCCCATTTGGCTCAATACGCACTTCAATCACCCCAATGAGGTGACGGAAGAGAGTCGTCGCGCCTGCGCTATGCTGGCGAATGCGGGTATCCCGTTGGGTAACCAGAGCGTGCTGCTTCGCGGCGTGAACGACTGCGTGAACATCCAGATGGATCTGGTACACGAGTTAGTGAAGATGCGTGTACGTCCTTATTACCTGTATCAGTGCGACTTGAGCCAAGGTTTGGAGCATTTCCGTACCCCTGTATCAAAGGGTATAGAGATTATAGAAGGCTTGCGCGGACACACGTCCGGCTACTGCATACCGACGTTTGTGGTGGATGCTCCGGGCGGCGGCGGCAAGACACCTGTGATGCCGCAGTACGTCATCTCGCAGGCTCCTGGCAAAGTCGTTTTGCGCAACTTCGAGGGCGTTATCACGACCTACACCGAGCCGCTTGACTACAAGAACGAGTGCCACTGCCCCAAGTGCGAGGCAGAACGCAATAAGAAAGTGGGTAACGACAAGGCTGTGGACGGCGTTATATCGCTGCTCAAGGGCGAGCGTATGAACATCGAACCTGCTCACCTCAAACGCCACGAGCGCAACGAGGCAAGAAAGAGCTAAGCGATTTGTAATAGATTGTTATTCTTTGAATTGTTTGCACAATTCTTTCGTCAACTTTTTATGTTTTCAAGTTGAATCAAGTAATAAAAAAACGCAGCTCATAGGCTGCGTTTTTGTTTAAATGTGATAACGGAACGGCTACTGTTGCCCGATTCGTTATACCGTCTGCTCGATGTTCCACACGAAGGAGCGGACACCCACTTCCTCGTTGCGCATGTCCAACTTTTTGACCGACTCTAACAGAGCGGGCACCTTTTCGTCTTCGACTATGGTAAGGATGCATGAGTTCATTTCGGGCCATGCATGGGTGCCTCTGTGCGGCTCGCCGTTGCGCGAGCCGCGACCTTGCACCTCCTCAAAAAAGGTGAAACCACGGATATTCAGCATGTCCAACATATATTCCACACGGTCGGTATGGGCTTGGTTGAAAACAATCATTACACTTTTCATAATTCAGTTGCTTGGTTTGAGGGTTAGCGGTCTTTGAGTTTGATGTCCATAAAGATGAATTGTTTGCGCCGGCGTTGTGTGTCGGTTTCTTCTTCCAACAGTTGTCCCTTGAAAGCCATTGAGCATAGTTCAACTAAGTCGTGCCAATGCTCGGCAAGACTTTTGCCTTCGGGGTGGAAAAGTCCCAAGGTAAGGATACAACGCGGTATGTTCCAGAACGCTATCTTTGCGAAGCGAACAATAATAGGCATGCCGGCATAGAGAGTGGGCACGAGGAAGAGGGTCAGGAAGGTAGAGATGGTCAGACCGCCGATAACGACTATACCTAATGGTTGCCACATCTCGGCACCCTCACCGCTGGATACTGCCATCGGGATCATACCCAAGATGGTGGTGAAGGCAGTCATGAGGATAGGACGGATACGGCTGCGGCCGGAAAGGACGATGGCTTCGCGCATCTCGGTGTTGCGCTCACGCATGAGGTTGATGTAGTCCACCAGCACAATACCGTTCTTGACCACAATACCTACCAGCAGAACCACACCCAAGGCACCAATCATGTCCAACGAGCGACCGGTCAGCCACAGTGCCAAAATAACACCGGTGAAGGCGGGGAAGATGGTGAGCATGATGATGAAGGGGTTGCTCAGGCTCTCAAACTGCGAAGCCATCACGATATAGACGAGCAG
>DFIN01000002.1 GCA_002372135.1 Bacteroidales bacterium UBA3696
TACCAACTGAGCTAGGGAGACTCTCCTTTTGCCCTCTCGAAGTACATTTTCTTCTCAAAAGCGGCTGCAAAAGTACGGCGTTTTTTTATACTGACCAAATAGTTTTTGAAAAAAAATCTTATTTGTGCTCAAATCAGAAAATTACGTTACTTTTGCGGGCTATTCGAATAAGGTTATGGAACAACAGACACAAGATATCCTTCGCCGTCTATACAAACAGGCGACTTCTGCCGAGGCGGGCACTATAGCCCCGCTGGCACTATCCGGCAGCAACAGACACTATTTCCGAATCAATGCGCCGGAAGGTTCAACCCTGCCCACTTTGATTGGAGTGGAAGGTACGAACTCAGACGAGAACCATGCCTTCCTCTATATGGCGCAGCATTTTGCGTCAAAAGGATTGAGCGTTCCCCGCGTGTTGGCATATACGGAAGACGAGATGTACTATGTGCAGCAAGACTTGGGGCAGACGTTGCTGTTTGATTATATAGCCGAAGGGCGCAAGACAGGCGTATTCGGCGAGCGCGAAAAAACGATGCTTCGCAAGACAGTACGTGCGTTGGCTAAATTTCAGATTGTCGGCGCGGAAGGGATGGACTTTAGCAGGTGCTATCCTCAACCTTCGTTCAACCATCGAAGTATCTTATGGGATCTCAACTATTTTAAGTACTGTTTCTTGAAAGCCACCGAATTGGAGTTTCAGGAGAACCAATTGGAAAATGCTTTTGAGGCGTTTGCTGACCGTTTGCTTTCCACACAATGGCAGGCGTTTATGTACCGCGATTTTCAGAGCAGGAATGTGATGGTAGTGGATGAAGAACCCTATTTTATAGACTTTCAGGGCGGTAGGAAAGGACCGATAGCCTACGACGTGGCTTCCTTCCTCTGGCAAGCCAAGGCGAATTTTCATCCCGAATTGCGGTTGGAATTGGTAGAGGAGTATTTGGACGAGTTGGGGCACTATATAAAGGTGGATAAGGCGGCTTTCCTGCAAGACCTACGTTATTTTGTGCTATTCCGCACGCTGCAGGTATTGGGTGCTTATGGTTTTCGCGGGTATTTTGAGAAGAAACCGCATTTCTTGCAATCCATACCCTATGCGATGGAGAATTTGCGTCAGTGGTTGCAAACAAATTCAACAGCCATTCAACCCGATAGTCCGATGCGTTATTTATTGGACTTATTGCTGAAAATGACCGATTTGGCGCAGTTCAAGGAAGTGGCTGTCCGCAAGCCGTTGGTGGTGCGCATCTATAGTTTTTCGTACAAGAAAGGTATTCCTCAAGATGATAGCGGGAATGGCGGCGGATTTGTATTTGACTGCCGTGCTGTGAATAATCCGGGTAAATACGAACGCTATAAAACCTATACGGGATTGGACGAGCCGGTGATCCGTTTTTTGGAGGATGATGGTGAGATTCTTACTTTCTTGGAGGCAGCCTATCAGATGGTGGATGCCAGTGTAAAGAGGTATATGGATAGGGGATTTCAGCACCTGATGGTCTGCTTCGGTTGTACAGGCGGACAGCACCGTTCGGTATATGCCGCCGAGAAAATGGCCATGCACATACGTCAGAAGTTTCGTGTTCAAGTACAATTGATTCATAGAGAATTGATATGATTGCCATGATTTTTGCGGCGGGAATGGGTACTCGGCTGCGCCCTCTTACCGACCGTATGCCAAAAGCCTTAGTGCCGATTGCCGGCAAACCGCTGTTGCAATGGCAGATAGAAAAACTGCGTGAAGCGGGTCTCACGCGCATTGTGATTAATATACACCACAAGGCGGAGCAAATCGTGCAGTTCGTTGAGCAACATAACGGCTTTGGTTGTAACATCTCTTTTTCCGATGAGCGGGACGAGTTGTTAGAAACGGGCGGCGGGCTGATGAAGGCGATGCAGGATTTCTCCAATCTCAGTATGGAACCGTGGTTAGCACTCAATGCTGATATACTTTCCACCCTATGTTTAGACCGATTTATAGGCTCTTATCAAGGCGAGTTGGCAAGGCTTGTGGTCAGCCCTCGTGCCACAAAAAGGTATTTGGTCTTTGATAACGATATGACCCTTCGCGGATGGACGAATCGTGAGACGGGTGCATTGCGTCCTGCCGATTTAGATTTGACCGGCACACAATTGCTCGCCTTTTCGGGTATGCAAATCGTGTCCCCGCAAGTGATGACTTATATGCTTCAGATGCCCGAGCGGCGGTTTTCGCTCATTGACCTATACCTTCACATCATAGCCCGGAAAGGAATGGTAACAGGCTATGTGCCGAATGATTATCAGATGATGGATGTGGGAAAAATCGACCAATTAACCGAAGCGGAACAGTGGGCGGAACAATGGATAGCAACCCCAAAACAAGAATAAATGAATAGAGATTTTACTCTCAACACCTACCGAAGATTTCTATTATCTTTGTTAGAAGCCGGGTATATGTTTGTTACTTTTGGCGAGGTGCGGGAATGGCAAGTGAAGTTCCCCCACGAACCCTTGCCCTGGCAACGCTACGTGATGTTACGGCACGATGTGGACAAAAAAGCCGGCAGAAGTCTGCTTACAGCGCAGATTGAACACGAATTGGGTATTTGTGCGTCGTACTATTTTCGCGTTACCCCCCAATCCAATCAGCCTGCTGTAATCCGTTCAATTGCCGAGTTGGGACACGAAATAGGGTATCATTATGAAGATATGTCCATCGCTAACGGAGATGTGGAGAAAGCCCTTGCGCACTTTGAGCAGTGGCTGACCTATTTTCGCACGTTTTATCCGGTGAAAACGATATGTATGCACGGTGCGCCTACCAGCCGGTACGATGGACGCGATTTGTGGAAAACAAAGGATTACCGCGATTATGGTATAATAGGTGAACCGTATTTTGATATTGATTTCTCGCAAGTTTTTTATTTGACGGATACGGGGCGTTGTTGGGACGGCTTTCGTGTGTCTGTGCGCGACAAAGTGCCTGCCCAGGCTCAGTGGACGCAGCAAGGCAGAGTCTTTCATTCCACAGATGACCTGATTGCTTGCCTGAGCGATGGAACTTACGAACAAAAGTTGGGCAAGACTGTGATGATTACCACTCATCCGCAAAGGTGGACTAACGGCATCGCTCCTTGGCTACAGGAGTATATGTCGCAAAATGCGAAGAACCTGATTAAACGAGTATTGCTATGGGGAAAAGGATATTGAACGATATTTGTTTGTGGCTTCTGTGTGGTACGCTGTATGTCCTTTTTCGCCTGATGGCGCAGAAGACGGAGGTGTGGGGATATATCGGTCTGTTTGCCGCAATGATGGTTGTATGGGTGCTGTTGGGACTGCTATTTGGTAGGTATCGCTATTCCTACAAGGAGGCTTGGTTCTGGCAGGAGATGTTGTGGTTAGGTCTGACCGGTGGCGGTTTGTTGTTAGCCGTATATTTCGGTTTGCCTCACTTACCATGGTCATTTTCGATGACGGTAGCGTTGTGGATGGTAGGTGTAGTGATGATAGCCGATGCCGTCATTCAATTGCTCAAGCACTATTGGAAGTTCGCACTTAATATGACGGTGCCTGTCATGGAGATTGAGCAACGAAGCAATGCAACGGTGGGACGACCCGATGAGCCCAGAAGCGTAAATTCCATCCGAACGATACATGATGCTGTTTTGTCGCTCACCACGGAGGAGGATTATCAGATGTTGCTCGAAAAAGCCCGTTTGGATAATAAACGTACCAAGATTGTGGCAAATAGAGACCGTTTCTCTTTCATGCAGATTCCTGATTACCAGTACGACACGCTGGTGGACCTGACACTGCTGAACGATGCCAAAGGAATCAACAAACGGTTCTGTATCGTGAACCAAAAATTGCCGGATAACGGCAGATATGTCTGTTGCTATCGTCCGCAGGAATATGTGAAGAAAAAGATACTGTCTTCTTATCCTTGGGGAATCAACTATATCGTATATACAGGTTGGTTTATTTACCGCCGTGTTCTTCCTCGTTTGCTGTTAATGAGCCGCTTATATTATGATTTGACCAAAGGTAAAAAGCGCGTATTATCTAAGACGGAGGTCTTGGGGCGTTTGTATTACTGCGGCTTTGAGGTGGACGAAATTGTGCCGATGGGGCATATTGAATACATCTTTGCGCACCGGCACTCGCAGCCCTATCCGCAGGAGCAGATAAAGGTGTATGGTCCGCTGATCAAACTGCCGCGCGTGTGCAAGGACGAAAAAATAGTGTATTTCTATAAGTTCCGCACGATGCACCCTTATTCGGAGTACATACAGAAGTATGTGTTTGACAGTCGCGGAGGAATGAACATAGCCGACAAGTCAGACGACGATTGGCGTATTACCCACTGGGGCAGATGGATGCGCCGCTACTGGTTGGACGAGTTGCCTATGCTCATCAATTGGCTGAAAAGGGATATTAAATTAGTGGGTATTCGACCGCTGTCAAGGACGATGTTTTATACATATCCAGAAGCCCTGCAAAAAAAGCGCACACGAACCAAACCCGGCTTAATTCCGCCGTTCTATATCGATCATCCGAAGACTTTTGATGAGCTATATGCGTCTGAAAACAAGTATCTTGACGAGTACTTTGCTCATCCGATATGGACGGACATTAAGTATTTCTTCATGACCCTTAACGCTATACTGTTTAAGCGGATGCATAGTGCGTAGAAACAGATATTCAAGTAACATAATGCAGCGTTTTCTTACTTTTTTCAATCGGTATGCTCTTTTTTTAGCCATCATGGTAGGTGCAGCCGGATTTCCGTTGTTTTACAAGTGGACATCTGCGCTATCTCCGCTCATCTTTCTCATGCTTTTCTTTACGTTCTGCAAGGTGGATCCGTTGGACTTGCGGTTGCATGTATGGCACGGATTGGCGTTGCTGACGCAAGTGGTGTTGGCAGTGGGCAGTTTTTTTCTGTTGCGCGTGTTGGCTTCCTATTGGAGCAGTTTGAATGATGCGGCTGTGGCAGAGAGCGTAATGCTTTGTTTCTTAATGCCTACTGCTACGGCTGCACCCATTATAGCCGGCAAATTAGGAGGCAGCATACAGAACCTGACGATGTACACGCTGGTGAGCAATCTGGCTGTTGTACTCATTGTTCCTTTATTCTTCCCTTATGTCCATCCGATGGCTGACTTTTCTTTCTCGCAAGCGGCTTGGCTCATTTTGCAGAAGGTGGGCGGCTTGTTGGTAGGTCCTTTTGCTGCGGCTTGGGCACTTCGACTATCTTATAATGCTTGGATGCGAAGTAAAGGAAGTGATAAACGTTTCGTGCTGTCACGCACATGGGCGCAGTTGCCCTTTTACCTCTGGGCTGCCACCATCGTCATTTTGATGGGGGATATTGTCCATACACTTGTCTATGGGCAATATAATGCATGGTCGGCAGTATGGATTTGTGTTGGGGCCACCATATCGTGTTTTATGCAGTTTTATGCGGGCAGATGGATTGGATTTCGCTATCCGGCTTCCAGCCATGGTGTAGATTATCAGGATGTAGTCATCAATCCGGCTGCGGCTCCCACCACGCATGCAGGTATTTCGCGCATAACCGCCGGTCAGGCACTCGGGCAAAAAAATACGACTCTTGCCATCTGGATGGCACAGTCGTATCTTTATCCGTTAGCAGCCTTGGGACCTGCTGCCTATATGATTGTTCAAAATCTTTTTAATGCGCACCAGTTGCGCGTTGCTGCCTCTGCTCCTGCACGATAAGCAGTGCTTCCTCGCGCACATCGTCAGGAAGGTCTATATGCCTCATTTGCAGGCTGCGAACCCAACCCGTTATATCTGTGGCTTGTAGAGTGTGGAAGACTTCACGGATACTTTCTGCCTGACTTTCGGTAAGTTGTTCAGCCGGAATATCTGCCAAAGCATCTAATTCCTCGTCGTCATAATAAACAGGCTGTTGAATGGTTTGGAGCAGCGTTTCTCGTTCGCACACAAGGTGCTGACCGCAACACGACGGATCGGGAGTCGGAACAGCGGCAGGGGATTCGTCTTTGCGGTGTCGCTCACGCCACTCGAATAGAACGAGTATAGTCAGCCCAAGAGCCACAAAAACAATCAGTGCCGTCATGCTTCCATCTCCGGATCAACCAATATACGCCCGCAAAACTCGCATACGATAATTTTCTTGTGCTGGCGAATATCCAATTGGCGTTGTGCAGGAATCTTGCTATGGCAACCGCCACAACTGTCACGCTCAATTTTAACCACTGCCAATCCGTTGTGAGCATTTTTGCGAATACGGTGGAAAGCAGCCAATAGGCGTTCGTCAATATGAGACTCCAACTCGGTAGAGCGAACCATCAGCGTTTCCATCTCCGATTTAGTCTCGTCCAAAATCTGGTTCAGGTCTTCTTTCTTTTGGTTCAAATCCACGGTTTTTTCCTCTATTTCGCTGACCGTTTTGGTCTTTTCGTTTTGACGCGCTTCGAGGTCGTCGGTAAATTTCTTGATTTTCTTTTGACAGAGTTCAATGTCTAACTGCTGGTATTCAATCTCCTTGGTCAGATTGTCATATTCGCGGTTGTTGCGCACGTTGTCTTGCTGCTCTTTATAGCGTGCGATGGCAGCATTGGCGTTTTCGATGCGAACCCGATGGTCAGAAATCTGTGTTTCGCACTCCTTAATGTCGTTCTCGATGTTCTGTAAGCGAGTCTTGAGACCTTCCACCTCGTCGCTCATATCTTTCACTTCTTGCGGCAGTTCGCCGGCAAGGATGCGCAGTTCATCAATCTTTGATGAAACGGCTTGTAACTCATAGAGGGCTTTCAAACGAGCCTCTACACTTAATTCTTTTTCTTCTTTTTTAGTTGCCATAGTTGGTATTTTATTTTCATTATTTCTTTGTTTCGTAGTAATAGCAGACGGGGGTATGGTCTGCGTGTGAGATAAGTGTTTCCACTTTATCTTTCAGAAGGTCGGCAAATACGTCTCGGGTAAAGTGCTCACTCACCCAGTGATCCATATCAATCACACCAATACGTCCTACCGCAGGTTGGAAAGCATGGTACTTGAAATCTGCCGATATGAACACATCCGCTCCTTGCCGAATTGCGTCCTCCATAAACTCGCTCCCCGCACCACCGCATAATGCTATGGTTTGAACGGGTTGTAGCAACGCATTCTGATTGTCGGTCACTACGGGGGGAATAAAACGCAAGGTATCCGCACCAAAAGCGGTACGAATTTGCTTGAGTAGGTTGCCAAACGGGATGGGTTGTACGAACTTGCCAATAACACCCAGTCCATATTGCGGCTCGGTGGTCGGTAAGCCGGTGCGAACATCAAACGTAGGTTGTGTAGGCTGCGGAACCAATATGCGGAAGTCGGTTAACCCGATTTTCTGAGCCATTCTGCCGCTCACACCGTGGATGTAATTGTCCATGGCTGTATGCGATGAGTAGATGGCTATCCCGTGCCGGATAGCCGATAGGACGCAACGCTCTATGTCGTTTTGACCCGTGATGGATTTGAGTCCGTGGTAGAGTAGAGGGTGGTGGGATAAAATGAGTTGGCACTGGTTTTGAATGGCTTCATTTACCACCTGTTCGGTTACGTCAGTAGTCAGCAATACGCGCTCAATGTGCGTATTGCCACTCCCAATCTGCAACCCCGAATTATCCCACTCCTCTTGCCGCGACAGCGGGGCTACCGACTCTATGATATCAATGATATGCTGTAGAATCACCCTTTCTTTGCACCTACACCTGTTTTGGCAGAAGCCCCCGTAGTCTTCTTCTGCGTTTTGCCTTGTGTTTGGCGCGCTGCTTGTTGCTCTGGTTTTGTATCTTGCTTATTGTCCGAAAGTATGTCTTCGGTCTGGTTCTGCTCTACCGTAAAGTCTGTGATGCCTGCAGCAATCAGAATGTTGTACCATTGCAGCAGTTTGCGTATATCGCTCGGATAGACGCGGTCACGGTCAAACGTGGGGAGCACCTCGCCAAAGAAACTGCGTAAGGTGTCGTTGTCTGCTTTCTTGATGTCCCAATCAATGGGCTTCAATTCCTGTTTTTGCCCTAAAGAAGTAAGTACTTCGCTCAATGAAACATCTTCTTGGGTGGTGTACATCGATACATCTGCCAGGGAAACGACTTTGTCGCGCGCGTAGGTGGGCATACGCTTGTGGTCCACAAGCGACTCCACAATAAGCATATTCTTGCCGTGACTAAGCAGTTGATACAAACCGGGTTTGCCGGTGATGGCTAAAATTTGATTAAGCATAGTTGTATGTTAAGTTTGTCTAAATTCATTCGGCTTTGCCGCCCAAGGCGTTATATATCTGTCCGTCTTTGAGAATGTACAGTTGTCCGTTGCGCACGAACTTGGTGGCGGTAGAAGTAATGGTTGGCGTCTGAATATCGGTAGGTACGGAATTACCTACTTTCAGGGTCAGTACATGTTCACCTTGTGTGAGATGGAGGGTCCAATAGGTGATGTTTTTGCTGACGGTTGTGCCGTTGAGCAACAGTTGGAACTTGGCAGCATCTGCACCTGCCACTTGCAGGGCGTAGGAGCCGTCTGCCGGTACATAAATATACATCGGGATGCTCACCTCGCCATTCATTGTTGCGGCTGTATGTACAGCCAGGTCGGCATCGTAAGCGCGTAGCCAGAGTTGAGGTACACCCGTTCCGTCGCCGTGAAGTTTCTCAAGGTCTTGACCTATAATATATGAGCTCTTTCTGCTTTCTACTAACGTCAAGTAGGCTTTATCTGTATATCCGCCACTTACCGATTGGAGCGAGAACACGTTGTCAGCTTCTGCTTGCCCGCGTTGAGGAGCATCGAATATATCGCCTCCGCCCATTGTGCCGCCAAAATCAAAGCCCGTTCCGTCCTCTGAAAAAGACATGGACGAACCTACAGACGTTTGCAGTATAAACGGCTCACCTACATCCCATGTGCGAGAAGATAGTTTAACCAATTCATACACCGCCTCCTTATTGCGATATGCGTAGGCGTATGTAACGGCATTAAAACTCGTGGTAGCAAGCGACCAGCGAGGATTGGCCATTCCGTTCCACCCGCTGTTTAATGCGGAAGATGAGGTGTTCGTTGCCAACGTAAGACGCTTTGTCTCCGTAGGAGTAAAGGTATGACCTACTTTCCATGTATTACCCGTACAGTTGTCCAATACCATTTTGTAGCACTTGCCCGCATATAAATCGGCATCGTATTCTAATTTTACCCAAGGGTCTTGCCCGTTGGCGCGGCGTGAGCCGTCAAAGACGTATATGCTGACGCGCTCGTCAAATATAACCCCTTCGTCGGTGGTGCATTCCAAGTCGGTCATGTTGGCAGTATAGGGCACTCCAAAGAGGTAGGATTTGCCTTTTATGGCACTTGTTTTTCCTACTTCAAGCGTGAATGTGTAGTACTCAATAGCCTGAACGGATAGTTGGGGGAGGGTTAGTGCCAAGAGCACGAGTCCCAATAAAGTCTTTCTCATAGTTGTTTGCCTTGTGCATTATATTGTTTCCCGTTGTTTTCAATAATAAGTGCGCCGTTTTGTATGTATTTGCGCGGACGGTTGTTTTCTGTCGATATGTTGGAGCAACCGGTAGGTGTTTCGGTCTGCATGACGATAAAGCGTGCGCGTTCAGGTGCCATAGGTCCTGCTTCTTCTTCGATAACGAAGTACGCACGGAAAGCCTTTATATTGTGGCTCACCGACGGATAATAAACGGTGCTGTTGTTACCCATACACAATGTGGTTAGGTTGCCCATCTCCATTGCGGTGGGGCGCAATGTACCTTGCAAAGTTATGTCGCTGCTTTCCAGTGAATAGGTGCTCGAGTTGGTGAAGGTGCTGAAAGTTACTCCTTCAAATACCGGTTCTACGATATCTTCTGTGGGGTACACGAGGTAAGGTCTGCCAGCCATCATACCGCCGGTGGTTACGTAACTGACGTATATGTCCAAGCCGGTGTAATCGCCTGTCGCACTGCGGAAATTGGCTACTGCATGGGTGCCAAATACGCTTTCTGTCTGTTCTTGAGTGAGCGAGAAGGGTAGGCATACGGTGTTCCACATTCCGCCTTTGAAGGTGCGATTAACCAACTTTACATCCACCTCTCCTGCGTGTGCCGATGCAAAACTATCGTAGTAACTGTCGGCGTTATTGTCTTCCAATTCCACCACCTCGGGTTCCACTACATCCGGCTCAAAGTGTACGTCTAATGACGTGCACGAACCCGCTAAAAATTGGCGTTTGGGATTGGTATTGGTAGGGTCATCGCCCCAGTAGGCAAAATGATAACCGGGAGCAGGTTTGGCTTCTACATCATACGTGTAGTTGCACTCAAAGAAATAGTAATATCTCCCGTTTTCCGGATCTTCATCATACGGGTCTTCTACCATGCCGCCATCCGTAACCTCTGTGTAGCCGCCGGCTGCCGGTTTAGCCCACATAGTTACGCTACCGTCTTTGTCCGTAGAAATCATCCATACTTTGGAAGGCGTGGAAGACGTAACCGTATATGTCGTACTATATTCAGCCACACTGCCGGACACATCTTTATTATAAAAAGCCACTGACTTACAATGCGAATTATCAGACAAGGTGAACGTAATGGTTGTCCCCTCTTCAATCTGATATTTGGTATTGAATGAATAGGTGTTCCCGAATTGATCCGTGATGGAAGTGGTGTTTCCGTCCGTGTTAAAAAACTGGAACTCATGGGTAGCACCTTGTAGGACCAACCCGCTTAAACTCATTGCCACGATAAGGAATAAAACTTTCTTCATAATTGTATGGGGTTAAAGGTTAATAAATCCGTGCGCCTTGAGCATTGTAGATATGCCCGTTGTATTCCACTTTGAGCAGTCCGCCCTCAATGTAAGGGTGAATAGGTTCTACTTTATCTTGCTCCGTATCATCTACATCGGAGCTTACGGTGGACACAAAGACTGCTGTATAGGTTCGGTTGTCGTCTGCCTCTACGTATCGCTGTGCATTCGTATCGCCATCGTCCCAGTGAGAGAAACGATACGCATGATCAGAACCTTGGGTGGCTGTCAGTTGGATGCGCGAACCGCAATTGACCGCACCTGCCACGGAAAGATAAATCTCGCGCACACCGCATTTGATGGTGGCTGTGCCTATTTCGGCGGGTTGCACCTCTGCCTGTATCAGGTATTGATGAATCTGAAACCGTGCATGCAAAATAATGGCTTGGTCGCCCACTACCAACCGGTTATCACTGACTGTGCCACCCGTGCATACCCATTCGGCAAAGTAGGAACAATCGTTCTTGGGGGTAGTGGTGAATGTCAATACGGTGCCCGATGGGATGTCATAGGCTGTTTCCGAAGGCAGGTATAATTGACCATTGACATCTTGGGCCGTGTATGTGCCAAAATTTGGAGCCACCAAACGCACCGAGGTAGCCTCGCACGTCAAGGTGATTACCAACAAACAAAATATAGAGTATAATTGTCGTTTCATATTATGGGATATATTCCTGACCATCAATAAATATGCGAATATATTTAGCCGATTGTGCCGATTTGGCTATATTCTTAAAGTAGCAACGAAACGCATTGATATTCATTCCCTGTGTGGAAGGAGCCCAGACCATGTTTTGCGCAAATCCAAAGTAGGTCGGGTCGTAAGGAATGAGAATAGGGCGAAGGGATGCAAAGAATGTTACATCTTCGCCGGTTATGGTGCGTTCCACAGGGGCTTTCAGCCTCACATTTTGGAAGAAGGGATTAACTATCGTATCGGTGGATAATAGTATATAGGGTACGCCCGCTTTTATCTCGTTGGTAAAGGTGAAGGAGAAATGAATCCCCTCAAAACCGTCTCCTGTAGCACTAATAAATCGATATACACTACCGCATAAATCAGTCTTTGTAAGGTCAGGTACATCAAACGGCAAACAAATAGTACTGAGTGTATTGGCTTTGATGGTGCGCGCAAGAACCGCCATCCGAATCACGACATCCTCATTCTCATAAAGTTGAGCATAGTAGGCGCTGTCTTGATTATCGTACATGACGAGATAACTAATCGTATCTTTTTCAAACAGAGCCGTGTAGGACTGATGTCCTGTGAGGGTAATGATGCGGGGATTAAGTGTCGAGCCATCGTTCCATGCCGTGAAATGGCAGTGCGGGGCGGCGGATGCGTACAATTGAACACTTGTTTCGTATTCCAACTGCAAGCCGCTCTCTACGATTTGACCGCCGGCAGTAAGAATGACTGTGCCCTTGTCGGCAGGTTCGGACAAGGCGGTTAGCGTATAGCGACGACGAACAAACAGGGCTTGAACCAATGTGTCGCTTGTAAGTGTCAGACTGCGAGGATTGGCAGTTACTCCATCGCTCCATGTTTGAAATGCCCATCCTTCCATCGCCGTGGCGTTCATCCGAATAACGCTTGCTGAGTCTGCCTGCATACCACTTTCTAACTCTGTGTCCATGTACGTCATTTGTACATCCCCTTTACCCGACGGGGAGGCAAACGTGCGTATGGTGTATTTGGGAATAACTATCGGTTGGATTATTTCTGTGGTATCCACGGGCTCAGTGGTCGTTGTATCAGTTGGCTCTGTGGGTTCCACCGGTTCGGGGGCAACATAAGAGAAAAGGGCTGTCAATGCCGTGTCCTGCGTTACGACCAAGGTGCGCGGATTAGTACTCACCCCATCGTGCCAACCATCAAATCGGTACGACTCGATGGCAAGGGCTGTGAAGGTTACTTCTGATTGATAGGGCACCGAAGCTCCGTCAGACAGTAACTCGTCATTCATTTGAATAGCCACCGAACCTTTATTTGATGGGGATACCGCACTGCTGACTATGCAGGTTTGACGCTCAAAAACAGCAGTTAAGGTGTAGTCTTGAACTCCGATGGTCAATGTATATACGCCCCCGTTCTGAATAATGGAAGACGCATCCTTTCCGCTAAAAGCAGCAAATTGCCAACCTTTTTCTGCTGCAGGAATGAGTTGTACGACAGTGCCTTCTGTATATGAACCGGTATTGGTTCGTGTGCTGTATAGCGGTGCTAATAGCGAAATAGAGCCGCCCTCGCTGCATTGAATGGTCAGTGTATGTTGCACGGGTTCAGGAATATACACCTCAAAATCCCCTACAATACGGTAAGAGGTATAAGCATCTATAGTCAGCGTAAGATCGGTGCGGTAGATGTTTTGTCCGTTGATAGTAACATTTCCTTTAATAGCCGTTGGGGTGGTTTTTACTCCGTTGATAATCAAATATGTACTATCCAGCTGAAAAGCATTCGTTGAGAAGTTCCCCGCATAAGCGGAAGTGTTGATGTGTATATGTACGGGGAAGGTGTGCCCTGCTGTATCTTGGCATGTCCCTTGTATGGAATAGTAGGCTTCGCCGGATTGGATCCGGTCATTGAGACTGAACATCGAAGTCGCAGTCAGCGTATAAGTTTTTGGTGCGCGATTGAAGAGAAAATATACCAGTGAATCTTTTTCCTCTATATCGGTCAAGTTACGATTGGATATTAGGCTCACTTCGGTGATACCCAACTTGCCTGGGAACGGGTCTTGCGATGTTCCAAGACCGGTGGTTGAACCGGTAGCCGACACAAGTGTGTAGCGAGGAGCATACGCCGTATTGTTTGGCACATTGGTACGCCAAGCCGACTCGTTGTATTGTACTTTCCAGATCAGTAGTCCGTGCGATAGATAGGCATCCCAACCCTGCTTTTGTCGGTTCTCAAGGTAATAAACCGTTTCCGTTGATGTAGCGGCAGCAGCGCGACCGGACGCTGTAACCTGATAGGTTACGCACCCTTCTTTTCCTACCGGAATCAAAGTTACCGACTGCTCGGCTGTACCTAAATTGACGGGTGTTTCCCAACCGAAGAAATACTTGTCATACGCACTATAATTAGGAGGGGTCTTGCCTTCGTTCAGGTAGTTGCCCAAGTCCATGATAGACCAGTGGCGCGGAGTCATTCGGTTGGAGTAGTTGGTGCCCGAACGCGTATCGTAGTAATCCGGCAAACCCATTACGTGTCCGAACTCGTGGCAGAAGGTGCCGATACCTGTGCGCTTACCCGTGTTCCCGTTTAGTTCACCGGCACAGGAGTAGTTATCTATATAGAGCCCGTCCACCATACAAGTAAGGTGGGCAGACGAGCGCACAAACCAATTGTGAGGCCATATACTCTCCTCCGGACCGCCATCCGCTTCACCTTTGCCGGCATACAAAACGAATACAAAATCCACGGTGCCGTCCTTGTCGTTGTCGTACAAGGTGAAGTCCGCACCGGCTTCGTCCGCCTTGCGGCATGCATCAACCACCATCTGGGCGGCTCTTACGTCCCTGTTGTTTCCCGAATTGGCTCCGTAGTAGGCACGATTTTGAGGTAAAGTTACAGGTCCTACGACATCGAATTGAGGAACATACTTCCCATTGGACTGGTCGCGGAAATACTGTTGTGCCGAGCCGGTAGCTCCCTCGTAGGTGTAATGTTCGCCGTTGAGCATTTCCGTCATACCCGCCGCGTCGTTGGACTCTTCATAACTGACATCCGCATAATTGACCAGTATCACAATTCCGCGCGGTGCAAGGTTAATGGCACCAATGTGGCGAGGACGGTTGGCATAAGGCGAAGCGGCTCGCTGACGGGCTATGCGGCGTTCGGCTTGCCGTGCTTCCACACGATACCAAAAGCCGTCTGTATCCTTATCGTAGTAATTACCGTCGGCATCTTCATAGTGATGCTCATGCTCATCGCCCACCAAACGCAACATAATCACGCTGCCGTCCGGCTGAACCATCTCGCGCAACAGACCATCTGCGGGAACTGCCCAAACAGTACCCATAGACAATAAACATAAAACAAGTATAAAAAAGAAATGTCGGATGTGTTTCATGTCCCTTATCAAATGCGCCGCAAAAATACGTTCTTTTTTTCGTTTTCAAAACAAAAATAGCCCCGAATTGCTAAAAATGTCAAAATTCTTTGTGCACTTGGTAAAAAAGAGTACTTTTGCGGGCTGTTTTGGGGTAAAAATGCTCAAAAACGATACGAAACTAATACATAACAAACTATAAACAATGGCAACTTTACAAAAGATTCGCAATCATGGCGTACTGCTCCTCGTTATTGTGGGCTTGGCTATGCTTGCTTTTATTCTGGGTGACTTCCTTAATTCAGGAAGCAGTTTCTTTAATCGTAATCGCGAATATGTAGGTCAGATAGCCGGTACGAAGATTCACTATACCGACTATGAACAGGCGATTGAACAACTGACGGAAGTCTATAAGATTGAGTCAGGACGTTCCTCGTTTGACGAAGAAACCACTACGCAAATCCGTAACCAAGTGTGGCAAATGATGCTCATGGACTATTCGCTTCGCGCTGAAGCCGAAGAAATAGGAATGGATGTTACAGCCGACGAACTCAGTCAATTGTGCATAGGCGAGAATCCTCACCAACTTATTACTACCCGCCGTGCTTTCTTCGACGAAAACGGGCAGTTCAGCCGCGATATGCTCGTTCGTTTCTTGCATCAAATTGATCAAGATGACGAAGATAGCAACGCCAACCTGCAGCAGGCTCGTACCTACTGGATGTATTGGGAGAACGCTGTGCGTCTGACCCAAATGCAGGACAAGTACACCGACCTCGCTCAACATCTGCTCACTGCCAACAAGTTGGACGCCAAGTATGCTTTCATGGCTCGTGAACAAAGCGCAGACGTGCAGTATGTGGCTCAGAATTATTCGGCAGTGGCTGACTCGCTCATTCAAGTGTCCAATCGCGACATCCGTGCTTTGTATAATAAGCAAAAGGAGCAGTATAAGCAAACTCCTTCGCGCTCCATTGAATATGTTACCTTCGCTATTACGCCGTCCGAGCAAGATTTCAAAGCTGTGGCTGACATGATGAATAGCCTGGAAGAGGAGTTCCGCACCACTGACGATATCGCGCTTGTGGTCAATACCAACTCCGATGTGATGTATGACGCACGCCACTATTCGGAGCAAACCATACCCGAACGCTACAAAGAGTTCGCTTTTGGTAAGGATGCCCAAAAAGACGCTTGTACGGGTATCTTGTTTGAGGATAATACATATAGTATGGCTCGCTTGATGAATTGCGGCTATTCGCGCCCCGACTCCGTGCAACTCAAACTCATCGCAACCCAGGAGGGACAGGAAGATTCTGAATTAGGTTGGTTCACAGAGGAGCAACTGGGACGTGACATGGCTGAAAAAGCGTTCATCGGCAAGAAAGGACAACGTTTCACGATGACCGTAGGGCTGGGCGAACAGACTTTTGAAATTATGGATGTAGCCAAATCGTCTCCCCGCGTACAATTGGCTATCTTAGAGCGCGAAGTAACGCCGAGCAGCAAAACGTATTCGGCTCTCTATAACCAAGCCAAACAGTTCGTTATGAACAATCGCTCGGAAGATGTCTTTCGCGGAACAGTGGCTGAAGAAGGTCTCACGCTCTATCCGGCTTACAATCTTGACAAGAATGCCAATAAGGTGGGCGATTTGGCGCAAAGCCGTACCATCGTTCGTTGGGCTTTCGAAGAGGAAAGCGAAGGGGCTGTCAGCGATGTATTTGAATGTGGCGACAAGTTTGTAGTGGCTCTGCTCACCTCGATTGATGAAGAAGACTATCGTCCTATGTCGGAGGTGCAAGCCGAATTAACCCTCAAGGCAAGAAATCAAAAGAAAGCCGACTATTTGGCAGAGCAGGTAAAAGGTATGACCACTTTGCAAGAGGTAGCCACTGCTTGGAATACGACCGTGCAAACGGCTAACGATGTACGTATGGATGCCTATCGTTTTGGTTCTATGGGCCCCGAATACAAGGCTATGGGAGCTACCTTCGCCACCGATGAAAATACAATGAGTGAGGTGATCGCCGGCAACAATGCGGCTATCGTACTGATGCCTACCGCTAAACGCGCAGCGCAAGGCGAAGTGAATGCAGAAACCGAAATTGCAACCCTTAATCAACGCCGTGCTTATATGTTGCCCTATCAGATTATCAATCTGCTGCAAACAGAGAGCGACGTAGAGGACAACCGCTATAATTTCCAGTAATTAGACTATCCCATTTTTGGGGATGCAGTTATCTTAAAACTCAAAAAACAAGAGGGCGGGTCAAAACTGACGCACCCTCTTTTCTATTTATCATGTTTATGCTCATATAGGGCTTCTTCTACGTTGATAATATAGTCGCCCATTTTTTCTATTTCTACGATGATATCCATATAGTTGACGCCGGTAGAGTAGTCGTACTCGTGTTCCGTGATATGTTGCATGTTCTGCATCTTCAGTTCGT
>DFIN01000001.1:0-72326 GCA_002372135.1 Bacteroidales bacterium UBA3696
ATTCCTACTATTTTGTGCATCTGTAAAGTCACGCGTTAGAAATAGTTGTATAGCCGTACTATTTGATGGTGCTGGTATTATATGTTCTTATAGCACCGTTGCGCTCTATCAGATAAATAATCTGTAACATCCATCTCCGCTCCTTATTCCACGCTTTTGTCGTATAGCCGTATTGTATTCTGTTTTTTCCCGAACAGATGTTTATCGTATAAGGACTTTCGTTCTTCTGTAACTCTTTCCAATAGGAAAATGGTAATGTACAACTATACCGGTGTATATAATTTTTCCCCTTTTTGTCAATGTAAAATGTCTTAAAACCGGATATGCACATTCGCTTCCCTTCTCCGTCAAGACATATTGAGTCTGTTTTCAATATATCCGGTGCATATACGCTGATATTGGCCGTCACTGAATCTTCCGTATTCAAGTAGGTCAGGTCTAATTCTGCCGTTTTCCCTTTTCCTGCATTCGGTAATTCAAACGGCTTGATGAAGAACAATATCCCGTCTTCCAAAATACGTGATACATACCGTTCTTCCAGTTTTTGGGCATTCACACCGGCTATCGATAGGGTGAATGCAAGTAATAGAATTGATTTTTTCATCTTGTTGTTCCTGTTTACAGAAAGGAAACACCCGAACGGTGGTGTTTCCTCTTGTTATTGGTTACTCGCCGTAAACGATATATTCAAATGAAGAGTAGATACCGAGAACGCTGAAAGTCTTGCGGTCAATATGGCTGATTTTGGTGATACCGCCGTTCTTGGCGGCAGCATTGATACCGGCATCGCCATAGGCAGCAATACCCAATACACTAGCGCATTTAGCCGTTCCGACTTTCTTTCCCAATACATTTGATGTTACTGCAACAGGTTGTGTGTCCCCCGTATAGATGGCACCTATCATTCCCACAGTCTCGCAACTGGTCATTGCTAATGCCACTACGGCAGCGCACACCATCATTTTAATTTTTTTCATATTCTTAATTTGTTAATGTGATAGCTCCCCATCTATCGTTTTACTCCATGATTATCAGCAGAGGAGATGTTGTATTGTCTTGTGAATTTGAAAAGCTTCCTCTCATGTGCAATCTGTCATTCTTTCAGCCGTTTTTTCGGCTTAAAAATGCCGTTCGTACGGATTGCTGTTGATAAAAGAGTAATGCGATTCGTATCAAAGAAGTACAACTTACTGATTGTTTGCTTATATATGGCTTTGTAGCATACAAAAAAAACGTGGATTCGACTTTTGCCAATTCCACGATTTGAGGCTCTCGCATTGCCCTTAAGATTAGAACCGGCAACGCGAAACCCACGCCGAATAGGATTGTACCTCCAATACCAGTACACACAATTACCCAATTGTGCATAACCCGTAGATGAGAAACATCCTTATCCCCGTAGAGCATCAATCGTTGCGTTGTCCTGAATCTTAATGAGAAATTTGCGAGATTTCAAATCGTCAGAACAAGCGTTGATAAACGCTTACATTATGTCTGCCAACCCGCCTTTAAGAATGCCAACCAGACATCCCATGGCGCGGGTTTTGCGCCGCAAAGGTAGTGCAAACTTGTTATTCGACAAATAAAAAATGCGCGGCGATGTTTTTTTGAATCAGTAATATAGAATTATCTTTGCCCGCCAATCAAAAGGTATCATTATGCTGACACAAACAGAAATAGAGCAGCGCATACAACAAGCGCGAGAACTTCACAGAGCCGGTTTTAATTGTGCACAAGCCGTTTTTGCTGCCTGTGCGGACTTGTATGGTATAGATAAAGAGCAAGCTCTTCGGCTCGCAGCCTCGTTCGGAGGCGGCATAGGTGGTACACGTAGCGTGTGCGGTGCCGTCCTCGCTATGTGTATGGTAGAAGGACTGAACAGCGGTTCAGCGATTCAGGGTGATATCATCGGCAAGAAAGCCAACTACGCGCGTGTGCAGCAACTGCTTGAACAATTTAAGCAGCAGCACGGCGGCTCTGTTATCTGTGCCGAACTGCTGCAAAATCCCAATAATCCGTCCTGCAACGACAAAGTAGCCAATGCTACCCGTATCGCTCTGCAGGCGATGGATTAACTTTTTTTAATTAGTGGGACTTGACCACTTTGCTGGCACCTTTGACTCCAGCTACCCGCACCATATAAACTCCTATGGGTAATTGTCGAAGGTTGAATGTGCTTGTGGTTGAACCTACTAACTTGCCGGCAGCATCGAATATGTTCATTCGCCCTTTGCCTTGATTGATGAGCATTGTTCCCTGCTGAATAACCGGTACATTATCTTTATTGATGGTGCTGACTTCGGTGGGCAAATCGTGTTCTCCTTCGTTGAGGTAGAAAGACTCAATCGGTTCATAGCCTTTGGCTTGTGTCAGTTCGTTCCAGTCGGACGGCACCTGTACTTTAACGGTAGAATAGCCTCCGCCGGGCATGACTTGCACTTTGTTGCGTGCCGTATCGCCGGTGATGATGAATACGGTTTCCCCCTTTTTCATAGTGGCTATGGTCTGTATGGTGCTTTCTGAGCGGTCGTACCAAGGGGCGGTTGCCGTGTATTCGCCTCCTTCTTCTTGGGCTATATATCGTGTGTATTGGTTCATGTTGTAGCGGTCGTCCTTAGGTCCGCCCGTATTGGCGTAGAGATTGGCAAATGCACGTTCTTTAACAGGGCGACGCGAACGAACAATCAGACTGTCTTCCAAGATGTCTAATGAGCTGTATGCTTGTGCCAGATTGCGTGCTAAGGGTTCGGTGATGAGGATGGTACGAGGTGTGGTTTGCTTGCCGCCGCTTCCTAGTGCCTGCTGTCCTCGTTCTGCACAGTCCCATGCAATGAGTTCCATCATCTTTTGGGGATTTTGGGTCGAAATAGCCATATTATTCCCCCACAGCAATGCAGAGGTCACGGTAACGGCACTCTCGTTGATACCCATACCTTGTTGTACATGTCTCGGTTCCCAGCCTATGCGTTGGCAAGCGGCATCGTCTTCCAACAGGCACCATGCCATCGGGTATCCGAAGGTGCCCATACGGTTGGTTTTGATATATAGCCCCATCATATTGATGATGGCAAGGTTCATGAATCGTCCGATTCGCATGTTGGCTGTTTCGTTGATTTGGCCCTGTCCGTTGTCTATCCCTAACTGACGCGCCATCGGTCCGTTGATAATGCAATAGGGAACCCAACCGTGGGTGGAGAGCAGCGGTGTGCGAAAATCCGTTCCGTTCATGGTCTTGACCATGGCAATGAGCAGGGGCATATATTCCGGTTTGCAGCCTGCCATAACCGCATTGACAGCCACATTCCAAGCTGTAATATGTCGCGAACTGGACTGCATGGTTACCACTGTTTCGTACCAAGCCATGTCGGTATATTACCTCCGTTGCCCGCGATGACAGCATCTACATGGTGCTCAATGAGTTTTTGCTTGAAGGCTTCGGCTTGCGGGCGGTCAATGCCCATACCGGGATAGGGGATCGGCATACCCCATCTCGTCGGTTAGCAGTACGGTTACTTCATTAAAAAAGTGCAAAAGTGTCATTATGGCAGGCGCAACTGCCGTTTTGGCGTACAAAAATGCTATTTTTGAAGTTCGGCACGCATGTTGCATAGAGATAAGTGAACGACGAAAGTCGGGAAGTAAAACTAAAAAATGAAGTAATTATGTTGAACAACTTAAATATAGGAGGATTGATTATGACACCTATGATGTATCGCAGAAACGGATGGTTTCCGACCGTATTTGACGAGTTTTTGAACTCTGACATTATGAATAGTGCAAGCACAACTGCTCCGTCAGTCAATGTGAAAGAGACAGAACATGCTTACATCGTTGAGTTGGCTGCTCCTGGCGTGAAGAAAGAGTATTGCCGCGTACATATTGACGAGGATCACAACCTTTGTGTAGACATTGAGAACAAATTTGAGCACAAGGAGGAAGACAAACATGCCCACTACCTGCGCCGTGAGTTCTCCTACACCAACTATGAGCAGAAATACACTCTGCCTGAGGATGTGAACGAAGAGGCGATTAACGCCAAAGTGGAAGACGGTATATTGACCATTGAACTGCCCAAAGTGCAGAAGGTGGAAGGTAAAACCGCAAGGCAGATTAACATCCAATAAGCCTGCTTGAACAACCAATGTAAAAGAGAGTGTGTCGTAATCGGCACACTCTCTTTTTATCTGCTTAATGCGGAACGCCTTAGCGCACTTGCATGCCTTGGGCGTTGTATATCTTTCCGTCAGGGCGGATGATAAACAGCTGCCCGTTATAGATCACTTTGCGTGTTTGATCCGTATTGATATCTCGAATCACGTTCTCTATTCCGTCCATGATATCTTCGGGGATAGGTTCAAACTCAGCGGTAAAGCCGATGATATTATCATCGACGGCGGGAACATTGAGAAAGGCGTCGTCGGCATACTCGCTGTCGTTCCACGATTTCCAGCCGGCGAAGATGTAGCCTTCTAACTCGGGGGCGTCGGGTATGGTCACCTTGTCACCGCAGTTGATCACTTCAGCGTAGTAGCCGTTCACCTTGTAGAAACCTTGTGTGGTGAAGTCAAGAGGCTTGGGATAACCATTGCCATACACACCGTCAAAGACCACGAGTTTTTTGCTGACAGTAATATTGATAGTTTCCGTTTCTCCCGGGCAGATAAACCAAGCATTGCCGTTGTCGTCTATGCCGCTTTCTAATGCAAATACGACATTAGATGTGTCGCGCAGCCCGGTCTTGACATCTTGCACCAATAGTCGATAATGGATTTTGGCAGGCAGACCATTGTAGGTGAATGAATAGTGAAATTCCATTCCGTAATGATTCCTGACCATTGCTGTTGACATAGCACCTGATTCGAGTGTTTGCCACGAGACACTATCCATACTCTGCTGCAACGCATAAGTAGTCTGTCCTGTTCCATATACCATCATCAATATCGGCATATCCTGCCCGTAACGAATTTCTTTGTTGGCGGAAAGTGATACTTTGGTAAATCCGCTGACTTCAATAACCAGCAGAGGGAGGCGTGGCAGAATTGCAGGTTAGTTCTTTGAGAAGAGTAGCTTTACTGAAAGCGTTGAATTCAATATATTTAATTTCGTCCGGGAAGACATACGAGGTGCGTGTATTTCCGGCGGGATAGCAGACTAAAGTATTCTTGTTTTTACTGAGCAACACATCATCAACAACAGTGAATTCTTCGTTTTCGGCGTCCACGTTGAAAGAAGTAAGACTTGGCATTTGGGCGAATGCGCTCATGCCTATTTCAGTTACGGCAGCAGGTATTTGCATTGTTGTCATCGCCGAGCAACCATAAAATGCACCATCACCAATGCGGACAATAGTACTTGGCAAAGATATGGACGGCAGAGTACTGCAGCCCGAAAAAGCTTGGTTGCCGATAGTGGTAATGTTACCGCTGAATGTTACAGAGGTGATTTTTTTGTGTGTATTTGCGCCATGGGATATTGTTTTGCTTAAAATCAGTCATATCTCCCGAGCCGGAGATAGTGAGTACTCCCGTTTGGGTGTCAAAGGTCCAAGTCATTGTTTCGCCGCAGGAGCCGTTGACTGTCTCGGCGTGGAGGGCGGTTGCTGTCGTCATACCTACGATGAGAGCAAATAGGAAGTAAAGTTTTTCATAAGCGTATAGTTTTTATGGTTGTGTATTGTGTGTGCAAAAAAAGCGGTAGCCCGTTTGTGTATATTGGATTACCGCTTTTAGGTCGTTTTGTACTTTCGATTGTTATGCTTCGGTAAACAAATCGTCTAATGTGACTTGTTGTACCACATCGTTGGCGTACTCATTAGTCTGTAAACCGAAGGGGGTAACAAACGTTAGTTGCATGCTTTTATTCATGCCGGTCTCCGCCTGAAACGAGAACACACGATTTTTCAGTTTCTCATATTCACTTTTTTTAATAAGATAGGGTGTTGACGCGAACTTCATTTCGCAGATGTTAATTATTCCGTCCGCTCTATCTAAGATGAGGTCAATTTGCGCAGCGGGAGAGGAATAAGTGCTTCTCCATTGGTAGTGATTACGAAAATGCTCTGTTATTAAATAGGTTTTACCTACGCGTCGCCTTCCATATACAGCTATGAACTCCGCTTTCGAGCTTTTCGCCAAAAGATTCAATTGCCGTTGTTCCTCCGATCTTCCGATAATAGCAGTCATATTTATGACTCTTCTAAAATCCTATGCAAAGGTACAGCCTTTTTCCCTATATGCAAGAAAAATTTACGAGTTTAAGCCAAAATAGATGATTTTTGTACAACTTTGGCTGAAACTGTTTTATGAGTTTAAGCCAAAACAAATGAATTTTATACTACTTTGGCTGAAACTCATGCTTCTTTTAAGGTAATCCAATATGTCAAAGGTCGTTTTGGGTGCTGTTTGCAACCCGTCTTTTGTACCCCTGCGGGAAACCAATCCCGCAGGGCTAATTATATTAGTGCTTAATACACTAACATGTGCATTAGCGCAGTTCAGCACCTTGTGCGTTATACAGCGTGCCGTTGCGCTCAATGTACAATACGCCGTTGCGAATGACCTTGCGGCTGTCCGTATCTGTGCCTGCTTCCACATTCTCCACATCGGTGGGAGTGCCCTCTTCCTCAACGGGTTGGAAAGTGGCGGTGATGACGAGGTCTGACAAAACTATTGAGAACTCGCGGTCCCAGCCGATGAAGTGATAGCCTTCGATATGAGGAACATCAGGCGGAGTGGCATTCAAGCCTTCTTCAATCTGTTGCGAGGCAAGCAGCGGGTCGGTGGCTGCCGGTGCACGCTTGGGACTGCCGAGTTGCGTACCGTCTGCGCCATAGAAATTGACGGTGTATTGGGGGGGCAGTGGGCAGTTCTTCAAATAGAGCGGTGAAACCTATCACATTGTCGCTGATGGCGGGTATGTTGAGATAAGCGGTGTCAGCATAGTCGGTGTTCCATGCTTCCCAACCTTTGAAGATATAGCCGTCCATAGTGGGGGCTTCGGGCAGCACTTTGCCTCCATAATTAGCAATCTCGGCATAGTATGCGTTGTTGATTTTTGCAAAGCCTTCAGCCGAGAAGTCAAATGGCTTGGGATAGCCGTTGCCATATACGCCGTCAAAGACGACCATTTTTTGAGCCACATTAATCTCGATAGTTTCTTTCTCGCCCGGGCAAATGATGTAGGCAATACCTTTTTCGTCAATGCCGCTATAAAGGTCGCGTGAGGGTTGGTTCACGCGCGCATAGGTTAAGCAAGCACCATTGGCGCCTGACAGTTGGCTGATACGCACGGTATCATTATATCGTGCAGGGATAATTAACTCACTATCACCCATATTGATGTCGCGGTTGGTGTTCCATGCCATAAGCGATTTTTCCATATCGCTTCCCTCAATTTTACTCTTAATGGTCAGGGCATAATACACATCGTATTCAAACGGGTCGCTATACACTCGTTCACCGTTGCAAACGACATAGAAGCGGAAGGCAAAACCGGGCACGAACGGGCTCTCGTAGTAGTTGCGAAATAGAGCGTAGCGGCTTGTGGCATACGCATTGTGGCTGTGAAGGTCAGCGAGTCGCCTACCATGGCGCGTGTTTGGCTGTTCTTGAATGCTTTGCTGTATTCAATCGCCATCGGATTGACGCTGTTGGTGTGAACAGTCTGACGGACATTAAACTTATAATCACCACCTTGCAGTGTGTAGGTGGCATAGACGCTGAGGTTGCTGTGCACATTGGTGTAGTCGCGACTCCATTTCTTGAACTTCATTCCGTTCAGCGAAGACGTTTGGGGAGCGGTAGCATCATCGCCACATTCCACTTGTTCGCTCTTCAGCAGTGTGCCGTCCGCATTGACGAAACGCACCGTGTAGGTCTTTGTCTTGGTGCTAATCCACAGGTTGCAGGCAGGTTGTCTGATGAATCTTCCAAGTCAGTTTGCCCGTCCCCTGAATATGAGCGGTGATGACCATCTGCTCCCCGTAATTGACAAAGTCGGGGGTAGTAAGCGCAAGGTCAATGAGTGGCATATTAACATCTACATAGTTGTGCAGTCCGGGACGACTAACGCCGGATTGAATCTCGTATGGAGCCCAAGCCTTGAGCAACTGATCATGGTAATGTGCTTGCACGCAAATGCGAAGGTTCGTATAGCCTTTTTGGTAACACATAGCAATGGCATCACTGATATTGTCAATGGTAACCGCCCCACCTTTTCGAGTAGATTTATAAAAAGTGTTGACACGCTCAATCAAAGTGTTGGCAAACTGATAGGTTGATACGCGTTTGCCATAGTCGTAAGAAACCGTGTCCTTGGAATACTGCGAATTGGACTCAACTTTGAAGAATTGGCTATTGTCGGTACGATATTAGATACGAACTTCATAATAGCGCTGCAGTTCGACATTCGGATAGAATGTGTCCTCAAAGGTGAGTTGCTTGGTCTTTTCGTCGTACTTGATGCTTTGCAAGTACTTCGGATAGGGCAGGCTGTTGCCCATGCCGGTGTTTGCCCATAAGCCGACAGCCATGACGGTTGCCGCAATGATACCATGAATTTCGCCGCAAAGGTAATGATATATTTGGATTAAAATGCAAAAAGTAGAAAGTACTTTGTTTTTAGATTAAGTAATCTATTAGATGTCGGGTTGGTTATTCTCTTTGTTGAGTCCGAAACAATTTTGGTGTCAACCCGATACGTCGTTTGAAAAAACGGCAGAAGGAAGGTGAGTCGGCATAGCCAAGGAAGTCGGCTATTTGTTGTACAGAAAGGTCAGGGCGCGTTGAAAGTAGAAACTTAGCTTGCGAGGCAAGGTATTGCTCAATATAGTCGCTGGCAGACAGACCGATTGTGTTTTTGATGATAACAGCGAAATGCCGTGTCGTCAGGTTGAGCCGGTTTGCATAGAAAGCCACTTCGTGTTGCTCGCGGTAGTGCTTGGCAACAAGAGCGCAGAAATGACTAAATAGTTGGTTGCTTTTGCTATCTTTATGGTATTGCTCATCTATGTTTGCACGGCAGGCATCCACCATCTCCGCCATGATGTTGGTCTGCATAATGAGCATTTCGTGGCGTTTAGGGTATTGGGATATAGGTGTGCGACTGATGATATCAATGAGGTCTAACACTTTTGTTATTCGGCTCATGTTGTCTTCATTAATCGTACAGGCAGGAATGTCGTGAAACTTCGAGTAGTCGTGTGAGAGACGATGTTGCGTCAGTTTGCTGTGAAATGCCGTAGAGTGGACAATGATTGACACATCGTAGTCGGGGCTGCTCTCTAACGGATGAATGATATGATTGGGGAGTACTACCGCCACTTCGTTGGAAGCAAAGCATATCTCCCGCATATCATATAAGGCTCGTGCCGTACCGCTATGGCAGATATAAACCATCAGGTAAGGCGATAGAATATCTTGGTGATAGACAGGGAAACCTTTCACATGCCGCATCACAACCACTTCCGCTGTCCGAATTGTGCGCTCCATCTCGTCAAATAATTGTTTCGTTTCCATGAAATCGTCATTTTTGAACACAAAAGTACTGCTATTTTTGGTTTCTATGCGGTAAAAAGAGAAAAAATCTTACTTTTGGGTAATAACCTCACACGAATAGTTAATGTTAGTTTGTCGAATAATGTGCATTTTTGCGCCCGATTTTGATAATAATAAGTAAATCAAATAATCCTATGAAGAGAAGTCTATTTATTTTGTGGGTAACGGTGTGTGCTTGTGTGATGCAGGCTGTTGATTACCAGTATCTTGTGTTTGTCAACACAAACGGCACAACCACTGCACTGTCTGTCAGCGATATGACACTGACGGTGAGTGGTGGCAATCTGGTGGTAGCGAATACTGACGGAACAGAAACGTTCATGCTGACCGACTTGGCTGCGATGCAATTCTCAAAGGACGGTACTTTTACGGCATTGGACAACGTTATTAACGGCGATGAGCCGGTGGATGTCTATACCATTGTCGGCACCACGATTGGGCATTTCGACAATTTATTGCAAGCCACTAAGCAACTCCAAGTCGGCGCGTATGTAATCAAACAAGGTCATAACACGCAAAAGATTGTGGTAAAATGATGAGTAGTAGTAAGTCGAAAGACAATTGTCGTAAGTCAAAAGTCGAGTACATATTATTCTATTGTTTGTTATCCATTGTTCTATGCCCGACAGCGCTACGCGCGCAAGTGACTATTGCAGATACAACCTATTATGTGTTAATTACATATAGTGGCAATACAGCAACGGTGGAGATGACTGACGATGTGAAGAGTTACGTTTCGGCAAGTGTAGATGGCGCTCACGTAACTATTACATCTACTGCTTCTGCCGCAGTCAACGAAATCACGTATGGTCTGGCAGGTAGTACAACCAACGGCTCGTTCACGTTCAACGGCAGTTACAAGGCTACGGTGGAATTGTTCGGAGTTACCTTGACCAATCCTGCAGGACCGGCTATTGATATTCAGAACGGCAAGCGTATAGAGATAAGTGCCAAGAAAGAAACTGTTTCTACGCTAACCGACGGCACATCTACCGAAGAGAGTGCATGGAAAGGGGCTCTGTATTGCAAAGGACATATTGAGTTTAAGGGAACACTCAATGTCTATGGTAACTATGCTCATGCTATCAAGGCGGGTAAATATATAGAAATGAAAAACTGCACCATCAATGTCTATTCGGCGGTGAAGGACGCCATCAACTGCAATCAGTATTTCTTGATGGAGAGTGGTGAAATCAACCTCAGCGGCTTCGGCGACGATGGCATACAGGTAGATATGGAGGATAATGACACATCAGCCGAGAACACAGGCAACTTTACGATGACCGGCGGCACGATTAACATCAACATGACCGGTGCTACCGGAGAGAGCGTCAAAGCCGATGGGAACCAATCCGTGGCGAGTGAAGCCTTGCTGAATCTAACCACAGGAATAGAGGATGTCCAATCCGCCCGCATGCTCGGTAACAAAGTGCTGCTTGACGGGAAAGTGCTCATCAAGAAAAACAATCAACTTTATACATTAACAGGCTATGAAATCCAATAATATGAGAAAATCGTTATTAACTATTTGTCTCCTTTGGGGTACATTCTGCGGGGTGGCTCAGACCCTGAATATACAAGTAGGCAATGTAACGTATCAGTTCCCCGCTTCCGAAGCAGGCGTGATGCCTTTTTCGGACGGCACAACCCTTACCGTGATGGGCAAAGCCTTCACGCTGAGCGAAGTGGATGCCATGTATGTGGACGAAACGGAAGTAACAGACAACTTGGTTCAGATTACGTATAGTTCGTCGTCTGCTACCATCCTCGTAGCAGGCAATGTGGCGCAGTATGTAACGCCGTCCCTTAACGGTGCGCATGTTACCATTGCCCAAAGCAATACTACCGCCGTGAATGATGATGAGATAACCTACCAACTCACCGGCACTACCTCCAATGGTTCATTCTCCCTCTCCGGCTCATACAAGTGTACAGTGTCATTAGCAGGTGTAACGATGACCAATCCGAGCGGCGCAGCCATCAACATAACCAACTCCAAGCGCATCCAACTCAGTGCGAAGAAAAATACGACCAACACCCTTGCTGACTGTGCTTCCGGCTCGCAGAAAGCCTGTATATACAGCAAAGGACAGTTGCAACTGCAAGGCAACGGTACGCTCAATGTGGTAGGTAACACCAAACATGGTATAAAGAGTGCGTCCTACATATCCGTTAAGAACTTGACGCTGAACATTACCTCCACTGTGGGCGATGGCATCAACTGCGAAGAGTATATGGAAATCAAAAGCGGTATGATTACGCTCTCCGGCATAGGGGACGATGGTATCCAGTGTGACCTTGGAGGCACCACCTCCACAGGCATCACCACCGACCACGAAGACGAGGACACCGGCAATGTCTATATATCCGGCGGAAATATTACGATTACAGTTACGGCTACCGCAGCCAAGGGAATAAAGTGTGAAGGTGATCTGTATGTTACCGACGGAACGCTCAATGTTACGACCTCAGGCGCGGGCGAGTGGGATAGCGACGATAGTGAAACAAAAGCCGCCGCCGGACTGAGTGCGGACGGCAATATGGCTATTTCCGGCGGTACGCTGACCCTCAGAGCAACCGGCTCCGGCGGAAAAGGACTGAAGTGTGACGGCACACTGGCAGTGAGCGATAGTGCCGTAATCATAGTTACCACGACGGGCGGACTTTATTACAACAATGGTTCCACCGAGAATACCAACTATACCGGCAATACCGATAACATCAGCAGTAACTATTATTCGTCGCCCAAAGGAATCAAAGCCGCAGGAGCGATTACTATTTCCGGGGGTAAGATATATGTTACCACTTCCGGTCGTAATGGTGAAGGTATTGAGTCCAAATCAACGCTTGATATAACCGGCGGTGAGGTGGCTGTAACAGCGTATGATGATGCCATCAACGCTGCCTCGCATCTTACCATCAGCGGCGGCTATGTCTATGCCTACGCCACCAACAACGACGGAATAGACGCCAACGGCAACTGCTACATCAAAGGCGGTCTTATTTATGCCATAGGTGCGTCTTCGCCTGAAGTAGCCATTGATGCCAACACGGAAGGTGGTTACAAACTGTATGTACAAGGCGGCACGCTCGTGGCTATTGGCGGTTTGGAGAATAATGCAAGTATCACGCAAACGTGCTATTCGGTAGGTTCTTCTTCCGGCGGTGGCGGCAGATGGTTCGCTCCGGCAGCAGGCCCCGGTGGTGGAGGCCCCGGTGGCAATGGCGGTAGTTCATGGACTGCCAATACTTGGTATGCCCTCACCGTAGGAAGCACCACTTTCGCCTTCAAAACACCGAGCAGCGGCGGTACCGCCATGGTCGTTTCCGGCAGTACCACACCTACGCTCCAATCGGGCGTAACAGCTTCCGGCACAAGCATTTTTAACGGGGTAGGCTATTATCCCGCTACCGTTTCCGGTGGCTCAAGTGTAAGTTTGAGTTCCTATTCCGGCGGCGGCATGGGTGGTGGCTTTGGTTGGTAAGTATGCAAACCATAGAAGATATCATTCGCCTGTTTGAGCCGATTGGTTTGTCGCAAATGGAAAGCGTCAAACTCATGAACCGTATCGACACAAAGTATGTGGTTTCGCTGTCGTCTCTCCCGCTTATTCTGCAAGCAGCCCAAGCGGATTATTACGCACAGGAGATTGATGGTAAGCGGATTGCGACCTATGACACCATGTATTACGATACGGACTCTTTGGACATGTACATCCGGCACCATGACCGCCAACTGGCACGCCAGAAAATTCGCGTCCGTCAGTATGTGGATAGTAACCTCACGTTCTTGGAAATAAAACGTAAAAACAACAAAGGGCGTACCAACAAGAAGCGGATTGTGGTACCCGGGTTTGACCTCACTGCCGAAACTCCTTCCGTCCTCAAACACAAGAAAAAAGAGGATGAGGCAGTAACGGTAGAGAGTTTTATTGACCTCAAAAGCCGGTACCATTGGAGCGACATTACTCCCCACTTATGGACCAAGTTCCACCGCATTACTTTGGTGAACAAGGCGAAAACCGAACGCCTGACCATCGATTTGGATTTGCTGTGGGAGAACGTGGTTAGCAAGGAGTCGAAAATCTATCCCGACTTGGTCATCATCGAACTCAAGCGGGATGGAAATGTGCCCAGCCGTATGACGGATATAATGCTTTCCTACCGAATCAAACCGCTGAAAATAAGCAAATATTGTATTGGTACGGCATTGACAACTCCCGGACTGAAACGAAACCGGTTCAAAAAGAAAATTCGTTCCATCGAAAAATTATTGAATCATTAAATCTTTGAATCATTAAATCACCAATATGTTATTTCAAGTTGATTTAGCCAATCCTACATTGGAGTTTTTGGAGAATGACCCGAGTATAGCTGCCCGTTTTGGTACGAGCGATAGTATTTCCTATATCATGCACTCGTTTGCCGACTGGTTGGGCGTAAGTGAAAACCTCATTACCATGCCGTTGATGTTCCTCTTCAACCTGTTGGTTTCTTGGGTTCTCATCTATTGCATCTATTATCGTTATAGTCGCCGCCGCGATTACTATGTGCAGTTTATGCTGTTTTCAAGCGGTATGTTCTTGTTGCTGTGGCTGATGCAGATACTGGATATTCAAACAGGTTTTGTGCTCGGTCTGTTTGCCATCTTCGGCATGATTCGTTACCGCACGGAAACAGTGCCTATTCGCGAGATGAACTATATGTTCCTCATTATCGCTCTGTCGGTAATTAACTCGCTTAGTCTCAAGGCAGACGGTTTGGCGTGGTATTTGTTGCTTTTTGCAAATATACTGATGTTGGCTTTGGCATGGGGCTTTGAACTATGGAACGGACGCAAACGCCAATCCACCAAGATTGTTCTCTATGAGAAAATCGAGAATATCAAACCCGAGAACCGTGAGGCACTAATTGCTGATTTGCAGGATCGTACAGGGCTGAAAGTGATAGATATAGAAATCGGGCATATTGATTTTCTGCGCGATGTGGCATACATCAAAATGACCTACCCCTTGGAAAAAGGCAAAACGGTCAATAGTATTGATTTGATAACGAAATTCAAATAATGAGTATCTCTAACAGCATAAGCGGTCGAGCAGCGAAGTGTTCTAATAGGTCGCTTTCAGCCGTTCTAATAGCGATAGCAGTCTTATTGGTTCTGCCCGCAAAGGCTTGGGACTATGACAGCGAGGCAGAAACAACCTCCCGTAGTGCTCAATGGCGTATGGAAGCCGATTTTACCAAGAAGTGGAAAAACGGTCTTCGGTTGGGCATCAACGAGGAGTTGCGTTTTGACCTCTACAATTCGGCAAATGGGGCTGCTTTCCGCAAGTCTTATACCACCCTGTCTTTTGGGTATGCGCCCATTCAGTATGTCAAGTTGGATGTCGGCTACTCGCTCAAAGTCCTCGGACCGGACAGCACTTGGTCTGCCACCAAGAGAGCCGATATCAACGAATATCTGCGCCACCGCGTCTTTTTCACCGTTACCGCTTCCTATAAGTTTGACTATGCCAAACTCTATCTTCGCGAGCGCGTGCTGATGGAAGCGCGTACCGATAGTGTCAATCCGCTGGAGAAAAATCAAGTAGATTGGCAGTTGCGCTCTCGTTTAGGTGCAGACTTTTTAGTGCCCGGCAAACCCTATAAACCCTATCTGTGGGGGGAGATTGCCAATACACTTAATGCCCCTGAATATCAGCAGAAAAACGGACATCAGTTCATCTGTAATGTCCGCGCACAAGCCGGAATAAAGTGGCGCGTGTCAAAACTCAGTTCACTGGATTTCTACTATCGATTCACATACGGATACGACCGAGATATCAATATCACCAAGAAAAAAGGATATATCCAACTGACCGAAGAAAAACTGTATCAACATTCTATCGGCGTGGCGTATAATTTGGATTGGTAATGGGTGAATAGTAAATTATGAACTTTGAAAAAGAAGTGAAAAATGAACAAAATTTGGAAAATACTACCGTTGCTATTTCTCTCGGTGTTATTTATAGGTTGTGAGAACAAGAGCGAAGGTTCAGCAGCGTCTGATGTGACCAATAACGGGGACGATGCGTCCGACTTGGTGGAAAACGAGATGTGGAATAAGACGATAGACATCGTATGGAATGGAACAGACGTAACCGTAACAGGGAGTGCGGACGGCGTAAAGGTATCCCATTCAAACGGCTATGTGACCATCAACTCCAAGGCGGAGAAAGTGGAATACATAGTTAGCGGAGCAGGAACAGGGCAACTCAGTATTTACGGCAACTACAAATACAAACTGCTCTTGGACGGACTCACGCTCGCTTGTCCTGACGGACCGGCTATCAACAGTCAGTGCCCCAGAACGTGTTATGCCGTCTTACAAGGTACAAATATACTATCGGATGGTTCCTCCTATGCCGAATCAGAGGAAGACCGGAAAGCCGCCTTCTTCAGCGAAGGGAGGATTTGTTTCTCCGGTTCCGGTTCGTTGGAAGTTATCGGCAATTGCAAGCATGCCATCGCCAGCGATTATTACATTCGCTTGTGTTCCGGTACGGGGACGCTTAACCTGACGGCGAAAGCGAGCGATGGACTTCATACCAACCATGGCGTGATAATCAATGACGGTACACTAACCATTAATGCCGCTGACGATGGCATCCAATGCGAAGCATCCGGCGTAGTGATTACAGGCGGAATAATCAATATTAACAGCAAATACAAATGTATCAAGACGGAGGGTAACCTATCAATCTCCGGCGGAACGATTACGGCTGTTGCAAGCGCGACATCCTCATCCGACGGAACACCCGAAGGTATTGAAGCCAAAGGACAAATCACTATTTCCGGCGGTTCGTCCGTTTCATTGTCTGCTTATAGTGGCGGCAATGCGGGAGGTGGATTCCCCGGTGGAAATAATCCTGGTGGGGGACATAAACCGGGCGGAGGTCCTAAGTAATGGGGTAAAATCAAATCATTAAAAACAGTAAACAGACGATGAAAAAATATCTTTTTCTTGTACTAACTACATTGCTCGCTGTGCCGGCTGTGGCTCAAAGTCTGCTGACACGCGAGCAACTCGCCAAACGCGAGAAACGCAAGAACCTGACGGTCAAAGAATGGAACACAGACGATAAGACAAAGACCCGTTGGTTAGACCGTATCAAGGTGTATGACAGCCAAGGCAGGTGCGTGGAGGAAATAGAGTATGCTACCTATGGTCAGAAATGGCGCGTTACCAGCACGTATGATGACGTAACGGGCAAAGTGGTGGAAGAAGTGGAATACAATGACCGCAATCGACCGGTCCGTATCCGCAAGTATGAATGGAACGAAGACGGCACGAAAGCCAAACAGTACAACTACCTACCGAACGGCAAACTCTTTTCCGTGAAAGTGTTTGAGTATATTTTCTCTGAGAAATAGGCTTTTTTTCCGTACCTATTGCGTGATTGCGGGGCAAATTCTACTTTTGCCCCGCATATTTTTATTCATAGATACACAACGGATATGGAAAAGTATGTTACGTTACTTATCTTTGGTTGCATTTGTATCTCCCTTTCGGCGCAGAACAAAAAGTTGCTATCACCCGCTTCATACGTTGTCAGTGGCTATGTGTCCGATATCGAATCCGGCGAACGACTGATAGGGGCAGCCGTATATGATACGGTTTCGCACCAAGGTGCCGTAACCAATACGGCGGGTTTTTATACACTCACTATTCCTGCCGGTCAATCGTGTGTATTGGTGGCTACGTATGTGGGGTATCAGCCTGCTGAATGGTGTGCACCTGCCGATACCAACCAAACTCACCATTTTGTGTTACATAGTGCGGCTTCCTTACAGGAAGTGGTCGTCAAAGGGCATAGGTCGTTGTCCGCACCCGATAATGTGCAAATGAGTGCCGTGGAAGTGCCGGTGAGCCAGATCCTCTCCATTCCTGCCATAGGCGGCGAAGTGGATGTGCTCAAAGCCATACAATTGCTGCCCGGTGTGCAAAACGGCGGGGAAGGCAGTGCCGGTATCTATGTGCGCGGTGGAGGACCCGATGAGAATTTAATGATATTGGATGGCGCACCGCTCTACAATATCAACCATGCGCTGGGGATGTTCTCCGTCTTTAACGCCGATGCCATCAAGAGCGTTACACTCTATAAGGGCAATTTTCCTGCCCGATTCGGCTCACGGCTCAGTTCGGTGGTGGACGTATGGCAGAAAGACGGCAATAAGTCATTTTGGCATGGCAGTGTATCTGCCGGACTTATCTCTGCCAAAGCCTATGTGGAAGGACCTATCTTGTCCAAAACAACATTTCATATCTCGGCACGTCGTACTTATTTTGACTTGTTTACCGCTCCGATGATTGCTGCCGTGGCTGCCTCGCGTAATGATTTATCCCTTTGGGCAGGCTATTATTTCTACGATGTGAACGCCAAAGTCAGTCATACCTTCTCGGACGCGGATAGATTGACCGTAGGCGTATATACCGGTTCGGATGTGGAATATATGCGGGTAGGCAGAAAGAACCCTGCCAAAGACAGCAATAATACCTACAAGATGGGCATGCGCTACACGTGGGGGAACACCTTAGCCGTTGCCGATTGGCAGCATTGCTTCAATCATCGTCTGTTTCTCCATACCCGTGCCTATTACAGCGGCTACCGCAGTGTACTCAAGCAGACACTCAATGTCGTTTCTGCCGATAATCAACAAGCAATCTTTGACCAAGGTATGGGCTACAACAGTCAGATTAACGATGTGTCGCTTTCGTCCCACTTGGAATATACCCCCGGCAGCAGGCATCAAGTACGAGCCGGATTGGAATATGTGTATCACCATTTTCGACCGGCGGTACAAAGTACGTTTTTGATGGCTGTGGGCGACTCGACGAATGTGCTTTTGGATATGGATACCACGATTCATAACCATTCCTTACACGGGCATGAAGCGTCGGCGTATGTAGAAGATACATGGACACCCTGTTCATGGTACAGGCTCAACTACGGAGCACGCGTGGGAATGTACGGGATTCGCGGTAAAGTCTATCCCTCTTTTGAACCGCGTATAGGGATGCGTTTCCTCTTGCATCGTGATGTGGCGTTCAAACTCAGTTATTCCTATATGTCGCAGTATGTCCATCTGTTGAGCAACAGTTCGCTCTCGTTGCCAAGCGATATGTGGGTGCCCGTAACGCGTTCCGTACCGCCTATGCGCTCTATGCAGGTTGCGGCAGGAATGAGTTATAACCTGCTTGACCAAGTCGAACTGAGCGTGGAAGGGTACTACAAGCGAAGTCTTAATCTCATTGAGTATAAGGATGGGGCTTCGTATTGGGGCTATACGGAAGATTGGGAGAAACAGATTTCTATCGGCAATGGCAATAGTTATGGGGTCGAAGTGCTTGCCCAGCGCACGGTAGGACCCGTTACAGGCTGGATTGGCTATACATGGAGTCGGACCATGCGACAATTTGACGACATCAACTATGGCAAACCGTTTCATGCGAAATACGACCGCGAACACGACATCAGTATCACGCTCCAATACCAAATCACTCCGCGTATTGATATTGCTGCCACGTGGGTCTATGCCACAGGCAATCGAGGTACTATCGTTACGCAAACCTATTTAGACCCCGTTGCAGGAGTCGTGGAGTATTTCAACGAACGGAACGGTTATGTTCTCCCCGATTATCACAGGTTAGATTTGGCTGCCAATTTTCATTTCCCGTTGAAACATTTGCTCAACGGGCAGAAGGCGGAGCATGTACTCAACGTCAGTTGCTACAACGTCTATTGCCACCTCAATCCGATGTTTGTCCATACCGACCCCTATACCGGCAAAATGTATCAAATCACACTTTTCCCTATTTTGCCCAGTATCAGTTATCAATTCTCATTCTAATACTTGTCTTCTATGTCTCTTTTGCATAAACTATTCTGCTTGGAAATCGTTGCTGTCGCTCTTTGCGCGTGTGAGGAGATGTTTTACCACGAAGTGGATTTTCGCGTGGAAGGCGGTCAGCCTAAGTTGGTGCTTCTGGCTGAGAGCAGGGTAGGGAATATACCCGCTTATCAGGTTACTCATACCAAACTGCTGGATGAAAATACCGGCTCGCAACCGTATTATTTATTGATGGATGCCGATGTGCGCTTTCGCCGTAACGGCGGTGAATGGATTCGGCTTTATACGCTGAATGATACGAGTATCTATTGCCTGACCGAAAACGGCGCATTGCCCCCCGCTATTGGTCCGTTGGATACCATCGAGTTGAAAGTGTCTCATCCCGATTATCCTTCGCTCTACGCAAGGCAAGTGATGCCCGATTATGCCTATGCCACTCTCACGCAATACGAAAAGCAGGACAACAATTCGGTACTTCTAACCCTGCATATTGAACCCTATCGTGGCAATGCGGACGATATGATTGCCATTCGTTCGCAGATGTGGAATGTGTATTCCGTGGACTCCGTATTCGCCAAGGCGCAAAACATGCAAGCCGGTGCCTACTACGGCGCTGACGAAACGTACAGCCTCTTTTTTCCGGCGGCGTTGTTGTCTCGTTCGTTGGATATACAACTCTTTGCAGATGGAGGAAAGCCCTTTTATACAGAAACGGATACAATCTTCCTGACTCCGAGAAATCTGAGTCTGACCTGCTCGGTTCTTACTCGCGACGGGTACTTGAATGAACTTTTCCGGCGCACTTATACCCAAACCGAATTGGATGTGCCGAGTTGGGTACCTCGGCAGAGTGGCAACTGGATGCAAATCATCTTGGAAGGGGTTACCGAAACTTTAGGACAACAGGAATTGCTGTCCGTCTATACCAACGTTGAGGGCGGGTTAGGCTATCTGTTCGGATGGAGTTCAATGCCTGTCGGCTGTCCGAATACGTTGTACCATGTACCTTCACGCAGGATGTAAAGCATACCGTTTTCCATCACTTTACGTACTGACCGATCGTCGGTTGACACAGCCTCGTGATCGGTAGGCGTCTGCGGACGGAATACCAATCTGGCAGGCGTACCACGACGAACACTCATATAGCCGGTCTTAGGCACTTGGAAGTAGGCACGGAAACCACGGAGCGGATTGGTCGTATTGGGCCATAACAAGGTGTTGCCATCGCTCACAAAGAGGTTGTCATGGTCATAATAAGCCATCTGAACGCGGCATACGTTGCCCACAAACTGAATTCCATCACCTATCGATTGACCGGCATCCGTGGTAATGGTCACGTTGTTGAATACTAAGTCGGTTAGCACTTCGCCCGTATTGTCCCATTTAATCAGATAGGGTACACCTGCTTCGATGGCGGTAACGGGAGTCATATAGATGTCCAACTGCTTGTCCCCCAACTTGACTGCGCCATCGTAGGCGAATAACTGACATCCTGCCAACGGAGAGACGGCTATCTCAGCCTCCGACATACTGAATGGCAGACACAGCGTATTGAAACTACCGTCCTTGTAGAGCGTGCGCTCTATATGAAGGTTCGGCACGGTCACATTCAGCAGCGGAGTGAAGAACTCAGTAATCTGCATACTGGTCTCGCTGATGGTGAGCGTACTCTTAGAGCCGGTGGCTGTTCCGCCGTCGGTGTCCAAACGCTTGGCGCGAGGTGCTATGCGGATATAAGCAGGGCGGACGGGAGCACCTGCGGGAGAAACCACCATGGCAGACGACACATGGAGGGTCAGTTGCTCACCAGCCTTTTTGCCTTCTAATAATATACCGCGAAAAGGAGGCAGCAGTATAGGCTCGGCATCGGTGGTTACATCGTGGTTAAAACTCGTCTCTGTCCATTTGGACGGAGCGGTAGCCGTTCCGTCAGGCTCGTAGTAGTACTTGCCTGTGAGTTGATCCGTATTGTCCGCCACCAAGCGGGCTATGTCTATGTAGCCGAAAGTGGGATTGCCAAATAGATAGACACCCTCATACTGCTCGTTGAGCGTGAAGGTCGTGTTGCCCGTGAATGCCGGTTTGCCGTAGTCTTCGTCGCGAACGATGAACTCGCTTTCATCCAACCATTGGGCTGCCAAGCCGTCGTAGTAGTTATACATGTTGTCCACCTGGCAAACGAATCACGGGGGCAGGCGAACCGGCGGCACAATCTATTCCAATCATGCTGGCATCACCCGGATGCATGGGACGGGTCAGCGTATTGGTGGCGCGAAGCCACAAGTCATTGGCAGCGTCGTATTCGGAGTTATACACCTCATAGGTATAGCGGTCGTCAGCATCAGTGCCAGCAATCTGGCGAATAGTCGCCACGGTGAACGGGTCGCTGCCCTCCCACTGCGAGGCAAACACATCGCCGCTGACTATCCCCTTCAAGGGAACGGATGCCAGAGTCCAACGCTCTGCATTTAGCGGCATATCCACAAAGGCCTGTCCATTGATATTCACCTGTTCTTGCCCTGCCATAGACGCTCCTGCGGGCAGGTATAGGTGGTGGCACTTGTTCTTAGTATAGTTGAAGTCATACGACTCAACAGCATCGTTCACAAACGTAACCGCATAGTCCTTAGGAAGCATCACCACATCGGTTTCTTCCATAGGAATAAACGAACTCCAGTTGGCATCTTGATTCCATTCGCCCCCCAACCATGTTACCACATCGGGGACGATGCGCAAAGTGAAATAGGTATAACCTCTATCGCACTTATCGTCTGCGCTTTCGCCGATGAAAGCGATGTGGAAAGTATAGTCGTATCCGGCAGCCAGGGAGGCGAGTCTCGCGCCGGAGAGAGTGATGGTATCCACTACATCGATGATTGCCTTGTTAGAGTTCAAGCGTATGGAACGCCATCTCGGGCAGGTAGAGGAAACGATATAGATACTGTCCACTTCGTAGTGTTCGCCCGGATCGCCTTTGAGATAAAGGGGCAGGTCGAACGAGCCTCTGCGTTTCTGCGCGTCCGATATACGGACGATACGCGGGCGACCGGCTACCACTTCGGGCAGCACTTCTGTTTTGTTGCCGACCGCCATCATATTAGACATCGGTACAGCGGGTTTGATATGCAGGAATCGCGGCGAGGTACAAACCTGCTTGCTGCCTGCCGAGCCTGCCAAGGGGAAGGCGGTATAACTGAGTGAGACGGCGGCTTGCATACTGATGGACGCAGTGTCCAAAGTCAATAGCCCCTGACGAACAAGCGAATTGACGCTCTCAATGGCTGAGGGCACATTGTCGCGGTAGAAAATAAGCAGTCGCTGAATCTCGTCGAAGGTATGGTGATAGACTTCGGGGTGTTCGTTCACATAGACCGAGTCGCCAATCAGCCAGTCGGCACGGCAGTGGGTGGTGTCTATCTTCAAAGGATCATACGGGTCAGTCTCATCACGGATGATCTGCGTTAGCACGATGTTGAGTGTATAGGAACGGTGTCCGCAGACGCTGACTACTGAGTCGCCAAGAGTGATGTCGTCGTTGATGGTGATGCGCGTACCGCCTGCCACCAGCATGTCGGAAAAGGTGCCGCACCCTTCCCGCTTGCCGAGTTCATCGTGCTGCTGCGATACGAAGCCGGTATAAGCGTAGTTAGTACGCACTTCCATCGGTTGGGCAATGTAGATGACGTAGCGTTCGGTAGTGGCATCAACCCGCTCTTTGACATAGCGATACAGAGGCACTTTTGTTTCGCGGTATGCGGCATCAAAAGCCAAAAGAGATGCACTTGTCAGCCCGCTTGCCTCAATCGCTTCGTCGGTGGTGAGAATGGGTACGCAACCGAACACGGTGGAAGCACTATCCTTGTTGAAGTATTTTGACCTGATGATATTTTCACCCTCGCGCCACTGGTAGAATAGTGGTTGCCCTTCGTGTTCGATGGCTTGATAGTCCACGCGCAGATAGGCACGTATGGTATCGCGGGCTTTGTCAATACAGTCGGATGTCGAAGCCTGCAAGGGCATAACCGGCGGCTTCTGCACATAGATACGTATGTCGTCAAGTGCAAAGTCATTGCCTTGCGAAGAACGCGCCTTGTTCACAATCTTCAAGCGATAGGTATGGTAGTCATTGGTCTTGTCTATTTCAACAGGAAAGATTACCTGAAACCACTCTCCTGTTTTCATTATCTTTCCTCTCTGACCGGTACTATTTTTCACATTAAAACCAAACTCACCGGTGGTAAATCGCGTGAGACGATGCTCCACACCTTCATCATCAATACCGATAACAATAAAATCCATATTCGGTGCAGAACCATCGTTTGAAGAACCTGACAAATCAACTAACCATGCAGAGAAGTACATTTTTGACCCAGGGCATAGGTCGGTATTTACTTTTAGGCTGAAAACCTCACCCGGGATCTCCGATCCATCGCAATAAAGCATATAACCTGACTTTGCGTTGTTCTCATCGGTTTCAGCGGCCAAATCATTGTGATTATACACCCATTTGGATGTATTTGCCCAAGATGTGCGTTGGTTACAAATGCCGTATTCACCCCAATAGACATCATGCGGGTTATATGCTCTGTAAGTTTTATCATTCTTGTCTTTTGTAGAAAACTCTTTGAAATAATAGCCGTAAGTGGATTCTTCTGGGTGTAAATGACCTGCCCACCAACTTATAACTTTGCTTTCAAATTCAGGCTTATCAAAGTTGAAGGTCTGTTCATAGAGCAGTTCCATTCCGGCAAATGTATTGTCTGTAAGGTTTGCAAGCGGACCAACCTTGTTTACATCCATATACGTTACAACAAACTGGGCTATATTGTATATCATTGTGCCGGTATTATATTGAAGCGTATAAGTGCGTACCCCCTCAACATCACTTTTTACACCTATGTACTGCCCCGAAGCAAATAGTTCAACATTAGACAAAGTAACAGCACTCGCACCATTATCAGACCATTGCCATTTCGACCAATCACACATCTGAACAGGGGAGTTTTTGTCATAGTAGTAACTGCTGCGTGTAGCAAACCTGTACGATTGGTTATAATTGTAGATAGTGGAATCCACTATGGCGAACTCGGGTCCGAGATATAGCTGCCTTCCTGTAGGAGCAATGATGTGGTACGTTTCCAAATAATTTTCCGTACAGGTGTCCACACGAGCAGCAATTTCTGATGCAGGATGGAATTCATATATTAAACGATTTGACAATGTCGGTTCTACATAAATGATATCGTTCACATAATCTTTATAGACTGACTGGTCACATGCAAGACGGAAAACACTGTCCTGCATAGTGTATGTAACTTCCCAAAAATAAGAAGATCCGCCCTCAAACCGATAATATCCGGCAGCAGTAGAATACCTAAACCCGTATGTACTGGTATTATACTCATGGGTTGTAGTATTATAAATAGGAGCCTTTCCAACCACTTCCGTTTCTTCATAACTCAATCTGTCCGTATCATAGTTGTATCAACGTATCCAACTCTGATAGGTTCGAAAATTCGGGCGATACAGACGAATCACTTCCCCCGGCGCGGCATAAACTATACTCGTCTTGGTATGTGTTGCCTGCATGCCGTTTTCCATCAACCCGTGCGGACCGGCTTTATGCTGAAAACTCGCTTGCGCCTGTGCCATCAAAGGGCAAAACGCAAAGACCAGCACACATACAGCCCACCGCGTCAGCCACAGCCCGATACGCGTATTATTTCCTGTGTTCACTCCTTTCATACTCCTCAAATGCATGGGATTATAATAAACGATTTGTTTTTAGCGAAAAAAACGCCGCGACAGTACGGCATAACCGACAATTGCACAAACAAAAACGTCTGTTTGATAACTTTTTTATTTTCAATCCCTACGAAAGTATTACTTTTGCCACCGCAATTCCATAATGCGTCGGATATTTTGAAAACGGAGTACACCATACGAATTAATAGCCATATTGACCGCTTGCAGTGGACGCAATTAGTCCAGACTTCCCCTACCGGATCGTGGTTTCAGACCCCCGATGCGTATGACTTCTTTGCATCTCTTCCGCACCTATTCCTGCCGTTTGCCGTGGCTCTGTATGCGTGTTCCGAGAACCAAAAAGACACGTTGCGCGCCGTGTGTGTCGGCTTTGTAACAATGGACAGAAACAGCCTTATGCAATTCTTCACGCGCCGTGCTATCATCAACGGCGGACCGGCTCTGGCGAGCGACTGTACCGACGAAGAAGTGGTTCTCCTCATGCAGGCCGTTCGTAATCACTTTTCCCCTTCTGCATTTAGCAGCTCTTTAGCCCGTTCTCCTATTTATATCGAAACACGCAATTTTAACGACTTTGGTCGCTGGAAAACGGCATTTGAAAAAGCGGCGTTTCAATATATGCCTCATCTCAACTTCCATGTGGACTGTTCCGACAGCGATACAGTATGGAATAACTTGAGTGAGAACAGAAGAAGACAAATTCGGAAAGCGCAGAAAAACGGCGTGCAGATCGTGGAACCCCACAGCGAACAGGAAATTGCCGACTGGTATCATATCCTACACGACTTGTATCGCACCAAAGTAAAAACACCATTATTCCCTGTGGAATTTTTCCATCAGTTCTATCGGCTGCAGGTAGGGCGATTCTTGTTTGTCAAATACGAAGGGAATGTAGTAGGCGGGATTATGTGCCCCATTTGGGAGGATAAATGTATTTACGAGTGGTACGTCTGCGGTAATGAAGCCGCTTATCGCCACCTAAACCCTTCGGTTATGGCTACCTATGCCGCTATGCAATATGGCAGTTCGCATGACTTACGGCGTTTTGACCTGATGGGAGCAGGCAAGCCCGATGAGCCGTATGGCGTGCGCGATTTTAAGTCCGAGTTCGGAGGCCAATTGGTGGAGCAGGGACGCTTCTTGTACATCTCTCACCCCCTGCTATACAAAATTGGCACCCTCGGAGTGAAACTATTGAAGAAAAAGAAAATTTTTTAAGCAATATAATCCTGTTATCAAAATACTTACTACCTTTGCGGCGAAATAAATATAATTGTAATATGTTTTAAACCTTAAAAATGGACTTAAAATAAAGTATAATTAGTATTAAATGACGGACATTTATAATTATTCGACCACAGAAATAGTCCGCATGTTAGGGCAACGGGTACGTAAGTATCGTATCCTATCAGGACTTACTCAAAAAGAATTGGCTCAAAGGGCTGATGTGTCCGTTCCTACTTTGCAGGCTTTTGAGAAAGGACAAAACAAGGACATCTCTTTCTCAACACTATTGCGTTTACTGAGAGGATTGGGACAATTGGATAGGGTGGAGGATATATTATCTGATTTATGGGAATCACCCTATATGTTACGGAGCGATGGAGAGCAGGTAAAAAGAGTTAGACATAGTAAATCATGAGGCAATTTCTGCATATATATCTTTGGGGCAAGGAGATAGGGCAACTTGAATGGAAAGCGCGAGCCGGTCGGTCTGTTTTTGCGTATAATCCTACTTATCTGTCCGAAGTAGGTATTTCGCCGGCTCCCCTGATGGCTCCAATTCGTAAAGATGCTCTGTTTCGATCCTTTGTTAGCGAGGATGAACGTATATATCATCGCTTGCCGTCTTTCTTAGCCGATTCGTTACCCGATGACTGGGGAAATGCGTTGTTTGAGCAATGGAGAATGGAACAGCATTTATCCTCTGCGAACGTAACACCACTTGACAAACTGACTTTCATCGGTCAGCGAGGAATGGGTGCATTCGAATTTGTGCCGGATGCGCAGTTGGCTCCCCAAGCGGACGAGGTAAATATAGCAGCCTTAGCCCATTTGGCGCAACGTATATTCTTGGAACGCGAAAAAGTGGTGATTGACCCGTCTGAAACTTTGACGAAGAAATTACTTCTGGCAGTAGGTACTTCGGCAGGTGGACGACAACCCAAAGCGATTATTGCAATCAATCGGGAAACAGGTGAAATACGTTCCGGACAGATTGCAGGGCTTGACGGGTATGATTACTACATCCTTAAGTTCGGCGATAAAGACCGATCTTCTGCCGAACTGGAACAAACCTATTATCAGATGGCAATCAATGCAGGAATTGATATGATGCCTTGCCGATTGTTGGAAGCTGATGGAGAAAAACATTTCTTGACACAGCGTTTTGACCGACCGAACGGAGAAAAACTGCACATGCAAACGCTGGCTGCTATGGATCCCGATGCCAATAGTTATGAACAACTGCTGCTGGTTTGCCGCAAACTGCAATTGCAGGAATCCGATACGGCTGAGGTATTCCGCCGTATGGTGTTCAATTACTTGGCGAACAATACCGATGACCACCACAAAAACTTTTCGTTCCTCATGAATAAGAAAGGCGAATGGGCATTGGCTCCCGCCTATGATATGACCTATATATTCAACCGTGGTTACCAGCCGGATACAGATCATTGTCTTTTGATGCGCGGTAAATATTCTTTGTGGACTAAAGACGATGTGCTGCAATTTGCTATTGATAATGGAATTGCCAACTACGAGAAAATCATCCGTAAGGTGGCCGATGCGCTGATGCAGTTCCGTGAGTTAGCCGAAAAAAACGGCGTTAGGCAGGAATGGATAGGGCGCATTGAAAGTACGATTCAAACTCATTTGCGCGAGTGGGGATTCATTATTGAACATGTGGAAGACGAATGGACTACTCCGGCTGGCACGCATATATCCAAAGTCTATCTTGAGCAGGCATACAAAGGGAACTACCATCTGTTCGCAACCGTGGACGGAAAACAAAAAAAATACATCATCCGCAAATCCACACCCGATTATGAACTAATTGAGCAAACCGGTCTCCATCACCTCAATAGCGAACAACTAAAGGAATTAGTGGAGAGTTGTATTTTATAATAATGTAAGTAGAGAAAGAAAATTATTAAGTATGCAAAAATCAGTTGTAGAATATTTAACGAAAACAGTCGCTGCTTTTCCTAATAAAATTGCTGTTCATGATGAGAAAGAGGAAATCGCTTTCTCACAATTGTGGCAGAATGCCACGAGCATAGCTAATGCTCTGCAAAACAGAGTAACTCCTCGCCAGCCCATCGGAGTGTATATCCCGAAAGGTTGCAAAATGGTGACCTCTTTTGCTGCAATCAATATGGCTGCAGATTTCTATGTGCCTTTGGATACCAAATCGCCCGCTCAACGCATAGCATCCATCTTAACCACTCTTGGAGCCAAAGTGGTGATAACTGATGTGGCTCATAAAGAGGCATTGTCTGCGTTCTATCAAGGAGAGATATTGGTTTATGAGGAATGTATAAGTTCTGTTAATGAATCACAATTCTTGCGTTATGAGAGAGAGCAGATAGATACGGATCCTATTTATTCTATCTTTACATCCGGTAGCACCGGAGTTCCAAAAGGTGTTGTGGTCTCTCATCGCGGAGTAATAGATTATATCGATTGGGCTGTAGATACGTTTAAGATTGACTCCACGGCCGTTATTGGTAATCAGGCACCATTCTATTTCGATAACTCTACATTAGACATCTATTTGATGTATGCAACCGGTGCTACGCTGAATGTTATCCCCGAAATCAACTTTGCTTTCCCCGCCAAACTCATTGACTATCTCAACGATCAAAAGATAACCTTTGTATTCTGGGTGCCGTTTGTGTTAGTGAATGTGGCTAACATGGATATTTTGGCTTCAAAGAAGCCGCAATATCTGCGTGATATCTTTTTTGCCGGAGAAGTGATGCCGAATAAGCATCTAAACTATTGGCGTAAGCATCTGCCTAATTGCCGATATGCAAATCTTTATGGGCCTACAGAGATTACAGTGGATTGCACTTATTATCTTGTTGATAGAGAGTTCTCTGATGACGAACCATTGCCGATTGGCATTCCCTGCCGCAATAGCGATGTGCTGATACTGGTTGATAGAAAACGGTTCGCGCAACAAGGAGAGCAAGGAGAATTATGCGTTCGTGGAACCTCATTGGCTTTAGGCTATTACAATAATCCGAAGAAAACGGCAGAGGCGTTCATTCAAAACCCGCTTAATACACACTATCCTGAGACCATCTATTGTACAGGCGATGTGGTATATGAGAATGAACGAGGTGAGATGATGTATGTCGGACGCATCGACTCGCAAATCAAGCACAATGGCTATCGCATCGAATTAGGAGAGATAGAGACTGCTATATTGGGAAGCAATTTAGTGGACAACTGTTGCGTATTATACAACAATAAGGAGAAACAAATCGTGCTCGTATATCAGGCTGAACAAGAATTGAATATAGCAGCATTGCGCAAAGCAATTGGAGAAAAAATCCCTAAATATATGCTTCCGACAGCATACCACCGAGAATATGTTCTCAAACAAAACAATAGTGGCAAGATAGATAGAGCACATTATAATAGGTATATAAATGGATAAAGTAACTTCCATAGAACAACTGAAAGAACTGATATCGGGTATCCGTAATCTGCGTCAGGGTTTCGTAACCAATTTCTATTTGGATGAGGTGAAGCATAGGGCTTGGATTCAAACCGGCAAATTCTTATATGCTAAGCACGATGATGCCGTATTCCTGTTCTTTGATCATGAAGCCGAGAATATAGAGAACTACTTTACGAATTTGTTTTATATGGCAACTTCTGAAGAAGTTATGTTAAAGCACCTAAAAGCGTATCCGGAAATGTATATATATGATTTATACATATTGGATATAGTAGGACGTAAAGAGATATGTGAACCGCTGGTAGAAAAACTGAAATCAATAGGTGGTCATGATGACGCGCATGTGTGTAGAATGACACGAATTGGAGAAGTGAATGTGGAGTTGGCTGTTCGAGGAACAAATATTCACTATGCAGATGAAGTAGACTTGGAGCAGATAGAGTCGCTATTGCATATACATTTTGATGAACAACTGGAGCAAATACCACTAAGAGATGAGTTAGCGCAAATGGTAGCGGATAAACATATATTACTATGTCAGCGCGAAGGGAAGAATGCCGGAATATTGCTTTTCGAGCATAATGCAACGACTCTATATTTGCGGTATTGGTTGGTACTCCCTGAATGTAGAAACAAAGGAGTGGGTAGCGAACTATTGAGACATTTTTTATGGGAAGGTCGTGAAACCAAAAGGCAGATACTATGGGTGAACCAAGCCAATGAAAATGCGATCGTTCGTTACGAACACTATGGATTTAAACAAGAAAATATGTATGACTATATAGTAAAATATTGTTAAAATGAGAGAAAAAATAATTGAAATTTTGACGGACTTGCGTCCCGAGTTTGACTTCTCGCAAGAAGGCATTAACTTCATTGATGAAGGCATGTTAGATAGTTTTGATTTAGTTGCTTTAGTCAGTGATATAGAGACTCAATTCGGCATAAAAATAGATGGAGTAGATGTAGTCCCCGAAAATTTTTGTTCGATAGATGCCATAGTAAGTTTATTAAGCAAAAATGGAGTAAAATAATGGATTTCGTATTTCATAATAAGCGTATAGCCGGTATTTTAACAGTACTTCCACACCAATCCGTGCCTTTTGAAGACGAGATGGGAAACTATAATTTTTCACCCGTAAAGTGCCAGAAACTGAAATTGGCGATGGGATATCGCGAACATCGTGTTGCGCAAAAAGGTCAGACATCGTATGACTTCTGTGTATATGGTATGCAGTATTTATTTGATGAAGGATTGCTGAAACCCGAAGAAATAGATGCTTTGCTATTCGTCAGTCAGAGTCCGGATTATTTTATCCCACCGACAAGTAATTTGATACAAGGATATTTTGGACTCAAAAGCGATATGCTGTGTTTGGATATCAACCAAGGTTGTGCCGGATTTGAGGTGGGATTGATTCAGGCATTTATGTTGTTGGATCAACCGGCTATCAATAAAGTGGTGTTACTCAATGCCGATGTGTTAAGTTCGAAAGTGTCTGACTACGACAGAAACAGCAAACCGCTAATCGGAGATGCTGCATCGGTAACTATCGTAGAGAAAGCCAATGAGGATAATGCAATCTATGCCAATATAAAAATGGATGGAACCGGAGCGTTGGCCTTGAATATTCCCGCAGGGGGATTTCGTATGCCATCCACACCCCAAACGGCTGAAATGGAGGAGGACCTATCCGGTAATAAGCGTTCCAAAGATAATTTGGTTATGCGAGGCGATGATGTGTTTAACTTTGTTCAACGTGAAGTACCGCCGATGATTGAGCATTTAATGGAGCAAGCCCATATAAGTGGTGATGATATTGATTGGTATATGTTTCACCAGCCTAACAAATTTATGCTCCATAAATTGGCAGAAAAATTGAATGTTTCCTACGATAAGATGCCTGCTAATATAGTGGAGAATTTTGGGAATGCCAGTGGTGTGACCGTGCCGACGAACATCTCATTTAATCTTGGTGAGGCGGTAGTGAATGGTTCGGTACGCGTGTGTATGGCAGGGTTTGGAGTCGGATTAACATGGGCAAGTATCTATATGAAACTGGAGAAAATGATGTTTAACAAAATAATTGAATTTTGATATGGAAGAGTTATTGAATAAGATGGCCGACTTATTAGAAGTAGAGTCAATTGATCCGCAGAAGAAATTTAAGGATTATGAAGAGTGGGATTCCTTTACGCGGCTATCCGTATTAGCGATGTTGGATGCTGACTATCATGTGCAGATGACCTACGAGCAATTAGAGGCTTTCCCTTCGATAGAAGATTTCTGCAAAAAAGTCTTAGGATAATGGCTACATGCTATACGCTAATCACCGGTGCAAGTTCCGGCATAGGAGCAGCATGCGCTAAGTTGCTATCAACCCAATCACGTTTAATATTGTGCGGGTCAAATCGTGAACGCCTTGAACAATCGCTTGCGCAATGCGCCCAACAAGAAAAGCATCTATTATGGGTATGCGATTTTGACGCACAATTTGATGAAGTGTTCGATGGGTTAAGTGCGTTTCTGAAGGATAACGATGCGGTAGTGGATAATTATGTTCATTGTGCGGGATTAACACGCATATTGCCGCTAAAAGATTTTACTCCTACGTATACGAAAACAGTGTTTCAGGTGAACTTTTTCTCCATCGTAGAGATATTGCGCGTGCTGTTGAAACGTATGAATCAGAAGGCATTGCGTAATGTGGTCTTGATTTCCGCTTTGGTAAGTCAGCGTGGAGATAGAGGAAATGCTATCTATGCGGCATCCAAAGGCGCCGTCAATGGAATGGTTTATTCGTTGGCGCAGGAATTGGCTCCGATACGGATAAACGCAGTAATGCCGGGTTTAGTCAATACGCCTATGGCACAACGAACACCTGAAGAGTTTCGTGAAAAGATATGGGCAAAAATTCCATTAGGTAAAGGCGAACCGGAAGATATAGCCAACTATGTGGCGTTTCTGCTGAGTGATAAAGCACGATGGATAACCGGTCAAACAATATTTGTAGATGGAGGACAGAGCACATTATGAGTAATTGTAAGGAGTGGGTAATCCCTAATGAACCGATTACGATTGGTTATGGTCATCAGAAACGCAGTTTTCGAGAGAAAGTGCGTAAAGTAAGAAATACATTATTGGCTCGATGGGCATATGCATGTCCGATAAACAAACTGCGAGTGCAATTCCATCGTTGGCGGGGTATGCATATCGGAGATAATGTGTATATCGGAATGTATTGTATTTTTGACAACTTGTCCCCTGAGTATATCTATATTATGGACAATGTTTCAGTCAATGCCAATACAATGATCATCACTCATTTCAATCCGGTTGACCGATTCAATAAGATGTTTGAGGCACAGATTCGACCTGTCGTGATAAAAGAAAAGGCTATGGTAGCCGTTCGCTGCACGATCTTGCCCGGTGTAACAATAGGTGAATATTCAATCGTGAGTGCCGGAATGGTAATTGACAAAGATGTTCCCGATTATACGATGGTGCGAGAGAAGCAAAAACGACAGGAAGTAGATATGCATTTTATGTTTAGAAGTTTATAAAGATGAATATATTGATTCAACTTTCTCATCCTGCACATTTTCACTTGTATAAGAATGTCGCAAAAAACTTGATAGCAAATGGACACCATGTGCTATTTGTAATTAAGACGAAGGATATATTGGAGCAACTATTGAAAAATGCAGGGTTGCCCTATGAAAATATCAATCAATATGCCCACAGAGGTTCCAAATTAGGTGTCTTGTGGGATATGTTGGTGAGAGAATGGCGGATTGTGCGCCTGTGCAGAAAACATCACATTGATTTATTGACCGGTTCCACCCCGGATGTTGCGCATGTCGGGTGGCTACTTAGAAAAATGAGAGTTAATATCGGTGAAGATGATTTGAATGTTGTTCCTGCATTTGATATTATCGCTTCTTATTTTGTACAGACATTAGTTGCACCATCCACCTGTGGCTTGGGACATATTGAGTATAAGGCTGTTCATTACCCCGGCTATCACGAGTTGGCGTATTTGCATCCGAACCATTTTACGCCTTCGCGCGAGGTGGTAGAAGGGTATGGAATGCCTTATCCATTGGCTCCATATTTTATTTTACGTTTTGCGTCTTTGAACGCCCACCACGATACTGGCATTAAAGGTATCAATGCAGAAGTGGCACAACGGCTGATTGATATTCTTTCCCCATACGGACGGATATATATCACCTCAGAGCGACCTTTAGAACCACAATTTGAGCAGTATAGAATCCATATCAACCCATTGGATATGCACCATGTGATGGCTTTCGCATCGCTTTATATTGGGGATAGTCAGACTATGGCTGCTGAAGCAGGTGTGCTTGGTGTACCTTTTGTTCGGTTCAACGACTTCGTAGGGCGCATAGGTTATCTCCGTGAGTTGGAAGGTGTGTATGAATTGGGTTACGGCATCCACGCAACGCCCCTTGCTGCGGATAGTCCTATTCGTCGTACCGATGGCTCTGTGCAGCCGAGTGGAGTAGAGGCTTTGTATCAGACCATGGAACGGCTTGTTGCTATGTCGGCGGAAGAACGAAGAAGTACTTTCCAAGCAAGGCGTGAGAAAATGCTTTCAGAAAAGATTGATTGTGCCAAGTTCCTGACGTGGTTTATCGAAAATTATCCCGCTTCGGTAGAGCAGACAAGAATGGCGAATACAGCCTTTTGGGAGTCGTTCAAATAAGATACTTCTCGATCATTCCTACGTAAGATACTCTATCATTCCTACAGCAGCGGCGAGGAGAATAAGATAGATAGGGTGGCTGATTGTATCCAACCACTTGCGGCGGGACGTACCTTGTTTGGCCGGGATAAATACAGGCAACAGCATACATACAAACACGACGGCAAAAATGACCCAACTCTGCCCGTCAGGGAAAGTGGCAGGGGACATGAGCGTGTAGGCTGCATGCGCGATAAGCACCACGACCATCAGCCGAATGGCGCGCATCGTCCATACAAACACGGGGTTATTCTGCCAGCGGTCGCGTATATGGTCATAAATGTAGCATATAATGCTCATTATGAGTAGAGAAGGCAGAACGATCGCAGCGGAAGCCAGTAGGCTACCCCCCACACCCCCTACCGTATAACCCACATACGTGGCACAGTTCATTCCAATCGGTCCCGGGGTAACTTGACTGATTGCCACGATGTCCACAAACTCTTGTTCGGTAACCCAACCATATCGCAGCACGTCTTGCTGTATGAGGGATATGACTGCCATTCCTCCACCAAAACCGATGAAGCCCACTTTGAGAAACGAGAGGAAGAGTTGCAGATACACCATGTTTACCAAATGTTTTTAGCCAGTCGTACTACCGTGGCGGCAATCAAAGCCACAACGGCAGGTCTAACGCACCGAAATACGGCTTCCACGGCGGGAAGCGATTTGTATTGGGAGAAACACATCGCTATGATTAGGATGATGCCCACCGAAGGCAATACTGCCCCCACTAATGCCGCTAATACCCCGCGCCAACCGGCTATGCGATGACCGATAAAGATGGCACTATTGACTGCAATCAGCCCCGGGGCGGCTTGCGCTAATGCCATCATGTTGAGGAACTCTTTCTCGTCCAACCAGTGGCGGCGATCCACTACTTCGCGTTGCACCAACGCCAACATAGCATACCCTCCACCGATGGTGAAGGTGCCAATCTTAAGGTAGGTAAGGAAAAGTGTGAGCAGTCGGTTATTTTTCACGCAGTTGTTGTTTGATGAACTTCGCCATCATGTTGATGGCTGCGTTGTTGTGTCCGCCTTGTGGAATGATGACGTTGGCAAATCGTTTGCAGGGCTCGATGAACTGTTCGTGCATCGGTTTGAGGACGTGTTGATAGCGTTCGATGACGGCTTCTACGGTGCGCCCGCGCTCTACAATATCGCGTTTGATAACGCGTATGAGGCGGTCGTCGGCATCGGCATCTACAAAGACTTTCAGGTCCATTTCTTCGCGCAGCCGAGGGTGGTGTAGAGTCATAATGCCTTCTACTATAATGATCTCGCTGGGCTCCACGTGTATGGTTTCTTTCAGGCGCGATGAGGTGATGTAGTCGTATTGGGGTTGCTCAACGGCGTGCCCCTCTTTGAGCAGTTGAAGGTGTTGGATGAGCAGTTTCCACTCAAAGGCATCGGGGTGGTCGAAGTTGATTTTTTGCCTTTCCTCCATGGGAATATGGCTGGAGTCGTTGTAGTAGGAATCCAAGGGGATAACGGTTACTTCGCCTTTGGGTAGGCGTTCAATCAGTTTTCTTACCACCGTTGTTTTGCCCGAGCCGGTGCCGCCCGCAATACCAATGATGAACATAATGGAGGGATTTGTTTGAGCGCACAAAGGTAGAACTTTTTGCATATTGTACAAAAACCTATTATTTTTGCCGCCGAATACGTGATTAGATGCAAATCGGACAGGGACTATATAAGAGCAAAGGTTCAAAGTTTATTTCTTTTGCAGAGACTGTTTCTTCGGAAACGATAGCGAAGGAGCGCATAGCGTGGTATAAGAAGAAGTACCACGATGCACGCCATGTTTGCTATGCCTATCGGCTTAGTGCTGACCTTTGGCGCACGAAGGATGACGGCGAGCCGCACGGTACGGCCGGTCTGCCTATTTTGCGTACGATGGATGCGTATCTGACTACACACCCCATGCCGGAAGGTTCGGGGCTATTGATTGTAGTGGTGCGCTATTTTGGGGGTACCCTGCTCGGTACGGGCGGACTGATGGTCGCTTATCACGAAGCCGCCAAAGACGCTCTAAACAACGGCTAAACTATCGTTAAACTATTGTGAAACTATCGTTAAACAACTGTTAAACTATCGTGAGACAATCCTATACCGACATACAAGCCTATCCGGTCAGCGGGTTGCTATGGTTGACCGACCATTTGTTTATGTTTCCTTTTTTGCGCCGGTTAGCCCGCAAAAAGACGAGTTCGCTGGAGTTCTGTCTGGGCGGTGGCGAATCGCCGTGGCAAAGCGATGCGGACAAGCAGCAAATTGAGCAGGATATACGCAACGGAGCCACTTTTTTGACCAACCACCGCGATATAATCATGGATGCTGCGTGGCTTAGTTACCTGCTGCGGACGCGTTATGGTATTCGTCCTTATATGGGGATAGGAAACAATCTGTTAGGACTTCATTGGGTAGAGTTTTTGGTGCGTTTTAACCGTTGCTTCGTCGTGGTTCGTGACGGTGGTCCGAAGGAAGTGCTGGCGAATGCAAAGCATCTGTCAGATTATATTGGTTATCTGCGCGATAAACAGAAAAGTATATGGTTGGCACAGCGTGAGGGGCGAGCCAAGGACGGTAATGACCGCACCCAATTGTCGGTGCTCAAGATGCTGACCCTTGGTAGCAACGATTTCTTGGCAGCTGTTCGCAGGCTCAATATATGTCCTGTGAGTATCAGTTATGAGTATGACCCGTGCGATTACCTCAAGGCGCGTGAGATGCAGTGCCGCCGCGATAATCCGGCGTGGCATAAAGCCAAGGGGGAAGACGAAAGGTCGATGAAAACAGGGATTACGGGTTGGAAAGGACGGGTGGTACATCGGTTGACACCGAGTTTGAACCACTGGTTAGACCGCCATCCTGAATTGGTGCAGATGTCGCGCAACGAGCAGATCGCCGCTGTGGCTAAGCGGATAGATTATCAGATTCATAGTGCCTACGAAATATACAATAGGGGACATGAGTTTGAGCAGTACCTGCAAAGTCGTCTTGACTTGATTGATTTACCGAACAAGGACGATGAATTTTTGCGAGATTGTCTGCGGATGATGTACCTGAACCCCGTTCGGAATCACGAAATAGCTCTTCAAACCGCGCCGTAATAAGGCGTATTTTTACCCCATATCTCCGTTTTTTACCCCTTATTTGCCCGCCATGTCCCATAGGGGTGAAATCAGTCGGAAAGGTTTGACCGTAGAAAGCGGGTGTTGTATTTTTGCATTCGATTGTTGATAAAAACTAAATGCAAGAGTACGATGAAACACTACATGACCTTTATCCAGGATGCAGTCCGCATGAATTGGGACGGGGATGCATTGACCGATTTTCAGGGTAAGATCAATTATACCTACGGGCAGATGGCTCAGAAGGTGGAGTGGTTGGGAATTCTTTATTCGCAGTTGGGCTTGCGTGCCGGCGACAAGATTGCCATTTGCGGTCGCAATGCCAGCAACTGGGGTGTGGCTTATCTGTCAATAGCCGCCTATCGGGGCGTGGCTGTCAGCATATTGCCGGAGTTTACGAGCGAGAGTATTCATGAGTTGGTTACCCATTCGGAGGCGAAGGTTCTGTTTGTAGGACCGTGGGTAAAAGGCAGGATTGATATGGACAGTATGCCTCTGGTTGAAACCTTCATCTCGTTGGAGGATTTCAGTATTCTTCGCAGCCGCAAGCCCGTGCAGCCGGAGCAGATTGATGCGTTGTTCAAGGAGCGTCATCCGCAGGGTTATAGACCGCAGGATGTGCACTTCCCGGTGGATAATATGGACGAAGTGGCTCTAATCAACTATACCTCGGGCAGTACGGGTTCGCCCAAGGGGGTGATGGTAACGCACAAGAACCTGTCAACCAATGTTGTTTTCGGACAAGCCAATATCCCCAACGACCCGAGCAAGCGTATCGTGTCTATGTTGCCTTTGGCGCACATGTTCGGCTTGATGTTTGAGTTCCTGTATCAGTTGGCAGGCGGTACGCATGTCTATTTTATTACTACCGGCATCACCCCGTCGCTGTTGATGAAGGCGTTTGCGGAGGTCAAACCCTATATGATTCTGACTGTTCCGTTGGTGATAGAAAAGATTTTCAAGAAGAGTATTTTCCCTGTGATTCATAAGCCGTTGGTGAATCTGCTATGGCATACGCCGATAGTTCGTGTGCCTATTCGCCGCAAGGTATATAAGCAACTGATGAACGCTTTTGGCGGTCAGTTGGAAGTACTCATCATTGGCGGTGCGGCTTTGAACAAGGACGTGGAGCGGTGCCTGAGGCAGATTCATTTCCCCTATACTTGCGGATATGGTATGACCGAATGTGCTCCGTTGCTTTGCTATGCTTCGTGGCAGACCTATAAGGAGGGGTCGTGCGGACGTCCTATCACGCGGCTTGAGATGAAGGTGGATAGTCCCAATCCGGCTACCATAGAGGGTGAGATTTTGGTTCGGGGCGATGGCGTGATGCGCGGTTACTACAAGAACTTGCAAGCCACCGACAATATATTCACCCGCGACGGATGGATGCGAACGGGCGATGTGGGAATCATTGACAAGCAGCGAAATGTCTTTCTCCGAGGTAGAAGCAAAAATATGATCTTAGGCGCCAGCGGTCAGAATATCTATCCCGAAGAGATAGAGGATAAACTCAATTCGTTGGACGGTGTGTCGGAGTCGGTTGTGGTGGATCGCAACGGCAAGTTGGTGGCTTTGGTGTATCCGGAGGATTATTCGCCGGAGCGTTTGCCTCAGATTAAGGAACAGATGCAACTAAACCTGCAGCGTCTGAACGAGATGATGCCCACCTATTCGAAGGTGAGCGATATAGAGATTCGGGATCAGGAGTTTGAAAAAACGCCGAAGAAAAGTATCAAACGCTTTATGTACAAATAGCGTCAATTAGGCGTTTATCAGTTCAATAACGGCTTGCGCTGCGTTTTTAGCAGCAGGTTGCGTACCGAGGATGGCTTGCAGTTGCTGCAAGTCATCTTTTTGTGCCTTGCGGTAGGCGTTGTCGTCCAAAAGGCGATTCACTTCGTAGGCTATATTTGTTGCCGTAAACCGCTCGGCTATCAGTTCCTGTATCGCCTCTTTGCGTAAGAGGATATTGACCAAGGTAAAGTAGCCGTCGTGAAAGAGGAAGTGCTTGAAGAGGTTGACTACGTGTTTGCCGAAAAAGCGGCTCGTGGCGATGTGATAGACGGCTGTGAGCGGACAACCCAATAGGGCAGTTTCGAGGGTGGCGGTGCCCGAATTGACGATGGCTACTTGGGCACGCTGTACTGTGCCATACGTGTCGCGTGTGAGCAGAATGTCCTCTGTCAGCCATTGGCGGTAGAACGCGTCAGGCATACTTGGGGCGGCTGTAACGGCGATACGATAGTCAGGATGCTGCTCTTGTACCATTCGCGCGGCTTGCAGCATAGTCGGCAGACAATTCGTTATTTCGCTTTTGCGGCTTCCGGGTAAAATGGCGATATGAGGGTGGGGCGATGGGACAGCATCAGTTGCATTTGGGTGCGTGTCCAGGTAGTCGCGAATGCTGTCCACCGTAGGATTGCCCACATAGCGACAACGATAACCATAGCGGGCGTAATAGGTTTCCTCAAAGGGAAAGATACCTAATATGAGGTCGGAATAGCGGGCAATCTTATGCACGCGCCATGACTTCCAAGCCCACACCTTCGGGGGAATGTAATAGACAATTTTTGTGCGGGGTAAATGCTTGTGGCAAAAGGCTGCTATACGTAGGTTAAAACTCGGATAATCAATGAGGATGAGTACATCCGGCTGCATCTGTATAAGGGCTTGGCGGGCTATGCGGAAATTGCGGCGCACCTTATTCAGATTGCGTAGTACTGCCACTATGCCCATATAAGCCATCTCGCGGTAGTGTTGCACCAAGCGGCAACCCGCCTGTTGCATTTTGTCGCCCCCCATACCGGCGAAATCGGCATGCCTGTCTTTTTGCGACAAGGCTTGTATCAGCCTCGAGGCGTGCAAGTCTCCGGAGGCTTCACCGGCTATGAGGAAGTATTTCATCGTTTGGGTTATTGGGGCACTATCCTTTTTATAATATGACCGCTATCGATGCCAGCAGATACGGAAAAGCACCGATGAGCAAGCCTTTGCTCACTTTCCACATATCGGCGGCGTAAAACACAAAAATGAATGCCATATCCGGGAATACGCTCACTATCAGTAGTTTGCTCAGTGTCTTGCCCAACGCCAATCCGAAGGTGGATAGAGCGTAATAAAGGTTGTAGGTATCAATATAGATATATCCTACCACGGCGGGGAGAATGAGTCCCACCACGATGCCAATCCAATATTTATCCAATCGTTCCATAGTAGGTCATATCCACGCTGCAGGGTTGTACGGACAGGTATCCGTGAGCCAGTGCCCATTCGTCGGTATCTTGGGCTTCGGGCTCGTCGTTCACCAAGTAGCCGGTCATCCGATAGGCTGTTTCGCCGTTGTCTAACCGAATAGGGCGCATCTCTTTTTCCCAGTGACTGACGCATTGACGGGTGTAGCGTATGTCCCGTATCGGTCCTTTGGGGGCATTGACGTTGTAGCAGACGGTGCGGGGCATGCCCTTGACGTATAATTCTTTGACGAGTGGTACAATATAAGATTCCATATACGAGAAGTCGGGATTGGCATCCATGTCGTAAATGGAGAAGCCGATGGCGGGAATACCTTGTTCGGCTGCCACAAAGCAGGCACCCATCGTCCCTGAGTAGATGATGTTGATGGCGGCGTTGCTGCCGTGGTTGATACCGCTTACTACGAGGTCAATGCGGCTGCTGTCTTCTCCAAACAGCACATTAACGGCTAACTTGATGCAGTCGGAAGGGGTGCCGGAGGTGATATAAATATCTGCCCCTTGCAAGTCGGGTGGGGTAGGGATTTTTTTGAATGTGATATCATCTACGGCAGAAATGGCGTTCGACATTCCGCTTCGTGCTCCATCGGGTGCCACGACGGTTACGTGCCCCAGAGGCAATAACAGCCGCGTGAGCAGCAATATGCCTTTGCTTCCCCAGCCGTCGTCGTTGGTTATAAGGATTTCCATTGTTCAATAACTTGTTGTGCCAAGAGGTTGGCTTGTTCTGAGGTTGCTGCTTCCGAATAGACACGTATGATGGGTTCTGTGTTGCTTTTACGCAGGTGTACCCAGCCTTGCTCAAAGTCAATCTTAACGCCGTCTATATCGTTGATACGCTCGTTGCGGTAAATCGTTTTCAGTCGATTGAGTTTGGACTCAATGGCTTCGTTGTCCGTGAGGTCAATGCGGTTCTTCGAGATGGCATATTGAGGTAGCCGGCTTTTCCACTCACAGACCGTGCACCCCTTTTCAGCTAATGCGGACAAGAAAAGGGCTATTCCTACCAATGCATCACGACCATAATGACATTCGGGATAGATAACTCCGCCATTGCCTTCCCCCCCTATGATAGCGTGGGTGCGCTTCATCTCAGCCACTACATTGACTTCGCCCACTGCTGCCGCACTGTATTCGCCTCCGTGCATGCGCGTGATGTCGCTCAATGCGCGGGTGGAACTGAGGTTGCTTACCGTATTGCCCTTCGTGTACGACAATACGTAATCTGCCACGCTGACCAGCGTATATTCTTCCACGAACATCTCGCCCGTTTCGCATACGATAGCCAAACGATCCACATCCGGATCGACCACGAATCCTACATCGGCTTTCCGTTCGCGCACGATACGACTGATGTCGGTCAAGTTTTGCGGAATGGGTTCCGGGTTGTGGGCAAACTGACCGGTCGGGTCGGTGTTCAGTTCGATGATGTTCTTAACCCCTAACGCTTTCAGCAAAGCCGGAATAGCCAATCCGCCAACCGAATTAACGCAGTCAACGGCAACCGTAAAATCTTTCCCCGCAATGGCTTCTTTGTGGACGAGCGGCAGTTGCAGCACGCGGTCAATATGGTAGGGGAGGTAGTCCCGGCGCGTTATGTGTCCCAATCGGTCCACTTCGGCAAACGTAAAGTCCTCTTTTTCGGCTATTTGCAGAACGGCTTTGCCTTCTTCATCGTTGAGAAACTCGCCCTGCTCGTTGAGCAGTTTGAGGGCGTTCCACTGTTTGGGATTATGGCTGGCGGTCAGTATGATACCTCCTGCAGCGTGTTCGGCGGTCACAGCCAATTCGGTGGTGGGGGTGGTGGCTAACCCTATGTTCACCACGTCGTAACCCATGCTGATTAGTGTACCTGTGACCAACAAGTCCACCATCTCTCCGCTTACGCGGGCATCTCTGCCCACTACGATGGTATGGTTATTCGGAATGGCTTGCCCGCGTTGTACGCAGTAGGCGGCAGTGAAGCGAACGATGTCCACGCTGCTCAACCCTTCGCCTACACGACCACCTATGGTGCCGCGTATGCCGGATATGCTTTTGATTAAACTCATGTCTATCAGTATCAAGTTGTGTGAATGTTATCTTTTCTTTGTGATTCTCAGGTCGTAGCCGTATGGGGTTACGGATGCGTTGTCGGCTGACGGACCATAGACGCTCGGGCAGATGATTTTGCACTCGCCCTCATAGCCCATTGCCAAGATGGCGGCTTGCCAGCCGGTGCAGTTATAGTTGCCTGTGGTAGGACCTACAGTGAGCGTGATGGGGTCACCTGCGTCGTCCGTTGTCCAATAACTGATAGTGTCAGCATTGGCCGTCAAGGCATACTTGCGAAAACGGATATTGACCTTGTCGCCTGCCACGAGTGAGGTGGTAGAGTCCACAGGGGATGTCAGGTGAAAATAGAGTTGGTCATATTCGGGGAGAGCCACATAGATGTTGTCGTCCCATCGTTCGCCTTGACGAACAGCGGGCATGGTGTTCCTTACTTGAATATGTTGTCTTGCTATATAACTATCTATCAGTTGTTTCTCTCGGTTGCGCAACTTGGAGTAGGTGTTACCTGAGCAGCCGCTCATAGTCAATAGAATCGTTACGCATGCGATGGATATCAGTTTTTTCATGGTTCGTTATTTAGGATTGTTTACTGAACGCTCAACTCTATTCGCACATTGGTGTAAGGTGGCACACGGTCGGTTCCCGTAGTGCCGTATGCCAAGTACCACGGGACGAGCAAACTGACGGTTTGTGGTCGTTCCATTTGCAGCAGTGCATCTTCTACGGCTTGAATCATTTGAGTTTTGCCTACTGTGACTTGCTCTGTGGTTTCCAGTAGCAATTCGCCGCCGAGGCTATATACTTGTAGTCTTACCGTGGCTTGTTCGCCGGCTTGCAGCGGACGATCAACTGCGTACATCCCTTTTGTCCAGTAGCCTAACTCCTGTTGGGCATAGCCCTCGCTGACAAAGGTACTGAGTGCACGGTCTGCCTCTTCTGCGAGGTGTTGGTTCGTCTCAATGGCTTGCAGCAGTGAACTATCCGTCTCGCTTGTAGGTTTGCCGCTGCGGTAGGAAGGGGTTTGCGGCTGCGTCTTGTGGCAAGCTGTCAGCGTGCCGATAGCGAGTATACACAGCCCGACCAGTAGGTGCTTAGCGCTGTGCCAGTTGTTCAAGGTAGGCTCCATAACGTGTCTTCATCTCTTTGCCCAAGGTGAGCAGTTGGTCGGTGGTGATCCAACCGTTGCGCCATGCAATCTCTTCGATACAAGCCACATACATGCCCTGCCGGTTCTGTATGGTGGCTACAAAATTGCCGGCATCGAGCAGGCTGTCGCAGTTGCCGGTATCCAACCAAGCGAATCCTCTGCCGAAGAGTTGGACATGGAGTGTACCTTCGTTGAGATAGAGGCGGTTGAGGTCGGTTATCTCGTATTCGCCGCGTGCGGAGGGTTGGAGGGCAGCGGCTTTGTCGCACACGGTATGATCGTAGAAATACAGACCGGGAACGGCATAGCGGCTCTTCGGGTGTTCCGGCTTTTCTTCCAGACTGAGCACCTTGCCGTCGGCATCAAATTCGACGACTCCGTATGCGCGCGGATCGCTCACTTCGTAGCCGAAGATGCAGGCACCTCGTTGGTCACTACCCTCTATCATACTGACGGCAGTCTGAAGCATGTTGGTAAAGTTCTGACCATAGAACAGGTTGTCGCCCAAGATGAGGCATCCCGGCTCGCCTTGCAGGAAGTCGGCTCCTAAGACGAAGGCTTGTGCCAATCCGTTGGGAACGAGTTGCACTTTGTATTCAAGGCGCATACCCAGGCGTGAACCATCGCCTAAAAGTTCGCGGAACATAGGCAAGTCGCGCGGGGTGGAGATGATGAGAACTTCGCGGATGCCGGCGAGCATCAATGTGGACAAGGGGTAGTAAATCATCGGCTTGTCATAGACGGGCATGATCTGTTTGCTGATGGCTTTACTGAGCGGGTAAAGGCGTGTCGCACTACCGCCTGCAAGGATAATTCCTTTCATAAGGTTATTGTATTGGAAAAATCGTGTTTCGTTTTGCGCCGCAAAGATAAGGCATGTCTGGCATACATACAACAACATTTTTTTGCAACCTCCAATGGCAAAAATGAAGATATTTGATTTTATCATTTGCCGAATGTGGGATACGGAATACCTTTGCCGCAAAAACAAATTGAAAATGAAGATAACCATGAAAACATTACTTGCTATTCTTGACGGGTGGGGCATCGGCTTGCCGAATGATGCCAATGCTATCTATTCCACCTCTACGCCCCATTGGGACGCATTACTCAATACTTATCCCCATAGTCAGTTGCAAGCCTCCGGGCTTAACGTAGGGCTGCCCGACGGGCAAATGGGCAACTCTGAAGTGGGACACCTCAATATAGGTGCCGGACGAGTAGTCTATCAGGACCTTGTTAAGATTAACCGCGCCATTGAGGACGGTTCCATCAAACGTAACCCCGAAATCGTGTCGGCTTTTACCACTGCGCAAAAACAGGGTGTCCGCCTGCATATCATGGGCTTGACCTCTAACGGCGGCGTTCACTCATCCTTAGAGCACCTCTTTGCCCTCTTGGATATAGCCAAGGAGTACGGCTTGGAAGGCAAGACGTTTGTTCACTGTTTTATGGACGGACGCGACACTGACCCGCGTTCCGGCATCGGCTTTATTGACCAATTGGAAGCGCACATGCAGCAGTCCTGCGGCGAAATAGCCTCCATACAAGGCCGTTTCTATGCCATGGACCGCGATAAACGCTGGGAGCGTATCCAAAAAGCATACGACTGCCTCGTGCACGGGCAAGGCGACCATTATGAAAGCATGCACCAAGCCATGCAAGCCTCCTACGACAACGAGGTTACCGACGAGTTTATCCTGCCTATCGTTCATACCCGCAACGGGCAGCCGATTGCCACCATTCAGGAAGGCGATGTGGTCATCTTCTTCAACTACCGCAACGACCGTGCCCGCGAAATCACCGAAGTGCTCACCCAGAAAGACCATATTGATATGGGCATGCGTACCCTGCCCCTGCATTACTACTGCATGACTCCCTACGAATCCTCATTCACGGGTGTGCATATCCTATTCCCCAAAGATAACGTTACCAATACATTGGGCGAGATTCTTGCCCGTCAGGGGATGCGTCAGTTGCGTATTGCCGAAACGGAGAAGTTTGCCCATGTTACTTTCTTCTTCTCCGGCGGACGCGACCTGCCCTTTGAGAACGAGGACCGCATACTCATTCCTTCTCCAAAAGTGAAGACCTATGACATGCAACCCGAGATGTCTGCTCCCGAAGTGGCGGCTGCCTTGTGCGAGGATATGGATACGCAAAAGCATGAATGTATCATCCTCAATTTTGCCAACGGCGACATGGTAGGTCATACGGGTGTGTATGAGGCTATTCGTCAGGCGGTTGTGACTATTGATATCTGCCTTGACCGTGTCGTCAAGTCGGCGCAGAAGAATGGGTATGAGGTTATTATTATTGCCGACCACGGCAATGCCGATGTGGCGAAGAACGAGGATGGGTCTAAGAACACCCAACACTCGCTCAATCCCGTGCCCTTCATCTATGTCCCCTCGCCTCTGAATCATCCCGAGTGGAATGGTCAGACACCTGATTTGCAGTCGCTTTATCGTATAAGTGACGGTATTCTTGCCGATGTGGCACCCTCTATGTGCGCCTTGCTCGGTATTGACCAACCTGAGGAAATGACCGGTAAGAACCTCATTGCATGCAACTAAAAGGCAGATACGCCCACTCACGCCCCTTCGTCAAGGTCTTGCAGTGGATGGCAGTTATCGTCTGCTTAACCTTGCTTTCCGTGCTGCTCATAAACCTATTGCAAAGTCTGACGGGGTGGAGTAGTGCCGATATGGCTTATTTGAAGACCGTGCAGGCGTTGCAGACGGTCAGTGTTTTTCTCTTGCCCCCCCTGCTGTTGGCTTATGTTTGGTCGGACAAACCTTGGCAATGGTTGCACCTTGCTAAGGTTCGCCCCGTAGATAGTCTGGTTCAGAAAAAAATCACGGCGGTTTGGTGGTTAGTGCCCATCAGTATCGTGTCGGCGATGCCGGCTATTAACCTGCTCGTGTATATCAACGAGCAGATTAGTCTGCCCGCTTTCTTAGCCCCTATGGAGGCGTGGATGCAGCAGATGGAGGAGAATGCGGCTGTGCTAACCGAGCGTTTCTTGCAGGTGGACAATGGTTGGGGCTTGCTTTTTAATCTGTTCGTAATGGCTTTGCTGCCGGCATTGGGGGAAGAACTGACTTTTCGCGGCATCCTGCTCAACGGTTTGAACCGGCATCAGCAGCTACACCTTGCCATCTGGGTGGTCGCCGTCCTCTTCTCGGCTATGCACATGCAGTTCTACGGCTTTATTCCTCGTATGTTGTTAGGGGCATACTTCGGCTATTTGGTGGTATGGAGCGGTTCGCTGTGGTTGCCAGTATTGGCGCACCTAACCAATAATGCGATGGCTGTTATCGGCAATTATGTCGTTTTTAAGACCCAATCGGATACCCAATGGCTTGAGTCGTTTGGCACCGGGGATACACTATGGGTCGGAATAGTCAGTCTGCTCGTTTCGCTGTTCATGATAGCGATTATTTCCCGTCTTATGAATAAACGTTGCTGTTAGATCGCTTCGCTGTTAGAAGTTAGAAATAATTGGCACCAATCAAACGACCCTTTGATTGGTGCCAATTATTTAAGTTGAAAGAAGATGGCAAGTATGTAAGTGGAAAAATTTGAGAATTATGCAGTATTACTGTATTCAAATAGTTAGTAAATTCTCCAAAAACACCACTCAAAATGCTTGAATATAAATGAAAAATCAAAAAATGTGCATGAAAATTTGGCTGTTTTTGTTTCATGTTGTAATTTTGCAGCCACATTAGATGTGAAGGATTGCAGTTCTGCAAATCACGAAGTGTGAATTCTTTAATACAAAAAAATGAGGGATAAGAATCCCTCATGACCACAAAAACAGTGGCACCAATCAAAGGGTCGTTTTTTAGGTGCCACACGGGGTGCGAATATTGCCGGGGATGAATAGTCCTTTGACGTATTGGATTACCGTAAAAATTGTATTTTTTCAACGAAAAAGTTGAAAAACGCTTATTATATCATATCGAATGTCGGCGGTCGGAATGTCTCGGGTGTTAGGATTTGGGGATAACCAATACCGCCTTTATGAAGACGGTGAGATGTCCTCTGAAGCGATAGGCAAGATGTTATTTTCAATGGCTGCACGAGTTCTTCTCTTTCGGAGGATTTGTGAATAAAGTGGCGATGTGATAAGACGCTCGTTCAAGAGCAGAAAATGAAAGCGGTAATCCAATCAGTGAGCGGATTACCGCTTTTTTATGTGCACGGTGCACGCTACTAACTCAAAAAACAATATACGTATGAAAAAATTTTTCTCCTTTTGTTTGGTGATTGCCGCCGTGTTTCTGACCCTATCTCCGCAGATAGCGCGGGCGCAGTTAAATGAGTATTTTTCTATCCGAAGTACGTGGTCGGGGGCAACTACGACCATTACGTTCAACGGGAGTGTCAGTGTGGATTTGTGGTACTCTACCGACAAGTCCAACTGGACGCAGATTACCGAGACAACCAATATCCCCACGTACAACAAAACCTATTTCAAGGGAAACAACCCGACCGGTTTCAGCACAAGTACAACGGATTTTGTGCAGTTCTTGGCAGGAGGGACAAGTCAGGTTTACTACCTTGAGGGCAACATCATGTCGCTCATTAACGGCAATGATTTTGCGACTAATTATTCCACAATCCCGTCTGATTATTGCTTTTATTCCTTGTTTACCAATAAAGCGGGGTTGAGTAGTGGATATACAGAAACCAATTGGTATGCCGGCGATTTACTACTACCGGCGGATTATCTGACTCCGCACTGTTACGAGTCGATGTTTGAGCGAACATACGTCAAGACGCAGCCGCAACTGCCTGCGCAGCATTTGGCGGAGTATTGCTATCATAAAATGTACTATACCAGTATGTCATTGGATATGCGTACCTCTTATCCCGCTACGCCGATAGAGTATATCCTTCCGGCGGAGGAGTTGGTGCCGCACTGCTATGAGCATATGTTCGGCATATACAACAACAATCCGACTATTTACCAATATGTAACCATTATGGCAACCTCTTTGCAAGACCGCAGAGGTGAAGATATTGAAAATTGCCTGAAAGAGATGTTCTATTATGGTGTCGCTCTTAGCTCTACATCCGGCAAATATACCAAATATTTTGTACAACTGTTCTTTACGAATTGGGGGGATGTCAGCAAGACAACTTGTCCGACATACAACTGGTTCGGTGGAAATTATAATTGTTCCGGTAACTATTTCTTCTATGACGCAAACCTTTCTTGGTCAGTATCTAATATTAAATTGGGATACAGCGGTATTAAATCTCAATTCCCGAATGGAGCATATAGTTGCGAAACGAACAATTGTACGAGCTTCTGGGTGCCTGAAGATTACAACTACCTCACTTTCGACTGTAAGACCAACGGCGGCACATGGGAGGCGGATGACGACTACAACACCGACCTCCGCCGCGTGGTGCGTGCCGGCTACACTGCCAAGACGGTGCCTGCCGCTCCGCACAAGTTAGGTTGCACCTTCCTCGGCTGGTACACCGCTCCCTCTGGAGGTACGAAAGTGGATAACGCCACTATCCTCTCACAGACAACGGCGCAAACCTACTACGCGCAGTTCATACCTAACGATGTGGACTACACCATCACCATCGCCAACGGCGAACACGGACACGTAGTCGTAACGCGCAACAACGAACCGACTGCCACTTACACCACCACCTCTTCGGTGCACAATATGTCCGAACTGACTATCACTGCCGTTCCCGATGCAGGCTACCGCTTCAAAGCATGGACAGGCGATGCCGCCACTATCAAAACAGCTGAAGACAATGGCACCACCTACTACCTTGTTAACGACATCACCGTAGGTGCCACCTTCGAAGCCGACGAATGCACCGTGACGATTAACACCCCTGCATCCAACGGTACGCTGGCTGCATCCGACGGCACGAACAACTACGCTTCGGGCAATACCTACACTTTCAACCGCCAATTAGACCTCAACAAGGTGCTGACCTTTACTGCCACACCTGCCACACACCGCCTCTTCACAGGCTTCACGGTAACGGGTGCGGAATTGAGCAACATTACAGCAGCCCACACCCCGTATCAATATGATGATGTGGTAACGGCTCAATACACCATCACCGCCTCCACACCGGACGAGGTGACGGTAGACGCGACCTTCGTCAAACCGACCTACACAGTCTCCACGTCCATCACCGGCAAGAACGGCGGTTATGTCACCCTGACAGCCGACGGCTATGCTGACCAGACCGGCAGCGGAACGTATGACATCGACACCCGCGTGACCCTGACCGCCACGCCGAACAACGCGATGTTCAAATTCGTCAAATGGACTGACAATGACAGCGACAACCCCGTGCGTGTCATTACAGCGCTGACTAGTGATATAGCTCTCTCAGCCGAGTTTGACTTGGAGGGCGAACTCTGGTCCGCTCCCGCTACGGTGGATGTCTATTCGTCAGGTGTCACCCCGACCTGCACTTCTACTATTACAACATCCAACTATCGCATCCTGTATAATTTGGATCCCGTTAAAGGTAGTGACAACATTACCTATACGCCTGTGGATATGGGTGCAGGTGTCGCTTGGGCGGACAAGAACATCGGTGCCACCGACCCGACCAAGGCGGGCAGTTACTTCTATTGGGGAGGCACAAAAGCCTACGGGGAAGAAGGTTATACAACGGTATCAAGTTCAAACTACTATAAAGGAGTGGCGGATATGACGGCGACCACATCAACAGCTGTCGCCGCGCAGTATCCTTTACCCACTGAAGCTGATGCCGCAACGCAAAAGATGGGCGGGCAATGGCGTATGCCTACTTACTATGAGATGAATAATCTCATTTCTTCCACTTACACAAGTAGTGCGCAGGTTAATTATAACTATACAGTTACCAACAAGTACTACACAGACGATAAGATTTTTATTCCTGCCGGAGGACGATATGAAACCACTTTGTCCAAAGGTGCGGCATACCTTTGGACAAGTACCGTAGCTGGTAAGAACGGAGCCAGCAGCAAACCGTGGGTATATTATAATCACGCGATGAGAGGCAATGTTACTACCACTGGAAATTCTGTGGCTTATTATGCTCTGCCTGTCCGTGCCGTCTATGTCCCGTCGTTCGAGACCTGCACGCTGCAAGTGCTTGTCTATTGGGCATCTACGCTGAAATGGACTTACAACTACATCTGTGAGGTCGGTCAGACCGTCACCATCCGTCAGCATCCTGCCGCAAGCGGATACAAGTTGTCGGCTTGGAGGGAGAACACTTACTCGGGTACCGAACTCTCCACGGACAATAGTTATACTGTGACGCTTACAGGGAACCAGACGATAGCGGCGCATTACATCTCCGCCACCACCTATCAGCTGACCACCAAAGCCTCTCCGCTCAAGGGCGGAACGGTGGATGGCGGTGGTTATTACCCAACCGGTACAAGCGTTACGCTTACCGCCACACCGAATGCCAACTACCGCTTTGTGCGCTGGTCGGACGGCAATACCGACAATCCGCGTACTTACACTACCACAAACGCGGCTGTTACGCTTACGGCGGAGTTTGAAGGCTATGTGACGGGCGTTACATCCTCTACAGCCAACGTGGATGTGTTCGCTTACACCGCTAACACCAACTGCTACAAGATTCTCTACGACCTGCCATCAGAGGTGAACGGCTACCGTCCTGTGGATATGGGTAATGGCGTGGCCTGGGCTAACAAGAACCTCGGTGCAGCCGATAGTACGGCTTCGGGCAACTACTATGTCTGGGGCACGACCTCTCCGTTCACATCGGTGGCCACAGGCACTTATTATGCAGGCGCAATGGATATACCGCTGACCACCTCAACGACTCTCAGTGCGCAATATGCTTTGCCTGCCGATTCGGATGCCGCTACGGTGAATATGGGTGAGCGGTGGCGTATGCCGAATTATGCGGAAATCTATTACCTCGCCAATCCTAACGGAGCCACGGAAGCAGGTGCTGCCGCAACGGGTTTCACATATACCAACAAACTCAGTGGCGAGAAATTGTTCATTCCGGCAGCAGGTTACCATAACAAAGTTGGGAATACTCCCTCCTCAACACCTACATCCGGAACGTACTTCTGGGGTAGCACGGTTGGAAAATTCAATGCCAACGGCTATCAGTGTGTAGCTTCCTGCTATCAAAGCGGTGGGGCGTTGTATAACAATACAACATACGGATATGTGTATTACGCCATGCCTGTCCGTGCTGTCTATGTGCCGCCGTTCGAGACCTGCACGCTGAAAGTAACCGTGACAGGTCTTAACCAGGTAGGCAACGGCACAAGCACCTATTACTATTATTATATCTGCGAAGTAGGTCAGCGCATTCGTATCACCGCGCAACCGCACTCCGTGGGTTCTACGGGCTTTACCTACGCCTTCACGCAGTGGACCGATGATGACAATAGCAGTGCCGTGGTGGGGACGGACCCGACTCTCGACTTCGTCATCGCGGGCAACACCAACTACACCGCCACTTTTGCTTCCACCACCAATTTCTCCACCATTCACGCTTTGCCACAACCCCGCTCCGGCGGATATGTCTATGGCGTAGGGCGTTATAAGAATGGCGTTACTACGCGGCTGCACGCTGTGCCGGAAGAGGGCTGGACTTTCGTCCGCTGGGAGGACAACAACTCTACCAACCCCTACCGTGAGATAACCGTCAATGGCGATGCATCCTACAATGCCGTCTTCACCTCTGCCGTACCCGCTGCGGCTTCGGCACACAAGTACGTCAATGTATGGCACGAAGCAACCACCACCACAACGGAAACACTCTATGACGGTTCGCCCCTTGAGACTTGCACGCTGACGGTCAAGACTTATCAGTCGAATAGCGCCAAGGCTACCTACAACTTCGTTTGCGAAAAAGGACAAACCGTCACGGTGAGTGCGTTCACCAACACCGCCAACTACTCGCTCCTGCACTGGACCAATTTGGAGTACGACATAATGAGTTACGACCCGACAGTGGAGTTGGTGGTAACGGAAGACATCACCTACATCGCTACGTTCTATACCACGCGTGCAACGACCCGTACACTGACGCTTGACTGTACGCCGCGAGAGGGAGCAATTTTTGATGGTGCTATTAAGGGGAACACCAACCATATCGGCGTGTATGAGGACGGTCAGGTGACCAAACTTGTCTGCCATCCGAATCCGCACTACCGCTTCCTCTATTGGGACGATGACCACTCGCTGACTGACACGGCGCGTATCGTCACTGTAACGGAGGATAGGACATATACCGCTGTATTGGAGATGGATTATGACCTCACTACCGTACATTCCGAGGATGCTTTCGCGCAGGTTTATCAAGGCGGTACTTATCAGGGTACGTACCTGCGTTACGCCCTGCCGGGCTATGATGCCAACGGCTACCGCCCCGTGGATGTGGGTGTCGGTGTGGCATGGGCGAACAAGAACATCGGAGCCGCTGACAGCACCAAGGCGGGCGACTATTTTGTCTGGGGTCTTACCACTCCCGCCACTACGGTCAGCAGCAGCGGAACCAACTACTGGACGGGTGTCACCTCAATGTCCTCAACCCTGACTTCAAGCAACACAGCTGTGCAGTATCCGCTTCCCGCCGCCAATGATGCCGCAACGCAGATTATGGGCGAGCGGTGGCGTATGGCGACTTATCAGGAGATATACAATCTGGCTAATGTGACAGGCAGCGGTTCCACCGAGGAAGGCCAGGCATCAGCAGGATTCAGATATACCAACAAGGAGGACAATTCGCAGTTCATCTTTATCCCTGCAGCCGGATGCAAGAAGACATCGGGTACGGAAACGGTAACAACCGGTACAACCCACTTCTGGGGCAGCACGGTCAAGTCTGTCAGTGCCGCTTCATCCCAGCCTACATACTACTTGAATGGCGGTTGTTCAGCGGGTTCCACCACTTACTATGCATGGAACGCCATGCCAATCCGCGCCGTCTATGTGCCGCCGTTCCAGACCTGCTCCGTAACGGTGAAGACTCCTACCAATCAGTATATGTACATCTGCGAGGTAGGTCAGCGCATCACCATCACCGCTTTCTATGGGGCTGCCACGGCAACCAGTCAGAATTATCGTGTGCGTGACTGGATAGACCAGAACAATGTCATTGTTTCCACCGACCAGACCTATTCCTTCATCGCTCTGTCGAATGTGACACTGACAGTGAATTTTGTCGCTCCCACTACGAAACGCACGCTTACCTTCAATGTGTCGCCTGCCGGAACAGGTACAGTGAACAACCTTGCGACTTTTGTCGGCAACTATGAGGACGGTCAGCATGTGCGTATTCCCGTGAAGGCTGCGGAGAACTACCGCTTCTCGCATTGGTCGGACGATGAAAACAACACCGATCCGAATCGTATCTTCACTGCCACAGCCAATGCTACTTACACCGCAGTCTTCGAACCCGATGAAGCACAAGCCGCTGACGCACACATAGCACAGGCTGCCACTCGTGACACAACGAAGATTCTCTATCCGCTGCCCGTATTGACGAAGAACAATATGTTCTATACGCCGGTGGATATGGGTACGGGTACCGCTTGGTGCGACTACAATGTGGGCGTTACCAATCCGACCAGTCCTAACGGATATTATTTCCTTTGGGGTGGAAATGCCAACAAGACTTCCACCTATAAGACAACCACTTACACATCAGGAGCAGTTACAAATACCACAGAAGGCGGCGATTTGCCATACAACACCACTTACGATGCCGCTTTGTATCAAATGGGTACAGGTTGGCGCGTACCGAGTAAAGAGCAGTGGGATGCCCTTGTGGATAAGTGCTCAACGGAAACAGAGAACACTTTTGTCAATCCTACGGATGCTACTAAGTCCATCACCTTGCCTAAGGCGGGTTCGTATGCACCGAATACCACATCCAATTATAGCACGCTATCCAATAATCCTGCTTTAGCAGCCTATTGGAGTCGCACTTTGGCTCATAAAGACAATACGGCATACAATAGTCAGCCGTGGTGCTATCTTGACGGAGAAGTGAAGTATGGCGCGGATATACCTATATCAGGTCGTCAAGGTTATGTCAGCTACGGTATGCCTGTCCGTGCCGTCTATCAACCTTCGTTCACGCCTTGCACGCTCACCGTGCGTTACACCAACGATGAGGAAGTAACCCGCACCAATACCTATCTCTGCCAGCCCGGACAGCCCGTCCGCATCACAGCCATTCCGTCAGAAGGCTATGTCTTCAAGAAATGGAACGACAACGATACGCACGCCGAGCGCACTATCTTCATCTCTGAAGATATGACCCTCACCGCCGAGTTCGAGGAAGCCAATGCAGGTTCCGCTCTGATTATCACGCAGGTGAACAACGGCGAGTGGGGTAGTGTAACCGGCGGCGGCGAATATGATAAAGGTGCTGCCGTGACGCTGACCGCACAACCCGAAGAGCATTACCACTTCGTTAAGTGGCAACTCAACGATGCGGACATAGTGGGCGGTGCCACGCTTAATTTCACCGCGACCGCTATCGCCACCTACAAGGCGTTCTTCGCCATTGACGAGCATACCCTCACCACAACCGCGACGAACGGAACGGTAACAGGCGGCGGTACCTACGACTACGGCACCACAGGCGTTACGCTAACTGCCACAGCCGACGACCATTACCACTTCGTCAAATGGCAACTCAACGGCGAGGACATACCGGGCGAAGCCTCCCTCACGGTGGACGTAACTGCCGATGCAACTTATAATGCCGTCTTCGCTATCGACCGCCATACGCTTTCCGTCACCGCTACCAACGGAACGGCAACCGGCAGTGGCGAGTATGACTACGGCACCGTGGTAACGCTCGGCGTGACACCCGACGAACACTACCATTTCGTTTCGTGGTCGGACGACGGCGCACAGAGCCACAGCGTAACCGTAACCGCTGATGCCGAATACACGGCAACCTGCTCTATTGACCGCTTCACGCTGACCGTCAACGGCTCGAACGCCACTGTCACAGGTGCGGGCGAGTACGACTACAACACGCAGGTAACGGTTACCGTCTCGCCCGATATGGGCTATAACTTCGTCCGCTGGACCGACGGTGAGACCAACCCGTCGCGCATCGTAACAATGACGGAGAACAAGACGCTTGCTTATGAGACCGTTTATGTGCCTTCGTATGCGATTACGACCGTAGCCAACGGCGGTGTTATTTATCAGACAGCTGACCGCTACGAACAGCAGAACGGTCCGACTACCTATAGTTATATGAACGGTACGGTGCTGACCCTTGAGGTGGCTGCTTCCTTCGGCTATGCGTTCACGGGCTGGTCAGATGGCAACAGCGACAACCCGCGTGTCGTAACCGTGACGGAGGCAAAGACCTACACCGCCGAGTTCGACGAGCAGACGCATATCGTGTTCCATAAGACCACGGGTGTATTGGACTTCCCGACCTATGCGAAGAACACGTTTGCCGTTATAGGCGAGACAGACGATGTGACGTTCCGTCTGTACTTCAATACGGCTATCAGCACCAACAAGACCGACTACCTGTCGAACCTCTCGCTCGATGCTTCGCAGTCGTATATTCAACCTACGGTAGGAGCTAAACGCACCATCGCTTCCGCGACCGTAGCGAATGTAGAATACTTCGGAAATCAGATTCGTGCGGCACACCTTACGGCAATGCTGACTGACACGGAAGGCAGAACATACGATGTGGATATCTATACCAATGAGATGATTAACTATGCCACCTATCAAGAAGATTATACGTATAAGTATTATTCGTCTTATTTGTCCACAGAGTCAAGTTGGGTAAGCGGTCGCACGCTATTCAAGGCAGGTGAAGAAAACAACTTCCCGCTGAATATAGTCAATGCCAACTACCATACCTTGGGTTATTGGTACAGCATTGCAGGTTCGTCCGCATACGATATTATCAATATCAAGTTGCAGTTTATAACGGACGAAAGCAAGCCCGGTGTTGTGCCGACAGGAGTTTATCCTATCAATAGCACGCAACAACCCGGTACGGCTTTCATTGGTGTGATACCGTCTAACTACATAGAGCGTCAAACCAATAACAATGCATTGAACTATGGCTGTGTAGTCTTCCGGGATTACCACGACCAAAGCACCTATGTGCGTACAACAGACAACTGGACGCTGCGCGGCGGATATATTGAGGTAGTCAATGTGGACGAACAGTACTATGTTCACGTTCACGCCACTGCTGACGCTTATCGCACCAACGGAGAAGCCGCCAATACATTGTTAGACTTCACTTTGGGTGGTAGCGGCAATAATGACGTGCCGCAACCTGTTGCCATTACGCTTTCCGCACAAACCGTAGGTGGCGAGGCACTGACCGATGCCGTTACGGCTACCCTTGCAGGCGCAAGCAACTGGACGGATGTCGAGATAGGTCAAGGCAGTCACACTTTCTTTAGCGGCAATACGCTCAACCTGACCGCCGCCAAACCCGGCTATGTGTTCAGCCATTGGACCGTAAACGGCATCACCGTGGCGGGCGAGGATTACACCTACGCTTATACGGTAGGCGCAGCCGATGCCGCCATCGTAGCCGTCTTCGAGTTGGATACCCGTCCGTTCTACACCATCGCTGCCGAGACAGGCGGTCGCGGTACGGCAACGCTCACGGCAGACGGCTACAAGCCGCAGACCGGCAGCGGCTATTATGCCGAGAACACCAACGTAACGATAACCGTTGCAGCCGGTACGGGGGCTACCTTCCTCGGCTGGGACGACAATAACGACGGCACGGTTGACAACACGCAGAACCCGCGCACCGTTACCGCTACGGCAGACAAGACCTATACGGCAGTCTTCGGTCTCGAATCGGCTGACCAAGCAGTCAATGTCTATCAGGCGGCTGCGGCAGACACCACCAAGATTCTCTATAACCTCGACCCGAAGACAGGTGCTGACGGACTGACCTACCAACCCGTGGATATGGGTTACGGCGTGGCTTGGGCAGACCGCAATGTGGGTGCAAATCAGCCGACCAATGTAGGTAAGTATTTCTATTGGGGCGATACCGAAGGACATACGTCGTTTAATGCCTATCAGGCTTTGAACACGAGTAGTTATACTTCGGGTACGACCTTGACACCTGATTTGGATGCTGCCACGCAACAGATAGGAACGGCTTGGCGTATGCCGACAGATGAAGAGTGGCTCGATTTGAGAAAAAACACCACCCAATCGGCTGATCACGGTACATTTATGAATAAAACCTATGCAGGAAATACCATTTATTTGCCCGCGAGCGGATTCTATGGTACAACGTATAGGAATTTGTATCTATATGGCGATGAGGGTCCGTGGACTTCTAAATTATTTACTAACTACCGTTTCTATTGGTCAAGTGTTTATTTCGTGCAGAATGCTTCTAATGGTCTTGCTTTCCCATATACGTTTGAAGATGTCGAAGCCGATGCTAACAACTACTATCATGTCAATACAAACGTAACGCTCAACAGCACATCCTACGGCTTCTTCGACTGTTTCGGTATGCCTGTCCGCGCTATCTACGAACCTGAATATCCGACTTATACGCTGACTATCAAGGTTGGCGGGCAGCAGTACAAGTACATCTGCCAAGCCGGTCAGAACATCACTGTAACCGCCAATGCCACCACTGAAGGTTATGTCTTCGACGAATGGAAGATGGAAGACGGTACCACCACCGATGAGACGGATACCCACCTTGCTACCCGCACGTTCACGATGACCGGTAACATCACCCGCACTGCCACCTTCAAGGAGGGGCAGTCAACCTTCACCGTTACATGGAAGAACGCAGACGGTACGACCCTCGAAACGGATGAACAGGTAGAAGCAGGTGCTACGCCTGCTTACGATGGCGAAACACCCGCTAAGGTGTCCGACGAGACGTATTACTACACCTTCGTAGGTTGGACCGATGGAGTTACCGACTATGCCGCTGACGAGGCTCTGCCTGCCGTAACCGGCGATGTTACCTATACAGCCCGTTTCCAAGCCTACTTACGTGAACTCCTGCTCTTGGATTCGGAGGATGCAGACTATTACGACAATATCCGTCTGCTGAACGGTCAGCACTTCGAGCAAATCACCTATCGTCGCTCCGTGGCATACACCAAGGACGACAACGGCAATGCACGTTGGTACACGCTCACCCTGCCTTTCAATGCAGACCAAAGCCAATTAGCAACCAACGGGCTGCTCCGCAAGGTCTATGAATACCGCTATGCCGAAGGTTCGGCGGACGAGAACGACCATGTTACCTTCCACTTCCGCGCTGCCACCTCTATCATAGCCGGACGTGGTTATCTGGTCAAAGCCACTTCGCTTATGCCTACCGACTATGCCTTCGCGGATGTTACACTCGATACGGGTAAGGATACAGAAACGGATGTCAATAAACTCAAATACAATTCCGCTAACGCTTACAAAGAGAGTGGCGATATAGCCATCGTGGGTGTATTGCGCCACGGCACATTGAGTCAAGACGGACGCAAAGTGATGGGCTTGGCAAACAATAAGATTTGGTATCCGCACACGAATGGTAACCCCATGCCTGCTTACCGCGCGTACTTCTACAACCCCAATGCTACCAAGAATATACCTCGTGTACGCATTGTAGTAGAGGGTGAAGGAGAGACCGAGTTGGAAGTAGTGGATGGCGAACTCTATGATGCAGGCGGGGACGACCGCGCTCCCGGCAACAATGTGCGCAAGTACATGGAGAACGGCATTCTTATCATTGAGCGCAACGGCGAACGCTTCAACGCACAAGGAAAGAGGCTATAGAAGTAAGAGGTTAGACCACTGCGTTGTTAGAAGTAAGAACCTAACCTCTAACAGCGTAGCGGTCTATCTAAAAGGAGAGTGTGCCAAGATTGGCACACTCTCTTTTTAGATATTCCGTTTTTATTACCCTAATATCTGATTAAAACAAGTCCTCGGTATTTGCCGCGTGATAAACCTTGCCGTTTCTCGCATCTTCAATGGCTTTCAATGTTTCTGCATTAGGCACATCAACAGCTGTATCATTGATAATCTTTATTTTTTTGATGGAACGAATCATTTCAACAAGATTAATATTTACAAAAAAAAGAGCGGCATAAGGGAGTCGAACCCTCCTCCTCAGCTTGGGAAGCTGATGCACTACCGATGTGCTAATGCCGCAATTATTCGTTATCAAATACGGCGCAAAAGTAGAGCAATTAGCTGGGTGTAGCAAATTTTTTGCAAAAAACTTGGCATTTTTCTTGCAACCCGCTACTTTTGCCCGCGTTTTAATCGGTTGAATAGCCTATGACACCTTTCTTGCAAGAGATGCCGCTGACCCGCGCGGAAAGCAAATGGATCAGTAGGTTGCGACAGAAGAAATACCGCGACGAAACAGGCTGCTTTATGGCGGAGGGACGTAAGTGTATCGAAGAGTTAGCGGCAGGATTTGACGGACGTTTGTTGGTTGTTCGCGACCAAGCCCCCGACTTAGAAGGATTTGCGTCGCTCAGACAAGTAACCGCCAGGCAGATGGCTGAACTCTCGTTGCTGACCACCCCTACCGACTACCTCGCTGTGTTTCTGTCCGCACCTGTCCGCCGTGCGGAAAACACGGATTCGCTGATTCTGGCGTTGGATGGGGTGCAAGACCCCGGCAACATGGGCACTATTCTGCGCACTTGCGACTGGATGGGGGTAAGTCAAGTGCTTTGTTCCCGCCAGACAGCCGACTGTTTTGCTCCCAAAGTGGTGCAAGCCACCATGGGAGCCCTCGCGCACCTTACCGTCACCTATACCGACCTGCCCGAAACACTCTGCCAACTTCGCTCCGAACAAGGATATGCTGTGTTGGGTACCACCCTTGAAGGGCACGATATCTACCAATCTGCCGCCTTGGCAGATGCCGAGAAAGTCGTATTGGTTATGGGTAACGAAGGTAATGGACTGACGCCTGCAGTTCGTCAATGCCTTGACGAGCAACTGTTCCTGCCCGCCTACGGAGTCAGCCATGTGGAGAGCCTCAATGTAGCCGTGGCTACAGCGTGGGTGTTGGCAGAATATCGCCGAATCCATTCGTCTGCTATCACTCTTTAGACTGCTTGTATGATGAAGATAGGTATTTACGGCGGTTCGTTTAATCCCATTCATTTCGGACACATCGGATTGGCAGTGTGGACCCTGACCCATACTGACTTGGACGAACTATGGCTGATGGTTACTCCGTCCAATCCCCTCAAAGATGCCGAGATGTTGCAAGCCAACGAGCAGCAACGCCTCCGTGCAGCACGGCATACCGTTGAGCAAGTAAATGAGCAGTATGCCGGCGAATTGAACGGCAAACGGCTGCGGGTCAGCGATTGGGAGTTCCATCTTCCCCGTCCGTCCTATACGGCACAAACGCTGCGTACACTCATGCAGCAATTCCCCGAACACGCTTTTACGCTCCTTATCGGCGAAGATAATTGGCAACTCTTCCCACGGTGGCGGGAATGGCAATGGATCGTGCAGCATGTGCCCATCCTTGTTTATCCCCGCCATACCTCTGCTTTATCTTCTGATAATAATCCCGTTTCTACGGCAGAGTCAAAGGAATTTCTTCCTGAAAGCGCCTCCGTGATATTCCTAAAAGATGCACCTTATTTCGATATAAGCAGTACGCAACTACGCGCTGAGGCAGAAAAAACGACTTAACCGAAAATAAATTTGCATACCCGCTGAAAAGACTCTACTTTTGCCGCCGCTTTTCAAAAAGGCATATTAACTTCAAAAGAAACACGTATAAATGACCAGAACCACTTTTAATCGTTTGCGGGAGGTGAAAGATGCGCTTCCGCACGGTAGTTCGGCTGTGATTGCTGCCGAACTGGGTATCACAGCCGATGATGTAAGAGACTTCTTTCGGGGTACGGCAACGCCCGAAACAGGCTATCACATTGAGTCCGGACCGGACGGAGGCATTGTTGTAATGGAGAATACACGAATCTTAGAGGTCGCCCTACGCCTTGCATGGGAACAGAAAAATGGATTGTAAGAAGATGTTTGCGGCAGCCCTTGTGTTAGCAGGACTGTCTTGGGGGCAGAGTGAGATGGTGGCCCAAAACGGTTCGACCGGCAGTAGCGATATTGAGTTTGCCTACGATGCCGGTGCAGAGGTGGTAAGTGCCTACTTGTGGCGCGGACAATACTTGGGCGGACTTAGTTTTCAACCCGATGCCGAAGTGGGCTTTAATGCTTTGGGCGGCGATGTTACGTTCCGTGCCGGTTTGTGGGCTAACATAGGTGCTTCGGACTGGAAATTCCAAAAAGATTTGGCCGAATTGCCAGGGTATAATCCCAATACCTATTTTGTTCCTGAGTTAGACGTGATGCTTACCGCCACCGCCTATGGCGCCAGCGTAGGTTTCACCCACTATTACTATTGCGACGGCACAAACTTCTTCGCATGGAAGAATGCTACTGACAATGCAATGGACGACAACTCGTCGTCCACCGAATTCTGGTTCGGCTACAACTTCGACCACTTCTTCGGCGTAGGGGCTTACATCAACTGGTACACCACCATCGCCGGTCGCGACCTGTTGCCTGAAACAGACCTGAAGAAATTAGCGAATGGACAGACGCATCGCAATGCCTTTTCCACTTACATCGAACTGGGTTATGACTATGACTTGAGCCAAACGGGCATCCAATGGATGGACGGCATTACCGTAGGTGCACAGATGGGCATTTCGCCTTGGGAGAGCGAGGAGATGTACTACAACACCCGCTTTGCCGTGGTCAATTTGGCTCTGTCGTTGCACAAGGAATGGGAGTTTGACATCTGCACGCTCGACCTATTCGCCGTAGGCAGTCTCAACCCCTACCAAATGAATGACAAGAACGGCTATTGCTATAGTTCGGACGCCTTTGTAGATGCTGCCGGTGACGACAAACGCTATATGCAACCGCTCAACGGCACCATCGGTTTGGGCGTGTGGTTCTAAACACAGTGCCTAATCCGTTCAAACAAAGACTATGAACCGCCAACGTATGTTGATATCGCTCACGCTGATAGCCCTCACAGTAGGGCTATTGGTGTGGAATCAAACGGCCGAACAGCCCGCTCGCTATTTCCGCAACGAAGGGCGTATCTTCGGCACGGTGTACAACATACAGTATGAGGCGCATAAAGACCTGCACGATAGTATTCTTGCCACACTCCGACAAGTTGATTCCACCCTCTCTATGTTCAATAGTCGTTCCTTGATTGCCCGTATCAACCGAGGAGAAGACATCGCCACTACCGCAGACTTTGAAGCGGTGTTCCAAGAAGCGCAGCGTATATCCGTATTGTCCGACGGGGCATTTGATATCACGGTCGCACCCCTGGTAAACGCATGGGGATTTGGATTTCAGAACAAGGCTACCATCACGCCGCAGCGTATTGACTCGTTGCGCGAACTGGTGGGCTACGACAAAGTGTCGCTTGTACAGCACCATATCCGCAAAACGGACATCCGCGTCCAAATGGATGCGGGAGCGATAGCCAAAGGATTTGCCTGCGACCAAGTAGCCAAACGGTTGCAGCAGTTGGGGTGTCAGAACCTGTTGGTGGAAATAGGTGGGGAAATAGTGGCTAAAGGCACTAACAGTCAAGGGCAACCATGGACAATCGGTATTTCCAAACCCGTGGATGACCCGGCAGGTATGCAACGCCAACTGCAAGACAAACTGACCACTACCGATTTGTGTATGGCAACTTCGGGTAACTACCGCAATTTTTACTACGAAGGAACGGAACGACGAAGCCATACCATCGACCCGCGAACCGGCTATCCGGTGCAACACTCGCTCCTATCCGCCTCGGTAACTGCCTCCTCTTGTATGCGCGCTGACGCATTGGCTACGGCTTGTATGGTCATGGGTGAAGACGATGCTATTCGGTTGATAGACAAAGTGGCAGATGCTGAATGTTACCTTATCATTGCCGAACAGGATAGTCTGCGCATACGAACGTCAACTCATTGGCTGAAATAAGAAAATCATCGGATGAACCGTATTCACACATATCTGCTCTTGCTCCTTGTATGCTGTTGCACGGCATGCAGTGAGTACCAGAAAGTGCTCAAATCCAAAGACCCCGAACTCAAGTACGAGAAGGCTTTGGACTACTTTAACAGCAAAGAGTATGTGCGCTCGCAGACTCTGTTGGACGAAGTGGCATCTTACTATAAAGGCACTGAGCGTGCACAGGAGGTAACTATCTACTTGGCAAGAAGTTACATGGGGCAAAAATCCTATTCGTCCGCAGCCGACTATTACCAAGCCTATTTGCGCAACTATCCCAAAGGCAAGTATGCCGCCGAAGCCACCTTCCAGATAGGGCACTGCTACTACCTTGATGCCCCCGATGCACGCTTGGACCAAGACTATACCTATCGCTCCATAGAGGCATTTGATGTGTTTATGGACACCTATCCCGATAGTCCCTACTATCAGCAGGCGTATAAGGAGCAAAACGAGATGTACGACCGCCTTGCCTACAAAGAACTGCTCAACGCACAACTATACTATCAATTGGGTACTTATTTGGGTAATAACTACCTCAGCTGCGAGATAACAGCTCGCAATGCCCTCAAGAACTACCCGACCAATAGTTATCAGGAAGAACTCGCATGGCTCATTTTTGCCAGCAAGTACAAGCAGATGGTGCACTCGCTTTCCTCCAAATTGGAAGAAAGAGCACAGGATGCCGAAGACGAATACTACAATTTCCTATCCGAATACCCCAAGTCCAAACACCGCCAGCAAGCAGAACGATGGGGACAGGAAATAAAAAAAGTGCTCCGCAAGTAGCACGTCTTTTAACAGCAATAGTCACTAACGAAACACAATAATCACTAACGAAACATACAAAAACTTCTATATTATGATAGATTACAAAAAAACAAAAGCCCCCAAGAACACCATCACGCGCGATATGACGCAACTGATCGAGCCGGTGGGCAATGTATATGAAACGGTGGCCATCATAGCCAAACGCTCCAACCAGATAGCCTCTTCGCTCAAGCGCGAATTGGATGCCAAACTGCAAGATTTCTCCATGCCTCAAGAAGCTATCGAAGAAACCTTTGAGAATCGCGAGCAGATAGAGATTTCGCGCAGTTATGAGCGCATGCCCAAACCCACACTCATTGCTACGCAAGAGTTCATTGACGGCGAACTGGTGTACAACACCGGCTCCAAGGATGACGCGCTCAAATAAGTAGGATGTCCCTGCAAGGCAAGCATATCGTAGTCGGTATCAGTGGAGGCATAGCCGCTTATAAAGCCCCTGAACTCATACGCCTGCTCATCAAGCAAGGAGCAGAGGTTAAGGTAGTTGCCACACGCAACGCCTTGCAGTTTGTTACCGAACTGACCCTCAGGACACTGAGCGGGAACCCCGTCTATTGGGATGTGTTTGCCGCTGTCAATCAACATTCTACGGAACATATATCCCTTCCAGATTGGGCAGACCTGATGCTGATTGCTCCTGCCACAGCCAATGTGATTGGTAAGATGGCAGGTGGCATTGCCGATGACGCACTGACCACAACCTTTGCGGCAACCGTAGCGCGGCATCCTGTCGTTGTAGCACCCGCTATGAACGACAAGATGTACTGCAATCCCGCTACCCAAACAGCTTTGCGCCAATTAGCGGGGCAAAGCCGTATCATGGTGGTGGATTGTGCGGAAGGGCAATTAGCATGCGGCACGGTAGGCAAAGGCAGAATGCAGGAGCCCGAAGTGTTGATTGAAGCCTGTCAGATGGCTCTCACTCGTCAGTCGTTGAAGGGGCATCATGTACTCATTACCGCCGGACCGACCCGCGAACGGATTGACCCCGTGCGCTATGTGAGCAATGACTCGTCCGGCAAAATGGGCTATGCCCTTGCGCGCGAATGTCTGCATCGCGGCGCACGAGTAACCTTGGTTAGCGGTCCTACCCACCTGCAGATAGCCGCCGTCCCTCTTTGGGTTGCCAGTGAAAATCCACAGCCGCTACATAACGAGAAACCGCTGACACTTGTCCCCGTAGAGTCGGCGCAGGATATGTATGAAGCGGTGGTCAACTGTTTTATGGACGATGCGCACGAGGGCAGTAAGCGTCCGGATATGACTATTCTTTCGGCGGCGGTGGCAGATTTTACGCCTGCCGAACCTGCCCATCAAAAACGAAAAAAACAGCTCGGCCAAACCGAAATGATGTTGCCCATGGTGCTCACTCGCGATATAGCTGCCACCTTGGGACAACATAAGCAACAAGAGCAACGCCTTATCGGCTTTGCCCTCGAAACGGAAAACGAAGAGCAGAACGCTATCCGCAAGTTGGAAAGCAAGAACCTCGACATGATAGTCCTCAACTCGCTTCGCGATGCCGGTGCAGGGTTTGGCGTAGATACCAACAAGGTTACATTGCTCATTCGGAACACTCAGAATACTTCGAATACTCTGAATACTAATACTCCGAACACTCCAAGCATCAATATTATAAAAGAAGACCTCCCGCTTCTTAGCAAGCAGGAGGTGGCTTCGCGCATCGTAGATGCTATCGAAAGTAGTTGGGGGAGTTTTATTCCATAGGCTATTATTCTTTTCTACCAAATCCAAACCAATTGCGGCGTGTCTTTTCCGACTTGTCCGCTTCTTCCTCTTCATCGGCTATGTCTTGCCCTGCTTCTTCCTCGCGAGGCGACCATTCTTCCCGTTCGGCTATTTCGCCTACCTCTTGGCGAACATACCCGATTACATCGTTCAAACCCTCTAAAAAGTGGGTAAAGTCTTCTTTATAGAGAAAAAGTTTATGCTTTTCAAATTGCGGCGTTTCCACATCGGAATTCTGCCGACGTTTGCTCTCTGTCACGCAGAGATACAGGTCATTGTTGCGCGCTTTCTTGACATCCAAGTAGTATATGCGCTTGCCTGCTTTGACCGAACGGGAGTAAACAATCTCCGGTTCGATACGATCTTCTTGTTTACGGTTTTCCATAGTTTATTTGAAATGAATATTATTGCGTTTTTCGATAGGTAAAAGGCACAATTTGCTTGCCTTTATGCCCGAAAAACACCGCAAAAGTAAATTAAAAAATTAACCAAACAACACTTTGTTGCATTTTTTTGCGTTTTTTAATACATTTATATCATTTTTCTTCGGTGGGGATGCTCAGATTGTAAATAAATAAAATTGCAAAAGGTTGCTTGCAGATGGAAAAAAATGCCTACATTTGCCGCGTTCTTAACAGAGAAATATGTAATCTTAAAAAGGAAAAACTATGGCACAATCTTCATCACATGCATGGGCTGCCTTTCTTGGCGGTGCCATTTTAGGCGGAATAGCCGCATTGTTATTGGCTCCTAAATCGGGAAAAGAACTACGTAACGAATTAGTTGATTTGGCTGAACGCGAAGCTGGTCGTTGCCGTTGCGAGGACGGCGAGGAATGTAATTGCGACGAGGAACACGACTGCGGTTGCCACCGTCGTCACGGTCACGGCTGCTGCCACCATGAGAACGAAATGGAGGAACAAGTATGAACGACTGGTTGCAAGATGAGTACGGCTACGTCATCTCCGATGTAAAGGAGTATGGCAAGACCCGTTGGGAATGGCTCAAACTCAAAGTATTGGATAAGTTAGGGCGTATTGCAGGGTTGCTGTTGTTCGGTTTTGCATTGATCCTGCTGTTCTTTGCCATCTTGGTGGGGGGCGGTATAGCCCTTATCTATGCGTTAAGTACTTGTATGCCGACTTGGGGGGCTGCCTTGATTGTTACAGCCATCTGGGCTTTGGTTCTCACTGCTGTCATCCTGATGCGCAAGCAGTTGTTCATCAACCCGATGTTGGCGGCTATGGCAGAGATCCTGCTTACCGACAAACCGGCAAAGAAGCTGACCGAAGACACCCTTCGTCAGCAGACGGAGATGGTGGAATACAAGGCGCAGGCCCAGGAGATGGGGCTGCAACGCGAAGCCAAGCGCGTAGAGCGCAGTTGGACACAAGTCGTTTCCCGTTTGTCATCTGTAGGAAACCTGCTGCGGACCGTATTAGGTTGGTTCAAACGTTCGTAAATCGAACTAATTTCCCGATTCGTTATGTTAGACTCCCGACCCTTTGATTTGGATCGTACGGTAAGGTTGGTAATTGGTTTGGCCATCGCCGCCGCTTTGTTCGCATTGACGCGCACGTTGAGCAATGTACTTCTGCCTTTCGTAGTGGCGTGGTTTGTGGCTTACCTTCTGCACCCTATCGTATCGTTTGTGCAGGACAAGATGCGTATTCGTCCGCGCGGGTTGGCAATAGCCGTTACTCTCATCGTGTTGATTGCCGTGCTGACAGGCATCGTTGCCCTTATCGTTCCGCTTATCCATAAAGAAACGGCTGAGATGTCGCGTCTCGTGAGCGAATATGTCAAGGGCATACATATCGACGCACTATTGCCTGTCGCATGGCAGGAAATGCTCCGTGATTGGCTGCAAAGTGCCGATATCAGCACCCTTATGTCACAGATAAATGTCAGTTCAATAGCCGAGAAAGTGTATGACTACGCCGGTGGAATCATAGGCGGTTCGCTCAGTTTTCTGTCCAGCCTGTTTGTGGTGTTTGCCGTGTTCTTGTATTTGGTCTTTATCTTGTTAGACTATGAGACGCTTAACGAGGGCATGCGTGAAATGATTCCGGGCAAGTACCGCAAGGTGGTGGAAGGTATCCTCAACGACTTGGAGCAGGGTATGAACAAGTACTTCCGCGGTCAGGCGCTGATTGCTACCACGGTGGGCGTGCTCTTCAGCATCGGTTTTCTTATCATGGGGCTGCCGTTGGCGGTGGTGGTAGGCTTGTTTATTGGTCTGCTGAATATGGTTCCGTATATGCAGGCGTTCGGTATTCCGATTACGATGCTGTTGGGACTGCTGCAATCTGCCAATACGGGCACTGCTTATTGGATTATACTACTTGAGATATTGGCAGTGTTCGTAGTGGTGCAGTCTATACAAGACTTGTTGCTCAATCCGCTTATTATGGGCAATGTGATTGGTATGAACCCGGCTGTGATGTTGCTTTCGCTCAGTATCTGGGGCTATCTGTTGGGGGTGGCAGGTATGATTATTGCCCTGCCGCTGACTACGGTACTCATTTCGTATTACAAACGCTTTGTGTTAGGACAGGAGGCAGACGTATGCAAGCCATCGGATTGATACCTGCACGTTGGGCAAGCAGCCGTTTCCCGGGCAAGCCCTTGGCTCAGATAGGCGGCAAGCCTATGATACAGCGTGTCTATGAGCAGGCGCGCAAGGCGTTGGACACGGTGGTGGTAGCCACTGACGACAGCCGCATCTTCGACTGCGTAACAGCCTTTGGCGGGCAGGCCGTCATGACTCGCAGCGACCACCGTTGCGGCACCGAGCGATGCCTCGAAGCCTACGAAACGATCCTTGCTCATCCCGAAGCGTATGGACTTACACCCCAAGCGGTGAGCAACGAGCAAGACATCGTGGTAGTCAATGTGCAGGGCGATGAGCCGTTCATTCAGCCCGAACAAATCCGTTTGCTTCTGGGTTGTTTCCCCGCCGAGATTGCCACTTTGGTCAAGCCATTCCGTGCAAACGACACATGGGAGCAACTCGCCAACCCCAACACGCCCAAAGTGGCTGTGTCAAAAGACGGTCGTGCGTTATTGTTCTCCCGTTCGGTTATTCCATACTTTCGTGGCGTACCGCAAGACGAGTGGCTCGGCAGAACGCAGTACTACGGACACATTGGCATGTATGCCTATCGTGGCGATGTACTGCGGCAAATCGTGTCCTTGCCGATGTCTGAATTGGAGCGGACAGAGAGCCTCGAACAACTCCGCTGGTTGGACAACGGCTACACCATTCGCGTGGCGGTTAGCGAGCAGTCCTCGGTCGGTATAGATACACCCGAAGATTTGCAACGGGCAGAGCAGTTCCTGCAAAAACACCTTAACACCTTACATTAACTCCTAAACAACGTATCTTATGAAATCGCAAACTCCTACCCCTCATATAGGGGCGCAATATGGCGAAATAGCCGAAACCGTAATTATGGCGGGTGACCCGCTGCGTGCTAAGTTTATGGCAGAACGCTTTTTGGAGAATCCCGTACAATTCAATAATGTCCGCAGCATGTTGGGCTACACAGGCACCTACAAAGGCAAGCGCATCAGCGTGATGGGACACGGTATGGGCATCCCCAGTATCGGTATCTATACCTACGAGTTATTCAATTTCTACGACGTGCAAACCATCATCCGCGTCGGTTCGTGCGGTGCGCGTCAGACGTATGTTCAATTGGGCGACTTGGTGATTGCGCAGGCATGTTGTACCGACAGCAATTATGCAGCGCAGTATAATCTGCCCGGTTCGTATTCGCCGATTGCCGACTTTAACCTATGCCGTCGCGCCGCTGATGCCTGCGAGCGGTTGGGATATCGCTACCATGTAGGGAATGTGTTCTCGGCGGACATCTTCTATTGCGAAGACGAGCGCAAGCAGAACTGGACCAAGATGGGTGTGCTGGCAGACGAGATGGAAGCACCTGCCCTGTATATGAATGCCGCCCGTGCCGGAAAAAAAGCACTGGTTATCTGCACTGTCAGCGACCATATACTCACCGGCGAAGCCACCACTGCCGAACAGCGTCAGAACACCTTCACGCAGATGATGGATGTGGCGTTCTCTATCGTTTAGCAGTTGGTTTACGGTAGTTTAACAATCATTTAGCAATCGTTTCACAGTAGTTGGGTGAATGCGCAAATCGGGTACGATACGAATAATGCCCCTTATTGCAGTGCTGTGTTTAGCAGCCTGCAATACGGCAAAGTTCGTACCGCAAGGACAGTATCTGCTCAACAAAACGCGTGTGCAGGTAACCGATACACGCGAGGTAACACCCGGCGAAATGAAAAACTACCTCAAGCAAGTACCCAACACCGAGGTCTTGGGCTTCTGGAAACTGCAATTGGACATCTACAACACCGCCTCCACGGATACGACCAAGAAAATCAACCGCTGGTGGACCGGCGTGGCACACCGCTTAGGCGAACCGCCTGAGATTTATGATGAACAACTGACCGAAGCCGGTTGCACCGAATTGCGCAAAGCGATGCGCAACAAAGGCTACTTTTCGTCAAGGGTCGATACCGCCCTTGTCTATAAAGGCAAGCGGAAAACGGGTAGTGGCATAGAGAAGTCCAAGGTAGAAGTAACGTATCGCCTGACGGCAGGCGAACCGTATTGCATACGCCGTATTTCCTACTATTTTCCCGAGTCGGACGACTGGCAGAACGTAGCTGATGACAGGCATCGTAAACTCTTGCACGAAGGCGACCGCTTGGATGCCAACGTCTTGGACGAGGAGCGAGCGCGCGTTACGTCCCAACTGCGACGGATGGGCTACTACTATATGCAGAAAGACTACTTGCGGTACTTGGCAGATACCACGGTAGGGCATCTGCAAGCCGATATAGAGATGCGTATGGCACCCGTCGTCAGTCAGATGACCGAGGAAGAACGCCAAAGACTCTTTACGCGTTTCACCATTCGCCGCGTATGCTTTCATACGGACTATGACCCCGCCTTTGTCCCTGATTCGCTCCAACTCAAGCAGCAGGAAAAAGACAACTACCAATACACATGGTTGGATAAACCCTTGCTCCGTCCGTCGGCTTTGCGCAGTAATTGTCGCATTCGTCCGGGCGACTTGTACAACGAGCGATGCATTGAACAGACTTATGAGATGCTCAATCGTTTGGGGATTGTCAAATACGTGGACATCACGTTTCAGCAGGTAGGTGCGGACTCGTTGGATTGTCACGTGGTGATGTCCCGAAGCAAACTGCACACCGTTTCGGCGGAGGTGGAAGGAACGTATTCGAACGGCGATTGGGGGGTGGCAGCCGGAGTGGGGTATATCAACCGCAACCTGTTTCGCGGGGCGGAGGAGTTGCAACTCGGTCTGAATGGCAGTTACGAGTGGCGAGCCAACGGCGGACGAGCCATTGAAG
>DFIN01000001.1:72374-80894 GCA_002372135.1 Bacteroidales bacterium UBA3696
AGAGCCATTGAAGCCAAAGCCACCGCTACGCTTGCCTTCGCCAACCGTCTCAAAGTAGGGGCTGCATACCACTACCAGACACGTCCCGAAGAGTTTACCCGTACCATAGTCAATGCCTCCCTCGGATATACGTTGCCGCAATTCAGCCCCCGTTGGACCCACTCGTTCCAGTTCTTAGACCTCAGTTATGTCTATTTGCCGTGGATGAGCGATGAGTTTCACGACCGGTTTATCAACAACCAGAACCCCCTCAAGTATTCCTATCAAGACCACTTTATAGAAGCCATTAACTATAGTTGCCGCTATTCGGGCTACAATCGCCAGCAGCCTGCGCGCTCCTATATTACTTTCTACGGCTTTGCCGAGACGGCCGGTAATGTGCTCTATGGTGCCTCCCATCTTTTTCAGAAGTTGCCTGAAGACGGAACGTATAAGATTGGTAATGTGGCTTATTCGCAGTATGTGAAGGCAGACCTGAATTTTACCTACAATCAGGTCATCACCGAGAAACACCGCCTCGCGTATCATGCCGCTGTGGGCGTGGCAGTGCCGTATGGCAACTCACAGTCCATTCCGTATGAGAAACGTTATTTTGCGGGCGGCAGTAACCATGTACGCGGTTGGACGGCTCGTACCTTGGGGCCGGGTGGCTATCATAGCGACGGTTCGCGAATTGACTACGACAACCAAGCCGGAGATATTCACCTCGACCTGAGCGTGGAGTATCGCTGGCGAGTGTGGAACTTTATCGAATTGGCGGCTTTTACCGATGCCGGCAATATATGGACGATCCGTGAGTACGACAGCCAACCGCATGGGGCTTTCTTGCTTGACGAGTTCTATAAACAAATAGCGTGGAGTTATGGATTCGGGGTTCGTCTGGACTTCACGTTTCTTATCTTCCGTGTGGATATGGGGGTTAAACTTTACGACCCCACACGGCTCTATTACGACCAAATGCAGTGGCGTACCGCTGCCAACCACCTCAATTGGAACGATGATGTAACCATTCATTTTGCCATAGGCTATCCTTTCTGATGCTACAACCTTTTTACATAGCCCACGTGCCGGAGGCAGGCTGCGACGAAGCCGGTCGCGGTCCGTTGGCAGGCAGCGTATTTGCCGCTGCGGTGATTCTTCCCTTTGATAGCCCACTCAGTGCCGATTGGAACCGACTGAACGACTCCAAACAACTCTCCGAAAAGGAACGCTATGCCCTCCGACCGCTGATTGAGAAGGAAGCCCTTGCATGGGCGGTGGCGGAAGTAACCGCCGAGGAGATTGACCGTATCAATATCCTGCAAGCCGCTCTGTTAGCCATGCGTCGGGCGTTGGAGCAACTCACTCCCCAACCGCAACATATTCTGGTGGATGGCAACCGTTGGAAACCGTATGGTTTTCCTGCTATCCCAGCCCGCACCGTGGTGAAAGGTGATGCCAAGTACCTATCCATTGCCGCCGCGTCCATTCTCGCCAAAACCTACCGCGACGACTATATGAACCGCCTAAGCGAACAGTTCCCGCAATATCATTGGAACGAAAACAAAGGCTATCCTACGCCGGCACACTATCAAGCCATTCGGCAATACGGACTCACCCCCTACCACCGTCGCTCATTCCGCCTATATGCGTAAATCACAACCCTATACATAACCTTAAAAACGAAAATTTATGAAGAAACTTGCTACCCTATTTAGTTGTATTTTAATCACATCAGTCGCCCTGTTTGCGGTGCCTGCCATTCCGGGATATCGCAACTATGTAACCACTGACGGCAAGACGGTCAGTCTGCAAATGGTGGGTGACGAGTACGGACACTGGCTGCAAGATGCAGACGGAAAGACGTATCAACTAACCGAACAGCAAACCGTTCGTCTCACCTCTCTTACGCCTCGCGAACGTAGTAACAAACGCCGCCAAATGCTCTCCAAACGTCGTGCAATGCCCGCCGACGGCATCGACCGCCCGCAAAAAGGCTATGGCACCATCAACTTGGCTCCGCGCGGCTTGGTCATACTCGTTAATTTCACGGATGTCGCTTTTCAAGCCGAAAATACCAAAGCGGAGATGTATCAGATGATGAACGGCGCATCCTATACCCACGGCAATACGTATGGTTCTGTTCGCGAGTATTTCCGCACACAGTCTAATGGTACATACGTACCTACTTTTGACGTAGTAGGTCCCGTTACAGTTAAGAAACAGCAGTCTTACTACGGGCAGAACGATGAAGATGACAACGATATGTATGCCGGCGATTTGATTATTGAAGCGTGCAAAGCCGCCGATGCTGCCGGTACGGATTTTACTCGTTATGACAACGATGGCGACGGCTATGTGGATTTCGTCTATGTCATTTATGCCGACAAAGGCGAAGCCGACGGAGGGGCTACCTATACCGTTTGGCCGCACAACTGGAACATACGCTCCGCTGCGTATTACGGCAATTGTACCTACAATTTCTACTCCGAATGTAAGGTGGACGGGCTGTATATCAACAGTTATGCCTGCTCGGGCGAACTGAACGGTCGTACCGATAAACGCAACAGTATAGGTACCATCGCCCATGAGTTCGGACACGTACTCGGATTGCCCGACCACTATGATACGGGTAATGGTTTGAATAAGCAAGAATATCGTACACCCGGCACTTGGGATATCATGGACTCAGGCAGTTACAACGGGAATGACGACGAAGGTAATCCGCGATGCGGCACCTGCCCGCCCAACTATAGCGTGGTGGAAAAAGCCCTCTTCGGCTGGGTTACACCCGTTAATCCCGGCAATACAGATGCTCCCATAACGCTCAACTACAACGGTTCTGAACAATACAACACCTACCAAATCAATGCATCCGGCACCAAGCAGAGCGTTACCTACGAAGGGGTCAATTACTACATCGAGAACCGTCAGCAAATTGGTTGGGATCAGTACCTGCCCGGGCACGGTATGATTGTGTGGTATGTCAATTTTGATGAGGATCTGTGGGTTGCCAACAAACCGAATAATACGGAAGGGGAGCCGCGGCTGACCATCCTTTCAGCCAAAGGTTCTCAAACTAATATCGGCACCGTGGCTGATCCTTATCCCGGATACTACGAAGTTCAATTTGCGTCCTTTGCCAACCGCTCACTGACCCATATCACCGAGCAAAACAACATCGTTACGTGCAATTACCTCAAAGAGGAAATCGAGGAACCCGTTTCTGCCGATTTCTGCATTCAATCTGCTAACGACCGCTCGGTCTTCTTCACCAAACCTTCTTCGTGGAGCGATGATATTTATGTCTATATGTGGGTGAACGGAACGACCACCTCTTTGGTCGGTGAATGGCCCGGTGCGCCTGCCGAACAAGTTGGAGCCGGTACGTATCGCTTCCGCGTTCCTTCTACCATAACGTCCGATATGGACTCGTGGATGATAATATGGAACGACCGGTCATCTCAATCTGCGGACCTTGCTTATGTGAACCATGCACACTATAGCGGCAAGGGAAGCGGTGCTATCACCATTGGTGCGGAGATTACTACCATTTGCCCCGCCGAGAAAAACCACTTTACATGCGCCGAAGTAAATCAGGTATATGACCGCGTGGAAGGTAGCCTCAACCCCTTTACCGTGGCATATATCAACGGGACATACAACTATGTCTATGATGCAACGGGTATGACCCTCGTCTATGGGAAACAAAACTGGAGTGTAGGACAAACCGTTTCCGGCGTAGAAGGATATGCGTATCTCTATCAAACCCTGCCCGAGTTCGCCATAACCAATACGTCTGCCGACTGGACAATAACCACCTCCGCCGTACCCGAATTTGAGAAACGAAGCACCATACCGACGGCGGCCGAGGTCAATCAGGTTTACAATTTCCAAAACGTAACCTTCAGCACCGATGTCAATTTCACCACATCCGCCAAAGGTACTACCTACATGACCATCAATGGAGAAAGGGTCAAATTGTATAATCAGTTCAAAATAGCCCAAACCTTCCAATCAGATACGCGCTATTCGCTCACAGGGGCTGTAGGACTATATAACAACGAGGTGGAAGTATTCTTTATCAGTGCCGAAGAATACGTACCCGATACGGTATATATAACCATGTCGAATGCGGAATTCGCGGATTATTCTGAAAGCGAAAACTGGTGGCAGATTTACGGTTATGTATCTGACAGCGTGTGGGTTTCTGTGGCATCAACCAATGCAAATCACGCAGTAGGAACATTCGATATGTCGCAATTGGATGCCGATTATACAGGTATCGATATCTATCGTTCCGCAACGCAAAACTGGGAGCACTCGGCTTTCCAATCCGGTACATTCACCCTATACCTTGACGCGGACGGCTATGCACACCTTAGCGGTACTGCCTATGGGCTGGACGGAACGGTTTATATCTTGACCATTGACCAAGCCGTTCCCAATTATCCGACACCCGCCTATCTTGCCAAACGCTATGATGGTTCTGCGAACGTAGTGATGGCTATTCGTTTTGACGGCGAGGTATGCAACGACATCTATTTAGTCGGGTCGTATCCTGCCAACAACTGGTCCACCGATGTATCCACCATGGTGCAGATGACTCCCCTGACTGCTTATCCCGGCTGGTATGCCGCACAAATACCCGCTACCGATGCCAATGGCAATCCTGTGCAAGCCAAACCCGTACAACTGATGAATGACGGTACATTCAGCTGGTTGTACCAAACAGGCGATACGGAATCGTGGGAACATAAGGACGGTAGTTATGCCGATATATCGGCTGGTTACGACGAGGAGGCAGATATTATATGGCCCGGAGCCGGCTACTATGTATATGTGTCTAAATACTTCAAGAAACATAAGTCGCCTTGCAACGTGGTTTATCACGATTACCGCGTGATGGCGTTTATGCCCGAGTCGTGTATGGACGATATTCAACCTCATATCACCGGCGATTTCAACAACTGGCAACTCCCGGGCGTAGCCATGACAGTCGCCCAAAGAGATGAACAAGGTCATCCCGTCCTGTATAAGGTAGAGGTTACAGCCATACAAGGCAGTGAATACCAAATCTGCGGCGGCGATTGGGACAACGGCAAACTGCTATTGAATAATACCTATGTGGGCAACCAAATCTTCCCCGAAGATACAGCCATCAGTCCGCTGGTTATTCATGATTATTCCCAAGCCGTGTATAACGGTTGCCGCACGTTTATCAATCCCGACCTGCTTGTATCGGTACCTTACACCTGCTCGTTTGATACCGATGAGGAAAATGCGCCTTGGCAATTTGCTAACGACAGCGTCAACCGCTGGATTGTCAACGACTCAGCATACTATTCCTCCCCCTACAGTTTGTATATTTCCAACGAGGGGAAAGCCTGGGGCTATACAGCCACCTCTGTCCAAACATCCTATGCATACGTGTATATGCACTTGGACGAAGGGGTGTATAATGTGCGATTCAATTGCTATGTAGAGGGAGAATACAACTACGACTATCTGTCCGCTTATTTAGAGCCGTATGAGGGCGTACAACTGACAGGAGGTGCCATCTATGAACCCGACTCGTCCTATGTCCTGATTAGCCGTGCTGCTACTATCTACGGTCGTTATGACAACGACGTAACCATATCCCAAGCAGGTACCTACCGCCTCATCTTCATGTGGCACAACGACGGTTCAGTGGCCGGCGAATCGCCCGCCCTTATCGACAACATAACCATCGATGAGGTGCGCTGTCGTCGCCCCGGCAACCTCCAAGTAGCCGATGTAACCGAAACGGAAGCCCTCATCGGCTGGACCACATATAGCGACGCGGACAAGTACGAACTGATGGTCAACAACCAATCCTATTTCACCACCGAGGATATGTATGTGGTTGAGCATCTGACCCCGGGTACATATTATACAGCGGGTGTGCGCGCAATATGCGGCAACGATACTTCGCAAACCGTAACCACTTCATTCTCTACCTCGTGCCCGGCATCCTATTCTGTTCCCTATTCCAACGGAATGGAAGATGAGCCTTCTTATGTTACTCCCTTGTGCTGGACCATTCACCAAGCCTCCCGCGCTTATTCCTATACCTATGATGGAGCCGCTTGGGCATACAATAGCAACAAGTTCCTCCTTGTGGAACGCGAGGTGGAGAACATGGATACCCTTCTTGTGGTGATGCCGGCGTTTAGCGAACCGCTCAACAACCTGCGGCTGCGCTTCCGCTATCGCACCTATAGTACCGCCACCACGACTCCGCAATTGGTGGTCGGATATGTCACCAACCGATACGACCCTGCGACCTTCGTGCCCACGGATACGTTAGAACGCCTATCCGTCTATAGCGATGTGCCCACGCAAATCCTGTTTGACAAAGCCCCGCGTAGCGGATACATAGCCTTTACGCTTACCACAGGCAACTCCGAATTGGGCGAGTACTATTTGGACGATTTCGTAGTGGATAAGATCCCAGATTGCTATGAACCTACCGAACTGGTGATGTCTAACGTTACGTCCACTTCCGCCTCCGTCAGTTGGACTTCCGACGCTTCGATGTTTACTATTTATTATACCGACGGCACGCAAGTACAAACCAAAGTGTCCACCGAGAACCATATCGAACTGACCGACCTGACCATCAATACGCAATACACGGTCTATGTGATGGCTATGTGCGGCTTCGGACAGATGAGTGGAACCTCGCAACCCGTCGTTTTCCGCACCTACAGCCAACCCTCCGGCAACAAGAGCGGTCATGACTATATCGACCTTGGTTTGACCTCAGGTACGCTGTGGGCAACGGCCAATGTGGCAGCCGATGCACCCGAACAAGCTGGTAATTACTATGCATGGGGCGAGATAGATACCAAGTCGTCCTATACGGTTGAGAATAGTCTGACCTACGACAACGCTACCTACAATTTTGATATCGCCGGCAATCCGCTTTTGGATGCCGCTACTGCCGCTTGGGGCGAACAGTGGCGGATGCCCACCCTTGAACAATGGACCGAACTGGTAGATGAAGCGCAGTGGATATCGGTACGTATCAACGGCACAGCAGGATTCCAAATCACCGGACAGAACGGCAACAGTCTCTTCCTGCCGGCAGTTGGTACGATGGAACATGAGCAACTAACCCTATCCATCCGTGCTTATTACTTCTCATCCACCCCGGATGCAGGCGATGTCGTTTCCGCTTATTGTATGGACGTAGCCGGTATAACTTCTAAACGTGTGCGCCTGCTCAACCGGTGGTATGGTCTGGCTGTACGACCGGTGGTAGCACCGCGCGACGACCAACCTACCAATCTGAGTAATTTGCAAGTCGAAGCCGAACAACCTAAGAAAGTCTTACGCAACGGATTACTCTATATCCTGCGCGGAAATGAGGTGTACGACATTACGGGACGCAAATTGCAATAATTTTTGTTGGAAGGGTAAAAAAATCAAACTACTTTTGCCGCCGAATTTCAAAAACTCTTTTGTATGACTCGCTTGAGTGTGAATGTAAATAAGGTTGCCACCTTGCGCAATGCGCGAGGTGGCAATACCCCCGATGTGGAGCAGTTTGCGATTAAAGCACAAGAGTATGGGGCGGAAGGGATTACCGTGCACCCCCGTCCCGATGAACGGCATATCCGCAGACAGGATGTGTATCTGCTTAAACCGCTGGTTACGACCGAGTTTAATATAGAAGGAAATCCCGAACAGCCTTTTGTGGATTTGGTGTTGGATGTGCGCCCCGCGCAGGTAACCCTCGTGCCGGACGGACACAACCAACTCACCTCCAACCACGGTTGGGACACCCGTACCCATCTTGCCAAACTGACAGCCATCGTCGGCAAGTTTAGGCAGGCAGGCATTCGAGTCAGCATATTTGTAGATCCCGACCCCGATATGGTGGAGTATGCCAAGAAAGCCGGTGCCGACCGTGTCGAACTCTATACCGGTCCGTATGCCGAACAGTATGAGACCGACCCCGTGCGAGCGATTGAGATGTACCGCGCCGCTGCCGAAAAGGCACAAGAAATAGGGCTGGGCTTGAACGCCGGACACGACCTAAATCTCAATAATCTGCAAGCCTTCATACAAGCCTTTCCTTGGACAGCGGAGGTCAGCATTGGGCAGGCACTGATTGCCGACTGCCTGTATCTGGGGCTGGAAGAAACCATCCGCCGCTACAAGAACTGCCTTAAACTTTAAAACTAAAAAACTCTAAACTCATCAACTTCTTTCAACTCTAAACTCACCAAATATGCTACTACAAGTAACTACCCCCGACACCTTGGCGCAAGAAATGGCAGCCATTGAACCCGTACAAGAACAGATGAACGTATGGACGATGGCGCAATACGGCGGATGGATTATGATTATCCTCGCCTTGCTCTTGGCATGGGCTATCTACGTGTTTGTAGAACGCCTCATTGTGCTTCACCGCGCTACTAAAGAAGACCGCTCTTTTATGGACCGTATAAAGGACTATATCCACGAAGGAAAGATTGACTCTGCGCTCAACCTTTGCCGCCAAACCAATAC
>DFIN01000001.1:80949-111173 GCA_002372135.1 Bacteroidales bacterium UBA3696
TCTGCCCGTATGGTGGAGAAAGGTATATCGCGTATCGGTCGCCCGATGCAAGATGTGCAGGTAGCCGTAGAGAACGCCGGTAACCTTGAAGTGGGCAAGTTGGAGAAAGGACTTGTCATAATGGCTACCATCGCTGCCGGCGCACCCATGTTGGGTTTCCTTGGTACGGTGCTGGGTATGGTACAAACTTTCTATAATATGGCACAAAACGCCAGCGGAGTCATCGAGATGAGTACCCTGAGCGAAGGGATGTATCAGGCTATGGTTACCACCATCGGAGGTTTGATAGTAGGTATCATCGCTATGTTTGCCTACAATTTTATCGTGGCGCGTATTGACCAAGTTGTGCGCCTCTTGGAAGGACGTACGATGGAGTTTATGGATTTGTTGAACGAACCCGCATAAAAGGCTATGGCTCTCAAAAGACGTAATCGCGTGGAGGCAACGTTCTCGATGTCCTCAATGACCGACCTTGTTTTCCTGCTCCTGCTCTTCTTCGTGATGGCAAGCACAATGTCTTCGCCCAACGACATCAAAATTAACCTGCCGCAAGCCCGCGCCAAAACCAACACAAAGCAAGTGGTTGCCAAAGTGTTTATTGACAACTTGGGCGGCTATTCAGTAGCCCTCGGACGCGAAAAACCGGTGGCTATCAATGCCGAAGACCTGGAGTTATATCTCTCGTCTGTCCAACAGCAAGACTCAGCCATGTATATCGCCCTGCATGCCGATGAAGACATTGCCTACAAAGAAGTGGTGCGCGTATTGGACATCGCCAACCAACATAAAATGAAACTCGTCATCGCCACAAAGAAATGAACGAAGACCTGCGTGCCAAAATAGAATCCGCTGTCGTAACAGTCATCGCGATGCTGCTGCTGTTCCTGCTCACGTGGTATGTCTATATCGATGCACCCGTTCAGGAAGAGGAAGAAGGTATCGAGGTGTCGTTCGGCAATAGTGATGCGGGAGGCGGTGTGAAAGACGGACTGCTCGCCGCCGCCACGCAACCTACCCCTACCACGGCTCCGCCCACACCCACCGCGCCGTCCAATAATGACCTTTTGACCCAAGAAGATGAGTCGGCTGTTGCACTGCGGCAAGAACAGGAGAAAAAACGCAAGGAAAAAGAGAAAGCTCTTGCCGAAGAGCGCAAGCGCAAAGCCGAGCAGGAGGCAAAAGAGAAAGCCGAGCGCGAAGCCCGTGAAAAAGCCCTTGCCGAACAAAAAGCCCGAGAACAAGCGGCTATGGATAAAGCCAATCAATTAGGTGCCCTCTTCGGCAATACAGACACACCCGAAGGCGGCAACGGCTCCGACCGCGAATCCGCATCGTCTGCTACAAAAGGCAACCCCATCGGGCACGGCAGCAGCGGGGGCAACTCATGGAGCCTTGACGGTCGAAACATACGAGGCGAACTGCCCAAACCGTCCACCAACTTCAAGCAGGAAGGGACGGTACGGGTCGCCATCACCGTAGATAAGGCCGGAAACGTCATTTCTGCCCGCGCCATAGGAGGAACCGTTTCCGATGAAGCCACCAAGCAGTTAGCCGTCCGAGCTGCTTACAAAGCCAAATTTACTGACACTGATCGCCCTGATAAACAAATGGGGACTATTACTTATACCTTCAAATTCAAATAAAAAAGTTGAACTCCAAAAACGAATGTCTATGAATTACCTTTTCCTTGACACCTGTTTTGAAGAAATTGAAGCCATTACCACCATTGACCTATTGCGCCGTGCCGGCATTGAACTCACTACGGTGAGCGTGACCGGAAACTTGCGCGTAATGGGAGCGCACCAGGTGGAAGTAACTGCCGATCAGTGCATTGAAAACTGCAACTTTCAGGATGCACAAATGCTCATTCTCCCCGGAGGAGCCACCCATCTTGACCAATGCAAGCCGTTGTGCGACCTGCTCTTGAAGCACAACGAGCAGGACAAACCCATCGCCGCCATTTGCGCCGCACCGTCCGTGCTGGGCAAATTAGGTATTCTTGAAGGCAAACAAGCCACCTGCTACCCCGGATTTGAAGACTTCCTCGGCGAGAGTTTTGTGGGTGGATTGGTCGTGGAATCGAAGAACATCATCACTGCCAAAGGTCCCGGACTGGCAGCCGATTTCGCTTTCTGCCTTATTGAGCACCTCGCCGGCGAAGAAAAAGCCGACCAAGTCTATGATGCTGCGCAGTACTAAGGAATAGAAAAGGTACCGATAAATCAAATCTTCAAATATCTAATCTCCTATGAACTTCAAACACTTAATACTCATCCCTTGCATGATTTTGCCCTCTTTGGTATGGGCTCAAGACGCAGAACCCGTGAAGAAAGACTGGCAATGGTCAGGTATCGTCGGACTGAATGCTACGGCTACCGGTATGGTCAACTGGGCTGCCGGTGGTAAAAACAATGTAACAGGTGTCGCTTTTGGCAAAGTGCGCATGCTCTACGATAAGAACAGCCTGAGTTGGGACACCGACCTCGACCTCGAATACGGTATGAGTTATGTGGACCAAACCTACGACAAAGTGCAGAAAGCCAGCGACCACATCAAGTTCAACTCCAAGTTCGGTTGGGCTTTCCAAAAGCAGTGGTACCTAACCGCGCAAGCAGGTTTTCAGACGCAGTTTGACCTCGGTCGCACCTACCTCGGTACGGGCGCTCCCAATCCGGTCATATCTAACATTTTAGCACCTTCCTATACCGATATATCCGTCGGTATTGATTGGAAGCCAAACAGCATATTCTCCGTCTATCTGTCCCCCGTAGCCGGTCGTATTACTACCGCCTGGCTGAGCGATGATGTCAACAACCGATTTGTAAACTACCTGCGCGAAACGGATATGTTCAAAACAGGTTCGAACACTTCCACCGAGGCTGATTATAACCTCCGCGAAGTCTTACAGGAGAAGTATGGCGTTTGGCGTTACACCGACCAAGGCGACAACGGCTATGCCAAAGAGTACAAGAACGTGAAAGCTGAGTTGGGTCTTACCCTCAAGGGAGCCATCAACTACACCTATAAGGACTTGAAGGTGATGACCGGTCTGACCCTCTACACTCCTTACGCATGGGACAAAACCAAACTCTATAACGTAGCCTTTACCAAGCCCTCAACCGAAACAGGTAGCGGTATCTATTCTGACCCGCAAATGGCAAAGATGATAGCCAGCGGATACACCATTGACTCGCAAAACTACCTCGGCTACCGCGACAACAACCGCCGCTTCGGCAACTTTGATGTGGACTGGACCACCACCATTTCCTACCAGTTGCTCAAGTGCCTGAACGTAACCCTATCCACCGACCTCAAATATGTCAATGGTCTGAAGATTGCAGACAAGGAAGGCAATAACGCAGTAGAGCGCGTGCAGTTCCTTGCCAACCTCGGTCTGGGCGTAAGTTACGCTTTCTAATCTACGCTTCGGAACGTATGCAGTCTCTTGAACAACTCGAACAATCGCTTCACCTCCTGCTGGACGACTACCATCGTCTCGGCAGTGAGTTGAAACAATTGCAAGAAAAAGAGGCGCAACAGCGCGAAGAGTTAATGCGCGCTCACAGCGAACTTTATACCCTGCAACAGCAGTACCGCGCTCTGCTTACTGCCCACCAAATGAGCGGTGGAAACGAAGCAGACCGCTTAAAAGCCAAAGAACAACTCACACGCATCATCGCACAAGTTACACGTGCTATGGAGGCCCTCAAACAATGAATGAACGCAAGCAGCATATTACACTCACCTTAGACACACACCGGCTCGCTTTTGACATCGACCCCGAAAAAGAACCTAACTACCGGCAAGCCGCTCAACAACTCAATCACTATTTTCAGTCCTATCGACGTCAAATGCCCAAAGCAACCACCGACCTGCTGTGGGCGTATGTGGCACTGCAAATGGCGGTGAACCTCTATAACGATGCGCGCGAAAAACAACTACAACCCATAGAAGATAAATTGCACGAACTTAATCAACTAATTCTTAACAATATACAACAAACATTATGATAGTTACCATTCTTGTAGCCGTCGGAGCTATGCTACTGGGTGCACTCGGCTGCTACTTTTATTTCCGCTATTCGACCCGCGGTTTGTTGAAAAAAACACAAGAAGAAGCCGAACTCATCAAAAAAAACAAAATCGTTGAAGCCAAAGAGAAATTCATGCAACTCAAGCAGGAGCATGACAACAAAGTAAGGCAAGACGAGCAGCGCAAACAACAGCGCGAACAGCAACTTAATCAGCGCGAACAACAACTCAATCAACGCGACCAACAACTCAAGCAACGCGAATTGCAAGTCAAAGAAGCCAACGCCGAAGTACAACGTGCTCAAAATGAGTTGCAACAACGCAACCAAAAAATCGAACAACAACAAAAGTCCATCGACTTCAAGCAACAGGAGATTGACCGTCTTCACAAGCAGGCACTGACGCAGCTGGAACAAGCCTCCGGCATTTCGGCAGAAGATGCAAAGAACCAATTGGTGCAGTCCCTCAAAGACGAAGCCAAGACGAGCGCAATGGCGTACATCAATGATGTGATGGACGATGCGCGACTGACTGCCAACAAGGAAGCCAAAAAAATAGTCATCCAAACCATTCAGCGTGTGGCGAGCGAAACCACGGCGGAGAACGCCGTCAGCGTGTTCCACATCGACAACGACGAAGTCAAAGGTCGCGTCATAGGTCGTGAAGGGCGTAATATACGTGCCTTGGAAGCCGCTACCGGCGTGGAAATAGTGGTGGACGACACGCCCGAATGTATCACCGTTTCCGGCTATGACCCCATCCGCCGTGAGATTGCTTGTCTGGCTCTGCACCAACTCATCCAAGACGGTCGTATCCACCCTGCACGCATCGAAGAAGTCGTCGCCAAAGTGACCAAACAGGTGGAGGACGAAATCATTGAAACAGGTAAGCGCACCACAATTGACCTCGGCGTACACGGCTTGCACCCTGAACTCATTCGCCTTATCGGTAAGATGAAGTACCGCTCGTCGTATGGACAGAACTTGCTGCAGCACTCGCGTGAAACAGCCAATCTGTGTGCCGTCATGGCTGCCGAATTAGGGCTTAATCCGAAGAAAGCGCGCCGCGCCGGTCTGCTGCACGATATAGGTAAAGTGGCTGAGAACGAAGAAGAACTGCCGCACGCTGCGTTGGGCATGAAGATATGCGAAAAGTACGGCGAGAAACCCGATATCTGCAACGCTGTGGGTGCACACCACGACGAAATAGAGATGGAAACACTCATCGCCCCTATCGTACAAGCCTGTGACGCCATTTCCGGCGCACGCCCGGGTGCACGACGTGAAATAGTAGAAACTTATGTGAAGCGCCTTAACGACCTCGAGAACCTGGCGATGTCCTTCCCGGGCGTTATCAAGACCTATGCCCTGCAAGCCGGTCGCGAATTGCGCGTCATTGTCGGTGCCGACAAGATCAGCGACAAGGATACCGAACTGCTCAGTTTTGATCTTGCCAAGCGCATTCAAGACGAAATGACCTACCCCGGACAAGTTAAGGTAACGGTCATTCGCGAAACGCGTGCCATTAACTTCGCCAAATAATAAAAAAAATCATGCGTAAATGCCGGTTGGCTCTATGTGCTTTGATGGTGGTTGGCTCATCTCTATGGGCAGCCACCATCACTATTGTTCCGACCGGCACCACATCAGCCGCTGTCACCGAGCAGGATGCACCCTATTCGTTGGTGGTCACTTACTCGCAAAACGGCGGCAACGGCAAGGCATGGCTTACAGCCAATGCCACAGCCGACCTGACTATTACCGGTTTTCCTGCCGCTACCATTACCGCCATTCATGTCTATATGCGTTCCAACAAAAGCAGCGGAAGCGGACAGATGGATCTACGGCTCAGCGACCGGTCTCTATTGACTTATAGCGGACCATTTGCCGACTGGGAAGATACCGGCTATTCCACTACTTTCCTTCCTTTTGGCGTATCGGGAACATGGCAGGTTGCTCCGGAAGATATATTGCAGTTGCATTTTGAAGCCACTGCCAATTCGCTATATTGGCAGCAGGTGGTCATTGAATATGACCCTATGCCGCTGACTATCGGTTGTGCCGAATTGCGGTGGTTGGAAGACGGACAGTTGCTAACTGAGCAACTATGCGAACAAACTGCCGGCGAGGGTATCCTGCTGCCCGGTATAGATGAGACTCACCGTGTGGTGGTGTATGAAGGTGTTTCGTACCGCTTTATTGCATGGACGAACCAAATAACGGACAACGCCATGACAATGCCTTTTGCCGCGTTACCCGGTCAGCGCTTCTGGCTTACAAGTCCTTCAACCACTCTCTATGCTCTCTATGGCTCACAAACTGACACCCTCCTTGAGACCACCAACCGTTTGCAGGACGGCGAGTATGTGTTGGGTCTCAAATCCGGTCAAGGTACGCTGGTGATGCCCGCCGGCAGAGTGGATAAAGGGACGGTGCCAATCCATGTGGAAACGATGTCTCGCACGAGCAACGGAATAGTGGCGTGGCAGACAAGTGCCGTAGCCGACAACCTCCGTTACACCCTCACCGTTACTAACGACAGTGTTACGCTTTATCACCGCTCCACGAACTCCTATTTGGGCTATAACAACTCAGGCACGCTAAGTGCTACACAACGCCAGTGGGCGTGGCAGGCACTGGCGCGAGGCACAATCGTACTATACCATAGTTCCACCAAGTCCATTACCCCTCGCAGCCTGCTCATTAAGGAGATATATAACGACGATAAGGACGAGAATAACGTAACCGTTGTGATAGGTGAAGGAGCCGCTCAATGGACAGAAGAGACTGAGTATCTTTGTCTCTTCCCCGTTTCGGATTTGCCTGCCTCTGCCTCTCAAAAACGCTATACCACCTTCCCGTTGCTCACCCCTCTGCGCGAAACACAGTCGGCAGAACCAATGCCCGTGAAGGTGTGGCAAGACGGCAGACTATGGATTCGGTGTGGACAGCGTTTGTATAACCTGATGGGGATGCCCATGTAAATAACTATGTACCTGTTTTATACTCCTGATATTGATAATTTTTGTGCGCTGAGCGAGGAAGAGAGTGCACATTGCGTGCGCGTGCTCCGTTATACGGTAGGCGATGAGATCCTGCTCACCGACGGGCGGGGAACCACTTATCGCGCTCGCATCACACAAGCCCATCCCAAGCAGTGCCAATTTGAGATTTTGCATGCACAGAAGCAGACCAAAAACCACCCATTCCATTTGCACATAGCCGTGGCACCCACCAAGAATGCCGAACGAATTGAGTGGATGGTGGAGAAATGTACGGAGATTGGTGCGGACGAAATCACATTGCTCGCTTGTCGATACTCCGAGCGAAAGCAGATGCGGATGGACAGACTGGAAAAAATAGCCCTCAGTGCTGCGAAGCAGTCTCTTACCCCTTATCTGCCGCAACTGAACCCAATGACCGACTTTGCCGAATTTATCCGCCTGCAGCAGACCCGAAACGCCCAAAAGTTCATAGCCCATTGCTACGAATCGCAAAAATATTTGTTGCGCGATCGTATTGAGCGGGGCAGGGATGTGGTGGTGCTCATCGGCCCGGAAGGCGATTTTAGTGAGCAGGAGATAGACCTTGCTCTGACAGCCGGTTTTCAACCCGTTAGTTTGGGTAACAGCCGCCTTCGGACGGAAACGGCTTGCATCGTGGCTTGCCATACTGCCATCTTGCTCAATGAATAGGCAGGCAATATAAAACTGCGTGAGATGGAACAACTCATTACCATAGACCAACAACTGCTGCTCGCCATCAACTCGTGGCATGCACCGTGGGCGGATTTGCTCATGTGGTACGTGTCTGCCCGATGGGTTTGGATTCCGCTTTACCTGCTTCTTATTTGCTTGTTAGCCAAACGCTTCGGTTGGAAACAGATGCTCGTTATCGTAGCCGGAATGGCTCTCGCCGTGGCGTTGAGCGATTACTTGACTTCCGGCATTATGAAGCCTTTGGTGGCGCGTTGGCGACCTTCGCACGACCCCCTCATCGGTATGGATGTGCATATCGTGGACGGCTATCGGGGAGGTAAGTACGGCTTCCCGTCCTCTCATGCCGCCAATACGATGACCATAGCCCTCTTTTTCTCCCTCTTGTGGAAGAACAGAAAAGCCACCCTGCCGCTGATGCTGTGGGTGGCTATGAATTGCTACAGCCGGATGTATTTAGGCGTGCATTATCCGTTGGATATATTGGTGGGACTGTGTGTAGGAAGTGCCATCGCCTATGGGATGTACCGATTTATTGTTTGGGCTTTATACCGATTCTTCGGCGAGGATGCCTCGGCAGCGAATCCGCTTGCAACCGAACAAAGCGCCGGTACTGCTCGTCGGTAAGAATACCCTTCAACTCGTTGATAAAGAGATGATGAGTGGCACTTCGGTCATATCGGGAAGATAACTGACGACGAAGACGGGCGAACTTAACATGCAAGCGGTAGAGGGTGTCTTTTTGGAGCGAGTCGGTCAAACAGAGGTCGCGTATCATCATAGCCGTTTGCTTGCGCGCTTCATCTTCCGCAGTGCGTTGCGGGGCGGTCTGACCGAATAACATACCGGTGATAACCACGGATAAAGAAAACAGGAATAAGCGTTTCATACTGCGTGTGGAATGTGTAGAACACACTAACTATCTAACAAATACCGTGCCAAATGCGAGCTGAAACTTTTATTGCTCATCGTCTCTATTTTGAGTCCGCTACGAGGCAGCGAACGTCCCGCCCTGCTATACGGGTGGCTTTGGCAGGTATTATCATCGGCGTAGCGGTAATGGTCATTACCCTCTGTGTGGTCATCGGTTTCAAGCGCACCATCACGCAGCAAGTGGCTTTTTTCGGCGCACATATACAACTCACCAATTTTGACAACAACAGCACCTACGAACTCCAACCTATCGTGGTTACGGACAGTTTAGTGCGCGCTTTGCAACGCATTCCTTCCGTAGAGCGGGCGCAACCTTTTTTGACCAAGCCCGGCATCATCAAAACGGCAGACCAGTTTCAGGGCATCATCCTGAAAGCCGCCGACTCGTGGCAGTCGTTCGAACCCTATCTGCTTGAGGGACATCTGCCCGAGAGCGAGCAGCAAGTGCTGCTCTCCCGCACCCTCAGCCGACAGCTGTGTCTGGCTACCGGCGACGACGTGTTCTGCTATTTTGTCGGAGAAACGGTGCGTGTGCGCAAGTGGCAAGTGGCAGGTATCTATGCCACCGGATTTGAGGAAGCCGATTCGCGATTCGTGTTGGCTACACCCAAGGCTATCCGCCGCCTGAACGGCTGGCGCGACAATCAGGCATCGGGTATAGAGATTTATCTAAGCGACCTCGCCCGATTGGACGAGGCTGCCGACCAAGTGTGGTATATGACTGCTAACCGCCTTGACGAGGATGGCAACGCACTCTACTCTCAAACGTTGGAACAACTCAACCCGCAAATCTTTGCTTGGTTAGACCTTTTGGATATGAATGTGGTAGTGATTCTGCTCCTTATGATGGCGGTTTCGGGCTTTAATATCGTTTCCGGTCTGATTATTCTCATCTTGGAGAGTGTGCGCCTCATAGGCACGCTCAAAGCGCTCGGAGCCAACAACCGCTTTGTCCGCCGTATATTCATAACCGAGGCGGTTATGCTTATCGGAAAAGGAATGGGGTGGGGGAATATAGTCGGTTTGGGCTTGACGGCAGTGCAGAACTTCACGCACCTTATCCCGTTGGATGCCTCCACCTACTATGTTTCCTATGTGCCGGTTGCTTTCCCGTGGGGGGCTATCGTGTTGCTCAATGCGGGCGTTTTGCTCGTATCTTTCCTAATCCTGCTCGCTCCTTCCGGCATAGCAACGCGCATATCACCTGCCCGAGTAATGCGATACGAATAATCCCATAATCATTATACCACAAAAACGTTGCCGACCGTGATTTTTACCACTCCAGTTACCATCCCCCAGTCCTCTTGGAGCATTGACTACCACCAACGATTGCTCCTGCTCGGGTCGTGTTTTTCCGACCATATAGCCGCTTGTCTTCGCTCATACTTTTTTCAAGTTACTGCCAATCCCACAGGGGCACTTTATAACCCCCTATCCATTGCGCACCATGCCGACCGGATAGAGAAAGCGGATGTCGTTATCGTAACCTTTGGGACGGCTTGGGTCTATATTGACAAGAAAGAAGGAACGGGCTTGGAGCATGTGGTGGATAATTGCCAAAAACGCCCCGCGTCTGATTTTGTACGCTATCGGCTGACGGTGGACGATATAGTTAGCACGTGGCAGCCTATCTTGCAAAAGCATACGGACAAACACTTTATTTTCACCGTGTCGCCCATCCGCCATATCAAGGACGGCCTGCACGAAAACCAATTGAGCAAGGGCATCCTCTTGCAAGCCATTGACCGTTTGTTGGCAGCCGATGATACGTTTCGCGACAGGGTTCAATACTTTCCCTCTTACGAGATTGTGTTGGACGAGTTGCGCGACTACCGGTTCTATGCCGCCGATATGTTGCACCCCTCGGACGTAGCGGTGGAGTATATCTTCTCCCGCTTTGTTCAGACGTACCTTTATGAGCCTCATACGCAGGCCGATATGCGGACGTTGCACCAACTCTATCAGGACCTTCACCACCGCCCCTTGCACCCCGAAAGCATAGAATACCAACAATTCCGCCAAGGTATAATACAGCGAGCGGAGCAACTCCGAGTGCGCTTTCCTTGGCTGCTGGACGCGCTTTTTTAAGAAAACCCTTTTGTTTTCCGAGCAAATTGGCTACCTTTGTCGCTCATTAACTATTTAGACCCCATAGAAGTGTTATGACTGCCAAAGAACAATATGCCGAATGGTGTAAAGACCAGCCCGCAATGCCCATCTTTATGCAACCGTGGTGGTTGGATGCCGTTTGTGCAGGAAAAGGGTGGAATGTACTGCTGTATATTCACCCGCGTAGCGAACGTATCTTGGCTGCTTTGCCCTATCTGACGGGCAAACGTTGGTGGATGCACTTTGTGTTGATGCCCCAGCAAACGCAGATAGGCGGGATTTGGTTAGACCACTCCTTGCTCAACGCTGACGGCTCTACATGGGACAAGGAAACACTCCAAACCATTTGCCAATACTTCTTCGACCAACTCCTATCGCTCCGTCTGCATTACTATTACCAGCGTTATGCCATCGGCAACCCTTGCCCGGCGATACTGCAACAGCTCGGTATGAAAACACGAGAGCGTTATACCTACCGCATTGAAGACCTCACGGACTTAGACAAGGTGGTGGCACGGTTCTCTAATAATAAGAAAAGACAGTTGACCAAAGCCCTGTCGCTGCATGCCGAGCGCGGTAAAATGAATGTGGAAGATTTCTATCGATTCCACCGCGATTGCCTCGCGGCACGCCGCAAGACAATCAGTTATTCGCGTGAGTTCCTACTCGTCTTAGAGCGTAAGGCGCGTCGCCTGAACTGTGGCGAGATAGTCAGTATTCACAACGCCGATGGTCAAGTTTATGCCGCTGCTTTTGTGGTGTGGGACAACCGAACGCTGTACTACCTCATTCCCGCATTTGATTCGGCTTATAGTCATTCGGGCGCATCTGCCCTCTTGGTGCTCGAATGTATCAAACTGGCACGCGAAAAAGGTGTTGCCTTCGATTTTGAGGGCAGTATTATTCGTGGGGTGGCGAAGCACTATAAGCAATTCGGTTCCGAACGGGTTACATACTACGAGGTCGAAAAATTCTATCGTCCCCTGTTCGCTATCCCTTATTGGTGCTATCAATTACTAACCAGCAACCGCAGATAAAGCGGTTGATTATTTGTTTGCTATATGCGTAAAATTGTTTTTTTATTGTCGGCATTATGGATCGGTTGGTCTGTTTCTGCTCAGCCGCAGACCTTCCCTTGTATCAACGATTCGGTTACAGCCGAGTTTTTTGAAAAGTGGTATCACCGCTCCGACCTTATCTACTATTTAGAGGCGTTGAACGACCATACGATCGTGGAAACAACCTCGTATGGGCAGTGGTGGATTCCCGAACGCCTTACTATCGGTATAGAAGGGCTCCCCTTTACTGCCAACCGCTACTATATCGACGGCATGCGTACCGACAACCTGTTTCAAAGCGGTAGTACCCTCTATGTACCCAATATGCAGTACCATGACCTCTATATCAATCCCAACAACGGGCAACTGCATTTCACCTCGCACCCTGCGTCCTATGTGCAGGCTACCTACAACTTCGGTCAGTTGGGCAACGGCGAACCGATGCCAGGCACCAAGCAGATCTTCAATATAACCCACCGCTCGCCGCAGGAGAGTGCCGATACCTACAAGCATGTTACCGCGCGCCGCCATCTGCGTGGAGCAGGACAAGTGGAAGCCGCCTATACATTTCGCGACAAGCAGGGAAATCTCTACCCTCAACACATCTATGCCGCCTACGGACAAAGACTGCTGACGCGGGAGGATGTGTCCGGACTGATTACCGATAACCCATTCTATCAAGCCGATTACTATAAAGTGCAAGCCGACGGCAAACTGCCTTTGCAACTGGGCTACAGACTCAATTTCTCAGGGCGGCAGGACGGCGGCAGCGAATACCTCTACAACTTTGACGAGGTATATGACCACAAGAACTATTCGGGTATGCTCTACCACAAGAGCCGCTTTCTTACTACCGGCCTGAACTGGTCAACCGATGTCGTTCGCCACAAAAATCTTGAGTTTAGCAAGAATATCCTCGATCAGGACGGCGAAAGTTTCTTCCCCTATTTGCCGGATGGTAATACCCATTCGCTCAGTTGGGCAGTCAACTATAAGCAACCCGTGCTACCGTGGCTCAATGTGCATATTGATGCCTACAACTCGCTGGTGCATTTCTCGCCCGAAACGACCACCTTCTCCAACACGCTTTACCTGCAGCGTCCGATTGATTATGCCAACAATCCATCCTTAGTCCCCGCTCCGATGGATTTGTATCGCTATGACTGGCAATCAAGAGCCTTCACGGGCGGACTATTGGAGAACACCTTCGGCGTGGACGCACACTATGCGTTAGGCGAGAAAGTGGACTTGAAAGCCTCTTTGGATTTCACCCTCGATGCCATCCTGCTGCGCAATAAAAGCAAAGTCAGCCCTAACTGGCAGGCACTCTTGCAGTTCGATATACACCCCTGCCATTGGTTTGATATGCAGGTGAGCCTCAGTCATGAGCGACTGCCTTACAACTTCGACTACCTTCTCTTCTTCTCTGACGACTACCTCAACGGCAAAATCAGCATATTGGGCGACAACACTGCCGAGCCGATGACCACCGGCGGACAATATCATAACTATAAAAAAGGCTTGATGCAGACATCCTATTTGCAACTCAATATCCCATTCCGATTCCGCTTCGGCAGGCACGAAATCATGTTCCAGCAGAGTTATCGCCGCTACTTTAATGTCTGGTTCACCCGCTACCAAGGCGGAGCGGATGCCAACGGTTCGTATGTAGAGCAAGATGGACTGCAAGTGTTCTATCCGTCGGCAGGCGTGAAACAATACGAAGTAGGCACCACCGACCCATTTGGTTCCAACTGGCTTATCAGCGATCCGTACTATTTTTCTCAACTGACGCGCTATACCTACTATGGCGAGAAGGTGATTGTGTCCTTGTCGTGGCACTCCATGCAGGCTGGCGGCTATGCCGCACTGGGCAACGGACCTACCTCAAACATCGTAGGCATACTCAGCGAATCGACTGCCAATCCCAATACGCAGAATGTGGTGCTCAATCAGGCTGCTAAATTCAAAGGAGTAGGCAACAACGATGCAGACAAAGGCTTTGCTTGTCGGTTCTATCTCGGCTACAACATCTGCAAATGGGTGCAAACGGGCGTAACGATCAAATGGACAGACGGCAAACCTTTCACCGACTGGCATTACTACCAGAACGGCAATCAGGCAGCCATCTTGCCGCGTGACACACGGGGTATCAACCCAACCGACCAGCATTTCGGCAAACGCCACTGCGCCAAATACAACCTCGATTGGCATATACAAGGTCAATGGATGGCAGGCTCCGTGCCCATGAAACTGAATGTGGAGTGCTACAACCTATGGGACTTCTGCCACGACTTGGCTGAGTTGGGCTTTGTGCAAGACATACCCTACGCAAGCCGTGCCTCAATGATTATGGATATCCCCGTCGGACTGCTCTCCACACTGACCATCCAACTATAAGCATACAACATGAAGGAGTTCCCTCCATATCAACCTGACTTTGAAGAGTATATCCGTCAAGGCGAACCGGATAAGAAAGCGCGTGCCCAAATATGGCGCACCGCCATCGGACTGCAACAAGTGGACGGACTGCAAACGTCCGAATACCTGCGTGAAATCGCAAAGCGACATATTGAAGGAGATATTACGCTTAAAAAAGCCAAAACGCTTATTGATAGTTATTATCAGTCCGAGCAAGTGCGTCACGATGCGGAAACAGAAGATACACAAGAAGCAGATAAAGTGTCACAGCATATTGCTGAGTTGTTATCGGAAAAAGCGTTCACTTTTTCTCCAACTCAACTAATTGCTATTCACCGTCATCTGTTTCAAGGAATCTATAAGTTCGCTGGTAAGATTCGTAATTATAATATCACAAAAAAAGAGTGGGTGCTTCGTGGAGATACTATTTATTATGCAAGTGCCGATATGATTTACGAAACACTGCAATATGATTTTACGCAGGAAAAGGAGTTTGATTATTCTTCTATCGAAATTATCGGAGCTATCAAACATATCACGCACTTCTGTAGTAATTTATGGCAGATTCATCCTTTTGGTGAAGGAAATACACGCACAACCGCTGTGTTTATGATTAAGTATCTGCGTTCTCTTGGTTTTGATGTGAATAATGACTTATTTGCAGAGAACTCATGGTATTTTCGTAATGCGTTAGTCCGCGCTAATTACCGAAATGTTTTGCAAGGAATTGATTATACGCCATCCTTTTTAGAACGTTTCTTTCGCAATTTATTACTCGGTGAACATAATGTGCTGTTGAATAGAGAAATGCATTTAGATTGGAAGGAAACGACGGACGATATAATTCAAAGTGCAATTCAAAGTGCAAATAATGACAATCTATTGTCCCCAAAGTGCAAAAATTGCACTTTGGAAGAGTTAGCAGTATTGCGTGTCATACAGCAAAATCCATCGGCTACCCAAAAGAAGATAGCACAGAACATCGGCAAATCCGAGCGAACCGTAAAAACACTGACTATCCGTCTCTCTGAAAAAGAAATCATTGTTCGCCGTAATGGCAAACGCAATGGCTATTGGGAAATTTTATAACAATTACAGAGTTATCAACAAATGGCAAAAAACGCGAATTTAGGAGCAGCGAAAAATGCTAAAAACGATGAGTTCTACACCCAGTATGCAGACATACAGAAAGAAGTAAACGCGTACATTGAATACAACCCCGATATCTTTCGGGGCAAGACAATTCTGCTGCCTTGCGATGATCCCGAATGGAGCAATTTCACCAAGTTCTTTGCACAAAACTTTGAGTTCTTCGGTCTGAAGAAACTTATTTCCACGTCCTATGCCATCGAAAGCAAGAAGTACAAGACCGATTGGCAGCCGACGCTCTTCGAAACCGGGAATCCCATGTACAATGTAGAGAAAAGCCGTATTAAGGGCAAAATATTCACCCTTACGCATGATACGAACGCAAACGGTCGCATCGATATAGACGATTTGCAGTGGAGTTACTTGGAGGGTGACGGCGATTTCCGTAGTGCCGAAGTAACCGCTCTCCGCGACGAAGCAGATATTATTATCACGAACCCGCCGTTCTCGCTCTTTCGGGAGTTTCTGGCTTGGATACTTGAGGGTACTCCAAAGCAATTCCTCATCATCGGCAACCAAAATGCTATTACTTACAAAGAAGTCTTTCCGCTTATTAAAGAGAATAAGATGTGGATTGGTGCTACCGGCAACGGAAGCGATATGGTGTTTGGTGTTCCCAAAGGGGCAGAAGTGGCGGAGTCAGATAGGGCAAAGGCTGCCCGATTGGGTTATGTGGGTGATTATACTCGTTTGGGCAATTCGTGTTGGTTCACCAACCTTGACCACGGTCGCCGTCACCAACCTTTGCAGTTGATGACTATGGCGGATAATATCAAATTCAGCAGACATAAAGAGATAAAAGGCATAGGATACCAACACTACGACAACTACGATGCCATCGAAGTACCCTATACCGATGCCATACCTGCCGACTACGAAGGCACTATGGGTGTACCTATTTCTTTCCTCGATAAGTATTGCCCTGAACAGTTTGAGATTGTTGGAATGTGTGAAAATGAAGATTTATATCACTTAAAAACACGAGTTTATACAACAGCAGAGTGTAAACAAGCGTATATGAATAAATTCAATAAAGCAGGTACGTATGATTTGAACGCGAGCGGTGTTATCACCAGAGATAGAATTCAGGAAAAAGTTTACCAACGCATCCTTATCCGCAAGCGGCAGTAGTTGTTGTTCTGTTCTTGTTCAGTTGTTGTTCAGAGCGTGTTCAAAAATCTTCAAATGCCACACTAAAAAATCCTCAAATGGCATAACGAAAAATCCTCAAATGGCATAATATTTTATTAGAATATTTGCATAATCAAATAATTAGCAGTACTTTTGTGGCGAAATAAAAAGAAATAATTGTGGAGGCAGAAAACACCTATAAAAAACGCATTGCGGACGACCTGCTTTCGCTGCAACTTGAGGCTGCAGGATATGTGGTCGTTGAGGGTGCTAAATGGTGCGGAAAAACAACCACCGCTCTGCAGCAAGCCCGAAGTGTGTTATTCCTTGACGACCCGGAAAAACAAGAGGATTATCGGCGTTTAGTTACTACCAATATCAGCAGTCTGTTAGAGGGTGCAGTGCCGCGATTGTTAGACGAATGGCAACGCTTCCCGCAACTATGGGACGCATGTCGTTTTGCTGTTGACCGCCGTTCGGCAGAAGGACAGTTTATTCTGACCGGCAGTGCGCAACCGGCGCAAACCGACAAGATAAGCCATACCGGTACAGGTCGTGCAGCGTGGCTAAGAATGCGTCCGATGTCGCTGTACGAGTCAGGCGAAAGTAATGGTGCCGTATCGTTGGAGGAGTTGTTTTATAATCCGCTCAAAGGCGTTAAGGCTAATGAGTTGCGCTTGGAGGATATATGTTACCTTATTTGCCGTGGCGGATGGCCTAAAGCATTGGGTAAGTCGGAACGGGCAGCACTGAAACAAGCGTATAACTATGTGGATGCCGTGGCACAATATGACATTCGCGATGTAGATGGCACCCGCCGGAGCGAAGAAACAACACGTATGCTCTTGCGTAGTTTCGCTCGTCATCAGGCTTCGCAGGCTTCGTTTAGTACGATTGCCGCTGATATTAGTGCGAATGAAAAAGAGAAGATAAGCGACCAGACTGTGGCATCGTACATCAAGGCTCTGCAAAAAATGTTCGTCATTGAGGATATGGCGGCGTGGAATCCCAATCTCCGCAGCAAAGCAGCTCTGCGTACTGCCGATACACACTATTTTGTGGATCCGAGTATAGCCACCGCTGCTTTAGGTATAGGTCCGCGCGACTTGATGAAAGACCTCAATACCTTAGGGCTATTGTTTGAAGCAATGGCAGTGCGAGACCTTAGAGTGTATGCCGAGGCGATTGACGGACGCGTGTATCACTATCGCGACAGCAACAACCTTGAGTGCGACAGCGTGGTACACCTTAGGAACGGGCACTATGGATTGGTAGAGATTAAATTAGGTGGCGAATACCTGATTGCAGAAGGCGCGAAAAACCTTTTACTGCTTGAGAAAAAAATAGATACCAACAAGATGTATGCCCCTTCATTTAAGATGATACTGACCGCCGTAGGTGAATATGCATATCAACGCGAAGACGGAGTGTATGTAGTGCCCATCGGATGTTTGAAGCCATAAAATTGATAATAACTCAACACCTTATGAAAGCAACACGCAAAATATATACCGTTGAGGAAATCTGCAAAGGGTTTACGTACAACGAGGCAGAAGGCAAAGGTCTGTTTGGTCTTTCGGGCCGCCTGACCATTCAGCCGGAGTACCAGCGCAATTATCTCTACGCCGAGCAAAACGGTGCACGCGAGATAGCAGTCATTGAGTCCGTGCTCAAAGGCTATCCAATTGGTTTATTATACTTTAACCGAGTGGACGACAACCATTTGGAAGTATTGGACGGACAGCAACGTATCACTTCTTTGGGACGTTTCCTCACACGCAAGTTCGCTATCCGTATAAACGGCATGGAACAGTATTTTGATTATATGGCGGATGACCTCAAAAAGAAGATTCTCCAAACCGAACTGTTGGTTTATGAATGTGAAGGAACGGAAAGCGAAATCAAAGAGTGGTTCAAGACCATAAACATTGTAGGGTTGCCCTTGGAAGAACAGGAGATATTGAATGCCGTCTATTGCGGACCGTTTGTCACAAAAGCCAAAGAGGTGTTCTCCAATTCGCAGAACGCCAATATCAACAAATGGGCGGCTTTCCTGCGCGGAAACGTGAAACGCCAAGCGTACCTGCATACTGCGCTTGAATGGGTGAACCGTGGCGAGGTCAGCAAATACATGTCGCTCCACCGCAACGATGATAACATCCGCGAAATGGAGACCTATTTTAACAGCGTCATCGACTGGGCGAGCGGCGTGTTTACCAACATAGAAAAAGAGATGTGCGGTCTGCCGTGGGGCGAACTCTATGAGAAATATCATAAGAACCCGTACGACCCTGCGCAAGTTGCCGCCAAACAGCGCGAACTATACGAAGACTACTACGTGAAGAACAAAAAGGGCATCTATGAATATATCCTCGGCGGTTGCCAAGACACCAAACTGTTGGAAGTGCGTTGTTTCGACGAGCCGACCAAGAAAAGCGTCTATGCCCGCCAGACGGAAGAAGCCAAGAGGCATGAGGTTTCCAACTGTCCGTTGTGTGCCATCGGTCATGACGCCAACCATGCGCGTATATGGAAACTGACGGAAATGGACGCCGACCATGTGACCGCTTGGTCTAAAGGCGGAGCAACGGATATTTCCAACTGCCAAATGCTCTGCCAGACCCACAATCGGGCAAAAGGAAATAAATAAACGAGATATGAAATTATTTATACGCTACTATCTGTATTGGCTGCTGTTCTTTGTGGTGCAGAAGCCGGTGTTCATGCTGTGGCAACATCGGCTGATGGGCGACATCTCGTTGGGCGACTATTTTCGTGTGATGGGACACGCCTTTCCCTTAGATTTGAGTGTAGCGAGTTATGTGATGCTCGTTATGGGGCTGATTCTCATAGTCGGTTGCTGGACACCACGGCGGGTGGTACGGATTGCCACCGATATACTAACAGCCATCGTGTTAGCGGTAGGGTTGTTCGTGCTGTTAGGCGATAACGGTTGCTTCCCTTCGTGGGGGTATCACTGGGACAAGACCATCTTTGTTTTTCTTGCATCTCCCCAAGACGCGATGGCGAGTGCGCCGTGGTGGATGTGGCTGTTAGGGGCATTAGCTTATGGCTTGCTGTTTGCCGGATGGTGGTGGATCTATCGACGATGCGTCTTTCCCAAAGACGACACTACGGCAACGGCTGAACAACAGCCGCTTCGCAGTCGTATTCTATGCTCGTTGGGCTATTTGGTGCTGACAGGCTTGCTCATCTTGCCTATTCGCTGCAGTCTGACGGTCAGCACAATGAACACGGGTCGGGTCTATTTCTCCGACAATCAGATGCTTAACATTGCTGCCATCAATCCGGTCTTCAATATCGTGGAGTCGTTGGGAGAGAATACATTTGATGTGCAAAAATACACCTATATGTCCTCCGAAGAGGCTACGAAAAGGGTACGCGAATTGCTGCATCCGCGTGAGACAGATGCAGATACTATTTTGGCAGGCACGCCGTCCAAACGGATGTTGCGCACCTGTCGCCCGCATATTGTACTGTTCATCTTGGAGAGTTTCTCGCTCAATGCGTGGGAGGCGATGCCCCGCCTGCAAGCTTTGAGCAAGGAAGGCGTATGGTTCAGCCACACCTACGCAGGCAGTTACCGCACGGACAGGGGCGTGGTGGAGGTAATGAGTGCCTTCCCAGGGCAACCAACCAGTTCGCTTATGACCGTACCTTATAAGTCGGAACACCTGCCCAATATAGGCAAGACGCTCAAAACGCAAGGCTATGACTTGCACTTCTATTACGGTGGCGACGAGGACTTTACCAACATGCGCTCCTACCTCATATCGGGCGGTTTTGACCGGCGCGTCAGCGACCGCGATTTTCCGATGAGTGCACGTTTGAGCAAATGGGGCGTACCTGACCATATTCTCTTACCTTTTGCACAACGGGAGATAGCCGCACGCTATGAGCAAGATACGTTGCCGCACTTGGATGTCATTCTCACGCTCAGCAGTCACGAACCGTTTGAAGTGTCAATGCAGCGGTGGGAACACCCATACCTCAACTCGATTTGCTATACGGATAGTTGTCTCGGGGCGTTTGTGGATTCGATGCGGCTGTCAAGCGAATGGGACAATACGCTGATTATGTTTGTCGCCGACCACGGTTTTCCGTATCCCGATGGTCTTCCCATCCATGTGCCGGAGCGTTTTCGTATCTTGTCCCTGTGGACGGGAGGTGCAGTTACCAATCCGCAGGAAGTAACTACGCTTTGCTCACAAATGGATATTGTGCCGACCTTGTTGGCACAAATGGGCATACCGACCGATGATTATGTTTTTGCAAAAGACATCTTTGACGAGACGTACAAACCCTTCGCTTTCTTTGCCTATAACGACGGCTTTGGACTCATCACCGAACAAGATACGGTGGTCATTGATGCCAAGGCGGACAAGGTGTTGGTATCGGGTACTTCCGCAGAGGATGCTACCACGGCAAAAGAAGAAACCCTTCGTACTGCCAAGGCTTTTGTACAACGAATCATGGAAACGATAGACACACTATGACACCTCGTTATCTTCAGCCTTTGTGGCATAGTATTCGTTATCTGCTATGTTTGCACGTGTTAGCACTCTGTGCTATGACATTCTGCCGCCTTATCTTGCTATGGAGCAATATGCCGGCAGAGGGTATTGACTACACGCTGCTTTTTAGGGCATTGCTCATTGGCGTTAAGTTCGACAACCTGATTGCCTGCTATGTGCAAGCCCTGCCGGTTGTGGTGCTCACGATGGCGACCTTAAGCACCTTGCAAAGCAAGAACGGACCATGGATCGTGGCAGGCTGTATGCGCGGTATTGCATGGTGGGAAGGCATATTGTTTGCCATTATTCTCATCGTGGAGGTGGCGAATGCACGATATTTCCATTTCTTTGATAATCACCTTAATTACGAAGTTACCGAGTGGTTCGGCTTTGCCGGCGACACGGCGGGAATGGTGCTGCAAGACACGACCAATCTATGGTTCCTGCTGATTGCCGTTGTCGTGATAGCCGTCTATGAATGGCTACTGGTTCGCCTGACACGGCGCGCAATCGCTCAACAATCGTCGATCTTAGTGAGCAGCTCTATCCCTGTCCGCACATACATACAAGGCGGATTGATTTGTGTGTTGCTTTACGGATTGGTCTTTGTCGGCATACGCGGCAGCCTGCAACGCTATCCGCTCAAAGTCAGTTTCGCCTATTTCTGCGACAAGCCTTTCTATAACAAGTTAGGAGTGAATCCCGTCTTTAATATCGTGAAGACTGCCGAGAACGGAAAAAACAAGTTGCCCGATTTCTTGTCGGCTGTCAACATACATGAGGCGGAGGAGTATGTGCAAAGTGAGTTGCATCGCCCGCTGACGGATACGGTGGCTGCTCCTGTCGTACTAACCTCGCGTCCGAATGTGGTACTCATTTTGATGGAATCGATGACAAGTGCCAACTTAGAGCGGCAATACAACGGGCAGTACCTGACCCCTTATCTTCGTGCGCTGCGCGATAGCAGCCTATATTGGAGCAATGCTTTTTCGGCGGGTATCCATACCAACAACGGCATTGTGGCTTCGCAATACGGGTATGTACCCAATTTTGCGCGCGCGATGATGGATGTGAACGCCAATCACTATACGGGTCTGCCCTACTACCTGCAACAAGCAGGGTATCATAATCTTGCTTTCGTGACCGGCAATCCGCAGTACGACAATATGAATAGTTTTTGGCGGGAGAACCATATCCCGCTCATCTATTCGCTCTACGACTACGAAGAGGCAGCGGTGGTCAACAATTTCGGCGTGCCGGACGACTATATGTTCCGCTTCGGTTTGGACAAACTGGCTGCGCAAACAGAGCCTTTCTTTGCTACTTTCCTGACGGTGAGCAACCATACACCTTACGTAGTGCCGGAGGCTTTTCGCTTACGTGGCAAGAACGACGAGGAGCGTATCATTGCCTATGCCGACGATGCCATCCGTCAGTTTATGACCGCTGCCCGAGAAACCCAATGGGGAAAGAACACGCTGTTTATCCTTGTTGCCGACCATGGTGCACCGCTCGCATCGTCTTACGAGATGCCCCTTTCGTTTAACACCATTCCTGTCTATTTTGTCGGTGCCGGTTTGCAGCCGCAGCGAATGTCGCACCCTGCCTCCCAGATAGATATTTGGGAAACCGTATTAGGTATGCTTGGCATACCGTATGATAACTCCACCTTGGGCATTGATATTCAGCGAAACGAACGCCGTTATGCTTTCTTTGTAAGCAACGAGCATTTGGGCGTGAGCGATGGCGAATGGTTCTGGTGCTACGGAGTGAACAGCCGTCAAGAACATCTCTATCGTATCGGCAGTGACGAAGATGTCAAAGACCGCTATCCTGAACAGGCTGACGATATGCGCCGCTTCGGCACCTGTATGCAACGCGCTAATCTGGAACGAATGGAACAAAAGAAATCGTTATGAGCACCTTCTATATAGACGCGAAACGCGCTTTTCTCAATCGGCGGGGATTGGGCAACTACAGCCGTGATGTCATTCGACTGCTGACTACCTATGCGCCGGATAACCAATACTGCCTGCTTACTCCTCGATATCATAGAAACGCTGTATCCTTTCTTAACGAATGTTCGTGGATATACACTGCTTTGCCGAAAGAGAGGTGTAATGTCCTTCTTCCTAAAGGATTATGGCGTTTATGTCCTTCGCTGTGGCGCGCGTATGGCTGCACCGAAGCAATAAGGCAACTCAATCAACAAAAAAGGGGTAGCAGCAATCCTATAACAGCCCAATCCATTTATTGGGGACTGTCCGGCGAAGTGCCTTACGGCATCAGAAGGACCGGCTGCAAGGTGGTCGTTACGATGCACGACTGCATTTTTATGCGCTATCCGAAACTATACAGCCCAACCTATCGCGCCTTGTTTGCCCGCAAAGTGCAGTACGCTTGCCACGTAGCAGACCTTATCATTGCCATCTCCGAGCAAACCAAGCAAGACCTGATCACTTTCTTTCACGCCGATGAGAAGAAGATACACGTAGTGTATCAAGGTTGCAACAACCGTTTTCGCGAACCGATTACCGAAGAACAAATAGCCCAAACCAAGAGCCGGTATGACCTGCCCGAACGCTATTTGCTGGACGTAGGTGCTATCGAACCGCGCAAGAACCTTCTGAACCTCATCCGGGGGATAGCCGATGCGGGCATTACGTTACCGCTGGTAGCCGTTGGCGGCAAGTCTGCCTATGCCGAGCAATGCCGACAAGAAGCCGAACGATTGGGTGTCAATCTGTTGTTACGACACAACGTGGATTTCAACGATTTTCCAGCCCTCTACAAAGGAGCAGAGGTGATGTGCTATCCCAGTATCTTTGAAGGATTCGGTATTCCTATCTTGGAGGCAATGTGCGTAGGAACGCCCGTCTTGACCTCTACGGGCAGTTGTTTTGCCGAAACGGGAGGCGAAGCGGCATTGTATGCTGATCCGAGCAATTCGAAGCAGATAGGTCAGCAACTACAAACAATACTGACGGATACGGATGTAAGCAGTCGAATGCGCGAAAAAGGATATAGGCAGGCCGAACGGTTCAGCGACCGGCACGTGACCGATAATATGCTTCTTGCTCTTCGCTTGTTAGAACAATAAGCATAGCATACAATATATACAAAGCACTCATACGAAAACACATCGTTTCCGTCACCATTCCCCAACCGTAAATGAGGCATAGGTACAGAGTATCCCATACCAAGGTCTGTTTAGTTGCTCCGTGCAAGGACGAATGACGATGTTTATACCACGGTGCAAAGCATAGGATAAAGAGTATGAACAGAACCGCCAACGGACCTTGTTCCATCCATATAGTCAGGTACTGACTATGCACACCGAAACCTTTGTTGATCATTTCCTGTATGCCATCCTTTTCGTATTGCTGCATGAGGAAGGGATAAGCCGAACCGAACCCCATACCCCATAGTCCGTATTCGCTGCGGCTGTGCCACACCGTATGCCATATATAGATACGCGGTTCACGTGATAGGGGGGCTTGTCGGGATTGCTCGTAACCTATCCACTGGAATTCTTTTCTTGATTTCTCGATGCGCGAGTTGTGCGTCCATACATACATTCCCGCTCCTATAACGAATATGACCAAGCAGACGGTCAGCCACGGATGGCTTACCACCCGTTTCCAAACCGTATGCCGGTAGCGTATCATAGCCACAAGGGCAATCACAGGAGTGAGCGCCAACATCATACGTGAGCCGGACAGCAAAATGGCAGTCAGCAAGATAAGGTCGCCTATTCCCAACGTCAGCCATACGCTCCAACGCGGGTAACGGGCACGGTAGTAGCGGTACAGACTACCCGTTTGGCACAATGCTAATAGCAGAATAAGGCAATAGTAATGCCGGTGCTTGATTAGCCCTATCGGATTCGAGCCTAACATTGCCCACGGCTCCCACTCAAAGAAACGCCCGTAAATCTGCAAGACACCGTTATGCCACGACCAATAGATCAGCATCATGTACATCCCCACGGACACAAGGCTTGACGCATAGATAGCGCGCTTCAAATGAATAGGTCGATAATGTTCGTTCACTCCCAACAAGGCAACCACACACACAGCCAGCAAAGGAAGATGTTTCCACAGCAGTTCCTTGCCCGCCTGCGTATCGCTACTCCAAAGCAAAGACAATGCCTCCCAAGCCACATAGCCCAACAGCAACCATAAGGGTAGGTGATGGCGTATGTTTTGTCGGATCGTTGAGTGTGTCATCGGACAAGAGATACCGTCAGCGCCTGAGGCTTGCAGAATAAGACGTGCTACCTGCTCCAAACCCCATAGCGAAATCCATACTACCAACAGCGGTTGCGTGATATGCCACGGCAGCGGCAACGTGCAGAGTAGCAACAAAAAAACGGCATAGTTGAGATGCCCCAAGGCAGTATGAATAGGAGTAAGTATATTATGCATAGTGCTGTCCTCTTGAAATACAAGCGATGTATATTTGTTGTATTTTATCCATGAATTGATCGTATCTCAATTCGTTTTGAAAACGCTTTTGAGCATTTTGTCCCATTTGTAAGCAATATTCGGGGTTACTTAACAAGAATTGTAGTGCTTCGCGCCATTCTTGTTCGCCCTTACCTGATCCTGTCAATGGTGAACAAAGGAAGCCTTCCGAGACGGACATAAATTCCGGTTGTGAGCCATTGTTACTGCTGATAGTTGCCAAGCCGTATGCCATATTTTCCAACAGAGCAAGGGGAGTGGTCTCGGGAACAAGTGAGGGTATAATACCAATATGGCTTTGTTGCATCAGTGGCGCAATGTCGTTGCAAAAACCTACATATTCAATGCGTTCGCGTATTGGACTATTGGCCAGAATATGATTCCACGTCTCTTGTATGCGGGCTTCAACGGAGCCTGCCACAAGCAGACGAAAGGGTGTTTTTTTTAATGTTTCTAAAACATGTATGAAAGGGATGATTCCTTTTTCGCGACAAATCCTGCCATGGTAGAAAATGGTGGGAATTTCGTTAGTCGGCAAGTCGTTACGCAGCGACGAAACAGTTATCGGAACGCTGTTGGGAATAATTTGCACCGAGGCAAAAGCCGTTTGCACTTTGGGCGATGCAAGGTAAGTGCGTGCCACCAGCCTACTGGGGCAAATCAGCACATCCATCTGCCGGTAAGCCCATTGCCACAACCAACCTGCAGAGGCCTTACGAACAAGGTGTTGCGTAACAACAACTCGCAAATCACGGCTCATGCGTTTTGCCAATGCGGCGATAAAATAACTTTGCCTGCTATTGATATGCAAAATATCTACCTTATATTTACGAAGTAGCCGGTTCAGACAAAAAGCCGCTAACGGACTGAATCGAAATAGTTTGTGAGAGAAAGGGAAGAAAGGACATGCTCCGATGGTGCTAAATCGCGCCACCATTGTTTCGTCGCTATGGGCAGGAAAAAGAAAAACACAAGTATAGCCCAACCGGCTGTGCATGTGGCGAGCCAAATCATATACATATTGTTCACCACCTCCCCAGTGGGGGGACGCTATGTAGTAAGCCACGGTCATAAACTTGTTTCCGATGGGGTTGCATCCATTTGTTTGCGCCATTCTGCCCATTTGGCTGCGTCTTGCTCTTTGGCTTTGAGATGGATAATAGCATATTCATCTCTCTTGGGTAGGTGGAGGTATAAGATGTGTCCACGAATGCGCTCGTGCAAAGGACGATGCCAGCGAATACGGCGAGGACGGTTCTTGTACAACCTGCCTTGGTAGTCAGGCCATGCTATTCGCTCGGCGGAAATAGTCGTGTAGTCGGTAATGGCAGACAGATAGGTTGCGGTATCTAATAGATAATTGATTCTTGGAAATTTGAATAATTCAATCAGCGGATGGCGGTGAAGAATATCTTGTAGGTGCATTAACAACTGTGGGTGAGGCAACTCGTCGGCATCTAATTGAAAGATATATTCTCCGTTACAAAGGTTGTTCAAGTGGTTTTTAGCCTGAGCAAAATCAAAGCGCAACGGGTGAGTGGCGTAACGGGCAATAAGAGCGGCATGACTTTTTACCACCTCTTGAACCTTGTCGGTTACATGGTCGGTATCAGCCTGCACCACAACCTCATCCCCTGCTTGTACATAGTGGCTAAGATGAGAAAGCAAGCGGTCTAATTCCTCGGCTTCGTTGCACACGGTGATGGCATAACTAATGCTTTTCCTCATAATCCTCGCACTTTAATTATATTCGTATTGAGCCTTTCGTCCGTGATTCCAAAAACGGTCGCGATAATAGTGTATCCAATGGCGACATTCGTCAGAGGCAAACCCTCTTACCAACGCATATTCATCGGCAAAGACATCGAAGAACGACCGCCGTGCGCATATCCTGCGCATACTTTCGCAACCCTCGCGGAGTGTTACTTTGCGTCCTACACGCATTCGGTTGATATCTATTACCTCAAATACATACGGCTCTGCGGCGGAGTCGCCTTTCCCATAGTCGGGATTCTTGTCCCAAAGTATATTGCCGGGCGAGTAGTCCAAGTGCAAAATACCCGCCTCGTGCATACGAGCCGTGAAGCGGGCAAAAGGACGAATCAACTCGTCATGAGCCGGTGTATAGTTTAGCGTAAATTCGCGCATTAAGTGGGGCAAGCGGCTTTCGCGAGTAATCAGATAACTCTCTGCCAACAACCCTTTTCCGCACAGCACATAGGCTATCGGTTCGGGGGTGCCTATCCCGTGCTGCTGCAAGTAGAGAGCGTTGGTGTAAGCGCGCGACGCTTTCGGTTCGCGCAAACAGGAATAGACAATGCGATTGAGGAGAGCCGGACGATGAAACTGCTTGACCACTAAAGGCAGGCTGTCGGTAGAAAAGGATGAAGGCACAAAGATACGGCGAAGTTGATTGCGCCCATCATAAATCACTTCACCCGAAACGGCAAAAGTGCGGGGCAAATCGGCTATCCAAGTCCGAAGGTACTCATATCGGGGATGGACGGTTATACGCATTCTTGTAGGGCAGTTTGCACGCGTTCAATGATCTCTTCCGGCTCGATATGAAGGCAGCGGTAGTCCCTGTATTGGCAGAACCGATTGCCGTATATAGAGCATGGGCGGCACGGCAAATCGCGCTGAATACAGTCGGTTTCGGATTGCCCGTACCCCAAAAAACCGGCATAAGGATGGGTGGCACCCCATATACTCAACACGCGCGTCCCCGCCAACGATGCCAAGTGCATATTGGCAGAATCCATCGTCAGCATCAAGCGCAAACGGCTGATTATACCGATCTCTTCGTCCATCGTATGCTTACCTGCCAACGACTCAACGCCTTCATATCGCTTTTCCCATTCGCGCAAAATCATCTCTTCTTTCGATCCGGCTCCGAATAGCAGCACTTTTTCGCCCTGCGCAGCCATCTGCTTGCCCAAGGCTTGCACCACTTTTTTCATCCGATCTATGGGATAAATCTTCCCTCTATGCGCCGCAAAGGGGGCAATGCCGATATGTGCGCGCTCAATCGCTGGTCGTGTAACGACTTGTGGCACAGTGTGGTACCCCAATTCAGTAAAGACGGCACGATACCGCTCCAACATGGGCAACAAGGGTTGTTTATGGTGGTAGTTATGGCGCACCAAGAGCCACTTCTGAACGCGCGCTTTGAACACATGGGCGCACCGTTTGCCCGCTAAGAACATGCGCGTGCGGATGTACTGCGTTCGCATCACATTGTGCATATCCGCTACGGCATCATATTTGTGGTAATCAAGGTCTTGCATCAGCCTATGCAACCCCAAGATGCGTTGGTGTCTGCCTCGCAAGTCCGCTCCGAAAAAGCGCACATTGCTCGGCATATCGCTAAACAATGGCTCATACTGCTTGCGCGAGAGCATCGTCAACTCAAGGTCGGGATATTGCTCCGCTACCTGACGCATAAGCGGAACAAGCATGGCTACATCCCCTAATGCCGAAAAACGTATGACAAGCAGTCGTTTCACCTTATCACGAATATGGGTGAACCTATTTTTTCCCGTACAGCACGGGATTGAGCGACGGGTCGTTGTACATCTTCATCTGGCGATACACTTTCATGATGCGCCTGCCGGCTTGGTAGTCGTCCAGCAGTTCGGTGATGGATGTGGTCATGTCCTGCAGTTGCTCGTTGAGCACAGCCAGTTTGTCGGTACACTTGCGATGTTGCTCCTCGCTCACGTCTTGGCGATTGACCTGCTCCTGCATGTGGTAAATCTTGACATGCAGAATACTCAGTCTGTCCACCGCCCAAGCGGGACTTTCCGTATTGATGCGTGCCTCGGGCAAGGGCTTGACTGCATGGAACTTCTCGTAGAAATAGCTGTCGATACGCTCCACAAGGTCGGTGCGCTCTTGGTTGCTGCGGTCAATACGGCGTTTGAGAGCCAGTGCCTCCACCGGATCAATCTCCGGGTCGCGTATAATGTCTTCCAAGTGCCACTGAACCACATCAATCCAGTTCTTCTTGTACAAGTCGTATTCTATCGTCCCCTCTTTGTAAGGGTTAGGCATCGGCGTATCCACGTTGTCCGTCTTGTGATAGTCTATGACTGACTGTGGAAAAATGGTATTACAAAGTGCTGCAAAAGTCATAATATGAGATGATGATTTGAAGATTTAATGATTTAAAGATTGGAAGATTCCGAGTTGTCGGTCGGACGGGACTTCTTTTTCAGTTCAAAATCGCGACCTAAATAGTTTTTTCTAACCGTGGGGTTGGCTGCCAACTCCTCAGGTGTGCCGTGGAAGAGAATGCGCCCCTCAAACAGCAGGTAGGCACGGTCGGTAATCATAAGCGTTTCGTCCACATTGTGGTCCGTGATGAGAATGCCTATGTTCTTGTCTTTCAGTTTCCAAACCACATCCTGAATCTCTTGTACGGCAATGGGGTCCACGCCGGCAAACGGCTCGTCCAGCATCACGAACTTAGGTTCAATGGCCAAGCAGCGAGCTATCTCCGTTCGCCTGCGCTCGCCGCCCGACAAACGGTCGCCGAGGTTCTTGCGCACATGCGAGAGGTTGAATTCCCGAATGAGTTGTTCCAGTTTCTCTTTTTGATATTCCGGCGTGAAAGTGGTCATCTCCAAGACGGATGCTATGTTGTCCTCCACGGTCATCTTGCGGAACACGCTGGC
>DFIN01000041.1 GCA_002372135.1 Bacteroidales bacterium UBA3696
TCGGCATCGGTGGCGATGATGACTTTGTTATAGCGCAGTTCGTCCAAACCGTCCTCAATGTTGAGGGCTGACTGCAAGCAGTTGAACTCCTCGTTTTCATAGACGACTTGCTTGGTGAGCGAATAACTATTGAGGGGTTTGCCTCGCAGGGAGAAAACGGCTTGTGTGCGCACATCCCGACTCTTGGTGATGCTGCCGGAGGCGGAGAGCCCCTCGGTAATAAAGATGCTGGTTTCCTGCCTGAGGTCTTGCAGGTCGTCCTGATTGTCCGATTGCAGTTTATGGGTTGTGCCACCTGCTTTGTCATAGACGGGTTTGGGGTCGTTATAGTGAACCTGGCAGTCGCGCAGTTTGGGATTGTTGAGCAGGTTCTTTTTGGCTCGTTCGCGGGCGGCTTTGGTAACGCCTTGAATGGCTTTGCGCTCTTTCTCGGAGTCTTGTATTTTTTGGAGCATTATCTCGGTTATCTCGGGGTGCTTGTGGAGGAAGTTGTCAAGTTGCTGCTTGACAAAGTCGTTGACGAACTTATTGACGCTCACTCCGCCTTTAGACATGTCTTTGGATCCGAGTTTGACTTTGGTCTGGCTTTCAAATACGGGTTCTTCCACATTGATGGCGATAGCCCCCACCACGCCGTTGCGTATGTCGGCGAGGTCTTGGTTCTTTCCGAAGAACTCCTTGATGGTGCGTCCGATGGCTTCACGGTAGGCGGCTTGGTGTGTACCGCCTTGTATGGTATGCTGTCCGTTGACGAAGGAGAAGTATTCGTCGTTATTCTGGTTGGTATGGGTGAGGGCAATCTCTATGTCTTCGCCTTTGAGGTGAATGATAGGGTAGAGCGGGTCGTTGGTCATTTGCTCGGTGAGCAGGTCAAAGAGTCCGTTTTTGGAGTAGAAACGCTTGCCGTTGTATAGGAGTGTAAGCCCGGTATTGAGATAGGAGTAGTTGCGCATCATCGTTTCCACGAAGTCTTCGCGGAACGCGTAGTTCTCAAACAGCCCGTAACTGTTGTCGGGGGTGAAACGCACTTGCGTGCCGCGTTTCTCATCGCCGCTGTATGGCTGTATGTCGCTGTCTTCGATGAGTTTGCCTTGGTGGAATCGTGCGCAGCGTGTTTGGTCGTCGCGCCATGCTTGTACCTCAAAGTCCATACTTAGGGCATTGACGGCTTTCAGACCGACACCGTTCAGACCGACAGATTTTTTGAAGGCTTTGGTGTCGTATTTAGCACCGGTATTGAGGATACTGACTGCTTCAATCATCTTACCCAACGGTATGCCTCGTCCGTAGTCGCGGACGGTGACGGTGCCATCGGAAACGGTGATTTCAATCGTTTTGCCTTCTCCCATTCGGAACTCGTCGATGGAGTTGTCAACGGTCTCTTTGATAAGTACATAGATGCCGTCGTCGGAGTGGCTGCCATCCCCTAATTTGCCGATATACATACCCGGGCGTTGGCGGATATGGTCGCGGTCGTCCAAATGGATAATGTTGTCGTCTGTATATGCCATAGGTCTTATTGATTATCTTGTTGGATGAGTTGGAGCAGTCGGTCGGCTGCTTCGGATGCGGGAATATTCATTTCAATACACTGTTTGCCTTTGTAGAGGCTTACTTTGCCTCGTGCGGCTCCCACGTAGCCGTAGTCGGCATCTGCCATTTCGCCCGGACCGTTGACGATGCAGCCCATCACGGCAATCTTGGGAGGGTCTTTGTATATGTTGTCGGGTTGTTGGGGAATGATTTGCTTAAGTTGTGCCACGGTTTGTTGCAGGTCAAAGAGTGTTCGTCCGCACCCCGGGCAGGATACAAATTCCGTCTTGTAGCGCATTATGCTTGAACCTTGCATGATGTCAAGGGTGAGTTGTTTGAGTTGTTGCGGCGTAAAGTTGGGGTTTTTGAGGTGTATCCCCACCGACCAGCAACCCATTTCTGCCAGTTCTTTATCGCGAATTTCCCAGAGCATTTTGCCACATTCGGCAGCGGATTGGAGAACAAACAAGTTCCAGTCGGTTTGCGTGGACGAGTAGATGAGGGTCAGGCGGCTTTCGGGGATATCGGTTTGCTCTTTGGTGACGATTACACCGTGGTATCGAATGCTGTTTGGGTTGTAGAAATAGTCAATGAGTGCGCGTGCGACGGGCAGTTCTTGTTCGGGTTCTTCGCTGAGGCTGACGCGGATGGTGTCGCCTATGCCTTGTGCGAGCAGGGCTCCTATGCCCACTGCCGATTTGATACGACCGTCTTCGCCTTCACCGGCTTCGGTTACGCCCAAATGGAGGGGGAAGTGCATATCTTCAGCATCCATTTGTTGCACCAAGCGGCAGACGGTACTGACCATGAGGCGCGTATTGCTGGCTTTGATACTGAGCACGATGTCGTCAAAGTGTTCGTCTTTGGCTATTCGGAGAAACTCCATGAGGCTTTCCACCATTCCTTCTTCCGTATTGCCGTAGCGGGACATGATACGGTCGCTGAGACTGCCGTGGTTCACTCCCAAGCGCAGGGCTGTATGGTGCAGGCGGCAGATAGTTAGCAGGCGAACAAAGCGTTCGCGCAGTCGCATAAGTTCGGATTGGTATTCTTGGTCGGTGTAGTCAATTTGCTTGAATTGTCGTGCGGGGTCGATGTAATTGCCCGGGTTGATGCGTACTTTTTCCACCACTTCGGCGGCTTTGTCAGCCACTTCGGCGCGAAAATGCACATCTGCCACGAGGGGGATATGGATATTTTTTTGCTGCAGTTGTGTGCGAATCAGTGCCATGCTTTCCACTTCTCGCATGCCTTGTGTGGTGAAGCGAAAGAGTTCGGCTCCTTGTTCGGCGCACCGTTCGACTTGCCTGATGGCTTGCTCAATGTCGTTGGTATCCACGTTAGCCATGGTTTGCACGCGAATAGGATATTGGCTGCCAATGAGCAAGTTACCTACTTGTACAGATTGGGTAGTACGGCGAGCGGGAATGGTAAAGGAGGACGTGTAGTAGGTGGTACTGTATGGAGAATTTGTATTTTTTTGCATTTTTTATTTGGTCAGTATAAAAATAGGTTGTACTTTTGCAGCCGCTTTTGA
>DFIN01000006.1:0-299 GCA_002372135.1 Bacteroidales bacterium UBA3696
CGACTGGGATGCCTATGAAGCGCAAAAGCAGGGCAAACAAAATGAAGAAATTCAAGCAAAGTACGACCAAACGTTGAACGCCATCAAGACCAATGAGGTGGTTATCGGTACGGTTACGAACATCAACAAACGCGAAGTAGTTGTTAACATCGGCTACAAATCCGATGGTGTAGTTCCCGCTACGGAGTTCCGCTACAATCCTGATCTGAAAATAGGTGATCAAGTAGAGGTTTATATCCAAAGCCAAGAAGACCGCGACGGTCAACTCGTTCTTTCGCACAAAGAGGCTCGCGCCGCCC
>DFIN01000006.1:404-19925 GCA_002372135.1 Bacteroidales bacterium UBA3696
GGCTACATCAAGTGCCGCACCAAAGGTGGTATGATTGTGGATGTATTCGGCATGGAAGCGTTCTTGCCCGGCTCACAAATCGACGTAAAACCCATCCGTGACTACGATGTATTCGTAGGCAAGACGATGGAGTTCAAAGTGGTCAAAGTGAATCCCGAATTCCGCAACGTGGTTGTTTCGCACAAAGCCCTCATTGAGGCTGAGTTGGAAGCACAGAAACGCGAAATCGTATCGCACCTTGAGAAAGGTCAAGTACTGGAAGGTACGGTTAAGAACATCACCTCCTACGGCGTATTCATCGATTTGGGCGGCGTAGATGGTCTGATTCATATCACCGACCTGAGTTGGGGACGCGTTAACGACCCGCACGACTTGGTAGAATTGGATCAGAAGATCAACGTTGTTATCCTTGACTTTGACGAGGAGAAGAAACGTATTGCTCTTGGTTTGAAGCAACTCACTCCTCATCCTTGGGACGCTTTGGATCCCAACTTGAAGGTGGGCGACAAAGTACATGGTAAGGTAGTAGTAATGACCGACTACGGAGCATTCGTAGAGATAGCCGAAGGTATAGAAGGTCTGGTACACGTCAGCGAAATGTCATGGAGCCAACACCTGCGTAGTGCCAACGACTTCCTCAAAGTAGGTGACGAGATTGATGCCGTTATCCTGACCTTGGACCGCGAAGAAAGAAAGATGTCGCTCGGCATCAAGCAACTCAAAGCCGATCCGTGGGAGAACATCGAGACCCGCTATCCGGTTGGCAGCCGCCACTTCGCCAAAGTGCGTAACTTCACCAATTTCGGCGTATTCGTTGAGATTGAAGAGGGCGTAGAAGGTCTGATTCACATCAGCGACCTGAGCTGGATTAAGAAAATCAAACACCCCAACGAGTTCACCTCTATCGGTGCTGAAATCGAAGTGGTTGTTCTGGAAATCGACAAAGAGAACCGCCGCTTGAGTCTTGGTCATAAGCAACTTGAGGACAATCCTTGGGAAGAATTGGAAGCCAAATACGGTTTGGACACCATCGTAAGCGGTAAGGTGATTGAGATGAACGACAAGGGTGCCGTTGTATCGTTGGAAGACGGTGTAGAAGGTTTCTGCACGGCTCGCCACCTCCAGAAGGAAGACAAGTCAGCCGTTAACGTAGGCGACACGATGGACTTCCGAGTGATTGAGTTCAACCGTGATGCTAAACGCATTTTGCTGAGCCACCTCCGCACTTGGGAAGAGCGCAAAGAAGTGCCTCAGAAAGAGAACAAGGCTGCTAAGAAAGAAACGCAACCCGATATGCCTAAGGTTGAAAAAACGACCCTCGGCGACTTGGACGCTCTGGCTTCGCTCAAGGCCTCTATGGAAGCAGAGAAATAAAGATTTGACCCATTCGACCGCGAATGGGGTATGCACCGAAAAGGCTGCCCGCAAGGGTAGCCTTTTCGTTTTCTATAAATCCCAATACAGATACAAAATACCTGCCTATGAATCAGACCATTGCATACGTGATGGATCGTCTCCGACCCGAATACACGGAACGGGAAGCCCGCGAGTTGGCGTATTGCGTTGTAAGTTACTTGACCGGACTGAGTACTACCGAATTATTACTCCGTCAATCCCCTATTGAGTTACACGGTTTGGAAGGGATTCTGAATCGACTGTTGCAACACATGCCTGTGGAATACCTAATCAGACACGGCGAATGGATGGGACTGACCCTGCGATTGGATGCAACGACCCTCATTCCCCGTCCCGAAACAGCCGAGTTGGTGGAATGGATTCTGCATGATGAGCAGCACACGCCTCAACGAGTGTTAGACATCGGCACCGGTAGCGGTTGTATAGCCATAGCCCTCAAACGAGGCTGCCCCCAATGGATAGTAGAAGGATTAGACGAAAGTGAATTGGCACTTTATAAAGCCATTGACAATGCCAAGAACAACGGACAGGAAATAGAATTCTATGTGCACGACATCCTGAAACCATGGAACAGAAAATACGACATCGTAGTGAGCAATCCGCCGTATATCCCTGTAAGTGAAATGAATACATTGGATAAAAACATACGCTTCGAGCCGATGGGAGCACTGTTTGTGCCGGATGAAGACCCGCTTGTTTTTTACCGCACTATAGCCCGTCAGCGGTTAGCCCCTACCCTCTACTTTGAGATCAACGAACGCTATGGCCAAGCCATGGTGGAACTGATGCAAACAGAGGGTTATACCGACATTGAATTACGCCAAGACCAATATGGAAAAGACCGCATGCTCCGAGCCCGTACTACGAAGTAAAGCCGCCCGCTATTGCGCTACCGCCGAACGTTGCGAGCAGGAAGTGACGGAAAAGCTGAGGGCATGGGGTGCCAATGAGCAAGAAATACTACACATAGTAGATTACCTCACGGAGAACGACTACCTCAATAACAGCCGATACTGCGAGGCATTTGTGCACGACAAAGTGGCATACCAAGGTTGGGGCAGGCAAAAAATCCGCTATGCTCTCCGGCAAAAAGGACTGCCTGACCGGCATATTGAAACAGCACTGCGCGAGATTGACGAGCGAACCTATTACAACCAATTGCAACGACTTATATCTTCTCGCCCTACTCCAAAGACCGAACAAGATAAACAAAGATTAGTTCGTTTTCTTCTCCAACGAGGCTTTGTGTGGGAGGAAATACGCACCTATTGCTAACCGAATGCGAGACCTACTGCGCCAATTCCCTATTCTGTGGCTTCTCATACCCTTGATAGCCTTGATTATCTACGCCGAACACGCAGGTAGGTTATCTGACGACATTCCTTCATCGACTGACGGGCATTATCGGGTTGTGATACAAGATTACGCTCTCGCCCGTCGCCGCACATGGCGCTATGAAGTGGAGACACTTCCCGAACGTACACATGCATACATCTACCTGCAAAAGGACAGTTCCCGATTGCTCCCATCTATAGGCGATACTTTACTTATTCATACTACGTTTCGAGAAGGGCAGATGCTGGGCAGTTTTGACTACGGAAGGTATCTACGTCTGAACGGTATAGCGGGCACAGCCTATGTACGCTCACGCAATTGGCAGACTATCGGGAAATGCTCATCGCTGCCTTTTCATCTCAAGCCAAAGCAATGGCAACACAATCTCTATCAACATTATAGAAACGCAGGGCTGCAAGGCTACGAACTGGCTACCACAGCCGCGCTCACCTTGGGATATAAAGAAGATTTAGACCCGGAACTAAAAAGCCAATTTCAAAAAGCCGGTGCCGCCCACATCTTAGCCGTCAGCGGCTTGCACACCGGTATTCTATACGGCATACTATTCTTTCTCTTCACCTTGGGCGGGTTGTACCCGCCTTTGTACAACGCACGGTGGCACCAGCGTATAGTCAGTACGCTCATAGTATCAGCCCTCATTGCGTATGCGGCTCTAACCGGCGGTTCACCCTCTGTGGTCAGAAGTGTCATTTTCGTAGCCCTTGTTGAACTGGCTACTATTTGGCACAGACAACCTTTTTCGCTCAATACGCTGTTTGTAACAGCTTTTCTTATTTTGGTGTTTCGTCCGTTAGACCTCTTTTCGGTTAGTTTTCAACTCAGTTTTGCAGCCGTAGCAGGAATTTTGATACTTGACCCTTTGCTACGACAAATATTTCCGCTGCCATCTAAACTGCGCGGAAGGAACAAACGCATAGTTGCTGCTATCCGCGATATGCTGACCGTGTCCATAGCCGCACAAGTGTTTACCATGCCGCTGTCGCTCCACTATTTTGGACAAACATCCAACTTCTTTTTCATGACCAACTTGCTGGTTATTCCGCTTGCTTATTTGTTGATGTGCGGAGGTCTGTTGGTTCAGACCTTAGGTTGGATTCCGGCATTGGCAGTACCGCTTGGCAAGCCTGTCGATCTGATTGCCTGCCTAATGAATACATCGGTAGGCTGGGTGGAGCACCTCCCCTATTCGGTTAGTTATGCCTATTTGTCGCTGCCGCAGATGGCTGCTATGTACCTGTTAATTATCGTATTTACTCTACTTCTAAAACATATACTTCGATGACGTCCTATTCGCTTTCGCAATTATCCGGATTTATTTCACAATCGTTAGCCATGCTCAGTGCGCAAACGTTTTGGGTGCGCGCCGAGATTGCCTCGCTGACCACCCGCAATGGGCATGGTTATTTTGAATTAGTGGAAAAACTGCCCAACGGTCAGTTGGCAGCCAAGATGCGCGCCACCTGCTGGAGCAACCTGTTTCCAATGTTGCGCGCCTACTTTGAGCAAGAAACGGGTCAACGCCTGCAAGTCGGTATGCAGGTTCTTTTGGAAGTAGCCATTGCCTACCACCCTGTCTATTCGTTAAGCCTCAACATACAGTCCATTGACCCTACCTTCACCTTAGGCGAACTGGCTCGGCAGCGGCAGGAGACCCTTCGGCGCTTGCAGCAAGAGGGACTTATGGACAAGCAGCAAGCCCTTACGCTCCCTACTCTACCTCTCCGATTGGCAGTCATCTCATCGGCGGAAGCAGCAGGTTACGGCGATTTTATAGACCAGTTGCAGCAGTCGGGATTTGCTTTTCATGCGCAACTATTCCACGCTATCGTACAAGGCGACCGAGCGGAGAAAAGTATTATAGAAGCCTTACACCGCATCATCTCTGATGAGCAGTTCTACGATGCCATCATACTGATTCGCGGCGGAGGTGCCACCACTGACCTCGGATGCTTCGACTCCTACGCTTTAGCCGCAGCATGCGCCAATAGTCCTATACCCATCCTCACCGGTATAGGACATACCAAAGATGTGAGCGTGGTGGATCAAGTTGTTTTTCTCCCCCTCAAAACGCCTACTGCCGTGGCTGCTTTTTTGGTGGAACGACTGCAATCACAACAAGAACGCCTTACCCGACTTCGCCAACGCCTCGCCAAGGCGGCTGAAATGCAAATACTGATTCGCCGTCACCGAATTGATATGCTCCGCCAGCGCCTCGCCGCCTGTTCACCACTGCGCATTTATCAGATGGGATACTCATTAGCCACCTACCAAGGCAAACCGCTAAGAAGTATCAAAGACCTACCCAAAGGGCAAGTCTTTGAAACACATTTGTCAGACGGCTCATTCTACGCCACACGCAACTGATTGGCTATGGTTTCGGCAAGACAAATCTGTCCTTTTTCGTTCGGATGAATACCATCTGCACAGAGATAATCTGCCCAATCAGGCTTCGCCATCAAGTCGGTAGTTACATCCAATATACGAACATTCTCCTGCTGAGCGATAGCATACAGTTGCTTGTTGTACAATTCATGCCCCAACGAGATTTGCTTGGTCGAACCTCCCAACCACTTGAGTATATTGGATCTATGCCAGTCGCTTAGGTTGCGAGTAAAGAAATTAAAATACCGGTCGGCATCCATCGGCGGCATAGTCAACATAACGGGTGTGGCACCTGATTGACGAATACGATTGATAATCTGATGATAGGAACGGACGAAATCAAACATACTTGTTTTTGGGTGGTGAATATCGTCCGGATGGTCGGCAATGTCTTCCCAGTCGTAATCGCTGTCATTGCCACCATATCCTATCAAGACGGTCTGCTCGTCGTTAAGCCGCATACCATATCGTTCAACCAACTTACTCCCCATCGGTGCCGTACACCCAAATCGGGCATAATTAACAGTATCTATACCCAACAGTTTACCACATCGTTCAAGAATGGACTGCTTGGTCAATTCATATTCAGGACGCCCTTCGGCAGTCGTTTTGCGCAGGATGACCCCCTTCATAATCGAATCGCCAAAACCTGCCAATACATGAAAAGCTTTTCCCGCTACGGTTTCATTCACATTTTCCATACTGTAATCGGTTTTATTTGTCATAATCCATACGTGGTTTTCTTAAAAACCGATGCAAAAGTACAGCAGTCGAAAACGGCTGTAAACTTTTCTTGACCAAGTGGCATAGATTTTGTACTAATCGCAAATAGAGTGACTAAAATTCAAATAATGGGACTAAAAACAAGTAATTCAAATTTAGTCCCCACAAATAAAGTGACAAAACTATGGCTCAAACAAACCTTTTACCGCCGGCCTTTACGCGCATAGTCAGTCTGGTAACTTACATGCTGGGCATACCTGTATTCTTTCTGGTTTTCACCATTTTATACCGTCCTCAATACGAGTATCGGCTGCTGGAGATGGGGCGGGATATGTTTTCGTTCAATGTAACGATAGTAAGTTGCATATTGCTTGGGGTAATGATTTTGTCGCGCACACTGATGGCCATCTACACGCATCAGGGCAGACTGACACGACGCGGCTGGTGGCTATGGCATGTGGCAGAAATAACTGCCATGAGCCTGTTCATGTCGCTATATATGACATTGATGTATCATGGCGAATACACTTATTACAGCATGGCAGGAATATGTATGGGAATATTGACATCCACACTCATATACCCATATACCCTACTCTATATGATATGGAATGCAATGGCTGAAAAAGAGACGGCATCGATGGATGACGACACCTTGATGCGCTTTCGCGACCAGCAGAAGCAGGTCAAACTCATTATTGCCTCGGCGGCTGTATTGTATGTGGAAGCCAAAGAGAACTACGTGCTTATCCGCTACAAGGATGGAGATGTGGTCAAAGAATATACGCTCCGCTCATCTATGGTAGCGTTAGAAGAGTTGATGCGCAAACACGGGCTTGTACGTTGCCAACGCAGTTACTACATCAATCCCGTTCACGTCAAGGTGCTGCGTAAAGACAAGGAAGGCAGTATATCCGCCGAATTAACCACTCCCAACCAAAAAGCCATACCCGTATCTCCACGCTACTACGATGCACTGGCAGCGATGCTGTAAGCATTAACGATATGATTTTTAATACTTTTGGAAACAGATTCGGCAATCGTCCGTTGATAAGACGGCATAGACATATTCGTCCAGATTGGCGACAACCGGTCAATGAAGCACAGAAAAAGGCATTTAAGGAGGATTTGCAATACCGAGTTGAACATTGGCGGATTATAATGGGAGAAACACCTATCCGTTGGACAATACGGAACATGAAATCTCAGTGGGGCAATTGTCGCCCGCAAACGCGTCAACTCACCTTTAATATGCAATTGGCACTATTAGACAATTCACTGCGAGACTACATCATCGTGCACGAATTAAGTCATCTACAAGTACCTAATCACGGTCCTCAATTCAAGGCTCGTATGGACATGTTTTTGCCTGATTGGCGCACTCGGCGAAAACTACTGCGGGAATATGTTATTCACATATTAAATCCCTAAAAAAAGAGGGTGTGCCGTTTTGTTAGGCACACCCCCTTAAATACTTGTCAGATAGGATATTATTTACTACTATCTCTCAACATCGCATTACTCTACCATACCACCCAGTGCATTGTAGCGAACGCCGTTGCGCATGATGTAGATCACGCCGTTTTCAACCACTTTGCGAGCCTTACCATCAACGGTAACGTCATTCAAACCGGTGGTTAATTCATCCTTCTCTACAACCGAAGTTGCTACGATGTAAGCATACTTTGTTGATTTGCCGGTTACATACATTGCATAACCTGTCACCACAACCGTCTTGCTGTCCAGAGCGGAGTAATCCTCAGCAGGTTTTACGATAGAAGCAAGATTAGTAGTCCCTTCTACAGCCACATTGTAGTAGTTGCCGTTGATAGTAAGCGTACCTTCTACCGTTACATATTTACGCTCAGGAGCGAGAATCCAAGCCTCCATTGATGCGCCTGTCCATACTTCGGCAGTAGGATATTCGTAGTTCTCACGACCAATCACCGTAGCAGTTGCGTTAGCGATTTGGTTCATACCACCATAGTTGGAGATTTTACCGTTGATGCGCGCCAACTGACCGATGGTAAGCTCGAGATTGGGAGTATATACATAGATAATGCCGGTAGCATCTTCCAGAACCACACCTGCATCGGCCACAGCCATCACTTGTCCTTCCACGGTAACAACAGCATTTGCTTCAGCTGCTACGGCTTCGGCGATGGTATTAACGGTCAATTTGGTAAATGTCTCACTGGCTACCACGCTGGAAGCACCTGCTTCATCGTAAGCGATGGCCTTCACGGTAGTAGTCTCGGTTAGAGTGATTGCACTCTCATAGCGAGTTGATTCATTAGTCGGAGTCGTTCCGTCAAGGGTGTAATAGATGGTCAGACCTTCACCGGCAGTGATGGTAACTTGGGTGGATTCAACAAACGATTCTTCGGTAGCAGAAATAACAGGAGCTTCTACAATGACAGCTGCTGCTTCGCCATTGAAAACAACTTTTGAGAATTGAACAAACTTGTTGGAAGTCGCTGCCACGGTTACATTAAAGACAAACTTGAAATAACTGCCCACAGGAAAACCACCGGCGGGAGCAAAGGTCAAATCCGTGCCGGCTGCCGGTTCAGCGTCTGCTGCCACCTCAACGGCATCGGTAAACTCTTCGTTGTCACTGTAATAGAGCTTTACGCTGTTCAAAGTGGCACTTATTGTACCAAGGGAAAGAACAACAGACTCTACGGCTTGAGGGAATGCAGTTTTGGTATAAACTTCGCGATCTACACCTTCGAGGCTCTTACCGCCAATACGCCATGGGTTGATTTTGGCATTACCGGTGAAGTTCCATGTTATACTGCCCACTTCTACATCGCAGTTTTCAGCATAACTGTTATTGGTACCTTGAAGGTCACCTGTGGTGTCCAATGTGTACAACACATCGGCAAAACTCATTGCGCAGACAAAAAGTGCTGCCACGAAAAGAGAAAGTTTTTTCATACTTGTTGATGTTTTTATTGATTTATACTAAGCGATAAAATGCCGCAATATTTCGCACAAAAGTAGTGCAGAAAGTTAGGGTGGCAAAATAAAAAACAGAGAAAAAATCCTTTTTTGTGTATATGCCGCAAAGTCTGTACTTTTGCGGGCAAAATAAGCCCATTATGATTACCACAGACCAATTGAAGGACATTATGACCCGCACCGAGCAGTTGGGTCAGTACTTGCAAATAGACGAGAAGAAAATGCAGTTGGCGGAAGAGGAGTTGCATACGCAAGCCCCTGAGTTCTGGAACGATGCCAAAGCAGCCGAGGCGCAGATGCGCAAGGTTAAGTCGCTGAAACGTTGGATAGAAGGGTACGCCCATGTCCGTAGTCAGGCCGATGAGTTGGAACTGAGTATGGACTTTTTCCGCGACGGAGTGGTGGGCGAAGAGGAGGTGGACGAAGCCTACCGCAAAGCCCTTGCCGCCGTGGAAGATTTGGAGATGAAGAATATGCTTTCGCACGAAGAAGACCAGATGCCGGCGGTGCTGAAAATTGTGGCAGGAGCCGGTGGTACAGAAGCCCAAGACTGGGCAGAGCAACTGATGCGCATGTACCAGCGTTACTGCGAGAAGCACGACTATAAGGTTACTATTGCCAACCTGCAAGAGGGTGATGAAGCAGGTATCAAGACCGTAACCTTCAATATAGAGGGCGACTATGCTTACGGCTACTTGAAGAGCGAGAACGGGGTGCACCGTTTAGTGCGCGTCAGTCCCTACAACGCTCAGGGCAAACGTATGACCAGTTTTGCCAGCGTGTTTGTGGTGCCGTTGATTGACGACTCGATTGAGGTGACGGTCAATCCTGCCAATCTGAGTTGGGACACGTTCCGCAGTTCGGGTGCCGGCGGTCAGAATGTGAATAAAGTGGAATCGGGTGTGCGCCTGCACTATAAGTTTGTCAATCCGCTCACCAACCAGCCCGACGAGATAGTGATTGAGAACACCGAGACGCGCGACCAGCCCAAGAACCGTGAGAACGCCCTGCGCCACCTGCGCAGCCAATTGTACGAATTGGAGTTGGAGAAACGCCGCGAAGCCGCAGCCAAAGTGGAAGCGGGCAAGAAAAAGATTGAATGGGGCAGCCAAATCCGCTCGTATGTGTTTGACGACAGGCGGGTAAAAGATCACCGCACCAATTACCAGACAAGTAATGTGAATGCGGTGATGGATGGTGACCTTGACGAGTTCATCAAGGCGTACTTGATGGAGTTCTAAACAATAGTTTAACGATTGTTTAGCAGTTGTTTAACTATTATTCGCGATAAACTATCGTTCCGCTGGCTTGGTGGGTAGCCAAGACGAGTACTTCGGCAATCTGCACATGGGCTGGTGCTGAAGCAGCGAAGAAAGCCGTTTCGGCTATATCATCGCCGGTAAGCGGTTGAATTCCCTTATAAACATTGTCTGCACGATCTTTGTCGCCGTGGAAACGCACGACGGAGAAGTTGGTCTCTACCAGTCCGGGTTTGATGTTGGTTACGCGCAAAGGCGTGTGTGCCAGATCCATACGCAGTCCGTCGGAAAGGGTCTTGACCGCCGCTTTGGTAGCACAATAGACTGCCCCGTTAGGATAAGCGGCATCGCCTGCCACGCTGCCTATATTGATGATGTGTCCTTTTCCGCGAGCCACCATGCCGGGCACCACGAAACGTGTGATAGAAAGCAATGCTTTAATGTTGGTATCAATCATCGTGTCCCAGTCGGCAAAGTCGCCTTCGTATTCTTTTTCCAATCCCAAAGCCAAGCCGGCGTTGTTGATAAGCACATCAATATCTTGCCATTCCTTCGGCAGATTGTCTATTTGCCGACGAGCCTCTTCGCGGTCGCGCACATCAAAGATGAGTAACAAGGTTTCCGTTCCATAGTTTTGCTTGAGTTCATCTGCTAACTCTTGCAGTAGTTGCTGACGGCGCGCATTGAGAATGAGGCGATAGCCGTCGCGCGCAAAACGGCGTGCGCATGCCATGCCGATGCCTGACGATGCGCCTGTAATGAATGCGGTTTTCATAGTATCTTTATTTTAAGGAAATGCAAAAGGTCATTCATCGTTGAAAATACTTGGTCTGCACCTTCGCGCAACAAGTCGTCGTCGGGCAACGGACCGGTATTGACGGCATAGCAGCATAACCCTGCCGCCTTGGCAGAACGAACGCCGAGCGGCGCATTCTCCACCACAAAACATTGCTCTTTGTTGAGTCCCGATCTTTTCCACGCGGCTAAATAGGGATCAGGGGCAGGTTTGCCGTGCTCTATATCAAGTGCCGTAATCATTCGTTCTCGTGCAAAGATACCGGAGAAGGCGATGGCGAGCCGGTCAAACAGCGATTGCTGGGCACTGCCCGTAACGATCCACAGTTGCGTATCGCCGCGTTGTTGGAGATAAAGGAGCAGTTCGGCAACGCCTGCAATAGGTTCGGGCTCACCCATCTCGTGGAAGAGACGGCTTTTCTCCTCATAGATTTGCCATAAGAGTTGTTCTCGTTGCTCGTGCGTGAGCGCATTTAGGCAGTTCGTCTGTTCGGAAGCGTCTTGCTCGCGAAAGAGTTGGTGCAGGATGTCCATACCGGTGCGTCCCTCTTGTCTATAACAGGTCAGTTGCGGAAAGCGAAGTCCGTACCTCGCTGCTACTATCTCCCACGCGCGGGCATGATTGGGCATGGAGTTGAACAGCGTGCCGTCCATATCAAAGAAAAAAGCTTGTTCCACGGTTAAAATCGGTCGTTTGAATGAGGGCACAAAAGTACGGTTGTTTTTCGGGGCGGGCAAAAGAAAAAAAGAATGTTTGTACAATTGGAACAAACCTTCTACTTTTGCGGCGTTTTTGTCAACGAAAAATTCTAACGCCACATATTTATGAAAATTCTTATTGCCATTGACACTTATTGGACGAACAACAACGGTACATCCATTTCCGCCCAACGATTTACGCAAGTGCTACGAAAACATGGTCATGAGGTTCGTATAGTTGCCACAGACGAACGTTATCCCAACGAGACGGGATTGAAAGACGATTTGTATCTTTTGCCCGAATTGCATTTATATCCGTTTAATAGTTTGATTCATAAGCACGGCTTTCGGTTTGCCCACTGCGACAAGAAGGTGATTCGCGAGGCGGTGGCATGGGCGGATGTGGTGCATTGTATGATGCCTTTTTTGCTATCGCGCGCGGTGCGATTGGAAGCCAATCGGCAACATAAGCCCTGCACCGGTGCGTTTCATATCCAGCCCGAGAACCTAACCAGCAGCGTTCGTTTGGGCAAAGTGAAACCGATTACCTCGTTTGTGTATGAGTTATGGTGGCAAGCCGTTTACCGCAATTTCCAGCATATTCATTGTCCGAGCCGCTTTATGGCAGACCAATTGGTTAAGCACGGATATAAAGGTGAATTGCACGTCATATCCAACGGCATAGACCCCAGTTTTACCTACCGCAAGAAGGAGAAAGAAGAGGCATGGAAGGACAAGTTCTTGGTGGTCATGACCGGCCGGTTAGCCAATGAGAAACGGCAAGACTTGCTCATCCATGCCGTCATGCAATCGAAATATAAAGACAAGATTCAGTTGGTCTTTGCCGGCAAAGGTCCTGAGTTGCATCGTTACGAGAAGATGAGTGAAGGGCTTGTGAATAAGCCGATATTCGGGTACTATACCCGCGAGCAACTGCAAGACCTCTTGGCGCAAGCCGACTTGTATGTGCATACCAGCGATATGGAAAGCGAAGCCATAGGCTGTATCGAAGGTTTTTCGATGGGATTGGTGCCCGTTATTTCGGACAGCGATATGTCTGCCACCCGTCAGTTTGCTATTGACGAAAGGAGTCTATTTAGAGTGGGCGATTCGAAGGATCTCGCCAGGAAGATTGATTATTGGCTCTCCAACCCCGAAGAGCGAAAGAGGATGGAACATGTCTATGCCAAATTGGCTTCCCGCTATCAGATAGAGGAGTCGGTTCGCCAGTTTGAGGAGATGCTCCGAATGCAAATGGAGGAAGATAACCTTAAATGGAAAAAGGAGGCATAAATTATGAAGAGGATGGGATTGTATCTGTGTAGTATATTCTTTGCACTGATTGTAACTGCCCAAGAGCGAGTAGAGTTGTTGCCCTACGGCGATATGGAGCAGTGGGCTGTGCGTTATATCAAAGAGTCAGGAATCATAGGCGGTAAGACTCGTATCTTGTATGCCATTGCTCCTACTGACACGATTCGCAAGAACGCTGCATTCGAATATGGCAAAAACGGCAATCCGTGGACGGTAAGCAGTGCGTATGCCCATGTGGCAGGTATAGATAAGGCTTCCGGCTCCGTGAGTCCTGCCAAGAGAGGTACGGGCTGGTGCTGCCGCATGGATAGCAAAATGGACAGCGTGATAGCCTTAGGCATTATTAAGAAAAGAGTGATGGTAGCCGGTTCTATCTTTACAGGTATTACCTTAGAGCCTATTACCTCTGCCGACGACCCTTACGGCGTAATTGATATGGGTATTCCCTTCACCCGCCGTCCGGTAGCCATGATGCTGGATTACAAAGCCAAGATAGAAGAATCCGACCAAATCGTCTATGCCAAGGCCGTTGCCAAACCCACCATTCAGAAAGGGCGTGATGCCGCTGAGATGTATATCTATTTGCAAAAACGTTGGGAGGACAAAGACGGCAAGTTGCACGCCATGCGTGTAGGAACCGGTTATGAGCGCGTGTATCACTCCACCGACTGGAAGAACGATCACCGCATCCCTATTTATTATGGCGATGCCATCACGCGTCAAACCCACTATAAGGACTATATGGGACTGAATGCGCATACCTTCAAAGCGCGCAATTCCAAAAAAGAGATGACGCTCGTAACCGAAGAAGGTTACTCTAACGATGCCCCCACTCACCTCGTTATCGTCTGCTCATCAGGCTGCTATGAAGCCTTTGTCGGACATCCCGGCAACACGCTCTGGGTGGACAATATCCGACTGGTTTACAACGACTAAATATAGGAGAGCATGCATCGTTTGCAGATAGGAATCTTTCTGCTGCTCCTGAGCCTTCCGTCCTTTGGTGCAAGCCGTTTGGACACCATTCACATGCCTACCCGTTCAGCACAAAACGACCGGCCTATCGTGGTCTATCTGCCGGACGGATATAAGGATAGTCCCATTAGTGAGACCGAACTGACCGTGGCCGACACAACCCGATATCCTGTTCTGTTCTTGCTCCATGGTATCAACGGAGACGAGTATTCGTGGATACGAAACGGGAATATACAGACCATTATGGATAGCCTGATAGAGCATCATATCATCCGCCCGTGCGTGGTGGTGATGCCCAATACCAATTCCGGGAAATACATTTGGGGCAAGCGATACAAAGGAGAAAAGCGGAAAGACAGAGACCGCAAAGTGAAAGGCACAATGCTCAACCTGTTAGGGTACTTTAAGAACCGCAGAGGTAATTTCATCTCCTACTTTGACGAAATAGAAGATGCCGTCTATGCGACCTATCGTTTGAGTGAGAGTCCGCAAGACCGAGCCATAGCCGGTTTGTCTAACGGATCTATGCAAGCCGCTACCATAGCCAAAATGCACCCCGGGCAATACGCATGGGTCGGACTATTCTCTCCTGTCATTTTTGACCAACAACTGCCGGATAACGGGGAGGACTGGTGCAGCACGGACGAATTACCGCACGGAACACGTTTCTTCGTCAGCGTCGGCAAAGCCGATATATTTCGCTCGTATGGAGTAACCTTCTGTCAGAAATTGCAAAAAGAACATATACCGTATGTCTTAATCAACGGGAATGGTGGTCACGATTGGAAAGTATGGCGAAAAGATTTTACCACTTTTATCCCCTATGTTTTTCCCTATTCTAACCCCTAACAAACATGTCTAAACGTCCTCGTATACCTCTTATTATCAATCTGGGTATCACCTTTATCGGTATTTGGCGTCACCTTCGTTTGCGCATAGCATCCCGCTTCCCGTCTATGATTTCTTACAAGACGCTTCGCCAAATCCTGCGTCAGAATGAGCATACCGAATACGGCAAATTGCACCATTTTACGGAAATACTGCAAGCCTCTACCCCTGACGAACTATTCATACGTTACCGACACGCTATTGCCCCCAACGACTATGAGATGCTTCGTCCGTTCGTGGAACGTCAAAAAATAGGCGAACAGGATGTCCTGATCAGCGGCAGTCCCATTATGTATGCAACAACCTCAGGTACTACGGGTAAACCTAAATGGATTCCCATCAGTAAGCACTATCTGCGCACCCTCTACCACCGTATGTCGGAGCACTGGCTCTATATGTTCATACGCCAACGTCCCCGCGCTTTTGGCGGACACATCCTGCAGATAGTAGGCAAAGAGGTAGAAGGTTATGCTCCTGACGGCACTATCTATGGTTCGGTCAGCGGTGTGCTGGTGCGCGAGATACCCAATATACTCCGCAAACGATATACCGCCCCGCCCGAAGTGATGAACATAGCCGACACCAAGACGCGCAACTACGTCATCATGACGCTCGCCTTGCAGTGGGAAGACCTCACTTTCTGGGCAACCGCCAACCCGAGCACAATCGTAGAGTTACTCAATACAGTTGACGAGAACCTTGAGCAAATGGCGGACGATATAGAGAACGGCAAATTCTCTGTACCCATTGAATTACCCCTTATTCATATCATTGCTCCCTACCTGCATAGCAATCCCGCCCGCGCCGAGCAATTGAGGCAACTCAAACAGCGATATGCCACTCCCGCTCCAAAGGACTACTTCCCCTACCTGCAAGTGCTCAGCACATGGAAATGCGGCAATGCCAAGGTGTATATGGAGAAATTCATTGACCGCTTCAACTGGAAACAGACCCGCTATACCGAATTGGGGTATATTGCCACCGAGTGCCGCTTTGGTCATCCCGTAGATGAGTCCCGCGAAAGCGTACTCTTTCCACAATACCACTACTACGAATTCGTGGACGAGAAAGAATTGGACATGCCCAACAAGCATTTTCTTCAACTCTCCGAATTGGAGCGCGGACAACGCTATTGCGTTTATATTACGACCAGTTGCGGTCTATACCGCTACAATATGAACGACATTGTTGAAGTAGGCGGCCGATATATCAATGCGCCGCGTATCCACTTTATCTCCAAAGTGAATGGCATTGTGTCGCTCACCGGCGAAAAGTTGTACGAAGCCCAGTTCATTCGCGCCGTTCACCAAGTGGCAGAACTGCATAGTTTGAGTTTGCCGTTCTTCGTGGGCTTTGCCAATGCCGAATTGTCCGCCTACGACTTCTACTTTGAGTTTGCGCCGCGCGACGAGCACGAAGCACGCTATCTGCTTGCACTCTTCACACGCGAGGTAGATTCCAAGTTGCAGCAGATTAACATGGAGTATGAAAGCAAACGCCAATCGCAACGGCTGAAAGAACCTCGCGGATTCCTGCTGCAACAGGGAGCATACTCCAAGTTTAAGGAACTATGCTTGCAAGACGGCTACCGCGACGGACAATTCAAGTTCAACCTGCTTATGCAAGACCCTTACCGGCAGGGACTATTTGACAAATTGGTTCAATAAAGGACTACGGAGAGTACTGCCATAAAAAAACGAAAAGTCTTGTGCCCGTCCGAAAAATCCGCTACTTTTGCGGGCAAAATAGCATAGATTGCTTATAGCAGCACATTACAAAACGCATAAAACACTATACAGATGAACACATTTCTTAAGAATTTAGGCTTGATTATCGTCCTTCTGGGCGTTGTATGCTTGGTGGTTTATCACATGGCATTTCCTTCCAACGCGCTATTAGTTACCGCATTGGCATTGGAAGTGGCAGGCATATTGCTCTACATCATCCTTGGCAGAAAACTGAGCGAATAGTAGAATAGTCGAAAGTCGAAAGACAAGAGACGGTAGCCATGGAGTCAGAAGAGAAAGTGAAGTACCACTTGACAGGCATGTACCAAGATTGGTTCTTGGATTATGCTTCGTATGTCATCTTGGAGCGCGCCGTACCCGCTATTGAAGACGGATTGAAGCCCGTTCAGAGACGTGTATTGCACGCCATGAAAACGGTGGACGACGGCAAGTACAACAAGGTGGCAAACATAGTGGGACAGACAATGCAGTACCACCCCCACGGGGATGCGAGCATTGGCGACGCACTGGTTCAACTGGGTCAGAAAGACTTGCTCATTGACTGTCAAGGCAACTGGGGAAACATCCTGACAGGAGACGGTGCTGCCGCTCCGCGTTACATAGAAGCACGCCTCAGTAAGTTCGCCCTCGAAACGGTATTCAATCCCAAAACGACCGAATGGATGCTGTCATACGATGGTCGGAAAAAAGAACCCGTCCACTTGCCCGTTAAGTTTCCGCTGCTCTTGGCTCAAGGCGTTGAAGGCATCGCCGTTGGACTCAACTCCAAGATTCTGCCCCATAACTTCAACGAACTATGTGAAGCCGCTCTTCACTATCTGCGCGGCGAGGAGTTTGTGCTCTATCCTGACTTCCCTACCGGTGGTGAAGTGGACGTGAGTCGTTATAACGACGGTGAACGCGGCGGTATAGTACGTGTACGCTCACGCATCACCAAAGCAGACGACAACAAAACACTCATCATCAGCGAAGTGCCATACGGCACAACGACCTCAAAGATGATTGAGACCATCCTTCGGGCACAGGAGAAAGGCAAAATCAAGATTCGCAAAGTGGACGATTTCACTTCCGAACAGGCGAAGATTGTGGTTCAATTGGCCCCGGGTGCATCGTCTGACAAAACGATAGATGCTCTATATGCTTTTACTGATTGTGAGGTAAGCATATCGCCCAACTGCTGCGTGGTGGAGAACAAGAAACCTATTTTCACCACAGTGAGCAATCTGCTGCGCAAGTCGGTGGATAACACGCGCGAACTGCTTCGGCGGGAATTGGAAATTCAAAAAAGCGAATTGGAAGAACAATACTTCTACACCTCGCTCGAAAAACTTTTCATCGAAAACCGCATCTACAAAGAGGAAGGCTACGAGCAAGCACCTAACAGAGACAAGTTGGTGGCTTTTGTGGATAAATGTCTGACTCCCTTCAAGGCGCAATTGCTTCGTGAGGTACGACGCGAGGACATAGAGCGTCTGTTTGAAATCAAAATGATTCGTATCACACGGTTTGATACGAAGAAAGCGGACGAGTTGATGCGTGACCTCAAAAAACGTATTGATCAGACCAAGCGCGATTTAGCTCACCTGACCGACTACACCATTGCTTGGTTTGAGCACTTGCAAGCCACCTACGGCGACCGGCATCCGCGATTGACAGAAGTGAGGAACTTTGCATCCATCAACGTCAAGACCGTGGTCGAAGCCAATGAAAAACTGTACATCAATCGCGCAGAAGGCTTTATCGGAACAGGGTTGAAAAAAGACGAGTTCCTATGCAACTGCTCCGACATAGACGACATTATTGTTTTCCATAAAGACGGCAAATACAAAGTGAGCAAGGTAAGCGACAAGATGTTCATCGGAACGGACATCTTGCATGTGGCTATCTTTAAGAAGAACGACACACGCACCATCTACAACATTGTGTATCGCGATGGTAAAGGGGGCGTGTATTATATGAAACGATTCAACGTGACCGGCGTAGCGCGCGACAAGGAATACGACCTTACTCAAGGCAAAGCGGGAAGCCGTATCGTCTATTTCACCGCCAACCCGAATGGCGAAGCCGAAACGATCCGCGTGCAACTCAAACCTGCCCCTCATCTCAAAAAGATGGAACTGAGTTATGACCTGAGTCGCTTGGCTGTCAAAAGCCGTACAGCACGGGGCAATATGCTCACCAAATACGATGTCAAATCCATTACATTGAAGCAGAAAGGACATTCCACCTTAGGCGGTCGCAAAGTATGGTTTGACCCTGACGTACTGCGCCTTAACTACGATGGGCAAGGCAACTATTTGGACGAATTTAAGGACGAAGATCGCATACTCGTCATCACACAGCAAGGGAACTACTACTTGTCATCCTTTGATCTGACTGCACACTTTGATAATGACATACGCGTTATTGAGAAGTTTGATGCGGACAAAGTGTGGTCGCTCGTGTTTTGGAATGCCGAACTCGGTTACTACTATGTCAAACGGTTTGCCTTGGATGCTCAAGCCAAACCGCAAAACTTCTTGGGTGAACACCCCGACAACCGAATCGTTGTTCTAACCGATCACAGCGAACCGGCTGTGCAAGTGCGATTTGAAGACGAGTGGCGCGAACCGATGAATATCGAATTGGTGGATTTCATAGCCGCAAAATCTCCAAAAGCCAAAGGCAAACGGCTGACTACCCTGCCCGTTACAGCCATAGAGGATATCACGCCCGAACCGCCGGAACAAGAACAAGAGGCAGAACAAGAAGCAGAACAAGAAAATGTATCGGAAGTAGGAATGGAATCAAGGTCTCAAGTGCCGCTGACTATTCAGTCTGAGTTTCCTGAAGATAGTATGCCTGTGGATGGTGACCAACTGAGTTTATTCTAAAAAAAAGACGTTTTTTAGCCGATAAATTGCACTTTTTTTTACAAAAGTTTGTGTAGGTAAAGCAAAACACGTACTTTTGCGCGCTTTTTCGGAGGAAAAAGTACTTGCCCAGGTGGCGGAATCGGTAGA
>DFIN01000006.1:19974-33720 GCA_002372135.1 Bacteroidales bacterium UBA3696
TGGCGGAATCGGTAGACGCGCTGGTCTCAAACACCAGTGGAGCAATCCGTGCCGGTTCGACCCCGGCCCTGGGTACGAAAAACGAAGCAACCAGAAAGTTGCTTCGTTTTTTTCGCTATACGACTTTCAATGAGCCGATTAAAGAGAGGCAACTAAAAACGATAGCGAAGCGTGACACCTGCCTGAACGGGTTTAGCCTGCTGATAAAAGGGGCGAGACATCGACACGAAATAAAAAGTTTGGTAACTCGTATTGGTCAAATTCTTCGCCCACACATGCAGCGAAAAGTGCTGCCACATAAGGTTGTACGTGGCGTTCAAGACGGCGTAAAAGGGGTCATACAACGTATTCGCTTCGTCCCAATAGGTACGCCCTTGACCGTTCGCAGCCAAGGTAACGGACAGGGACGAGGGAGTCAGTTGGTTGGCGACCGACGATTCGGAATACTTGTTGAACCGATAAGACATCGTGGCACGAACAGAAAAAGTATGGCGAGGGGCATAAGGAACTACCTTACCGCTATAGTCCCCCATCCCGTTATCAAACTGCAAGAAACGCGCATCCGTGAAGCCATAGGCGGCACTGCAACGAACCTGCCAACGAGAATCCGTCCAACGATAATTCAGCACCCCTTCCGTGCCGGCAGAACGGGCATGTGCGGCATTAGCCATCATGCGTCCCGTCGTTTTGCCCTCAGGGAAAACGGTTACCTGCTGATCTTGCACGTCGGTATAGAACACATCGGCATCCATCGTTAGACGGTGGTTATCGTGGCCGAAGAGCAGAGCATGTATGCCAACTTCTCCTGTCCAGGCCGACTCGGGTTTATATTGCGTGATTGAGGGTTGCGTAAAACGCGGATCCGCCCCCGTATTGAGATGTACCCCCATATCTGCCATCAGGTCAGTCATCATCCTGTTTTGCAAAATAGTAGAGAAGATTTGCGGATTGTAACCTCCTGCCTTACTACCTCTTGCTGCATATCCGTAAAGCGTAATTCGGTCCCAATCATATCGTATGTCCAAACGCGGCAGGACTTGGAAGTTCGTTTGGTGCAACGAGCCGGACAAAGCCGTCTGAAAAGCACGATAGCGCGTCATCATCGCCGTCATTCGATAATGCAACGGAGCCGCAGCGTCGTAGTCCATAGACGCATATTCACAATCCAACCGGATGCCTGCCGTAATATGCAAACGAGGCAGAGGGCTGAACTCACTCTGATGGTAAACGGCACCTCCTGCATTGAACAAAAGGAAGCGATTGCTCATCTCTATCTGCTCCTCTTCAATTTCTAACGAGTCGTTGGGGAAGGCTTTGTGAATGCCTCGGTTGGCATTGGCAAGGATAAGTGAATCAATGCCTGTTCGCAGGAAAGACACAGGCGCATCCATCTGATTATGTTTGATAAAAGCAGTCGCACCCACGGAATAGCGATACCAAGTTACATCGGGCTGACCTGTCCAAAAAGCATCCACCATAGCGGCATGCTGCCGCTGTTTTTGATTGAGTGTAAAATAGGACAGCGATGTATAGTCTTGATCCATAAACATGTGGTCGGCAAGCAATTGGTAGGTGCCTACTAATTGCAATCGGCTGTCCTCTCTCTCATACAAGGCACGCAGACTCTCCTGCAAGCAGAACCGCCGGTAACCGGACGGACTATTGAAAGCAATCTGCCCGGTCAGCGCGTCAGCATAGGGGAAAGCCCCTTGGTGCGTATAGGAGGCTTCTGAGACGTGATAAAGCGACCACAAAGAATTGGGCTTACCCTGCAACTGCAAACGTAAAGCACCGTCCTGCGAGTCGTCCACCTTTTTGCCTGTAAAGGTATTGGTGTAAAACCCGTCCGTTCTGCCATACGTAGCCGCCAACGACCAACCGAATTGATTGTTCACAGGGTGGTAATAGGATGCCTTCACGCGAAAAGTATTGGCGGAACCATAGCCTACTTCTACCATTGTTTCCCTGCACGCCACATCCAGGGGCAGACGAGTAGTAAGAGCCATGATTCCGCCCATTGTATTACGTCCGTAGAGCGTTCCCTGCGGACCGGAATAAAAAGTTGCTTGCGTCAGCGATAACAGCGCACGATCGTATCCATTCTTATCTAATAAAGGAATACCATCCACCATTATGCCCACTACGGGCTGATCTAAACGCGCCCCTAACCCGCGCACATAGATCGAAGAAGTCATTGCGCTGCCATAATCAGGCATAGCCAGATTAGGCACTTCCTGCGCTATATCTTTTGGACTTATTACGGGCGGCAAGACCGCTAATTCGGCGGTAGATATGGTCGTTACCTGACGCGACTGCTGCTGCCGGTCGGCTGTCTCCGTACCTTTACGCTCAACAACGACCACCTCATCCAGAAGAAAGGTGGTCGTATCAAGAGGAAGAACAAGAAGTATAAGACCGAACAGCAGACTCATACTCTATTTTTATTCAACAAACGAACCTGAGAAAGCGGCAGGCATATCGCCAAACTGCTTGTGCGCAAACGTGCAGGTGAAACGCATCGTTTTGGCTTGCAGGTCAATCGTGTCTTTCAGATGAGCCACAGGGCAGTCGGCATACGGAACGCGCTCAGGCCCCCAAGTCATGATTACCGTGTCCTGTTCTACGACCAAGAGTTGCCCCACTTGCTCGTAAGACACATCTTCGGTATAGATGTCCATCTTAGGCATACGTTCCGTAAACTGCACTTTCTGCATACCAATGATGAGGGTTTGATTTTCCGCGTCCACAACAACAAGCATTGTATCTTGAGCCACAAAAGGCTCCTTGCCGGCTTGTACGGACATCGTACCGGCAATGCGATATTCGGAACTTGGCTGAGTTTGCGTCACATCTTGCTTCTTTTCGCAAGAAGCGAGTACGAGACCAAGGGTCAAAAAAAAGATAATTCGTTTCATCGTTCGTTGATTTTTTTCTTTGCGGCGGCAAAAGTATAGCCATAGGGGAAAAGAAGTCTTAAGATAATCTTAAATCCTTTTACAAATTATCATTATCGTTTTCTGCAATAGGTATAGACAACACAAGATTGAGGGAAGAACCTTTGAGATTGATGGAGAATTGGGAGATGGTGAAAGCGGTTGAGATGGTGAGTTGCCCATTGTCCACCAGGAAGAGCGGCATCACCGTATCCATCATGCGCCGTAGGGTTTGTTCTTCGATGGTGATAGAACGGATAAAGGGGTCTAACCGGATATCCACTTTCATTTTCAACGCCGCCCATTGGGAGGAATAGACATCCACTATCTCGCTAAAGAGGGATTGCAGGTCGCAATCGGCAGACGACGAAGCCGACTCTACCATATACATATAGCCTGCCCCACGAATGGTGCGTATCGGTCGGTCGGCTGCTAATTTCAGTTTTCGTCTTATCGCATGGATGTGAACATCCAAGGTGCCCGTGTCGTAAGCGAAACGATTGCCCCAAACCTGCGAGAGCAATTCGTCACGACCGCACAAATGGCCTGCATGCCGATAGAGATAGAGGAATAATTCATATTCCAATGCCGTCAGCCGAGCCGGCACATCGTCCACATACACGAGACGGGCATCGGGGTCAATGGTAAGCATAAGAGAGCCTATTTAATCAGGCGACGACACTCTTTTTGAGCTTTTCGGAGTTGCCGCTGAAAAGCCTTGCTCGTATGCAGACGCGCCACGGCAGCCGAGGCTGTAAGCCGTCCGGCTGTCACATCACTCTGCCAATGGTACCCGGCAATCACACGACTTTGCCCATACTCGTATCCGACCCGCAAAATCTCATCCTGCCGCTCGGGACATATTTCTACCAAAAGTAAGGCGGTTGTCCACCCCAGATTGGTATGTCCGGAAGGGTACGAACCGTTGTGGCGCAACACTTCCTCATCGCCGGGCACAAGAGTAGGTTCGTCAAAATACATATAGGGACGCGGGCGAAAGTAATGCGCCTTCGCCTTGTCAGTGGCAAACGAAGCGGTATGGGTAGCATCTACCAGCAGTTTCCACAGTTGCGGCGTGGTGTTCTTGCCGATAGTGAAGCCCACTGCCGGCGAAAAGATATCCGCCATCCGATAGACGCTGTAGTCGGCATCGGCTTTTGCCTGCGCCCCGCGCGGCGTAGCGCGCTGCCTTTTACCCCACTGATACTGCGCTGTATCGTAGGCAAAACGCATAGACTGCGTGTCAGGCGGAGCCGGCAGGTAAACCACCGCATTCGGTATTTCGTCCACCGTAAAATAGTCACATGGCTTCTGCGCAATAAGCGACACAGCCGCAAAAAATAAAGAGAGGGTCAAAAGTGCGTGTTTCATGGCTGTTCCATTTGTTTGACGCTGCAAAAGTAAGGTGTTTGAATCAAAGGAACAAAAAGAATTAGACCACCGAATTTTGCAAAGCGAAAATGACAAAATTATTTTTTTATACAGAAAAGTCGGCGTACTTTTGCGCTGTTTTTCCGACAAAACAACCAATAATTTAATTTTATTTGGAATGAAAACAGCTGAGATTATGCAGCGTCTTGCTGCAAAGCACCCGGGCGAGGCAGAGTACTTGCAAGCCGTGCAGGAAGTTCTCGAGTCTATCGAGGAAGTGTACAACCAACACCCTGAATTTGAGAAAGCTCAAATCGTAGAGCGTATGGTGGAGCCGGATCGTATTTTTACGTTCCGTGTAACGTGGGTTGACGATAAGGGTCAGGTTCAGACCAACCTCGGTTATCGTGTTCAGTTCAATAGCGCTATCGGTCCGTACAAAGGCGGTTTGCGTTTCCACAAGGCTGTTACCCCCAGCATGCTGAAATTCTTGGGCTTTGAGCAAACGTTCAAGAACGCACTGACCACTCTGCCTATGGGTGGCGGTAAGGGCGGTTCGGACTTTGACCCCGTGGGCAAATCCGACGCTGAGATTATGCGTTTCTGCCAAGCCTTTATGATGGAACTATGGCGTTGCATCGGTCCTGACCAAGATATCCCCGCAGGTGATGTAGGTGTAGGTGGTCGTGAGATCGGTTTCCTCAACGGTATGTATCAGAAGTTGGCTCGCCAATACCATACCGGCGTTCTGACCGGCAAGGGTATGACCTTCGGCGGTTCGGTTCTGCGTCCTGAGGCTACCGGATTCGGTGCTCTCTATTTCACCCAACACATGCTTCATAAAGCAGGTAAAGACATCAAGGGCATGCGCGTTGCTCTGTCCGGTTTCGGTAATGTAGCATGGGGCGCTGCCACCAAGGCTGTACAACTCGGAGCCAAAGTGGTTGCCATCTCCGGTCCTGACGGCGTTTGCGAAATCAAAGACGGTATCACTCCCGAGATGATTGACTATATGCTGGAGATGCGTTCTTCCAACCGCAACAAAGTGGAAGATATGGCTACCAAGTTCCCGGCACAGGCCAAGTTCACCGCCGGCAAGAAAGCATGGTCTATCCCCTGCGACATCGCTATGCCGTCCGCATTCCAGAACGAATTGAGTCTGGACGATGCCAAAGAGTTGGAGAAGAATGGCTGCAAGATTTGCGCTGAGATTTCCAACATGGGTTGCCAAGCCGATGCCATCCACTACATGCAAAAACAAGGTTTCTTGTTTGCTCCGGGCAAAGCCGTTAACGCCGGTGGCGTAGCTACTTCCGGTCTGGAGATGACCCAGAACGCTGAGCACCTCACTTGGAAAGGCGAGGAAGTGGACGAGCGTCTGCACCACATCATGGAGTCTATTCACGAGCAGTGCGTTAAATACGGAACCCAAGCCGATGGTCATGTGGACTACGTAAAGGGTGCCAACATCGCCGGCTTCATGAAAGTGGCTACCGCTATGCTTGAGCAAGGTATCATCTAAGAAGATTCAAAGATTTGAGATTTGAATAGTCGTGGAACTGCCCGCCTGAAACGGTGGGCAGTTTTGTTTTGCCCATATAAGTTTATCACATTACTTTTGCGGGCACAAACAGAAAAATATCTACTTACTATTTAATACCTCACACTATGAACAAACACGTTTTGACGTTAATAGCAGCCCTTACTTTTGGAATTGGCACTATATGGGCAGACGACGCAGCCCACTCCGTAGGCATACAGATAGGGTTTGCAGAGCCCATCCTAAGACTGAACACCCCCACTCCCACCCCGGCGACTGCCGCAGCGGGCTATTCGTTCAACGAAAGCGCCTCCAAACTCAATAAAGTAACCATGAACGGATTTAAGATAGGCGTTGTGTACGATGCCGGTATTGCATGGGGACTCGGGTTCTCGCTCGGTATGAACTACACCTTTGCATACCATCAAGACGCGTGGAACGACTATGCCTATCAAGAGGACGGAACCCAAGCCCCCCTACCCTATATTGACTATCGCACTCGCTACGTCTATAACCAAGGCGAGGTGTTCGTGGACTGGCAATACAAGTTTGAAATGGCCAAACAGACCTTCCTTATCCTCTACACAGGTCCTACCATTCAGACGGGGTTCTATAAAGCTACCGACCGCTTTCGCTACAACGACAACGCTTTTATCTATGGCAAATCGGGCAACGTGAACTTGACGACTGCCCACTACTCCTTTGAAGACCAACAGGATCAATTTCTCCACCACCTGAATGTAACGTGGGGCATCGGTGCAGGTTTCCAATACAAACAGTATTTTGTACGCGGTGGTTACGACTTTGGGATCAATCCTCCGTACAGCGAGTATAGTTTTAACTATTTAGGCGAGAAGTTTCAAGTGGATATGCTAAAAGGAGACGACCGCCGTACTCGCGGTCGCCTCGATCAATGGCAAATAAAGATTGGTATGTATATCTGGCAGCAAGACTAATCTTTTGCTGCTTAGAACAGCAACCATTTCTTCACTTCGTCTTTTTCTCCCTCTATCATAAATCGTATCAGGTAGGTTCCACCCGTGTAGGTGGGACCAAATACGATTTGCGGTGAGCCATAGACCGATCCATACTTGCCCGTCATCAGTTCCTTACCGGTAACGTCAAAGACTTGGTAATCGCCCGAATATTCGGTTTCCACCACGATATGGCGCGGGTCGTTAGGCTGCACGGCACGCAAGCGAATCTTATCACCTGAAGGTATATAGTACGGTGTGTTGAGGTTGGGAACCACATCACACGTGCGGATAATCTTACCATCGTCTGAACGAGTAAGCAACGCATAATATACAGCCGCATTCAGATTGGGAGTCATGTATATATAGGAGTGTTGCTCACCTTGTCCAAGCACTTCTGTGCCATTCATATACCAACGTATATCGCTAAACGTATAACCTCCGTTGTAGTTTTGGTTGTACAGAGCCAATACATCGCGCCAACGCTGCTGAATGAGCCACGAAGGATAGAGCAATCGGAACGAGAGCGGATAATCAGCCAAATGCTCGCAATCGTCATGCAAGGTAAGCGTCACATTATAATCGTCCGGACGGACATACTGCGTTGAATCTGCCCCCTGAGGAATAGCCACCGTGATGATGCCCGAGGCGGGTACCGGCTCGCCAATCAGGTTATTGAACCCTTGCGCCACTGCCTGCGCATCAAAAGTCAAATCGTAGGTTGTAGGCGCACCGGAAACAGTCGTAAGCGTGATGAAGAGCGACTCGTCATCTGCGCAAGTCTCAGCGGTGATGGACGGAGTTACCACCATCGATTCGGACTGAACGGTAAGATCCAATATATAGATGATGCTGTCGCAACCTTTCCGACTAAACAATGTATCGCTATAATTACCCGCTTCCATGATGGTTTGTGTGCGGTAGGTCGTCCATTGATAGGGCAGTTCGGTGTCACACATATTGTCCGTCTTCCTTTGATAAGTAGTCTGAACAAGGGTCAGGTGCAACGTAACGATACTATCATTGCCCATTGAGTTACCATTCGCAATCGTATGCGTATAAGTTCCGCTTTGGGTATAGGTTCGCCCATACCACGAGAAGGAACCGCATTCCACGGCAGTCGTATCCCCATACGTAGGCTGCGTACTATGGATGGTTAGGTGCAACGTTTCTGTGCTGTCGCAGCCCGCCGTGTTGGTCGTCGTCCATGTGTAGTCGCCACTTGCGGTATAGGTTGTGCCGTGCCATGTGTAACTGTCATTTGCCGTAACGCTCTCTTCCTTCTCTGTCGGGAGGTTCACACTGATGTTTACTTCGTCATGAGCCACACATAATGGGCGGAAAGTCAAATTATCCACTGCAAAGTCATTTCCGTATGCTATTGCACAATGATTGAGCAATGAGATAGTAATATGTGTATTCGTTCCGCTATACCATACCTTATATATCTGCTTCCATTCGCAAGTAGTCCATTCCGGTTGGAACACTTCACTGAATGTCTCACCCGCAATATAGAACTGCAAATCTGCCAAGGTGGGCAAATCACCCCTCGAATTAGGACGATCAAAGATATTGGTCACATAGCAGGAGAACACATAGTATGTATCAGGCTCTACATCTACTTCCGTAGAGAACACACGCAAATTACCATCCGTAATGTCACCATCCACAACCAATATCTGACCATGGTCATCACAATTGGAAAAATTGGTATTGGCTGCTTGAGGAGTGGATACCACATTATATTCGCCCATTGAAATCTTCGCACTCGATTGCAATGTATAATCCGTTACAAAGCCCGTATTCCCCAATTCAAAATCGCCATTATAAATTAGGTTAGAACCATATTCATACATAGCATCCAGTGTGTATCTATATTGCCCTACCGTAGTAAATGTAACCGAAGGATTGCGAGCTATTGTATCCGTCAAGTTCGTCCCACGCCACAGATAATAGTCCGCCTCATGGTCGGTGGTTAGTTGCATTGTGCCCAATTCACACAGTTGCGTCTCCGGTGCCACGATGGCAATCCCGCATGTAGTGCTAACTATCGTCAGGTGCAAGGTCAACAGACTATCACACCCCATACTGTTAGTCAATGTATGCATATAGTCGCCGCTCGCTGTGTATGTTGTGCCATACCATACAAAACTCTCCTGCGCAGTTGCTGTTGTATCACCTATGGTAGGTTGGTTGATGGTGAGGTGGAGTGTGCGGATACTATCACAGCCATTAATGTTCGTCAGCGTGATGGGATAATCACCGCTTGTGGTGTATTCCGTACCGTGCCATGTGAAGGACGTACATTCAATAGCAGTGGTATCGCTTACGGTAGGTTGTGTTATGGTCAAATGGAGTGTGCGGACACTATCACAACCTGCGGCGTTGGTGGTTGTCCAGTCGTAATCACCACTTGTGGAATAGGTTGTGCCATGCCATGTGAAAGAGGTACATTCAACCGCCGTCGTATCGCTCGTGGTCGATTGGTTAATGGTAAGGTGTAAAGTGCGAACACTATCACAGCCTGCTACATTGGTCGTAGTCCAATCATAGTCGCCACTTGACGTATATTCCGTACCATGCCATGTGAACGAGGTACATGCAACGGCAGTCGTATCGCTTGTAGTCGGGTGATTGATGGTGAGGTGAAGTGTGCGGACACTATCACAACCCGCTACATTGGTAGTCGTCCATTTATAATCTCCACTTGTCGTGTATTCTGTACCGTGCCATGTGAAGGAGGTGCATTCTATGGCAGTGGTATCGCTAACGGTCGGATAATCCTTTGATAGTTGCAATGTGCATATCACAGAGTCGCAACCTGTCAGTACTGAACGTATCGTATCACGATACGTATCTGCCTCTGTCAATGTTCCCAAATGTTCGTGTCCTGTCCATACATAACCCGTAGATGCTGCACGACGTACAGGAACATTCGCATCCTGAGGATCGCCACCATCTGCACCATCTCCATCCAAATGAATGGGCGTAGCGGGACTATCCGCACAGATACTTGCCATCTCAAAACGCATCTCTATTGACGATTGATGAATCGTCAAGTGCAATGTTCTTGTGGAATCACAACCATTGGCGTTCGTCGTAGTCCAATCGTAATCACCGCTGGTCGTGTATGTTGTTCCATGCCATGTGAAGGATTCACATTCAACCGCCGTCGTATCACTCGTGGTCGGGTGATTGATGGTCAAGTGAAGCGTTCTTATGCTATCACAACCTGCTACGTTGGTCAGTGTGATGGGATAATCACCGCTTGTGGCGTATTCCGTGCCATGCCATACGAACGAGGTACATTCAACGGCAGTCGTATCGCTCGTAGTCGGGTGATTGATAGTCAAGTGAAGCGTTCTTGTGGAATCACAACCAGCGATGTTGGTCGTCGTCAATTCATAATCTCCACTTGTCGTGTATTCCGTACCATGCCAGGTGAAGGAGGTACATTCAACTGCCGTCGTATCACTTGTGGTCGGATGGTTGATTGTCAAATGCAATGTGCGGACACTATCACAACCTACGGCGTTGGTAGTCGTCCAATCGTAATCACCGCTCGTCGTGTATTCCGTACCATGCCATGTGAATGCACTACACTCAACCGCTGTTGTATCACTCGTGGTGGGGTGATTGATGGTGAGGTGCAAAGTGCGTATGCTATCACAACCGGCTAGGTTGGTCGTAGTCCAATCGTAGTCACCGCTGCTTGTATATTCCGTTCCATGCCATGTGAAGGAGGTGCATTCTACGGCAGTGGTATCGCTTACAGTCGGATAATCCTTTGATAGTTGCAGTGTGCATATCACCGAGTCGCAACCCGTTAGTACGGAACGTATCGTATCACGATAGGTTCCTGCCTCTGTCAATGTACCCAAATGCTCATGTCCTGTCCATACATAACCCGTACTTGCTGCACGGCGTACAGGAGCATTCGCATCCTGAGGATCGCCACCATCTGCACCATCTCCATCCAAATGAATGGGCGTAGCGGGACTATCCGCACAGATACTTGCCATCTCAAAACGCATCTCTATTGACGATTGATGAATCGTCAGATGCAAGGTGCGGACACTATCACAACCTGCGGCGTTCGTCGTAGTCCAATCATAATCACCACTGCTTGTATATTCCGTTCCGTGCCATGTGAACGAGGTACATTCAACAGCAGTCGTATCACTCGTGGTCGGGTGATTGATAGTCAAGTGAAGCGTTCTTGTGGAATCACAACCGGCTACATTGGTCGTCGTCCAATCGTAATCACCGCTGCTTGTATATTCCGTACCGTGCCACGTAAAGGAGGTACATTCAACCGCGGTCGTATCGCTTACGGTAGGTTGTGTTATGGTCAAATGGAGTGTGCGGACACTATCACAACCTGCGGCGTTCGTCGTAGTCCAATCATAATCACCACTGCTTGTATATTCCGTTCCGTGCCATGTGAACGAGGTACATTCAACAGCAGTCGTATCACTCGTGGTCGGGTGATTGATAGTCAAGTGAAGCGTTCTTGTGGAATCACAACCGGCTACATTGGTCGTTGTCCATTCGTAATCACCGCTCGCTATATATTCCGTTCCGTGCCATGTGAAGGATTCACATTCAATAGCCGTCGTATCGCTCGTGGTGGGTTGATTGATGGTCAAATGCAGTGTGCGGACGCTGTCACATCCTGCTACATTCGTTGTTGTCCAAGCATAATCTCCACTTGTCGTGTATTCAGTTCCATGCCATGTGAAGGATTCACATTCAATAGCAGTCGTGTCGCTTGTGGTCGGGTGATTGATAGTCAAGTGAAGCGTTCTTGTGGAATCACAACCTGCTGCGTTGGTGGTTGTCCAATCATAATCGCCACTTGTGGTGTATTCCGTGCCGTGCCATGTGAATGAGGTGCACTCTATGGCGGTTGTATCGCTAACGGTCGGTTGGTTGATCGTCAAGTGCAATGTCCGTACACTATCACAACCTGCTACGTTCGTCGTCGTCCAATCGTAATCACCGCTGGTCGTGTATTCCGTGCCATGCCATGTGAATGAGGTACATTCAACGGCAGTCGTGTCACTCGTTGTCGGGTGATTGATAGTCAAGTGAAGCGTTCTTGTGGAATCACAACCGGCTACATTGGTCGTTGTCCATTTGTAATCACCGCTTGCTGTGTATTCCGTGCCATGCCATGTAAAGGATGTACATTCAACGGCAGTCGTATCACTTACGGTAAGTTGGTTGATGGTGAGGTGCAGTGTGCGGATGCTATCACATCCTGCTACATTGGTAGTCGTCCAAGCATAATCACCGCTTGACGTATATTCCGTGCCATGCCATGTAAATGCACTACACTCAACCGCTGTCGTGTCACTGGTAGTGGGTTGGGTAATGATGAGGTGCAAAGTCCTTATGCTATCACAACTGGCGACGTTGGTCGTCGTCCAATCGTAATCACCGCTTGAGGTGTATTCCGTACCGTGCCATGTAAAGGATGTACATTCAACGGCAGTCGTGTCGCTCGTGGTCGATTGGTTAATGGTAAGATGCAAGGTTCTTATGCTATCACATCCTGCTACGTTCGTCGTCGTCCAATCGTAGTCACCGCTGCTCGTGTATTCCGTTCCGTGCCATGTGAATGCACTACACTCAACAGCAGTCGTGTCACTCGTAGTCGGGTGGTTGATGGTGAGGTGCAAAGTGCGGACACTATCACATCCTGCTACGTTTGTGGTTCTCCAGTCATAATCACCGCTGGTCGTGTATTCCGTGCCATGCCATGTAAAGGATGTACATTCAACCGCCGTCGTATCGCTCGTGGTCGGGTAATCCATTGATAGTTGCAGTGTGCATATCACCGAGTCGCAACCTGTCAGTACGGAACGAATCGTATCACGATACGTATCTGCCTCTGTCAATGTTCCCAAATGTTCGTGTCCTGTCCATACATATCCCGTGGAGGCTGCACGACGTACAGGAACATTCGCATCCTGAGGATCGCCACCATCTGCACCATCTCCATCCAAATGAATGGGCGTAGCGGGACTGTCGGCACAGATACTTGCCATCTCAAAACGCATCTCTATTGACGATTGATGAATCGTCAGGTGCAATGTTCTTGTTGAATCACAACCTGCGACGTTCGTCGTAGTCCAATCGTAATCGCCACTTGTGGTATAGGTTGTGCCGTGCCATGTGAAGGACGTACATTCAATAGCAGTCGTATCACTTATAGTGGGGTGGTTGATTGTGAGGTGCAAGGTGCGAACGCTATCGCAACCTGCTACGTTGGTAGTTGTCCAATCATAATCGCCGCTGGTGGTATATTCCGTTCCGTGCCAGGTGAATGCACTACACTCAACCGCGGTCGTGTCACTTACGGTAGGTTGGTTGATGGTGAGGTGCAGGGTTCTAATGCTATCACAACCCGCTACATTGGTCGTTGTCCAATCGTAATCACCGCTGGTCGTGTATGTTGTTCCATGCCATGTGAAGGATTCACATTCAACCGCCGTCGTATCACTCGTGGTCGGGTGATTGATGGTAAGGTGTAAGGTTCTTATGCTATCACAACCTGCTACGTTGGTCGTCGTCCAATCATAATCGCCGCTGCTTGTATATTCCGTGCCGTGCCAAGTGAAGGACGTACATTCAATAGCAGTCGTATCGCTGGTGGTTGGGTGATTGATGGTAAGGTGTAAGGTTCTTACGCTATCACAACCTGCTACGTTCGTCGTCGTCCAATCGTAGTCACCGCTGCTCGTGTATTCCGTTCCGTGCCATGTGAATGCACTACACTCAACAGCAGTCGTGTCGCTCGTGGTCGATTGGTTAATGGTAAGGTGTAAAGTGCGCACACTATCGCAACCTGCAACATTCGTTGTTGTCCAATCATAGTCACCGCTTGAGGTATAGGTTGTGCCATGCCATGTGAAGGATGTAC
>DFIN01000035.1 GCA_002372135.1 Bacteroidales bacterium UBA3696
CAAGTATTTGAAGGCGTGGAGCAGTACGAGGTTAGTCGCTCCGAATTGGAGCAAGGAATTGCCCCGTTGGACTTGTTGGCAGAGAAAACGCATATCTTCCCCTCCAAAAGCGAAGCGCGTAAGATGATACAAGGAAATGGACTGAGCCTCAATAAAAGCAAGGTGCAAAGTATCGAACGTCCGTTCACAGCTGCCGACTTGCTCAATCAAAAATTCCTCCTCTTCCAAAAAGGTAAAAAGAATTACTACGTTGTCATCGCTAAATGATAAGCGAGATAATACGATATAAAGCAGATAAGATTTAATCACCAAAATAAATAAAACCCTATGGCAAAAGTTTATCAAGCAAATGAAATTAAGAACATCGCCCTCATGGGAGGTAGCGGTTCGGGTAAAACCACTCTGATGGAGTCGATGCTCTTGGAGAGCGGTATCATCAAACGTCGCGGTACGATTGAAGCACAATCCACCGTATGCGACTATTTTCCCGTAGAAAAAGAGTATGGTTACTCCGTTTTCTCCACCGTATGCAACTTGGAGTTTGCGGGTAAAAAACTCAATATCATCGACTGCGCCGGCTCCGATGACTTCTGCGGCGGTACGGTTACGGCTCTGCATGTGGTTGATACGGCTGTAATTACGCTCACTGCCAACGGAGGCGTGGAAGTAGGAACACAAAATAATTTCCGTCTCGCTGAAAATGCCAAGAAACCCGTGGTATTCGTGGTGAACAAATGCGACCATGAGAATGCTAATTTTGAACGTGCCGTAGAAGGTTTGAAGGAAAATTTCGGTAACAAAGTAGTGCTCGTTCAGTACCCCGTCAATGCCGGTGGCGGATTCAATAGCGTTATTGATGTGCTCAAAGGAAAAATGCTCGTCTGGAAAGCCGAAGGCGGTGCTCCCGAATTGCAAGACATCCCTGCTTCTGAACAAGGTAAGGTGGAAGAACTCCTCGGACAACTCCACGAAATGGCTGCCGAGGCCGATGAGGCTCTCATGGAGAAATTCTTTGAAGAGGGTACGCTGACCGAAGAGGAAACAATTCGCGGTCTGAAAGCAGTCTTTGCTGAGGCAGGTGTTTATCCCGTACTTTGCGCTTGTGGCGTAAAGGATATGGGCGCCCGCCGTCTGATGGAGTTCCTCGGCGATATGGCTCCCTCCGTAGCCGATGCTCCTAAGCCTGTTACCGCTGACGGCGCAGAAGTAGCACCCGATGCAAGCAAACCCACATCGCTCTTTATCTTCAAAACATCTGTGGAACCCCATATCGGCGAAGTCAACTACTTCAAAGTAATGCAAGGTACCGTCAAAGGGGCTGATGACCTGCAGAATATGGATCGCGGCTCCAAGGAGCGTATCAGCCAACTATATAGCGTAGCCGGTTCGATTCGTACCGCTGTGGACGAAGTAGCAGCCGGTGATATAGCCGCTACCGTGAAACTCAAAGACACGCGCACCGGTAATACCCTCAACGCCAAAGACTGCGACCTGACCTATCCTGCCATCGCGTATCCCGAACCCAAGTACCGCCGTGCTATCCGTCCGAATAACGAGGCGGACTCCGAGAAACTCAGCGCACTGCTCACCCGTATGCACGAAGAAGACCCGACATGGATCATTGAGCAGTCCAAAGAACTCAAACAGACCATCGTCAGCGGACAAGGTGAATTCCACCTCCGTACCCTCAAATGGCGCTTGGAGAACAACGACAAGATGATGATTACCTACGACGAACCGAAGATTCCGTATCGTGAGACCATCACCAAAGCCGCACGTGCTGACTATCGCCACAAGAAACAGTCAGGCGGTTCGGGACAATTTGGTGAAGTGCACCTCATCGTCGAACCATACGTAGAAGGCGAACCCGTCAAGGAAGTATATAAGTTCGGTAACCAAGAATATCGTATTACCGTCAAGGATACACAGGAAATTCCGTTGGAGTGGGGTGGTAAACTGGTGCTGATTAACTCTATCGTAGGTGGTGCTATTGATGCTCGCTTCATTCCGGCTATTCTGAAAGGTTTGATGGATCGTATTGAGCAAGGTCCTCTGACCGGTTCGTATGCCCGTGACGTGCGCGTCATTATCTATGACGGTAAAATGCACCCCGTAGATAGTAACGAAATATCGTTCCGTCTGGCAGGTCGTAACGCCTTCGCAGAAGCCTTCCGCAATGCTGCCCCGAAGGTACTGGAGCCTATCTATGAAGTGGAAGTACTGGTTCCCGGAGACTTGATGGGTGACGTGATGTCCGACATCAACGGTCGTCGCGGTATGGTATTAGGTATGGAAGCCGAGAAGAACTTCCAACGCCTCAAAGCCCTCGTGCCGCTGGCTGAGATGTCGTCCTATTCGACCACTCTGTCCAGCCTTACCGGCGGTCGCGCTACCTTCACCATGCGCTTCAAAAGTTATGAACTCGTACCTGCCGACGTACAAGACAAACTCATCAAGGCATACGCCGAGAGCCAGAAAGACGAAGATTAAGTATGAAGAAGTGCTTTTTATTTGCTGCTGCCATGCTTGTGTCCGGTAGCCTTATGGCGCAATTGAGTTGGAACCCGCAACCCTCATCGGATACGCGCATAGTAGGTATAACTGTCGGATACGTGCAAAAAACGATGACCGGCAAAGGCTTGAATAACAAGACAATCGGTTTGGGAAAAACCAAAGATGGCGACAACGGCTCATCGCTGCGGGTCGGATTGGTTTATAACCCCGAGTTTATGTACGGCATAGGCATGATGGTGGGGCTTAACTACGAGTGGACACCCTCTTTCGATAACCAATCGTCATCGGTTCTCGGACACGACCTGAAAGTCGAATATAGTACCCACGTACACGAGCTGTCGTTACCTATTCGATTCTCATGGCGTTACGAACTGATTGACGACTTGTCGGTATTTGCCTACACCGGTCCGTCGTTGGATTTGGGGCTTGACTATAACAACAAAGTCGCTTGTTTTTATGACGGCGAGTTGCAAGGCACCTATACTACCCACTCGTATAGTGGTAATTGGAAGCGTTCAACAGCCGGTACGGTAAACGAAGCCTTTGTTACCGCATTAGGCGGCAGCGCAGATGCCAAGGGGAATAACAACAACCTTAAAGAGTACAACCGCTTCCATGCCTACTGGGGCTTTGGAATAGGGGTGCAATGGAAAGGTCTGCGTCTGTCCTACGAAGGCGATTGGGGACTGCATAATATCAACTTGCTGAGTAGCAAAGCCGACGACTTTATCCGTATGGATAGACCCGTCAGCATTAACCTCTCCTATTTGTTCTCTGTAGAATGATGAAGTGAAAATAACGTAGTTGCCTAATCCGGTTGGGCAACTACGAACTGAAGGGCGTGGTGAAGGCACTTGACCTGGCAGCGACCCGTGAAATGGAGCAAGATACCATCGGTCTCGACCAATAGGTGCTTGCTCGTTTCTATTATTATCTCCTTGCCTTGCCAACTATGAACGAAAGGTATATCGGTCAGCCGTCCGTTGAACAAACGAGGCAGAGCCTGCATAATCTGTCGAAACGTAGGGCGTTCCACCATCATGCCGTTAAGCACCCCGTCCGTGGGGTCGGCGGTAGGATTCTGACGAATACCGCCTCCCGAATACGGACCATTGCCTATGTTCATTGTATATAGCCCAAGGTCGTTTTGCGGACTATCGGCAGTGGCGGACGGCGATAACAAAGGACTGCCGTCAATCGTTATTTGCATAGGAATAGGCTGTTGATGTCTGAGGGCGCGCAGTAATCCGAAAAGGTAATTGATGGCATGCGAGCCGATATAGGGTTTCAGCCGGTCGGCATATACGCACGTCAGCGGATCCACTCCAAAGCCTATCGAATTGACAAAATAGCGATGATGGGCTTCCCCGTTGCGGTAATAGGTAAGGCAACCTACGTCCAACGGGTGCTGCTGACCTGAGAAGAAACGGTCTAACGAGCGGCGGTAGCGTTTGTCCAACTGCCAATAGCGGGCGAAGTCGTTGCCCGTACCCCGAGGCATAAGTCCTATCTGAACCTGTTCTCGTTCCGAGGAGTCAATGCGGGCACTCATAATGCCGTTGATGGCTTCGTTCAGCGTCCCGTCGCCGCCTAAAATGAGAATACGGCGATGACCTGTTTCTACTGCTTCGCGCGCTAACTCGATGGCGTGTCCGGCATATTCGGTTACACGATATACGAAAGGTTCGTTCCGACGGCGTAACAGGTTAAACAGGTATAGCCGCTGGCGACGCATCGCCTTCTTGCCCGAATAGGGGTTAATCAGTATAAAGAGGGGTGACATTAGTGGCATAATTACATATCGGTCAAACTAAGCGATTGGAACTGAATCGTATAGCCGCGGAAATGGGGGCGTAAAACCGCAAATTTATTTTCTACCGTTTGCAAGTCTATCTTGTCGGGATTACGTTTTATTTCGGCAACAACGCAGCGTTTGTCCAACCGCTCTACTGCTATTAGGTCAATTTCGTTTTCTCCGTGTTTGTCCCACCAATTACCTACTTCGGTCACGCGTGGTAATTCGCTGTACTTCTGACGAAAATATCGTTCAAGGATAAGTCCGCTGAATTGGGAATAACCATTATGGATAATCTCTTTGAGTAAGTCATATTTTTCCATTTCAATCAGCGAACGATTAGATTCGATGAACCGAAACCAAAACATCAAAAAATTGTCATGCAAGGCATATTTGACGCCCTGTGAGTTGGGTTTGGCGTACATCGGTCTAACTTTGCGAATAAGTGTGTATTCCTCCTCTAATGTGGCGAGGTAGCGTCCTGTGTTCACTCCAATTATGCTGTCAATCTGCGATTGCGTAGTCAGTCCGTTGGCTATCAATTGCATAATGCTGAAATAGATTTGATAGCGCTTGCCAAATTCACCTACAAGCAGTTCTATTCCTTCTGTAAGAAAAGTTGAACCGGTTTGACAGACGGCATCTATAATGTTTTCATGTGTGTAAGCACCTGCATCTAACAATAATTCCACATATTTTGCAACCCCGCCACTAAGCATATATAGGGTCAGTAAATCCTCCGAACTATAGTGTGGGTTGTAGTCCGATAAGATGTCTTTTAGTAAATCGGTAGAGAATGGAAGCAACTTCAATTCAGCTGTTGCCCTGCCAAAAAGCGGTTCTTTCTTGTCGCGAAAAATCTTGACCATCATCGAATAGACCGAACCGCAGGCAATCAAATGAATATGCGCTTGGTCTTTCTCGCTATCCCACACATGTTGGATATCGGACATTATGGAAGGGTTAATCTCATATAAGCGTTGAAATTCGTCAATCATAAGCGTAATTTGTTGCTGCCTACTGAATATCATCACTTCCCGAAGAAGGTCGGCTATTTTATTGGCATTTCCGTAAAGGTGCACTCCCAATGTGTGTTCAATGATTTGCTGCCATTCGCGGCACAACAAGGACTCTGATTTGTTAGATACAAACAGATATAGCAAACTCTTGTTAGCAAAAGTATGTTTCACTAAGGTCGTTTTACCTGTTCGTCTTCTACCTACCAGTAATGTAAATACTGATGTTTTTGACGACTGATTGTCTAATTGGGTCAGTCGCTCAACCTCCTGATTTCTACCGTAGAACTTCATAGTTGGCGAATTTTACAAATTTGTAAATTACAAAATTGTTATTTTGCCGCAAAGATAATGCCTTTGACTGTAATGCTGCAAATGAAAAAGTGTCCGCAACCCACTTTTTGAGTTGCGGACACTTTTCTTAATCATTCCTTTCGCATATATGCGAAAGTTCGCTTAATGGGGCACTTGGGGCGAGTAGGAACGGCGTGCAGGTGCGTCACCCGTTACATTCGATACGTCTTCGCCCACGCTAACCTCGTTCAATATAGATGTTACGGAAAGTAACACGATATCGGACTGAGGGGAATTATACATACGTTTCATATCGTTATAAATAATTTAGTTAGCGTACTTGTTGTCCGTTGAGGTCATACATCTTTTCGCCGCGTAGGATGTAGATATGTCCGTCTATCATCACTTTCTCGGCTTTCAGTTCAGCATTCACTTGCTCATTGCCGGTAGGCGTTTGGCTCGGTTGACCGATAACGAGACGACGGCGTGACGGAGCTGCACCAATGGTGTTACGCAGATCATCGACAGACTCCATATGCAGGTATGCTCGGTTGGCAGAAATGGTTGAACTATAAGCTCTGTGAATACGGTTTTGATAAACGATATAGTCACCATCAGGAACAGTCGTACCGCTCAAGGAACCTACCAAACCGTTGTTCGTGCCGGGAGTGAGAGTGGCTTCGTCGGTTACTAAAGCGCGAATCTTTTCGCCCGAGGCTTGGAAGACGAACGGCTTGCCGGCTTCCATGCTTGTGGTCTCAATGAAACCTACACCGCCTTGACCGACAGCGGGATATTCGGGGTCGTACAATACGGCACCTTCTACCTCTACCAACTTTTTGTTCCAGCACAAGGTACCCAACTTGCCGGCCTCAAGACCTTCACGCAATGTCTCAACCGTTCCGTCCACATATTCGGTCATCAGGTGTGCATAGTCTGAATAGCCGCCGGTGTTCGCATTCGTTGCAGCATAGTTCTTAACAGTTGTACCATTTTGTACCAACAAAGTACGTGTGCCCTGCTTGTAGTAGTCGTTTTCGGCATCGTAAGTCCACGTGCAAGCTTCCGTGCTCAACGATATATACGTTTCTCCGGATATAGCAGTCAGATATAGGTCATCGGCGGTTTGGAATGTATAGCCGCCATCTACAGCACTCTTGTACCAAGTAATCTGCGCCCGTGTGGTAGCATTCACATTCAACATCTTACCATTAAATACATCTATCTTTATCGCATTTAGGGCTTTGTTGCTGAGGGTTTGTCCGATGGCGTAGTAACTGCCATCGTATGCGCATACAAATACTACTGCTTCGCGGGTATCCTTCGTCCATTGAGCATTGAACGTAACAGCTGCATCGGGCATCGTGTATTTGGCACCGGCACCATACGTGTTCGTACCATCGTTCCAGCCGGCAAATTGGTAGCCCTCATAGGTGAACGTATTAGCAGGTAGGTTGAAAGTAGCACCTTCAAGTTGGTCAGCCACTACGGGCGCATCGCCCTCACCGCCATTGGCAGCGAACGTAACCGCATAGCGAGTTGCAGGAGTATCGTAGTACTTATACAGACCAACTGCTTTTTGCGCTGTTTCATAGCAAGAGAATATCTTGCTACTATTGTTATACTGCATTAAATTGTGCGTGTTCGTGCCTTGCGCCACTACGCTTGCTACGCCATCTGTAATTGTGATTTCCCAAGAAGCATTGGCATCTACCATTGCTTGCGTACGCAGATAGTTTTTGCTTGATGAAGCTGCAAACAGATAACCTTCTGCATCCTCGTCATAGAAAGCATACCGACCTTCTTCATTACCTGCCTTCAAGGTGAAGATAGCCGGAGCCGATTCGTAGGTGAGAATTCCGCCTGCTATAGTTACATCTGCCTCACCACGGTTATTGTCGTTCTGTGTGCTGCTCATCGCCTTATTGTACTCAGAAGAAGCAATGATTAGATAGTCGTTGATGCTCAGTTGTGCAGCGTCAGTTACCAAACGCCACTCGCCACCTGCAAACGATTGACCAGCCTCCACTGTGATAGTAGCCTTAGCAGTGAACAAACCGTCTTCGGTTGTAACGGTGATGTGGGCAACACCTTCGGCAACACCTGTTACATCACCGTTTTCTACGGTAGCAATATCCGTTGCATCGGATTCCCACGATACGTTGGTGTTTGTTGCCAATGCGGGCAATACGGTAGCAGTCAGCGTAACGGTCTTGCCCACCTTAACAGTAGCCTCAGTCGGAGCAACGGTAACACCTGTTACGGCAACTACCTCCGGAGCCAGTTCTTCCACAAACTCAGGTGCAACTACCTCATCTTTTTGACTGTAAACCTGATAGGTAGTAGCAATCACTTTGATGCGGTCGCCTTCCTCTACATCCAATGTAACGAAGTCAGTTACTGCACCGTTTTGAGAAATGTTGTAGAGCAGAATCTCTCCCGAGTTGTCGGTCAGCGTGCAGTTCTTATTGTTATTCGTCAAGTTGCTTACCGCACCTACAAGGTAGCAACGACCTCCACCGGCTGCAATGAACTCGGCAATCGTCTTGGTAGGAATAGCAGTAACGGTAACATCAACAGGAAGAGCAGCACTGGTCACATCATTTACAGTAGCCGTTACATTCACCGAAGTCGTTCCTTCGGTCAAAGCGGTGGTCGGAGCCCAAAGGATACCTTCTGTAACAACCTCATTGGTCTCGTCCGTGTAATACAGTGTAACCGTCAGACCTGCGGGATCAAACACTTCGCCGTCCACGTATTCCGTCTTGGTCGCAGTACCAGTTACCGTTACATAGTCAATTGTCTTTGTGATCGGACTATTATAAGTCAAATCCGTCCAATGCCAACCTGCCTCAGGCTTCAACTCCCAGCATTGAAGCACGTTTGATTTCTCATAACGAACCCACGGAGCAAGAATAGTACCCGAAAGTGTGCCGCCGCCTACCCAAGTTGTGGGCAAAGTCTCTGCACTGAAATAAATCTCAATATCTTTATCTTCTTTCTGAATATCGAAAGTCACATACTTTTTGTTAGTGTCAATCGTCTTGATAGCCACATTGGAGAACGATACCTTCACCATTGTGTTGCTTGTGAGATCAGCAGCCACCAAATCTTCAAGGCTGTTGAAGATGGGTCCCATTGCATACGTAGCGGAAGCCACTGCACTATTCTCCAAGCCATCTTTCACGGCAATAGCCTTGATGGTCATATCCGTCGAAACGGCAATTGCCTCACTATAAACGCTCGATCCGGTAGTAGGCGTTGTACCGTCCGTTGTGTAATAGATAGTAGCACCTGCGGTTGCAGTAGTAATAGTTACATTCTGAGTCTCAAAATACGTGCCCTCGGCAACAGAGAATGTCGGAGTTTTAGCAGCAGGTGCAGCCGTAGAATACGTTACAACTACCGATGTTAAACCCGTAGTAGCACCAATCGTAGCCGATACAGCCGAAGACTTAGCGGTAGGAGTAACAGTCACCGTTGAACTACTAACCGCTGCTTCAGCATTATTCCAAGTGCTATTCTTCAATGCCTCTGCATAAGACGTAGAAGTAGCCGTAAAGACAACAGACTCAATCTGATAACCTTCCGCAGGAGTAATCGTCAGCACGTTATTAGTGTACATACGCGTGCTGGTACGCGTGGTCGGTATATAGTTATTCACAGCGGTAGAAGAAGTACCCTTGGAGTTAGACATGGTAACATACGCGCTGGACCAAGAAATGAGTTCATCTGTAGGATCAGCATCATACGAATCAGTTGAAAGATCCCAAGTAACATTCTGCGGAGCGGCTGTAACGGTCAGCCCTTCGACGGTATAGGCAGCACTGGCAATTTCTTCCACCGTAGCCACCACGCGGATAGAGGTCTGATCTGCTATAAGAGTATTATTTACATCGGGATACGACCAAGTAATACCGGAAGTGATTGCAGCGTCCGAATTGTCGGAATAATGCCCCATAACGGTCAGACCTGCGGGGTCAAACGCATTGCCTGCAGTATAGGAAGTTGTAGTCGGCGTGCCACTGACGGTTACAGTCTGCAAGGTAACATCCTTAATCTCTACATTGAACGTAGTGCTCTTGCCGCCGTAAGTAACGGTGATTGCTTGTGCAGCCGCAGCCGCCGTGCTGTTAAAGCCCGAGAATGAGAATTCGCTCTCGTTACCTGAGTAAGCGATGTCCTCCGAAGTAGAATTATCGTAAGAAGCAGTAATAACCAAACCGGTAGCATCAAAAGCATCACCGATATTATAACTTACTTTATCGGGATTGGTCTTAACCGCAATCGACTCCAACTGCTTACCGGCTCCCCATACAAAAGTAATGGAAGTAAGATACATTGCACCGCTGTTAGAACGAACACCCACATACTCATAATCACCGGTAATTTCCAGTTCAGTAGATGTTCCTTTAACAATAGTTCCCAGAAGAGTACCTTGTGTTCCTGAACCATACAATTCGGAAGCAGCAGTGTATGCAGTATTCGAACCATACACATTAAGAGTACGTTCAGAAGTCGTATTGCTATTCCAAGCCACTTTCACTTTTTTAATCAATCCACCAGTAGCGGTAGAAACGATACCGGAAGTGTTCTTATCGGAACGCAATTGGATAGCATCGTTACCTCCGGCTGAATTACCTGCATATTCAGCACCCGATGCACCTGTTTTTTCACTCCAGTCGGTATAGTTAGTGCCAGATACGCCTGTCGTCTCACGTGTCAGTTTGTCACCTTCCACAGCAGCAACGTTAATATTATACGTAGTAGATGTTTCCACTTCGTCCTCCGTATAAGTAACCGTAATTGTTTTGTCACCGGCTACAGTCATATCGGGAGTAGAAACGGAAGTCGGTATAACCGTTTTCACGTCATCCGCTTGCGCTACATCATTCACCGTAACGCTGTATGTAGCCGTGCAAGTGCCGTCAAACGAGAATGCATCCCCCACCTCATAAGAAGTTGTCATTCCCTCAACAGCAATCGACTTGAGCGTTTTAACGACCGTTTCTCCGCTACCACTACCGGCAGCATAGAACTTAGCCTCTGTAAACTGAACATATTTGTTGCTACTTCCAGTTACAGATACATTAAATACAAATTTATAATATGCTCCTGTTGCCCATTCAGTCGTAGGACTTGTTGGGGAAAAAATTATTGTAGAAGAAGCTTCAAAAGTAGCGTTAACCTCATCTATTTTGGTACTAAAATTCTCATCGGAAGCCACAACCAGTTTTAATGAATTAACTGTGATAGAACTTGCCGTACCAACACTTAATTCGACTTTTGTAATAGCACTCCCCATTGCAGTTTTACTGTATACTGTGCGATCCACATTAGAAAGACTCTTACCTCCGATACGCCAAGGAATCTGTTGTGCATTACCTGTAACATTCCAAGTTATGCCACTAATTACTACATCGCACGCGGAAGCATAACTATTATTAGAACCGCTGGCGGGAGCAAGCGTATACACCAACTCCTCATCTGCCCACAGGTTAGTGGTTAGGAACACGGCAAGCAGACCGCATAGCAGCCACCTTGCCTTAAGTAAAATTGTTTGTTTCATAATGTTAAAAGTTTAGTTAAACAATAATATGTCAATAGGTCAATATATGCCTTGTCTGAATGTAAAAATGTTCTTTGAAAGATTGAAACAGACTGATAAAATGAGATTTTTATTCCGTTTCTTGCAATAATTTGAAGAAAAGCAGTACTTTTGCCGCAACAAACCGATTACGCAAAGCGCGTTACGCAAAATGCGTTATTTGTTAATTTGCTAAATTTCAGTGTTGTTAAACAAGGAATTCCATTTAAAAGTACGATTGTATGATTGAGAATCCATTTCTTTTGTACGGTTACATTTGGCTAAGGAGTTTGGAGTAAATTTCCAATTTTTGTTTTTTCAGTCAGGCGTAGCGAAAGTTATGTCTGACTGTTTTTATCAGTCTGATTTCAATACATCAAAGATCGTTATATGATTGCCTTGCGCAAAATGCACAAAACACTATATACTAACCAATTAAATTATTTGACATTATGAAAACATATAACGCTCTTTGATGTATTGACATATATTACAACAAGCGGCAACCCGCTTGTTGTGGATTACCGCTTGAAAAACAAAGTCTTAATTGTCAAAAAACTTCGCATAGGGCGAATAACGGTAATCCAATATGTCAAAGAACGATATAAGTTATAGGCTGTTGGTTCAGTCGGTAGTTGCTATCATAAAAACACAAGGCGCACTACCTGCTGATAGTGCGCACTTACCCTTACTGCTGCTCGTTGGGCAGCCGCTTTATATAAAAATGAGTATAATGATTTGATTTCATTACGAAGTAGTGTCTTAACCGTTGGTACTTCGGATATCGCTTCGTTTCAAGCGCTAATTTTGCCGCAAAGGTAAGCAGTTTCAGGAAATAGAAAAATTAAAATGAAAGAAAAAATCAAGTAAATATTGAACGTACTCATTGTTAGAGTTGTATGTCTTTGTCGGGCCGGATGTAGTGCTGCACATAACGTTGCAGCGTATTGCGGCTGCAACGAATCTTTTTGGCAATCGCACGAACGGACATTCCTTTCTGCATCAGCCGGACGACAGTTGATTCGTACGGAAAAATAGGGTTGGACTCGCGGCTGTTTTTGCTGCCTAATTTGCGCCCGACTATTTTCCCCTCCGCTTTCAGCCGTGCCATGGCTTCACGAGTACGTTGTGAGATGAGATTGCGCTCAATCTCAGCCGACAAGCCAAAGGCAAAAGCCAGCACCTTGGACTGGATGTCATCGCCTAACCGGTAGCCGTCCTTGATGGTCCAAACGCGACATTCGCGCTGCATACAATGGCTCAAAATCTCCATGATCATATACAGACTTCGCCCCAAACGGCTCAGTTCGCTGCAAATAATCAAATCGCCTTTTTGGATGTGTTTGAGCAATTTGCCCAAACGCCGCTTGCCGTAGTGTTGCGTTCCGGATACTGTTTCTTCTATCCAACCGTCAATACTGAGACCTTCTTTTTGACAAAAACGTTGGATCTCGTACCGTTGATTCTCAACAGTCTGCTTGTCGCTGCTGACACGAATATAACCGTAGTTCATCGCTTTTTTTTGTGGCAAAAGTACATTGTTTAAATTCTTTTTTGTGAGATTGTATGAAAGACATTACTTTTGCCATGTTTTATTGACAAACAGACACACACATACACACATACTATGCAGGACGTTTATTGTGCGATAGATTTAGGTGCCACTTCGGGGCGCGTGATGGTAGCACCTATTGAGGTATCTACTGGTATGGCTGATAACGCTCAATTGCAAGAGATTTATCGTTTCCCAAACAGCATGTACGAGCTCGGTGGGATGTTCTTTTGGAACACCGATGCGCTATGGGACGAGATTCGGAAAGGATTGCGCCTGCTCGCTGAACGCAAAGACTTGCACGTAGTCAGTATAGGTGTCGATTCTTGGGGCTGCGATGTCGTTTTTCTGGATGATAGCGGACAAACTTTGGCGCACCCCCGTGCCTATCGCGACCCCTATACCAATGGTATGATGGAAAAGGTGTGGAAGCGGATGGCTGCCAATGGCGACCTTTGCGAAGGACAGAAAACGGTCTATCAGAAGACCGGCATTCAAATGCTGCCCTTCAATACGCTCTACCAACTCTATGCCTGCTCCGAACAACACTACGAACCCTTTGAGAAAGCAGCTCACTACCTATGGATAGCCGACTACTTCAACTATTTGCTTACAGGCGAGATGCGCAACGAATATACCTTGCTGAGTACTTCGCAATTGCTGTCGTGGTATGACTGTGGTGCCGTTCGTCCGCACTTGGACGATGAGTTGCTCGCCATCTGCGGTGCCAAACGCGAATGTTTTGCGCCGATGGTGCAACCGGGTGAGCGAATAGGTGTGCTGCGAAATAGAATATCACCATTCGACTATGAAATACCCGTCATAGCCGTTGCTTCACACGATACGGCAAGTGCTGTGGCAACCGTTCCCAATCGGCACATTGCCTATCTGAGCAGCGGTACGTGGTCGCTGATGGGCGTGGTGGCCGAACAGCCGGTTATCACAGATGACAGTTACCTGCTCAATTTCACCAACGAGGGTGGAGTAGGGCAGACGGCTCGCGTACTTAAGAACATCACCGGTATGTGGATTTTGGAGCAATGCCGCCGCGAATGGAAAGAACAAGGCAAAGATTACTCTCATGCCCAACTCATTGAGATGGCGGAACAGATTGATGAAAGGCTTGCTGCCGGTACTATCCGGCAACCCTTGCTCTTCAATCCCGACGAACCGCGTTTTGCCAACCCTGTTTCAATGCTTGAGGTAGTTATCAATGCTATGGGAAAAACGGATAGTTCCTCTGACCTTCAAGATGCTCTCATTGTATGGACTATCTACCATAGTCTGTCAGCCCGTTACGGCGAGGTGTTCCGTATGCTGCAACAACTCACCCCGTGGCGCATCGAACAGCTATATATAATAGGTGGCGGCGCACGCAATCAGTATCTCAACCGTCTGACCGAACAAGCCGTCGGAGTGCCGGTCGTGGTTGGCTCTACCGAAGCCACCGCAGTGGGGAATATACTTGTTCAAACAAAACAGATAACCGTATAAAATTCAAATCTATATGTTAAAAGAACTGACCATCCACGCTGCATATGCCATTGCCAAGGAGCGTTATGCAGAAATTGGTATTGATACCGAAGCCGTCTTGGAGCAACTGAAAAACTTCCACCTCTCGATGCACTGCTGGCAGGCGGACGATGTAACAGGTTTTGAACCCGCGCAGAACGCCCTCTCCGGCGGCATCCAGTCAACGGGTAACTACCCCGGTAAGGCACGTAACATAGACGAATTGCGTCAGGATATACTCAAAGCCAAATCGCTCATCCCGGGTACGCATCGTCTCAACCTCCACGAGATTTATGGTGAGTTCAACGGCAAGTTCGTAGACCGCAACGAATGTACCATCGACCTCTTCCGAGGCTGGATACAGTGGGCAGCGGAACACAATACCAAGTTGGATTTCAATTCCACTTCCTTCTCCCATCCCAAGTCGGGCAACCTGACGCTTGCCAATCCCAACGAAGAGATACGCCAGTTCTGGATTGAGCACACCCGTCGTTGTCGCGCCATTGCCAACGAGATAGGCGAGGCGCAGCAAGACCCCTGCTGCATCAACATATGGATTCACGACGGCAGCAAAGACTTTACCGTCAATCGTCTTCTTTACCGTTCGCTGCTCAAAGACTCGTTGGACAAGATTCTTGAAACGAAATACCGCTGGGAAAAACCGTCCGTAGAGAGCAAGCTCTTCGGTATCGGACTCGAAACAATGACCGTCGGCAGCAACGATTTCTATACCGCCTACGCTTCGCGCAACAACCTGATGATTACGCTTGATACCGGTCATTTCCACCCGACAGAAAGCGTAGCGGACAAGGTGTCTTCGATGCTCTTGTTCGTTCCAGAATTGATGCTCCACGTCTCGCGTCCCGTGCGTTGGGACAGCGACCACGTTACGCTCATGGACGACCCAACGCTTGAACTTTTCCAAGAGATAGTGCGTGCCGATGCGCTCAACCGTGTGCATTACGGCTTGGACTATTTTGACGGCAGTATCAACCGCATCGGTGCTTACGTCATTGGTTCGCGCGCCGCGCAACGCTGTATGACACGCGCATTGCTTGAACCCGTGCAGACCGTCCGCGACTACGAATTGTCGGACAAAGGGTTCCAGAAACTTGCTTATATTGAAGAAGAGAAGTCACTGCCGTGGTCAGCCGTCTATGACGAGTTCTGCGTCCGCGAGAATGTTCCGGTCGGTTTGGACATCCTCCCCGAAATAGAGCAATACGAGCGCGATGTGACCGCTCGGAGAGGATAAGTGCACATATGGCACAAAGAATAAAATCTTCAAAAAATGTTTGAATAAAAGCAAATAATAGTACTTTTGTAGCAGAAATCAAATGACATAGAAGGCGTTTATTGACGCTTGTTTTGGAAATCTGAAAATCTGGTAAATTTTCTTCCCCCAAGACAAGATAGTGTAATGAATGTCCTGTGGATATGTATATGCCCACGCCGATAGGCGTGCTATACACATATCAGCGTGGGCATTATTGTTTATTCTTGGGAAACGGTTTACCAGAGCCACAGATTTAGGAATAAGCGTAGAATAAGGTTCCGCGCTTTTCTTATTTATGTATGGTTGTGAGGAATCTGCGACCACGAACTACGTTGTTCAAACGTAGTGAGATAATAAGAAACACACTGTGAATAAATTACATTTGGGCTCTCAAGATAAAAAATGCCGCATTTCTGTTGTATCCCCTGTCTATCGCGGGGAGAAGATGGTTGCTGAATTAGTGCGGCGCAATATAGAAGCGCTTACCGCCATCACGGATGATTACGAGATCATCCTTGTTAACGATGCCTCGCCGGATAACTCGTGGGCAGCCATAGAAGCCGAGTGCAAGAAAAATCCCCGCGTCAAAGGGTTGAATCTCTCCCGCAATTTCGGTCAGCACTATGCCATCACCGCAGGCCTCTCTTATGCCTCCGGCGAATGGGTTGTGGTCATGGACTGCGACCTGCAAGACCGCCCCGAAGAAATCCCAAACCTCTACGCCAAAGCCCAAGAGGGGTATGATTCCGTACTGGCGCAACGCATTCAACGTTCGCACGGCTTGTTCAAACGCCTTGGTTCCGAGTGTTTTTACAAAGTATTCTCGTATTTGACCGAAACTCAACAAGACGCCTCAGTAGCTAATTTCGGCATTTATAACCGCAAAGTCATTGATGCAGTACTTTCCATGGGCGACGCTATGCGCTATTTCCCGACACAGATTCAATGGGTCGGATTTCGGAAAGCCTATCTTCCTATTCAGCATGACGAACGTGCCGAAGGCAAATCAACCTATAATATAAGCCGTTTGTTCAAATTAGCTTTCGATACCATTATTTCTTTCTCTGACAAACCGATGCGTCTCATGGTACAGATGGGTTTGCTTGTAACTTTGGTCGCTTTCGTCGTTGGGATTGTCTTCATCATTCGCTACTGTATGGGGCTTATTGAAGTAATGGGATTTGCCAGCTTGATTATTTCCCTTTGGTTGTTGGGCGGAATCATCATTTCACTTATCGGAGTAGTGGGGATCTATCTCGGCAAACTCTTTGAGAAAGCCAAAGAGCGCCCGACTTTTATTGTAAATGACAAATGCAATATAGACTGATGGAGATTCGTTCGTTACCGTGGGATAGTGATTTCTTCGGCTTGCGTATCGGTCGAGTAGATTTGCAAACCGCCGGGGATGCAATCAAGTTGACGAAGCAGCAAGAAATCGTAAAGCAGCAATTTGACTTGCTATACATCTTTGACCCTAATAATGTAGGTTTTTCGGCAGATGGCGCACGGCTCGTGGATGAGAAAATCCTGTATAGCAAGCCATGCGAACCTCGCAAACAATACGAAGCCGTATCCTTCTATCAAGGTGCAAGTCCATCCGATGACTTGTATCGTTTGGCTTTGGTCAGTGGTGGTTACTCTCGCTTTAAGTTAGACGAGCGACTTCCCAAAGGCAGTTATGAAAGGCTATACAACCGTTGGATAGAAAATGCATGTCCTAAAGAAGGAACCAATAAACAGATCCTCCTCTTCAAAGATGAGCAGAATGTAGTTCGCGGAATGATTACTATTGATTATCAGGGAGAGTTAGGGCACATTGGTTTAGTTGCCGTAGATACAGATGTGCAACACCAAGGTATTGGCGGCAAAATCATGTCCACCTTGGATGGTTACCTATTCGAACGCGGTATAAAGACACTCGAAGTACCAACGCAAAAAGCCAATACCGACGCCTGCCGTTGGTATGAAAAAAACGGCTTTACCATACAATCTGTCACTCCCATTTATCATTGGTGGCTTTTATGAAATCCAAACTTGCTACATATTCTTCTCTCATCGGCATCAATCTCTTGTATGCATGTGTGACGCTGTTTACCAAATACGCCTCGCAGCAAGAGTTTATGTCTTTTGCCTACTGCCTCGGCTTGGCGGGTGCGATAGGTGTCATGGGAGCATATGCGATAGGTTGGCAACAGATATTGAAACGCGTGGAACTAAGTACGGCGTATATGTTCAAAGGCACAAGCCTTGTGTTTGTGATGCTGCTGGCTTGGATGCTTTTCGGCGAACAGATAACGCTCTATAACCTCCTCGGCTCATGCGTGATCATAGCCGGCATAGCCCTCTACGCAAAAGAATAGCAACCCCAAATGGTACATCATAAATGACCAAATGGTAAATAAATGTGGTCTTTGACATATTGGATTTACCGTAAAAAGTAAAAAAACAGGCAAAATTATTTGCAAGTATCATTTATTTTTACTACCTTTGCAGCGAATTTCCCGAAAATAAGGAAATATCATCAAAAAGTTTCCTGTCCTTCGGGTCGAAATTTGTAAATTATGGCAAGAAAAGAATTATTCAAATCACTCATCGCATTGAGTCAAGCAGAGCTGCCGTTTGAACGGATAGGACGCGAGATAACTCTGCCGGAACAGCCGGAACTGATCATAACGGTTCCCGGTGTACGTCGTGCCGGCAAGTCATCGTTGTTGATGTTAGCCGTGAATGAATTATTGGCATTGGGGGTAAAGCGCGAGCAGATACTCTGGGTGAACTTCGATGATGAGCGTTTGGACGGGATGCCAACGGAGGAATTAGACGAAGTGCTGCAAGCCTACCGGGAGATGTATCCGGAGACAGACTTGAAAGATGTATATATGTTCTTCGATGAGATACAGAACATTGCCGGTTGGGATCTGTTCGTGCTGCGTGTCTTCAAGTCCTATTGTCCTCATGTATATGTGACGGGTAGCAACGCCAAGTTGCTGTCGTCCGAGATTTCCACGGCTTTGCGCGGTTGGACGCTTGATTTCGAAATGCTGCCGTTAAGTTTCCGGGAGTTCTGCCGATTCAAGGGGATAGATGCGCGTAGTCATTTGGAGACTGAAAAGGCAAAGCGTTATGCCGCGATGGAAGAGTACATACATGGCGGTGGATTTCCCAAAGTGGTATTATCGACTGATAAATCGTTGAAACTACGTTTGCTGCAAGGATATTTCAACACCATGCTTTTCCGAGATTTAGCAGAGCGTCATAAGATAAAAAACATAGAGGCTTTGCGCTATTTTCTCAAACGAGTGATGCTGAATCTAACGAAGACGACTTCGATCAATGCTATTGTGAATGATATGCGTTCCAATGGTGTGTCGGTTAGTAAGGATGACTTGTATAACTGGGCAGATTGGGCTGTGGAAGCATATCTATTTGTGCGCTATCCCAAATACAGTCCTTCGCTGGTAAAAGAGAATCAGTCGCTACGCAAGTACTATGTAATAGACACAGGAATGCGGCAGGCTGTATTATTGCCACAATCGGAAGATAAGGGTAAGTTGCTGGAAAACATAGTGGCATTGGAACTGTTCCGTCGCCGCGGAGCTGATAGGAAGATGTTCTACTGGCAGGAAGGGCGTGAATGTGATTTCGTCGTACAGCGCGAGGAGCACGTGGAAGAACTGATACAAGTAACTTGGGATATAGCAGATGAGGATACGCGCAAACGTGAGATAGAAGGAATAAAAGAGGCGGCAAAGGGAACGAAGTGCGATAAACTCACTATCGTGACGCGCGAACAGAAAGAGACGATAGAGGAAGATGGTGTTAGAATTGATATGGTAGGAATAGAGGAGTGGCTGCTTAGTTGCTAAAGTAAGTTTCTTTTTAATAGTTATATTAACAGCGGTAAATCCAATAAAGCGGATTTGCCGCTGTTTTGTTATGTGTAAAAATGAAAAAATATATAAATGTATAAATGCCTCGTCATCTTATCCGTCTTTGCCGCCGCGTGTGCGCAGATGCTCTTGAAACATGGAGCACGGCAGAACTATGCCGGCTTCTGGCGTCAATACCTCAATCCGTGGGTTATCGGCGGCTATGCTATCATGGCCGGAAGTCTGGTGCTTAATATCTTCTGCATGAGCCGAGGTGTACAAGTGAAAGAAGTGAGTGTGATAGAGTCTATGAGCTATCTCTTTGTGCCCTGCTTGGCTTTTCTCCTCTTCCGCGAGAAGATCACTTTGCGCAAAGCCGGAGCGATAATAATTATAATCTGTGGAGTAATATTATTTTTCTTGTAAATATGAAGCAAAATTCAAACTTGGTTGAGCAGTCACTATTAGGTCTGTTAGTAATTCTAAATGCTCTCTTTTTGTACTATTGGTTAGCCTTATTCGCTAATTATTGTATGCATTTCGATGATGTGCATTTCTTGTGGAAAATGCGTGAGTATTCCATTTTGGAGTATGTAAAAGAAATGTATATAACACGCGGAGGTAATTTTGTAAGTTACGGTCTCAATGGTATAATATTTACTATTTCTAATTGGATAGGTGGATATAGAGTTTGGGCAATGATATTTTATGTTTTAGGAATAACTACTACGTGGGGAGCTTTTCGGGATACGCCTTGGATAAATTATAGTGGATGGAAAGGTTGGCTTGGTATCATCACATTATATAACATATATGTCCTAACAAGCGTTGATTATGCAGTATTTACATGGATATGCGCTATGGAATACTATTTATTCGCTCCTGTAGTATGTTTGATAATTAGATATTTGAACCAAGAAACCTTAAAATGGTGGCAATGGATATTACTCGTAGTTTGCGCGATATTTATTTCTGGGAATGCCGTTTCTATATCCACAATCACCTTTGTGATTCTATTCGCATATGGCATGTATATGTGGAATAAGGAAGGATGGGGCATCAAACAGACTTGGGAAAAACCGCAAATACGGCGATTAATTGCTATAACTGGTCTGATGTTGATTTGTTTTGCTATAGTATATGTGGCGCCTGGTAACTGGAGCAGAATGGAAGGAGAATTCGATATAGAGCAGCCACAAAATTTGAAGGAGTTTATAAAAACTATTATTGTTTGTGCCGGAATGTTTTTATATCTTATGGCATTCTATTTCCCTTATCATTTGATAGCAGTAGCCTTAGGCGCATGGGTTGGATTTAAGTATCCTATGCAACTTCCATGTAATCGCAATAAAGCTATAATACTGACAATACTTGTTTTTGTTAGTTATCTGCTGATTTGTGTTCTTCCATTAGCGTATCTTAGCAACGGATTCCAGATTCAAAGAAACTATATTCAGATAGGATTCTTCTATCTATTAACCTTCTTTGTGATAGGTTATTTAATAACGAATAATCGAAAAAAAGACTATAGTATATTTTCTCAAACATCTGTTGGTGTGTGTGCGTTGTTTTTGATAGTGATTATGTGTTTGAATACTAAGCAAGATCTGCCAGTGGCACGTGCTTATAATCTGGCTCATCAGGAGAGAGAAACATACCTAAAGTCCCTGCAAGAAGCTGGACAAAAAGAGACGGTTTTAGTGGAGCCATTCCCAAGCACACACACACCGGATGCAAAGTATAATGTATTGAAATGGCTTGGAAAATTTACCACTATGCCTTCTATTTATTATGAGTCCGACACAGGAACTGAACCTAATGAGTATGAAAGTCATATTAAGAAGCTTCTAAAATTAGATTTTGATTTTGTGTTAGAAACAGAAAACGATTGATATGAATATTCCCTTTAACAAACCGCACCTCACGGGTAAAGAGGCGCACTACATGTATCAGGCCGTTTATAACGGCAAGTTATCCGGAAACGGAGAGTTTACAAAGAAATGTCAGCAATTCTTCGAAGAACGGCATAACTTCAAGAAATGCCTGCTAACCACATCCGGCACAGACGCGTTGGAGATGTGCGCCATGCTGTGCAATCTGAAACCGGGCGATGAGGTGATTGTGCCGAGTTATACGTTTGTCAGTACGGCTCTTGCCTTTCTTCGCGAGGGCGCGAAAGTTGTCTTTTCGGATTCGATGAAGCGCAATCTGAACTTGGACGCCGAGACGCTGGAAACCCTCATCACACCGCGTACCAAAGTCATTGTACCTGTTCATTATGCCGGTGTGGCGTGCGATATGGATGCTATTATGGCGGTTGCTCAAAAGCACAATCTGCTCGTTGTTGAAGATGCCGCGCAAGCGATAGATAGCTATTATATTAGTCGAAAGTCAAAAGTCGAAAGTCAAAAGCCTCTTGGAGGCATTGGTCATCTCGCAGCGTTTTCTTTCCACGAGACGAAGAACATAACCGCCGGAGGCGAGGGCGGTCTGCTTGTTGTCAACGACGAACGCTTTATTCGCCGGGCGGAAATCATTTGGGAAAAGGGCACCAACCGCGCAGAGTTCTTCCGTGGTGAAGTGAATA
>DFIN01000020.1 GCA_002372135.1 Bacteroidales bacterium UBA3696
TGGCAAATCATAAATCATCTTTGAAACGCATCCGCCAAACGGCCACACGCAAAGCACACAACCACTATTATGCCAAAACAACCCGCAATGCAGTTCGCGACCTGCGCGCTACCACAGAGAAAGCCGCTGCCAGCGAAATGTTGCCGAAGGTAAGTTCCATGTTGGACAAATTGGCAAAACGTAACATCATTCATCGTAACAAAGCCGCTAACCTCAAATCCAGTTTGGCTATCTACGTGAATAAATTGGCGTAAGGCGTTTTCAATTATCACTTGTATAGAGACTACCTTAGATGGTAGTCTTTTTTTATGTATTTGCTTGTATAGGCAACCAAAATGCACTACTTTTGCGCGCTGTATGAAAACCCGTCTGACACTGGTTACTATCGTTGTGGGGTTATTGTTCGCTGAACGGCTCTATGCCGGCGATAATGACCAACTCTATCGTATGGAATTGGGGATAGATGGCGGTTTGGGTTACTATGCGGGGGATGCACAACCCCATATCTTTCAGGATATTCGTGAGGCATACGGAGCCGCATTCCGCTATCAGTTTGACCGGAGATGGTCCTTGCGAGCAAAAGGTATGGCGCAGCGAATCAGTGGATTTAGACCCGATGGCACAGGTTTTGCCAATAAAAAAGAAGGTAGATGGACCAACCAAATAGTGAATGTGGACGTGGTGGGCGAATTTAATTTCTTCCCCTATGGGCGCATACGGCACGACAGACGTATTACTCCTATTACCCCATATATTGCCCTCGGAATAGGGGTAGGCATACATAGCGAGTGGAAAAAAGTGAGTGCATATATGCCTTTTATCGTGGGACTTAAGTGGCAGCCCGTACCCCATTTCACGATACATGCAGCCTGGCAGCACAATGTATATTTTGCGGATAATCTGGAAAATGTGACGGAATATAACAACCGATATGACCTCAATGGTGGTAGCGTGTTCAACTGCGATGTAACAGGTCAGTTAGTGGTGGGAGTAGCCGTTTCATTCCTGCAAGATAAAAACGAGTGCCACTGCAAATAACCACCGCTAAACTATTGCTAAACAACCGTTAAACTATCACATAACGACCCGATATGACATTAAAAGAACAGATAGACAAAACCAAGATGCCCCGCCACGTGGCAATCATCATGGACGGCAACGGACGATGGGCTAAGAAAAACGGATTGGCTCGTATGTTCGGACACCGTGAAGGCGTTTCCACCGTTCATCGTATCACCGAAGCCGCCGCCGAATTGGGCATCCGTTACCTCACTCTTTACGCCTTTTCCACAGAGAATTGGAACCGCCCCCAGCAGGAAGTGGATGCTTTGATGCAACTGTTAGTAGATACCATTGCGAAAGAAACAGATACCTTGATGCGCAACAATATCCAGCTGCTTACCATCGGCGATCTGGATCGGCTGCCACTGTCTGCAAAGGCGAAATTTGAGCAATGTATGCAGCAAACTGCACGCAATACCGGTCTCAAGTTGGTGATAGCGCTCAGTTATTCGGCGCGTTGGGAACTAATTCGTGCCGCTCAACGTATGGCGCAGGAAGTAAAAGACGGAAAATTGCGAGTGGAAGATATAGACGAAGCCTCTGTGGCGGCGCATCTCACCACCGCCGATATGCCGGACCCTGACCTGCTCATCCGTACCAGCGGAGAACTGAGAATCAGCAATTTCCTTCTGTGGCAGTTAGCATACGCCGAATTGTATTTTACCGATTGCTTATGGCCTGATTTTACGGTGGATCATTTCTATCAAGCCCTGATTGATTATCAAAATCGTGAACGCCGATTCGGCAAAACGTCCGAACAGGTATCTGCCGTCTGACTCACTTAATACCAAAGACTTAGTGAAATATTTTTCTATTAAACATATCGTATTGTTGTTATTCTGTTGCTGGCTATGTAGTATGGCTGGCGCACAAACGGCAGATACAATTTTTAATCCTACCGTAGAGTATAGTACCCATCGTCGTACCTATGAAATAGCCGATATACAGGTTACGGGGGCTGATAGTTACGAAGATTTTGTGTTAATCGGATTTAGCGGACTTTCTGTAGGCGATAAAATAGAAATTCCCGGAAATCAAATCACCAAAGCTGTTCGACGTTTCTGGAAACAGGGACTATTCTCCGAAGTGCGCATAGTCGCTACCAAAATGACCGAAACACAGGTCTGGCTGCAAATTCAACTCAAGCAGCGTCCGCGTGTCAGCGAGTTGGAGTATAGAGGGATGAAAAAGAGCGAACGCGAGGATGTGGAAACAAAAGTGGGTATCTCCCGCGGCAGTCAAATGACTCCTAATCTGGCTGACCGAGCCAAAACAATCATCAAAAAATACTATGAAGAAAAAGGCTACCACAATGCCGACATACGCATCTTGCAACATAACGACCAAGACCACCCGGGATATGTCAAGGTGATTATTGACGTAGATAAGCGCGCAAAAACGAAAGTAGCACATATTTATCTGAACGGTAATAAAGCACTGAGCCACAATCAGATTAACCGTGCTATGAAAAAAACGAACGACAACAACCTGATGAACCTCTTCCGCACCAAAAAGTTCGTGGAGAAAGAATATGAGAACGATAAGAAGGCGGTTATTGAGAAGTATAACGAGTTAGGCTATCGCGATGCCTACATCATACGCGATAGTGTGGTTCCCAATCCCGAAGACCCGACAAGAGTGGATGTGTATATGGATATTTACGAGGGAGAACAATACTATGTGCGCGATATTACATGGGTAGGCAACACGGTCTATCCCTACGACTACTTGAATCAACTATTAGGTATCAAGCGAGGGGATGTCTATAATCTGAAGCACCTCAATAAGCGGTTGACCGAGGACGACGATGCCGTGGCTAAACTCTATACCGACCAAGGTTACCTCTTCTTCAATGTAGATCCCGTAGAGGTGAAGATTGAAAACGACTCCATTGACTTTGAAATGCGCATATTTGAGGGTAAACCGGCTACTATCAACGAAATCAATATCGTAGGCAACACCCGCGTGTATGAACATGTAGTACGCCGTGAACTATATACCAAACCCGGACAACTATATAGTCAGTCGGATATCGTTCGCTCCTTGCGCGAATTGGCGCAAATGGGGCACTTTGACCAAGAAAAACTCGTGCCGGACATTCAGCCCAATCCCGAAGACGGAACGGTGGACATAACCTATAACCTGCAAACCAAATCCAGCGACCAAATCGAATTTTCGTTAGGCTGGGGAGCAACCGGATTGGTAGGTAGTATAGGACTGAAATTCACCAACTTTGCCATACAGAACCTCTTTAATAAAAAATCATACCGCATCGTGCCGCAAGGGGAAGGACAAACGTTTTCCATCAACGCCCGAACCAATGGTATCTATTACAACTCTGTCAGCCTCAGTTTTATGGAACCGTGGTTAGGCGGTAAACGACCCAACTCACTTAGTTTTAGTGCCTACTTCGCTTCGCAGACAGGCTACTCCGACCGTTATTACCAATCCTATCAAAACTTGTATAATACCTACTATTCATCCTATTACTATACAGGCAATTCCAACTATTACCAGCAGTTGCAAGAGTCGGAAGCCGACCCCAATAAGTATCTCCGCACGGTGGGTGTAAGCCTCGGATACGGTAAGCGCCTCTCGTGGCCGGATGACTACTTCTCTTTTTATGCCGAGCTCAGTTACCAGCTCTATATGATGAAGAACTGGCCTTACTTGTTGGTTAGCGATGGCAACTGCCATAATCTGGCCGTGAACCTGCAATTGTCCCGCTCCAGCATAGATAATCCCGTCTATACGCGACGCGGATCTCAATTCACGCTTGGACTGAAAATTACGCCGCCGTACTCGCTGATGATGGGCACTACCGATGCACAATTTGCCGCTATGACCATGAGTGAAAAATACCGCTTGCTGGAGTACTATAAACTGCGCTTCTCAGGCAAGGTGTTTACTCCGCTCACACCTGATAGCAAGTTGGTGCTCATGGCGCGTGCCGATTTTGGCTACTTAGGACAGTATAACCCCTATACCAAATCGCCCTTCGAAACGTTCTATATGGGCGGCGACGGAACAACCGGTTATTCCAGTTATTCTACCGAATATGTGTCTATGCGTGGCTATTCGTCCGGCTCGCTTACTCCCTATGATGTAACTACGGGTCGTAATATGGGCTATGTATATAATAAATTTACGATGGAATTGCGCTATCCCATCCTCTTGGAGCAGAGTGCTACTATTTGGGCATTGGGGTTCTTGGAAGCAGGTAACTGCTTTGCCGACATCCGCGACTATAATCCATTTAACCTCAAGCGTTCTGCGGGGTTAGGTGTGCGTGTGTTCCTGCCTATGTTCGGACTGCTCGGTGTGGACTGGGGATGGGGATTCGACAAAATCAACGGCTCCGACTCCTACGGAAAATCGCAGTTCCACTTTGTACTTGGACAAGAATTGTAAGACATGAAGCGTTTTTATATAGAAACATACGGCTGCCAGATGAATGTGGCGGATAGCGAAGTTGTCGCCGCCATTATGCAAACCACCGATGCGGAGATTACCGACCGCTGGGAGGATGCTGACATCTTGATTCTCAATACATGCTCCATACGCGATAAGGCAGAACAGACAGTTTGTCACCGCTTGCAGGAGTTGCATGCCTTGCTGCGTAAAAACAAGTCTGCCCAACGCAAGACCATTATCGGAGTTATCGGCTGTATGGCTGAGCGAATGGGAAACGAATTGTTGGATAAGTGGGGAGTGGATTTTGTGGCAGGTCCTGATTCGTATTTGGATATCCCTAATCTGCTATCGCAAGTAGAACAAGGACATAAAGCCATCAATGTGCAACTTAGCACCACCGAAACCTATCACTCTGTCTTACCTGCCCGAATAGGCAAAACAATTAGCGGCTTTGTAAGTATCATGCGTGGTTGCAACAACTTCTGCTCCTATTGCGTCGTTCCCTATACGCGTGGCAGGGAGAGAAGCCGCGACGTCGAAAGTATCATCACCGAAGTAAAGGACTTGCAGCTGAAAGGATATAAAGAAGTAACCCTCTTGGGACAAAACGTCAATTCGTATCGCTATCAATCCGATGATTATGGAAAAGAAGTGATTACGTTCCCCATGCTGTTGGAGCGTGTGGCTGAAGCGGTACCCGATATGCGGGTGCGCTTTACTACTTCCCACCCAAAAGATATGTCCGACGAAACACTGTATGCCATTGCTCGGCACCCTAACTTGTGCAAATTCATCCATTTGCCTGTTCAAAGCGGTAGTGACCGTATTCTCAAACTCATGAACCGTCGCTATACGCGCGAATGGTACTTAAATCGAATTGCTGCCATCCGGCGCATCCTGCCCGATGCGGCTATCGGAACAGACATCTTCTGCGGATTTCATTCCGAAACGTTGGAAGACCACGCCGAGACGCTTTCGCTCATGCGTGAGGTAGGGTTTGATACCGCTTTCCTATTCAAGTACAGCGAACGACCGGGCACTTTTGCTTCACGCCATTTGCCGGACGACATACCCGAAGAGGAAAAAGTTCGTCGTCTGAACGAACTCATCGACCTGCAAAATCAACTCTCGCTGCAGTCGAACCAAAAAGAAATAGGTAGTACGGTAGAGGTCTTGGTAGAAGGGTTCAGCCGTCGAAGTCATGAAGAAATGATGGGACGCACCTCACGCTACAAAACAGTTGTTTTCCCTCGTCAAAATGCGCGTATAGGGCAACTCGTTCAAGTCCGTATTGACGAAGCATCTGCCGCTACGCTCAGAGGAGTGATAGTATAGCCTATGCCGATGGTTATAGTATTGGCATTCCGAAAGCCTGTGTAAAAGCGTCCGTGGCACGAAGTGCAGAGGGCCTATCTATTTGTGCTCGCCCGTCGGAAAGAAGCAGTATGCGGTCGCTTGCTGACAGAGCCAAGTCCAACTCATGGGTGGATATAAGCACCGTTTTCTGTTGTTCGTGTGCCAATTTTTGAAGCAATTGAAATGTTCGGATACGGGATGGCAAATCCAAATGGGCTGTCGGCTCATCTAAGAGGATAATCGGGGTTTGTTGGGCAATGGCCTTGGCAATGAGTACGCGTTGTTTTTCGCCATCGCTAAGCGCATTGAACATCCGTTTCCCGAACGTGTCGTCCATACGAACCGCTTGCAGGGCGTGGCTGATCTGATGTTCATCCTCAGCCGTCAAGCCTCCGAGAAATGACGTGTACGGGTAACGCCCCATCGCCACTACATCATGCACCGTCGTATGCTCTACCGTCGTGTTCTCCGTCAACACCAATGCTAAACGCTGACTGAGTTGGTGAGGGGTTAAATCCATTAAATTAGTAGTTCCCGATAGCGGTGCTTGCAGTCCTGCTAAGGTGCGTAGTAAGGTAGATTTGCCGCAACCATTCGGACCTAATAATGCCACTAATTCGCCCGTATAAAAGGTGAGAGTCAAGTCTCGCTGTACAGCCAACGAGGTAAGATCAGCAGACGAGGACAATTTGTGGGAAGCACGACCGGCGTAGCCGATGCATAACTTATTGGTAGATATACTGACGTTGGACACGGCGGGATACAGAAGTTAAAATTTCATAAGTAATAGTACCTAAACGGTCGGCAATCTCTTGAATAGGCAATTCGTCGCCAAATATCGTAACATAGTCGCCCTCATGGGCATCAGCCTCCGTCACGTCAATCATTGCTTGATCCATACATACATTTCCCACTACGGGACAGCGCTTGCCACGTACCCAAACCTCTCCGCCATAGTTGGAAAAACGGCGGTCGAACCCGTCGGCATATCCGATGGGAATAACGGCTATCTTTCGGTCCGTACTTAGACGGGTGTGCCGACCATATCCGATGGTCTCGCCCGCGCGAACCGTTTTGATGGAGAGGATAGTTGTTTTCAGCGTGCACACATTCTTCAACCCCGGCACAGGCGTAAGACCATACATGCCTATCCCCAATCGAACCATATCCATTTGGCTGTCCGTAAAACGCTCTATGCCTGCCGAATTGAGAATATGCTTGATGGTTTTGTATCCCAACTTGCTTTCCAACTGATCGGCTGCGGCTTGGAAATAGGCAATTTGTTCGCGCGTGAAGGCATCCCACTCAGGCTCGTCGGCGGCAGCCAAATGGGAAAAAATACTTTTGACGACCACCAAGTGTTGTCCCTTCAAGCGTTCTGCCAATAACGGAATATCTTCTTGGTAAAAACCCAAACGGTGCATGCCTGAATCAATCTTGATATGAATGGGGTAGTTCTCCAACCCTTGCCGAGCCACGGCATCCATCACCATCTCCAAGCAAGCCAATGAATGTATATTCGGTTCCAAGTTATTAGCAAGAATCTGCCGGATAGAAGCCTCCTCCGGATCCATAATGAGGATAGGTAGCACAATACCGGCGCGTCGTAACTCTTCCCCTTCGTCGGCTACGGCTACTGCCAAATAGTTCACCAATCCGCTGTTCTGCAAGGCTTGGCTTACGGCTATACTCCCTGAGCCGTATGCAAAGGCCTTGACCATCGCCACCATTCTGGTTGAAGGGTGGAGTAGGTTCTTATAGCAGCGGACATTATCTATGAGGGCAGACAAGTTAATCTGCATCACCGTTTCGTGTGTTTGTCGCTCAATTCGTTCGTTGATGGTGGCTTCGTCGTAACCTAATTGCCGCATGACGGCAGCACAGGTGCGCACATTCTGGTGCGAAGGGTCTTCAATCACCACCTCACAACGGGCAAACAAACGCATCTTCTCCGCCCGTTTTTGCTCTAAGGACGTAAATTCGGCTTCGCGCTCCTCTCCTATATAAGTAATCACACCTATTGTGGGACGAATGACTGCCTCTAACCTCTCCATCTCGCCTACGCGCGAAATGCCTGCTTCAAAAATCGCCAATTCAGGACGCCTATCCTCGTTCACTTGCCCATCGGTTAAAGGGTAGTCAGAAGGTTGCTTTTCGCCTAATTGCCATACGGACAGGGGAACACCTATCTGCGAATTGTAACTCTTAGGTGAGCGCGTGATGCGGAAATCTTGTTTCAGCAATTCGTACAGCCACTCTTTGACCACCGTTTTGCCATGACTGCCCGTTATGCCGATGACTTGACCCGTAAACTTACTGCGCTTGTATGCGGCTAAAGCTTGTAGTGCTTCTATGGCATGATTACGTACAAAAGCACGCACCCCCTTCTGCTGTAAGGACGGAATATAACGTGCACCGTCGTCCTTGGCGGTGCGAATGGCAAAAAATAAAGTCTGAGAAGGAAAAGCACCCAACTGACGGGAGTCGGTCAGCAGATAGTGGATCTCTTGCGTGTCTTCCCCCGTAAATTCTACTTCTGCTATACCTTGTAGTACGTTGCGTATATCGCGAATAAGCATAATCCGGTTCCGTTTGTTGACGGCGACAAAAGTAGTGGTTTTAGCGCGACCCTACAAAAAAAAGTGCTTTTGCATATTGCAAGCATAAAAACAAAAGCATACTTTTGCCGCGTATTTAACGAAACTAAGTTTTAACTTTTTAATTTACTGATAGTTGCTTACATGAAATTAAGTCATGAAGAGTTGATTGCTGCTTTGCAGCGCCATTTTGGGTTTGAGTCTTTCAAGGGTAACCAAGAGGCTATTATTGAAAGCGTGATGTCAGGTAAGAGTTCGTTTGTCTTGATGCCTACAGGCGGCGGTAAGAGTCTTTGCTACCAGTTGCCCGCATTATTGATGGACGGAGTGGCAATTGTTATCAGTCCGCTTATCGCCTTGATGAAGAATCAGGTGGATGCCATGCGCAATTTTTCGGAAGAAGATGGGGTGGCGCATTTTATCAATTCCAGCCTATCGCGACCTGAGATTGCAGCCGTTAAGGAAGATGTCATGTCGGGGAAAACAAAGATGCTCTATCTGGCACCCGAAAGCCTTAACAAAGATGAGAATATAGACTTCCTTAAAGAGGTCAAAATCAGCTTTTATGCAGTGGACGAAGCGCACTGTATCAGTGAGTGGGGACATGATTTCCGTCCCGAATATCGCAATATACACAGTATGACACAGCGTATCGGAGCCGCTCCTATCATGGCTCTGACCGCTACTGCTACCGAAAAAGTACAACACGACATCCAGAAAAACCTCGATATGATGGATGCCATCGTGTTCAAGTCCAGTTTCAATCGCCCTAATCTTTACTACGAAGTACGTCCCAAAACAGAGAATGTGGACAAAGATGTAATTCGTATCATTCGCTCAATGGAAGGTAAATCGGGCATCGTCTATTGCCTCGCCCGCCGCGAAGTGGAGGAACTCTCTGCCAAACTGCAACTCAATCATATAGCCGCTTTGCCTTATCACGCCGGTATGGACGCTGCCACGCGTAGTGCTAACCAAGATGCTTTCTTGATGGAAAAAGTACAGGTTATCGTGGCTACCATTGCATTCGGTATGGGTATCGACAAACCCGATGTGCGCTTTGTGATTCACTATGACGTACCCAAGTCGCTCGAAGGCTACTACCAAGAAACAGGTCGTGCCGGTCGAGACGGAGGGGAAGGACAATGTATATGCTTCTATAGTCCAAAAGATATAGAACGAATGAGGCGTTTTGCCCGCGATAAACCTGTGGCTGAGCAGGAAATTAACAACCAACTGCTCTTTGAAGCCCAGAGTTATGCCGAGTCGCCTTTCTGCCGACGCAAACTGCTACTCCAATACTTCGGCGAGGAATATACACAAGATAATTGCGGTGCCTGCGACAACTGCAAGAAAACCTTCCGTATGGAAGACGAGCGCGAACTGCTCGGCATTATGATTGAGACTATTCTGCAAATCAACGAACATTTCCGCTCGGAGCATATAGTGGATATCCTGCACGGTAATAAAACAGCCGCTGTGATGTCCTACCACCACGACCAGCTGGAGAACTTTGCCATCGCCCAAGACGAAGACGAGCAGACCCTCTATACCATTATTCGTCAGGCTTTGATTGCTGACTATATTCGCAAAGATATAGAATCATACGGTGACCTGAAAGTTACGGCGGAAGGCAGAAAATTCCTCAAATACCCCGTTCAATTTGACATACCTATTGAGGTGCATAACGAGGACGAAGACGAACCCCTTGATCAAGTGATGGCGGGCTCGGCTGCCGCAGACGATGTGCTCTTCTCTATTTTGAAAGACCTGCGGAAAAAATTGAGTAAGAAGATGGATGTGCCCCCATTCGTTATCTTCCAAGACCCCAGCTTGGAAGCAATGGCAACCACTTATCCTATCACGCTCGAAGAACTGCAAAACATCCCCGGCGTGGGAGTTGGAAAAGCCAAGCGATATGGAGCCGAGTTCGTGCGACTGATTAAGGATTATGTGGACGAAAACGAGATTATTCGTCCCGAAGATATGCGCGTTCGCACCGTGGCACACGACTCAACCCGCAAAATAAGTATCATTCAAGCCATTGACCGCCGTGTGGATCTGGATGATCTTGCCGAAAGCAAGGGCATGTCCATGGATGAGTTGCTCGAAGAAATAGAAGCTATCGTATATAGCGGTACAAAACTGAATATCAACTATTTTATTGACGAAATAGTGGATCCTGACGAAAAAGAGGATATCTACGACTACTTCAAGCAAGCCGAAAGCGACAACATCCGTGTAGCCATGGAGCACCTCGGCTATGACGACTACGACGAGTTGCATGTTCGGCTCGTACGTATACAGTTCCACAGCGATTTGGGTAACTGATTGAAACGCGATATTGACATATTGACGCTCGGCTGCTCCAAGAACCTTGTAGACACAGAGAGGCTGATGGGACAATTGCAACGCTTCGGATGGCATTGTCACCACGACCCTGCTGTTCCGAATAGCAGGGTGGCTGTCATCAATACATGCGGATTTATAGGGGATGCCAAAGAGGAAAGTATTGCCACTATCCTGCAATTTGCGGATAGGAAAACGCGCGGCGAGTTAGACCAACTCTATGTAATGGGGTGTTTGAGTCAGCGTTATGCCGCCGAGTTGCCTGCCGAGTTGCCCGAAGTGGACGGTTGGTTCGGTAAATTTGATTTTATGAACCTTATCCGGCAACTGACCTCTTATGTTCCCGAAGGTTTCCAACGCCAACTGACTACCCCCTCGCATTATGCGTATCTGAAGATTTCGGAAGGGTGCAACCGTATGTGCTCCTATTGCGCCATTCCGCTCATTACCGGTAAGCACCAATCGAGGTCGGAAGAAGATATCCTCCGTGAAGCCGAATGGATGAGTCGGCAAGGTGTCAAGGAAATCAATGTCATCGCGCAAGACCTTTCCTCTTATGGATTAGACCTCTACCACGAGCATCGTCTTCCCCAATTGGTGCAGCAATTAGCGCATATTGACGGTATTCATTGGGTTCGCTTACACTATACCTATCCTACAGATTTTCCCGAAGACCTCCTTCGGGTAATGGCAGAGGAGAAAACGGTGTGCAAGTACCTTGACATCGCCTTGCAACATTGTACCGACCATCTCTTGACTCTTATGCGCCGCCATATCACAGCGGCAGAGCAGAATGCACTTATTCATCGTATCAGGGAACAAGTGCCCGGTATTTATCTGCGTACTACACTTATGGTCGGTCATCCGGGTGAAACTGACGAAGATTTTGCTGCGTTGTTAGATTGGACACGCCAAATGCACTTTGAACGTATGGGGGCATTTGCTTATTCGCACGAAGAAGGGACATACGCCTATCGCCATTATGCGGACGATATACCCGAATCCATTAAGCAGGATCGTTTGCAACGTCTTATGGCGCTACAGCAAGACTTGGCGGAAGAACAGCAGCAGACTCTCGTAGGACAAACTTTGGAAGTACTGATTGACAGAAAGGAAGAAGGCTTTTATGTAGGGCGCACTCAGCACGACTCGCCGGAAGTGGATCCGGAGGTGCTCATACCCATACATAACAATCATCTGCAAGTAGGGAACTTCTATCCCATTACCATTACTCGTGCCGAGGCATTTGACCTCTATGGTCAACCGGCAGATTCAATAGCGTAGGGAAGTACTCTTCGCGAACATAGACAAACGACGGGTGTAGTCGGAGTATCTTCTTGCACATAAGTTTTGCTTCACTCGGTTTGCCTATCTTGTCAAGACATTGCGCTATACATAGTTGCGCGGAAGGATAAATCCATATATACCGATAATTCGAATCCTGCTCCATCACACGCTCCGCGGCTTGAAAGCAACGGAGCGCTTTCTTTTTGCTGCCACCCGCTATGTGCGGAGCATAGAAATAGACATTCCCTCGAACAATGAGTGCCAATGGGCAGAGTGAGTCGGCTTCTACAGCCTTTTTTGCGTAGCGAAGCGATTGAAAAGCCGCCGATAGCCCGCCATCTAACATATAAGAGTAGGCATAAGCCGCACTGCGGTAGGCGGTGTATTCAGCGGTTGTGAGTAGAGGCTCTTGCTCGGCTATGTGGGCTTCAAAACGCCGACAAAATGTACGACTGCCTAAGGTGTCGCCTTTGGAATGAAGATAAGGCACATACCCGTATTCATAGAGTAAAATACGATTTCGTTCTTCCCCGTCCGCCTTCTCCCAATCGGTGGCATTCAAGTAGGTGCTCCATGATGTCAAATCTTGTTCCAAATAGGAAACATAAAGCAGACTATCCGTTGCCGGACAGCCTGCCAATAATGCAAGTAGAATAAGGGTAATCAAAATGCGTAGCGATTAGTTGTGTTCTAACCGAAGAGTGCAAGTCGGCTGGTCGCACACCTCTGCCGGACCGTAGTATTGGATAGGACCCGGGAAGATATAGGTATCGTCCGATAGTGCCCACTGTTCGCGGTGCGAAACAAAGTATTGGTAAGGCTTGCCCTGCAAGTCCACCAACGCTTTTTGAATCACGGGTTTGAGTTTGCCGTTGCGGCGCTCCATATTCATCATCATCGTGATAGGCACACCGCCCGCAATCCATTCGGTAGCCGGACGAGTCAAGTTGCGTACAATAGCCATATATCCGGTCTTTCCAGCTGCAATCAACGTGGCAGCAGTCTGACCTAAACTATAGCAATAATCGGCATCAAAATTAGACGGTACAGCACAGCGTCCTTCGTACCCGAAGAAGTGGTGCTGGGTAGCAAACTTACCCTTGTACTGACCGGCTTCTTTCATTTCTGCCAAACGACGAGCCACCATCTCAATGAGCAGTTTTTCGGTCTCAATCAGACTCACTTGTACGTTACCGTGCGGGTCACGATCCATAGTCAGTTGTTTGGCAATGGCTTGGGGCAACGACTCATACAATTGGCGTGAAGCGGGAGTCAAACCATTCAAATCAAGGGCTTTATTATCTGCCAACAAATCGTTCAACTCTTGGATGAGCACACGCATGGCAGGAATAAACTCAATCAGTCCCTCAGGGACGAGAACGGTGCCGAAATTGAGCCCTTTCTCGGCGCGGGCTGCCACTACGCGGGCTATGTCGTCCACAATCTGCTGCAACGTCATCTGCTTGTGCTCTACTTCTTCCGAAATAATACATATATTCGGCTGTGTCTGTAGCGCACATTCAAGGGCTATATGGCTGGCACTGCGACCCATCAAACGGATGAAGTGCCAATACTTCTTGGCCGAGTTGGCATCGCGTTGGATATTGCCGATCAGTTCGCTATATACCTTGCAGGCTGTATCAAAACCAAAGGATGTTTCTATCATCGCGTTCTTCAGGTCGCCGTCTATAGTCTTCGGGCAGCCGATAACCTGTATGCCGCACTGCTTTTGCAGGTAGTATTCAGCCAGCACACATGCGTTCGTATTGGAGTCATCGCCGCCGATGATGACAATGGCAGTGATGCCTAATTGGCGGCATACCTCTATGCCCTTGTCAAACTGCCAAGTCTCTTCCAATTTGGTACGCCCCGAACCGATAATGTCAAATCCGCCCGTATTGCGGTAACGGTCAATGATGTCGGCTGTTAATTCGATATACTTACCATCAATCAACCCGCTCGGTCCGCCTAAAAATCCATATAACTTACCATCGGGATTCACGCGTTTAAGACCGTCAAATATACCCGAGATCACATTGTGTCCGCCGGGGGCTTGACCACCGCTCAGGATGACACCCACATTAAGCGGCTCTGTCCCATGACTTTCGACTTTTGACTTTCGACTTTCAACTTTTATCACGGGCAAACCGTAGGTGTTGGGGAAAAGTTCGCGGATAGCCTCTTGGTCGGCTACCGATTGCGTGGCTTCGCCTTCTTGAAGGCTTACTTGCCCCATAAGGGCTTGAGGCATCTTAGGCTGATAAGCCCGACGCGCTATTTGTAAAGGAGATTCGGTCATAATGAGTATAAGTTATGAAATGATATGTGTCTGTGTTCCTTTTTTTTTCGCCGCAAAGATATAGCGATTTACTTACATGCACAAACATTAAATATGGTGAAAAAATGAAGTATCTATGCCAATATTCGCAAAAATGTCCTACTTTTGCGCGCTTTATGGTGCTGCAGAGGTATGCGATACCAGCATCAACGAGCAACAGACACGAAACAAAACATATATAGCATGAATATATCCTATAATTGGCTGCGTCAGTTGATTGACACACCCGATAGTGCCCAAGAAGTGGCACGCATACTGACCGACATCGGCTTGGAAGTCGGCACCGTAGAGACCGTAGAAAGCATCAAAGGCGGACTGGAAGGTCTGGTTGTCGGACAAGTTAAGACCTGTATTCCTCATCCCAATAGCGACCACCTGCATATCACCACCGTGGACTACGGCGAGGGCGATAAGCAGATTGTATGCGGTGCACCCAATGTGGCTGCCGGACAGAAAGTAGTGGTGGCTACCATTGGTACGCGCCTGTATAGCGGCGACGAGAGTTTCGTTATCAAACGCGGCAAGATTCGCGGCGAAGAGAGCCTCGGTATGCTTTGTGCCGAAGACGAGATTGGTGTGGGCACCTCCCACGACGGCATCATCGTTCTGCCCGAAGATACCCCCATCGGCATGAAAGCGCGCGACTATTACCACATCGAAGACGACACCCTCATTGAGGTGGACATCACTCCCAACCGTGCCGACGGAGCGAGCCACTGGGGCGTGGCACGCGACCTGTATGCTTACTATCGTGCCCACGGTAAGGATGTTCGTCTCCACCGTCCTGATGTGAGCAGTTTCCGCATAGACAACCACAACCTTCCCATCACCGTTCGCATTGAAGCCACCGATGCCTGCCCGCGTTATACGGGTGTGAGCATCAGCGGTATAGAGGTCAAAGAGTCACCCGACTGGCTCAAGAAAGCCCTGCAGACCATTGGCTTACGCTCCATCAACAATGTGGTGGATATCACCAACTATGTGCTCATGGAAACAGGACAACCCTTGCACGCTTTTGACGCGGACAAGATAAAAGGCAATACGATAGTGGTTCGCAAGGCCCGCAAGGGTGAGCGATTCACCACCCTGGACGGCGTGGAACGCACCATGACCGCTGCCGACCTGATGATTTGCAACGAGTCTGAACCGATGTGTATAGCCGGCGTTTTTGGCGGACAAGACTCAGGTGTAACCGACCGGACCCGCAATGTGTTCTTGGAGAGTGCTTACTTTGAGCCGGTTGGCATCCGCAAGACAGCCCGTCGCCACGGACTGAATACCGATGCTTCGTTCCGCTACGAGCGCGGCTGCGACCCCAATAACACACTCTATGTACTCCAACGTGCCGCATTGCTTATTCAGCAAGTGGCAGGCGGAACAGTGAGCATGGAGGTCTCGGACAATGGTACCACCACCTTCGAACCGTGGCATGCCACCCTTAACCTTAACCGTGCCTATACCCTGATAGGAAAAGAGATAGGTGAAGAAACCATAGAAACCATCCTTACTGCTCTGGAGATTCGTTTTACCAAACGCAACGAGCAGGGGGACATCAACTACGACTGCCTCATCCCTCGCTACCGTGTGGATGTGCAACGCGAGTGCGACCTCGTGGAAGATATCTTGCGCATTTACGGCTACAATCGTATTGAGTTCCCCGAACGTGTCCATACCTCGCTCAGTTACAGCCCCAAACCCGACCCCATAGCACTGCAACGCCGTGTCAGCGAACAACTCACTGCACAGGGCTTCAACGAGATAATGAACAACTCGCTCACCCGTGCAGCCTACTACGCCAACGGTACGTGGAGCGAGACCTGTGTGCGTGTCAAGAACCCGCTGTCAGCCGACTTGAGCGTCATGCGGCAGGTACTGCTCTTTGGCGGATTGGAGTCCATTCAGCGCAATGTGAACCGCAAACAGCAGAACCTGCGCTTCTACGAATTCGGCAATTGCTATCACTACAATAGTCAAAAGTCAATAGTCGAAAGTCAAAAGCAGGAAGTCGAAGGACAAAAGCCCATCGATGCCTATAGCGAAGAACCGCACCTTGCCCTTTGGCTCACCGGTAACAAAACCATACAAAGTTGGGTTCGACGCGACGAGAAAGTGTCGTTCTACCTGCTGCACGCTTATGTAGATGCTGTCCTCACACGCTTGGGCATAGCACCCGACAAACTGGTCATGGAACCCGCCATTGACCCGAACAAAGACATGAGTTGCGGCATCTGCCAATGCTTCAGCGACGGACTGGTGCTCAAAACGCAGAGCGGCAAGAGCCTCGGCTATATGGTAGTGGTTGCCGACTCGTTGCTCCGTCAGTTTGACATTGACCAGCCCGTCTATTATGCCGACCTCTATTGGAACGCCCTTTTGGCAGAGAGCAAGAAGTACAAACCCGTCATAGAAGACCTGCCGCGATTCCCGGAAGTTAAACGCGATTTGGCTCTGCTGCTTGACAAGAACATCTGCTTTGCCGACCTCAAAAAAGCCGCCCTTGACACCGAGCGCAAATTGCTCAAGCAAGTAACCCTGTTTGATGTCTATGAGGGCAAGAACCTCGAAGAAGGCAAGAAATCCTATGCCCTGTCCTTCGTCCTGCAAGACGCGAACGATACCCTCAAAGACAAGCAGATAGAGAACATCATGCAACGCCTTCAAAAGACCTTCGAAGACCAATTCGGTGCCAAACTCAGATAACTGCTCCACGATGAAAGTACTTCTAATTAACGGAAGCCCGCGCAAGACAGGCAACTGCTACTCAGCCTTGAGCGAGATAGCCAAGACTTTGCAAACCGAGGGCGTAGAAACAGAGATTCTTTGGATAGGTAATAAGCCCGTTCGGGGCTGTATCGCTTGCGCTCGCTGCAAGGTCAACAACAACGGCAAGTGCGTATTCGATGACGATGTGTGCAACCAAGTATCTGCTCATTTCGCCGAGGCGGACGGCTTTGTATTTGCTTCACCTGTCTATTACGGGCAACCGAACGGCGCACTCTTGTCTATCATGCAGCGCGCTTTATTCAGTAACGGTGCAGCAGCTCAAAACAAACCGGCAGCCGTAGTAACGGTCTGCCGGCGTGGCGGAGCCACTGCCGCCTACCAGTGCCTGCAAATGCCGTTGGAGATGTGCAATATGCCTATCGTTACGTCGCAGTATTGGAACATTGCCTACGGTCGCGAAGCCGGCGAAGCGGAGCAAGACTGCGAAGGCATGCAGACCATGCGCACGCTCGCGCACAACATGGCATGGATGCTGCGTGGTTTGCGAGGCGACAATGCCCCCCAACTCCCCGCCCGTGAGGCATGGCAACCCATGCACTTCATTCGGTAAGTCTTTGGATAATATTGTTAACAAAACAAAGGTGTGCCAACTAGTTTTGACACACCCTCTTTTTTGTTCTCATTTGTCCAATGGTCTATCAATGCACGCCGTCTTGCCCTTGTTGCCTCTTGTCCTTATCGTCAATGCGCCAGACCGTCTGAATGTAGTTCCATTATGTGTGTGTTTATGTTCTCATTTGTTAAAACCGTTCAGGACATATTCAACGGGTAATGAAGTTCTGCGTCTCGTAGCGAATTTCTATATCCCAGCCGTTGTTCATATACAATGTAAGGGACGTGTACTTTTTATGATAAAAAATAAGCATTCGGCTGCTTGAAACCGTAAAATACCTAAAATAGATTGGTGGGAGCGACTAAATATCATACCTTTGCCGCCAAAAATGTGATTATATACATTGCAACTGATTAAATGAAACTATAAATAATGACACTTCAAGAAGAGATTCTGCGTCGGCGCACGTTTGCCATCGTCAGCCACCCCGATGCAGGTAAGACCACCCTCACCGAAAAACTACTTCTCTACGGCGGAGCCATCCACGTGGCAGGTGCCGTCAAGTCCAACAAAATCAAGCGCACAGCCACATCCGACTGGATGGAGATTGAGAAACAGCGCGGCATCAGCGTAGCCACATCCGTGATGGGCTTCGACTACCGGAGTGGCGTGGACAAAGCAACGGATGTCACCTACCACATCAATATCCTTGACACCCCCGGTCACCAGGACTTTGCCGAAGACACCTTCCGCACCCTTACAGCCGTGGACAGCGTCATCATCGTCATTGACAGCGCGAAAGGTGTAGAGGCGCAGACACGTCGCCTGATGGAAGTGTGCCGTATGCGCAAGACACCCGTAATGGTCTTTATGAACAAGATGGACCGCGAAGGCAAAGACCCGTTCGACCTGATGGACGACGTGGAAAAAGAGTTGGGCATTCGCGTTACGCCTATGTCGTGGGCTGACGGACAAGGGCTGAAATTCAGCGAGGTATGGACGCGCGGCAGCGAGCAGTGGGAAACACGCATAGCCGAAGCCGACCGCGAACTGCTCAACGAAGTCTATCCCGTCTTTGACCAAGCCGAGTACCTCGCCGGCGACCTCGCGCCCGTCTTTTTCGGCAGTGCCTACAAGACCATCGGCGTGCAGGAGTTGTTGGATTTCTTTGTCCTGAACGCCCCTTCGCCCCGTCCCGTACAAGCCGAAGAGCGCAAAGTCGATCCGATGGAGGAGACATTCACGGGATTCTGCTTTAAGATTCACGCCAATATGGATCCCAACCACCGCTCGTGCATCGCTTTCTTCAAGATTTGCAGCGGCGTGTTCCACCGCAACGAGTGGTACACCCTCATGCCTCCCCCGGGCGGCAAGCCTGCTACGATGCGTTTCTCGTCGCCTACCTGCTTTATGGCGCAGAAAAAAGAGACAGTCGATGAAGCCTACGCTGGCGACATAGTGGGTCTGCCCGACACGGGTAATTTCAAGATTGGCGACACACTCACCTCGGGTGAGATACTTCACTTCAAAGGTCTGCCCTCTTTCTCGCCGGAGATGTTCAAGTACATCGAGAACGCCGACCCGATGAAGCAGAAACAACTCGACAAAGGCATCCGCCAACTGATGGACGAGGGCGTGGCGCAACTGTTTGTCAGTCAACTAAACGGTCGCAAAATCATCGGCACGGTCGGGCAGTTGCAATTTGAGGTCATTCAGTATCGCCTTGAGCACGAGTATAATGCACTCTGCCGCTGGGAACCGCTTTCCATGTACAAAGCCTGCTGGATAGAGAGCGATGACCAAGCCGAGTTGGACTTATTCAAAAAACGCAAAGCCCAGTATATGGCACTTGACAAGAACGGACGCGATGTCTTTATGGCAGACTCGGCATATATTCTGCAAGTGGCACAAAACGACTATCCCCATATCCGTTTCCATTTCACCAGCGAATTCTAAATCCTAAAAATATATGACATCAGAAGAACTCCGCCCCTTAATCCAACTATGGTTCAGCGAAGATATTCGCGAGGGCGACCATACATCCCTTTGCTGCATTCCCAAAGACCTGCAGGGCTGCCAGCAACTCATCATCAAAGCCGAAGGCATCCTCGCAGGCGTGGAAGTAGCCAAAGAAGTTATCCGCTACTTTGACCCGACGCTCCGCATTGAGCAGTACCTCAACGACGGTGACCAAGTCAAGAAAGGCGACATTGCTTTCCGCGTGACCGGCAGCGAACTGAGCCTTTTGCAAATAGAGCGCACGATGCTTAATATCATGCAACTCATGTCCGGCATTGCCACTTCCACCCACCGCTACCAGTCGCTCATCGCTGACACCGGCTGCTACGTACTTGACACCCGCAAGACCACACCCGGACTGCGCTACCTCGAGAAGGAGGCGGTCAAGATAGGCGGCGGCAAGAACCACCGCATCGGGCTCTTTGATATGATTCTGCTAAAGGACAACCACGTGGACTTTGCAGGCGGTATCACGGCAGCATTGACCGGTGCCCGCCGATACTGCCAAGATAAGCACCTTGACCTGCGCATAGAGATTGAGACCCGCAACTTCGACGAACTGCGCGAGGCTCTCTCCACCGGCATACCCGACCGCGTGATGCTTGACAACTATACGCCTGAGGCCACTCGCGAGGCGGTGCAGATTGTGCGCCAATGGGAACAGCAGAACGGCAAGAAAGTGGAGATTGAGTCCTCGGGCGGCATCACGCTTGACACCATCCGCGACTATGCGTTGGCAGGTGTGGACTTTGTTTCCGTCGGCGCACTCACCCACTCCTTCAAAGCCCTTGACATGTCTTTCAAAGCTGTCAAATACTAAACGAGACAGCAGGCGGGCAGTGGTTTATGAAATACCGACGGTTTCCATCTTGGAACAAACTGCAGTAGATTGCCGAGAGCCGCGCAGAAGAAAAAGACACCATGGTCAAAGTGGTAGTGAACCTGATAAACCAGAAGAACTAACAATAGAATACTCTCCTGCAGCAGTAAAGTAGCTGTCAAACACGGCAACGAGTCGATAACGAGTCGAAAACGACACGACAACGGATGCTGGGAACATCGGTAGAATAACGTAAGAGAATCGTAATGAAACTATGGCAAAAGCCGAATTAGACTTATTACTGAGCAAACTACAAGGTCGCCTTTCAGGTGACAGTAAGTTCTATGCCACCCACCGTAATGGCAGAACGGTCATCAGCAACTACCCGATGCACAAAAACCCGAAAAAGATTTCTGCGCAGCAGAAAGCCAATAGCTCTGCCTTCGCCCAAGCCTCCAAGCAGGCGAAACTCGAACTCTCCGACCCTTCCCGCCAAGCCTATTGGCAGGAGCAGTACGACCAATATAAACGCCTCGCTAACAAGAACCTCACGAAAGCCAACACTCTTTTCTTCGGTCCCGCCTCCCCTGCCGTCATCAAGAAAAAATACTACACCACCCTCCGTGGCTTCGTCATAGCACAACTAAGTAAACAACCAATATAATAGAACACATGAGCCAATCTATATTATTACAAAAAAATCTATCTATTTTATTATCAAAACATTGCAACTGTCCCTCAGATTGAGGGAAAATTACATTGAATAGAGAATGTGCCGAATGACACAAACGCAAAAAATGAAGAATAATAGTAAAACTACACCCTCCGTGGCTTCGGAAGAGCACAATTGAGAAAAACAATCACAATAATGGATAGTATATTAATGTCACATATGTTTGAGCATCTTATTCCCGAGGAATATCCTCAAGGGAAGGAGCATCTGTTGGCATTATATAATATCGAAAATGCGATGGTGGGTGTCGTTGGCGCAATGCACTCGAATGTATTTTTCTCTGAAGCGTGTCATTTGATTGCCAATGCTATATCTCTGTTTAGAAGTGGGTATTTTGATTGTGCGTTTTATTCATTACGTTCTGCGTTAGAATTATCAATCGAAACATTATATATAACAGAAAAGGGAGAAGATGAAATAAAAAAATGGGCAAAGCAAGAAGATGGGTTCGAACAGGGTAATATGGTTAAATATCTGATAAAAAATGCATCAATTTACGCAAATATGCGTGCTGAAATGGCTGATTATTTTGAGGGTATTAGAAAAATCCAACTGAGGCTCAATAAATACATACACAAACAAGGACTTAACACATTTTATGCTTTTCATGCAGGAAATATGTATGTGAAGAGTAAGAGAAAAAGGCTTAATGATTTTGACGTTTTCGTTACTCATTGTATAGGTGCAGTTGCTGTATATAGATTAGCGATAGACCCCTTACCTGTAATCTTAACAGATGAAAAACTATTGTATAAGTCTCCTGACTTTATAACAGAGCCATATTCGGATGATTTCATAAAGAAATATATAGGATTAAAGCATATCGAATGTTATAAGAAAACTCAAATATATAAAGACTATTATACATACATCAATGATAGAGAAACGCAAAATGAAGGTGTATTTATGTTAATTCATGGGGCGTATTATGATAGAAGTTATAATGATGCTATTTTAGAACAATTTCATCTTTTGTCTTTTAATGAACAAATGGCAGTATCTTTTTTCTCCGTCTCAACCAAGATATCAAATATAATACTAAATAATGTGTTCTATAGTTCTAATATTAAATCTAAGCGAGTATCTGGTGATATAACTATAGGAGAATCGTTCTATAATGAGTTGTTCGAGAAATATCCAAACGAAAAGACAATAGAATATTACAACGTATTCCTGACAAAGGTAAGGGTTTGTGATGAATGGGGATATATTGAGCACAACGAAAAATTAAATGCTAAAGAGCAGGAAACTCTTACCGAAATAGCAAATTTTTTCTCAGAGAAATATAAATCTTTAGAAGCAGAAATAAAGAAACTATATCGTTCTCATTATAAGACAGAAAATAATCGTTGAACATCCGAAATAATTTATATAACATGAAGAAATCTATTTTTATTAGTTTAGCAAGTTTCGTCATATTTTTGACAAGTTGCGAAAAATCAATTAACCCAGAGACCGCTAAAGCCTTTGTGGGTGAGTATTGGATGAAAACCACTGTATGCACAATGTATGAAGGAAACGTAACATCCGAAAGAGGACCAGTTTGGTCTCCTGTTTCTATCTATGAAGAAGATGGCAAGTTATATGTCCGCACGGATAATTACGGTGCACCGGATACAGATACATCCTCTACAGCAAAGCATGAATATATAATAGATTATCCAGATCATCCTAATAATGTCGTTGCACGATATAATGAAGAAGAACCAGAATCTGGGGGTATAGATGTTGTGCCAGCCAACAATATAACTTATGTATATTTAGTCAACGGTTTTTTGCGAACAATTAGAAATGGCGCTTATTTAAGGTCTTTACCTATTCAAGTTAAATCAGGTTCGGAAACAGTATTGAACTTATATGACTTCACCCCATTTAAAGTTACTTTGACAGATGCTAGTGGTAATTATTTAGCGGAAGTTGATGTGGCTTATAAATATGGTTCAATGGTAAAGAAAGGAGAAGTTATAACATGGGACGTAACAATGCCGTTCGATTTTTTAAAGTCATATTCAACTCATGAACAGATTGATGAAGCAATTCATAAAAATACTCTGTATAAACGTTAATTACCCCCCCCCAAAAAAAACTTGCATTTGAGGTGATAGATTAGGACATTATTATGACTTATATATAGAGGGGATATATTAAATTGAAAATTGAAAGATTTAAGTGGCGCGAGAGTGGCTTGAGAGAGGCTGATTGACTGCTAAGTTATCGCAAATAGTTATCGTCCCGTATCCGTCTCGTATGCCGCTCGTAAGCCGGTAGTAGAGAAGAAAGAATAAGCAATGAAAAATGGAACCGAAGTGGTTAGTGCTACTACCCAATTGAAACTGCTTGCAACAGACGGTAAATCAAACAGGCACACTTCCTAACGACATGAACCAAGAGGACTTCTTTAATTGAGTTAGCAACCCGCGCAAGCGGCAATAAATCCTGCAAACCGATTCCGCAGAAAGAGTTGCTGCCGCTGACGGGTTACATACGCGGCAGGTGCTGCCCGATAGGAATGAAGAAACTGTTTCCAACGTACATTGACGAAACTTGTCTGCTCTGCGAAAAGATTTATATCTCTGCCGGTCAAAGAGGTATGCAACTGCGTCTTTCGCCGCAAGACTTGATTAACTACGTGCCTGCTACAACCGCAGATTTGATATAATTTAATAGACTGTTTTTTTGTGTTCTCATCCCTCGATAAACATAGTAAGAATCTGTTACATTCACCATCCTTCCGTGAGTTTGTACGCTTTGCTATCGTAGGCACTTTGGCTACTGCCATTCATTACGGCATCTACCTGTTGTTGCTTTGGCTTTGCCATATAAAGCAAACAGAAACGGTATGGGTTGAGGCGGCTTATTCTGCCGGATATATTGTCAGTTTTTTATGCAACCTATGGCTAACGGCACATTTTACGTTCCGCAAAACGCTGAATGTAAAACGCGGGGGAGGCTTCGTGCTGAGCCACATTGTCAATTATTTGTTGCACATTGGCTTATTAACCCTATTTTTGCGGCTCGGTGTGCCGAAGGCGTGGGCACCTGTCCCCGTTTTCTGTATAGCGGTGCCCGTCAATTTTTTATTAGTACGTTTTGTATTTAAGTCCAAATATTTCGAAAAATGAAAATCGTAACCGTCATCATACCTTGTTTTAACGAGGCTCAATCGCTACCATTGTTGCATGCTGAATTATGCCGGTTGGCAGAAGCAGAACCGAATTATGTTTTTGAATTTCTGTTTATCAACGACGGTTCGCGTGACCATACCGCTGATGAACTTAGGCAATTGCGAGCCAAGGATGAGCGGTGCAATTATGTGGAATTGAGTCGCAATTATGGAAAAGAGGTTGCCCCTTTGGCTGGATTTGATTATGCGAAGGGCGACTGTGCAGTGGTTATGGATGCCGATTTGCAGCACCCGCCACAAGCGGTTCACGCTATGTTGCGCAAATGGGAAGAAGGGTATGACGATGTGTATGCGCGGCGCATATCAAGGGGAAAAGAGGCATGGCTCCGCAAACGCTTGTCGTTGGCTTACTACAAGTTGCTGAGCCGCTCCGCCCGAATAGACGTACTTCCAAACGTGGGTGATTTTCGTTTGTTAGATCGTTGTTGCTTGGACGCGCTTCGCCAACTGCGCGAACAGAGCCGTTATACCAAAGGGATGTATTGCTACATCGGTTTCAAAAAAACATTTGTGGATTTTGAAACGCAGGATCGGGTAGCAGGGCAATCTTCAATGAGTTATCGCTTGCTCTTCCGTTTGGCTATAGAAGGACTGACGGCCTTCACCACGTCGCCGCTTCAGTGGGCGACGGGGTTAGGGCTCGTTGTTTCGCTCGTTTCGTTTGTTTATGCAATATGGGTAGGTATCAAAACGCTTGTATGGGGTGAACCGGTAGCAGGCTTCCCGACGCTGATGATTACCATCCTATTTCTTGGCGGTGTCCAACTGCTATCCTTAGGAATAATAGGGGAGTACTTGGGGCGCGTGTTCCACGAAACAAAGAATCGACCGGTCTATTTTGTTCAGTCCTATAACGGCGAACGATAGACAACCTTACAGGTACTTCAGAATTTCTGCCTCAATATCTTCAGGCTTAGTGGTGGGAGCAAAACGTCCTACTACGTTGCCTTCGCGATCTACGAGGAACTTGGTAAAGTTCCAGCGGATGTCGCTCTCTTTCTTGTAGGTCTTGCTGATGGTTTTGAGCATCGCACCGGTCGTTTTGGCTTTCAATCCTTCGTACTCTTCGGTGGGAGCCTGCTCTTTGAGGAAAGTGAATACGGGCGACTCGTTCTCGCCGTTTACCTCAATCTTGGAGAACTGCGGGAAGCTGACGTTGTATTTCAGTTGGCAGAAACTTACTATTTCCTCATCGCTGCCGGGGGCTTGTTCGCCAAATTGGTTGCAAGGGAAGTCCAAGATGACCAAGCCCTTCTCTTGATACTTTTTGTATAGATTCTCCAGTGCCTCATATTGCGGAGTAAAACCGCAACCGGTGGCTGTGTTCACAACTAAAAGGACTTTACCTTTATATTCGGACAAGGAAACCTCGTTCTTCTTGGTGTCAAGCACCGTAAAATCGTAGATTGTCATAATGATAGAAAGTAATATGGTTAAGATATTCAGTGGCATAAGATATAGGTTAGTCAATGACAGGAACACGCTGAATGACGCGCCCCAGTGTTTCAGGATCACCTCCATCGTCTAAAATCTTAAATGTCTCGCATAGACCCTCAGATAGCATAGAGAGGATGGAGATAGAGGGGGTAAAATACTCTTTCTTATCCGTTGGTATGGTTGATAGGTTTGTATGAGTAGTGCTCATCGTTTCGTAAACTTTATAATCTGCTTCTTAATTTCAATAAGAGCGACAAAAGTAGTGCAAATATGCGTATGGGCAATGCTGATTTATAAAAAATGTATTATTTTTGCGCGTTGTTTTCAGACAAACAGTTAATTCCTATTCTATTATGCGTAAACATATTCCGAATATGATAACGGCAGGCAACCTTTTGTGTGGTTGCATGTCGGTGTGGTTGGCGACGCAAAATGCGTTTGTGTATGCTTTCTTGTTTTTGTTGGCGGGTGCTGTGTTTGACTTTTTTGACGGTTTTGCGGCTCGCCGTTTGGGTGTGAGCGGGCCGTTGGGCGTTCAGATGGACTCGTTGGCTGACGATATCACTTTTGGGCTGGCACCCTCGATGATGCTATTCTGCTACCTTCGTCCGCTGATGGGTTGGTGGAGCGTGTTGGCATTGCTGATGGCTGCTTTTTCGGCATTGCGCTTGGCTAAATTCAATATAGACGAGCGTCAAACTACCTCTTTTATCGGTTTGCCGACACCGGCGAATGCTCTTTTTTGGGGCGGAATCACATCCATGCCGTGGGCAATGACCGCTCCCGTGGACGGAGTGAATTGGATTCCGTGGTGTTTGTTGGCAGTCAGCGTTTTTAGTTGCTACCTATTGGTGTGCGAGTTGCCGATGCTCTCCTTCAAGTTTCATAACCTGTCGTGGCAGGAGAATAAGTTTCGTTACCTGTTTTTGGCAGGATGTATAGTCATTATTGCTTTTTGCGTGATAAGGGCTGTGGGATATGGTCGGGCTGAGTTTGCCCTGTTTAGCGGTACGGGATGCATCTTGTGGTATGTGGTGTATAATGTAGTATTGGCTTTGCGCCCGAACGGAAAAAAGTGATGAAGAAAGCAGTCAAGTCTATATTGATAGGGTGCGTGTGTGTGCTGGCGGCCGGCAACGCGTATGCAGAACCTATTCGTCCTTCTTACTATTCCCATATAGAAGGGTTGCGCGACTCGGCTCTCAAGTCGGCTTTACACGATTCCGTGTCTGGCGGGATAAGGTACGTATATGGCGTTACGCAGTATCACTCAACCAACAATCTGCCCGAATGGAAGAAAGGCGATCTGAAAGCCTATGGGACATGGCAGGCTTTCCCGATGACCGACATGACCGATAGTGGTACGGTATGGGATATGTATAGCCGTTGCACGCGTTATTATCCGTTGCAGCAAGGCGAATCGGGTTGCTCGCTGAATATAGAGCATTGTTTCCCCAAAGCATGGTGGGGTGGGGCGGTGAATAACGCCTACCAAGACCTATATCATCTCAACCCTTCGGATGCGCGTGCCAATCAGACCGGTAAGAGCGATTATCCTCCCGGCGTAGTGGATAGCGTGGTTAAGTTTGACAACGGGTCATTCCGGCAAGGCTATATGAAAGGGCATCCTTCGCACCGCGTATATGAGCCTGCCGATGAGTACAAAGGCGATTTTGCGCGTGCATATTTCTATATGGTTACCGCTTACGAAGACTATACGTGGGCTGACAAGTATAGTGCCTATTTGGACAATGGTTCGTATTTGGAGTTCCGTGAGTGGTTGATAGACTTGTTGCTTCAGTGGCATCGTCAAGACCCCGTGAGTGAGAAAGAGCAGCGTCGTCAGCATATCGTTTCGTCTATTCAGCACAACCGCAATCCCTATATCGACTATCCCGAATTGGTGGAGTTTATATGGGGTAGTCGCAAGGGTGAATCGGTGCGGCTGTCTTCTTTGCATTGTTATGAAGACACAACCTATGTGCCGCCTCGTGTGGACGAGTTTGCTTTTTGTCCTGACGGCTTGCCGGACGTGATGCTGGATACGTTGATAGCGGTGCCCTGTGCCTCGTTGTCGGCGCTGCGAAATGAGCAAAGGATAGAGGTGAATTCAGCGGTGAAGGGCAATGGAACGGCATCTGTTACGTTAGGTTCTTCCTCTACCGATGGCGTGATTACCCTAAGCGGTTTGACTTGTCCCAAAGAGGCTTATTTGGTGCTCTGTGCCTCGCCGTTCAATTCGGCAGAGCGAATGCAACTGGATGTATATGCTGACAACCGGTTGCAGCAATCCATACAAGAAACGGTAGTGCAAGAGACGCGTCATGAGAAGTTTTATGTAATCCCTGTTCCGGCTCATACCCAATCGTTGCGCCTTGAGTCGGTGGGCGGTTCAACTAAGAGCCGTGCCTGCTTGCAGCAGTTGTATCTGCTGACAACCGCTTCGACCACAGCGGTATCAGAGCCGGCGGAGGCTGAATGGACAACGAAGCGTTCCGCGCAGTTGGTTTTTCGGCGCGGCACCCTGTTGATTCAGACGGCGGAAGGTAAATCCTACACGTTGCAGGGTGCGCCTACTACGAAATAAACAGTTGAATATATGATGCCTGCGTCCCCCATCAAAAGTCCCTTATACCACAGCCGATGGTTTGTTATTCTCAGTATGTTGCTGCTGTCGGCTATTGGTTATGTGCTGCTTGCGTATGACAAAGCGGCTGTTCATTTATGGTTGAACGGCTGTCATACTCCGTGGTTAGACGTTTTCTTTGCATACTATACCAAGGTGGGAGAATGGGTGCCGTATGTGATTGTGTTTCTGCTGCTTTTCTACAAGGCCGGATGGGCGGCGTATCTATTGTTATCGGTGGCCTTGTCCGGACTTATCTGTCAGCCGCTGAAGTATGCATTTGATACCGACCGCCCGTATAAGTTCTTTGCCGACCATTTGCCTGAAGTGCAGCTGCCTTTTGTGGACGGGGTAACGCTGAGCAAGTTCTACTCTTTTCCGTCCGGTCATACCACTACTTTCTTTTGCCTCTTTCTGGTGTTGAGCATGGTGTTGGGGGAAATGGTAGCACACCGTAAAGAGTTGTGGGCGGTGGTTTGCTGGGTATTGGCTGTGCTTGGAGCCTATTCGCGTATTTACCTGAGCCAACATTTCTTGGAAGACATAGCGGGTGGTATGTTGTTAGGAATAGGTGTTACGTTGCTGCTTTACTGCTTTGTTCCCCGTTTGCAGGCGACACCTTTTTGGAATTGGCATATCCCGTTGCGGAAAAAAAAGTAGGATTTTGTTTTCATATATTTGCCGAATATCCTACTTTTGTCGGCTGATAAAACGAGATGATATGCCGAGAAAAAGCAATAGTACAACGACAAATAGTGATACGAGGCAAGAACGCAAGTTGGATGTGCGTTTGTCAGATATAAAAGAAGGGAATTGGTGGCAACGCACTAAGTCTTTTTTGTTGAATCCCCGCACGCGTCAGGTGTGTGGTGTTCTTTTTTTATTGTTGGCGTTGTTTGCCGCCATTGCATGCCTGCATTATTTTTTTAGTGGTTCTAACGACCAATCGTTGGTGACGCAACCACGTGGTGCACGCTTAGAGAGTCGTGGGCAAATAGCCAATCTGTTGGGCTTACCCGGCGCAATGTTGGCTAATTGGTTGATTGACGGCTTGTTTGGTTTATCTGCCTTATTGCTTATCTTTTTGACAGCCTACGCGGGGCTGCGTATGCTGTCCGTTAAATTCAAGGCAAGTGCTTCGCGAATAGTGCTCAGCAGTTTGTTTTGGCTGCTGTGGGGATCTGTTACGCTGGCTTTCATCCAAAAATCGGTGTATGTGCCGTTGTTTTTCCACTTAGGCGGCATGTTGGGCGACCAAGTGGCTTCGGCTATGCTGTCCTATGTATTTACGTTGGGTACACTGCTTATCCTTCTCGGTACACTGATTATCTACCTTATTTTATCCAACAAGAACTTTGTTCCTGCCGTACAACGCCTGTGGCAGAAATTAACTACGAAAAAAGAACCGAATCCTGACCCGTCGCATGATCCGGCAAGCGAACAACCCGATGATGAGAATGAATTATCAATTGGAGACGATGAGCATAAAGACGATAATGACAATGATAAAGACGATAATGAGGGCAATACAATAAAGATTGAATTAACTCCTCTTTCGGATGATGAGGATAAGGATGTTTCGGCGGGGGTGGATGTTGAAATACAACCCACTCATGACGAAGAGGTTAAAGACGAAGGTGAAGACGATGTTTCTGACAATGACGACACGGATATTACATTAGATGATATCCAATCCTCGGATGTGGAATTGGTGGAGCAGTTGCCCGATTATGATCCCCATTTGGACTTATCCACCTATAAGTATCCCACGTTGGATTTGCTCAAAACGTATGATAATGAGACGGCTCCGATAGTGGATCCTGCTGAGCAGCAGGCTAACGCCGACCGCATCGTTACGACATTGCGCAACTACGGAATTGAGATTGAGCGTATTCGCGCTACGGTCGGTCCGACGGTTACGCTATACGAAGTAGTGCCGCAAGCCGGGGTGCGTATCGCCAAGATTCAGTCGTTAGAAAACGACATTATGCTTTCCTTGTCCGCCATCGGTATCCGTATTATAGCCCCGATGCCCGGCAAAGGGACAGTAGGTATAGAGGTGCCGAACGAGAAACCGCAGGTCGTGTCTATGCACTCGGTGATAGCATCCAAACGATTCCAAGAAGAGCAGAAGATGCGCCTGCCGGTGGCATTAGGACGCACGATTACCAACGAAGTTTTCTGCTTCGACCTTGCTAAAACGCCGCACCTGATAGTAGCCGGTGCTACCGGTCAAGGTAAGTCTGTCGGACTGAACGCTATCATCACCTCGTTGCTGTATAAAAAGCATCCCTCAGAGTTGAAATTCGTTTTGGTGGACCCGAAGATGGTGGAGTTCTCTATCTATAAGCCTTTGATAAAGCATTTTATGGCAGCGATGCCCGATCAGGAAGATAGGGACATTATCATTACCGATAGCCAAAAAGTAATCAATTCGCTCAACTCGTTGGTCATTGAGATGGAAGACCGTTACTCGCTGCTTGCCGATGCGGGGGTACGTAATCTGGAAGACTACAACGATAAGTTCATACACCGCCGTCTCAATCCTGAAAAGGATGTGGAAAACTTAGTGACGCACAAGATCTTGCACCACCGCTATATGCCCTATATCGTGATTATCATTGACGAGTATGGTGATTTCATTATGCAGTCGGGCAAGGAGGTGGAGCGTCCTATTCAGCGGTTGACGCAGAAAGCCCGTGCCGTAGGTATGCACATGATTTTGGCTACGCAGCGTCCTGATGTAAAGGTTGTTACGGGTATTATCAAAGCCAATGTGCCAACGCGTATCGCCTTCCGCACGCAGTCGGTGGTGGATAGTCGTACCGTATTGGATACCAAAGGTGCCGAGCATTTGGTGGGAAAAGGCGACTTGCTATATAGCGGCGGCGGTAACATAACACGCATACAATGTGCTTTTGTGGATACGCCGGAGGTGGAGGCCATAGTGGACTATATACACGGTCAACAAGGTTACACCGAGCCCTACCAGTTGCCCGAGTATGTGCCCGAAGGCGGAGGGGACGATGAGCCTGCTCGTGCCGGAGAGGTGGATATGAAACGTCTTGACCCGATGTTTGCCGATGTGGCTCGCTACGTGGTTAGCAAGCAGGAAGGTTCTACTTCGCGTCTGCAACGAGCCTTTGAGATTGGCTATAATCGTGCCGGCAAACTGAGCGACCAGTTGGAAGCCGCCGGCGTGGTCGGTCCGAACAAAGGTCCTAAAGGACGCGATGTACTTATACAAGATATGGAAAGCCTCGAATTGTTGTTACAACGATTGGGGGTTGGATAAACACAACAAAAATAGCCGCATTTGTATGCGGCTATTTTTGTATCCATTTGACCATGTGTACGAACGGAATAGGTTTCTCGTTAAGCCAAATAGCGGCGGTTGATTTCTTGCCAGTTGATAATGCTCCACAGGGCTTGCAGATGGGCGGCGCGGCGGTTTTGGTAGTCCAAATAGTAAGCGTGCTCCCATACGTCCATCGTTAGCAGTGGTTTGAGCCCTTTCACCACGGGATTGCCTGCGTTCGTTTCTTGGGTGATGACCAACTTGCCGTCCTTGTCGGCTGCCAACCATACCCAACCCGAACCGAACAGACCTGTACCTTTCTGTTCAAATTCCGCTTTGAACGCTTCCGGCGAACCGAAATCGCGGGCTATGGCTGCTGCCAATTCGCCAACAGGCTCATTGCTTTTGTCTTTCTGACTGTCAGCGGGTTGGAACTGCGTGAAATACAGGTTATGGTTAAGAATCTGTCCTGCGTTGTTGAATATACCGCCTTGCGCTTTGCAAACGATATCCTCTAACGGCATGGACTCGTACTCGGTGCCCGCAATCAGTTTGTTGAGGTTATCTACGTATGTCTGCAAGTGCTTGCCGTGATGAAAACCGATGGTCTCACGGCTGATAACCGGCTCCAATGCGTCTGCCGCATAGGGCAATTGAATGAGTGAAAACATAGCGGTGAAGATTAGTAGTTTTCAGCGTAGATTTGGAAGTAACTCTGTGCATGATGGCAGACGGGACACTCTTCGGGGGCTTGTTTGCCTACTACGATATGTCCGCAGTTGGAGCACTGCCAGATGCAGTCGCCTTCACGCGAGAAAACAACTTTGTCCTCTACGTTCTTGAGCAGTTTGCGGTAACGCTCTTCGTGGTGCTTCTCAATCTCAGCCACCATCTCAAACTTGGCGGCAATCTCGTCAAAGCCTTCTTCACGAGCCTCGCGAGCCATACGAACATACATATCTGTCCATTCGTCGTTCTCGCCATCGGCTGCGGCTAAGAGGTTGGTGGCTGTATCGCTGATCTTACCGCCGTTGAGATATTTATACCATAGTTCGGCATGCTCTTTTTCGTTGGCAGCCGTTTCCTCGAAGATCTTGCTTATCTGTACATAACCGTCTTTCTTTGCTTTGGAGGCAAAGTAGGTGTACTTGTTACGCGCCATAGACTCGCCGGCAAACGCTTCTTGGAGGTTCTTTTCTGTCTTAGTGCCTTTCAGGGATTTTGTTTCCATTTCTTTGAATTTATTTTTCGGTTGTTTGCAACGCGGACAAATTTCAGGGGCTTCATCGCCCTCGTGCACGTAGCCGCATACGGTGCACACAAATTTCTTGCTCATAAAGTGTGAGTTTTTATAGGGTTAACGTATTCAAGTCGCAAAATAACTGCTATTTTTTGGTGCGTACAAGTGCCCACCCGTTATTTTGGAAAAATATCTCTATTCTGTCCTTTTCACGATGTTGCTCTTATAGTACAACTTTGCACCAAGCGTACAGGTATTGTAGCCCGGCTATGGAGAGGGCTAAGCCCAACCCCGGATAGCCTTACGGCGCGACTCCGACTTGATAAGTTTATTTCGGACATATAGAATGTATAGGTATGATTATTTTTGTAAAGTGATAAGTGTTATTTCGGACGGACAGTTCAGCCGCACGGGTAATGTGCAACCCAGACCGGCATTGACATAAATCGTCTGTCCGTCCACGGTGTATTTGCCCCACGATTGGCAAAACATCCACGATGCGGGATTCCAGCCGAACAAACGTATTTGAGCCGAATGGGTATGACCGGAAAGGGTGAGCGGTATATCGGTATGATGTAGCACCTCCGCTTCCCAGTGGCTGGGGTCGTGTGTGAGCAGGATACGGTAGCCGCCGGTGCCGGTCATCGCTTGGGACAAATTACCATAGTCTATCGTGGAGAATCCCTGTTCGTTACCGTGTATATTGTCTACCCCTAAGATGGTCAGACTGTCTGTGCCCCGCCGAATCACTTTGTGCTCGTTGCGCAGCAGCGTCCAGTGCAGTTCGTCTCGTTGATAGGCTGCAAGACGCTCCACTTCTTCTTTTTGTTGGGCAGCGTCGGCAAACGAGCGGTTATAGATAAGAAAATCGTGGTTACCCAGTATAGACACCACGCCGTCTTTAGCCTGCAACTGCTTGAGTATGTCCGTATAAGGGCGAGCTTCCTCAGTGGCTATTGAAACCAAATCGCCCGTGAAGCAAATCAGGTCGGGCTGCAAAGCATTGATTGTATCTACCAATCGTTGTACGTGCTCGGGATGACCGTCAAAGGTGGAGAGATGGAAATCGGATATATGCACTATGCTGTAGCCGTCAAAGGTGCTCGGCAGCGTGGAAGAGGTTACTGTTACGCGGTTGGTTTCCGTTTGCCATCTGCCGACCCAATAGCCGTACCCCATCAGCATCCAGACGCATAGCACCAAGGCGACGGCCGTCCAGCCAAACGGAGCGTATGGTAGAGAGTAGTGAAAACACTTACCAATCAGCCAACAGATGAACCATAAAAGATGAGGAAAGAGTGCTAAAAGCAATCCGATAATAGCGGAGAAAATGAGCGTTAATACAAACATAAAATTATTTCAAAATAATCGGGCGCTAAAGTATTTCAAAAGTGTAGATTGACAAATTAAAAACGCGAGGGTGCATCTCCAACGTACACCCTCACGTTGTAAATGGCAGTAGAACACAATAAGGCTGCTCAGTTAGTTCTTTCGTTTTACATCCTTCTTACCAGACATTATAGCCTTCTTCTTCCGACTGGTTCACACCTTGGTCAGTGCTTCCGCCGGTGCTACCGCCTACGGTTGGGTCGCAAATGCGGTAACTCAAAGATATATGGGTGGTAAGAGAAGACGGAACAAGATATGTTTTTTTCAGTTTCATAGTGTAATCTCCTTATTTCAGTTTGACTCCTTGGATGGTATATTCGTTATTTCCTCTTATGATGACTAATTGCCCGTTACGCAGTTCTTTGTGAACGGCATTGTCGGACTGCATTTCGGTATTATCCACTGCTGTCGGCAGTTGAGGCTCTTCCGTCTCGGTAAATACGAAGCGCAGGCGTGCAGGGGCAGAGGCTGCTGCTTTAGGAATACGGATATACGCTTTATGAGCAGGTATGGTGCTCGCTTGCGGCCATGTGTAGAAGCCCAGTCCGACTATATTGCCGCTTTTCGACCTACCGCTCAGGATATAATAAGTGTCCGTACTTTTATAGCCTTTCAATTTGTTCACTACACTATCGGCATCTACACCTCTGAGGTCGTTGGCGGCAGTAATGGTGATGGGGTCTCCTAACTCCATATAGGGCAGTCTGATTAGTCTATCCGTGATGGAAGCAATCGGTTCATTAGCCTTGAGAATCACCGCCGTGGAGCCGGGGAGAATATCTCCCGGGTTGGCTATCTTGTGCATCACCATAGCATCTCCCTCTACCGAAGCGGTATAGGCATAAACGCCTTTGGGCAGTTGGTATTTGCCTCCGCCGTAATAGAATGTGCCGTAGTGCCATTCCGTATCATTGGGGTCTTGATTAACCGTAGGATAGTAGGCAGCATCCCAGTTGGCGGTATAGGTCCTTGCGCCTGTACTTCCCGTTTGGATTTTTACAGTATCTAAAGTTACACCGTCAATATCCGTTCCGCTCCAGCCCATGAATGTGTGGAAATTCTTTATAGCTTTGGCGGGTAAGGTGAACGTTTGCGTGAGTGCCGAATAACTGGTAATACTACCACTCGCCGTGCCTCCATCCATATTGTAGGTGATTTTATATGTTGTAATCTGGAAGTTCGGCTTAAGGGTTATTCGCTGATTCATCGTAATGTTTAGAACCTTTGAGGTTGAATTATCCAGCCCTTCAATGGCATTCCCGTCCTTGTCAGTTGCTGTCCATTTGGTGAACTGGGCAACGGCATTGTTCGCCGGAATTACTTCTACTGTCAGTTCTGTGCCTTTCGGGTATGTATCGCCATAAAGAGAAGCACCGTTCACTTTGCACGTGCCGTACTGGAGGTCTTTGAGGATAAGTGTGTAGAATTCAGCATCGGTAGGCAAAGAAGATCCCATGGTGGCATCGCCTTCACGCTGAGTACCATCCGCATAGGTGGTTACTTTCATATCGGAAGTAAAACCGCCATCGGGAGTGGCAGATGTACCCAAGGTCTTGATTTCCGTATCGCCGGGATCGTCTTTATACCCCATATAAACCTGCAATTTGCCTTTTTCGTCAAACTCGTACTGAAAATAGGTTTCGCAGCCGGTATTAGCAGCCACGCCGGTTGTCGATGCCGGAGCAGAGATAGTATGGTTGGCGTTGTTCACCAATGCCGAGTGTATGAAGGTAGAAGTGGTGTTTGGCTTCTCGAAGTAATAATAGCCTTGTAGCGGATAGGTCGGCTTATTGATGCTATAAGTCGGCATATAGATACCGGTGTTGAGATAGTCTTGGAATACATTACCTCCTACTAAGCTGACAGGTTGAGCATCAACTGTTCCGGTTGCAACTTTGCAGTCGTAGGTATAGACATATTGCCCAGCCGGTACTATCGTATCTTTTGTTTTATCGTCAATTTTACCCGGGTAATTAGTAGGAAGATCGGCACCGTGGATGCAGTGGTATAGGTGGGCATAACAATTCGGGAATATGGTAGCATCGCGCCATTTGACCTCTGCTTCCTTGATGGTCTCATTTCTCCCGCCGCTGATGGTTTTATTATCCGTGAGGATGGAGTTGACTGCCCACATGCCATAGCCGATAAGTAGTGCAAAGTCATAACTGGCAGAAGTGGACACATTGCCCGTGATGGTACTGTTCATGAAATAGAGGAAACCATTCCAGTTGTTGATAGCGGAGATATTACCGATATTGTTCGCCATAATGGTGTTGTTGAAATACATAACCGCACCTTTTTTGTTTTCAGCAGCACCACCGTCATTGGCAGCGTAGTTCTCGGAGAACGAACAGCAGTCCATTACTACCTTTGTGGAAGCCGGACCGTCTTCCGGATGTCCCTGACTCTTGTCGCCCTCATTGAGCAGTCCGGAGCCAAACTTGCAGACATTGCGAATCAGTTTGCAGTACTTCATGACCAATTGTCCTCCACTATGGTTACGGATACCGCGGAAGGAACGCTGAATCGTACAATACTCCATATTCAGCGTACCTTGATTTTGGATGGCTCCGCATTCGTAGGTATTGGACTCAATGCCGCTTTTGTCATCCGTGTTATTGAAAGGATAGCGGCCGCCACCCATGATAACAAAGTGTTTGAGACTCACTTTCTTACCACTTGCAATGGTTAAGGTTCCATACGGGCTTGGGTTCAGGTTCTGCATACCATCCGCTTGAATGTACGGTTCAGGAACTTGAATGACCTTCCATTTGTCAGTGTCATGAAGACCATCCCAAGTAACATCTTCGTCAATGGTGATACGCTGCGACACAAAGATAGTGTCATACGCCGGTGAGGTGCTCTCGACGGCTACTTTCAATGCCGTAAAGTCCGACACCGTAGTCTTATTAGCATGCAGTGCAGTATTTCCGACTAATAAAAAGGTCGTGACTACTATGCAAATCTTGTAGAAAATAGTTGATTTTGATGTCATATTGAGTGATATTTAGTAACTAACACAAACAAATGGCGCACCCGCAAAGGCGCACGCCATCTGTAATTATACTGCGAATGTGCTGGTTTTTATTGTATTGCACCCATTCGCACGGGGGGGGGGTAAGTGTCATCTTTTTGTTAGAATTGCTTTTAGGCGGCAAAACTACTGCATATTGGTAAGATACACAAAAAATATTGTACTTTTGTCGCCGAATTTCAATTTTAAGTAAGGTATGAAACACTATTCTCATTTATTGGTAGCGGCATTGTTTTGCTTGACAGGTATGGTAGCTTGTCAGCAAGCACCCGAAGGCGAGATGGCTTATCCTACGGCGGAGTGGAACAAGGCAGGGGAGATATTGATGCATACCCCGGGGGCGGAATTGTTTAACGGGGTTATTCATCCTTCCGCCGGTTTGTTTGAACACTATTTTGATGTGGAGCAGGCTGCATCCGAGCATTGCGGATATATACGTATGTTGGAGCGGAACGGGATTCGCGTGCATACGGTGATGGGTATTTTGGAGAAAACGGGGCTTGATACGTTGCAAGCGTTGGCGGGCAGAGTACTCACGTATGATATTTCCGCCATGCCCGATGAGGATGAGAAAGCTACTGAATTGTATCGCCGGCAGGTGCTTTCCGAAATGAGCCGAGGCGACCTGATTCGGTGCATATTGTTGCAACCTACCGTTAAATTGTCCCGTACGGATAACAACACAGGCTACGAAGCACAGTATATCCAAAACCCGCTCATGAACCTCTATTTCACCCGTGACCAGAGTATCACCACTCCGCGAGGGCATATCATCTGCCGGATGAACTCCTCGCAACGTGCGCCCGAAACGGATATTATAGAGGTATGCTACAGGCATTTAGGTCTTGAGCCCGTGTTACGGATTGAGGGAGAGGGACGCTTGGAAGGAGGCGACTATATCCCGGCAGGCAACATTTCGCTGATTGGTTGCGGTATGCGAACGAACCGTGAAGGCATACGCCAAATGATGGATGCGGATGCGTTTGGACATGACACGGTAGTCGTAGTTTGCGACCACAAGTTCTGGCAAATGCAGATGCACCTCGATACCTACTTTAATATCATCGACCGCGACCTGTGTACCATGGTACGTAGCCGATTGGAGGCACAGCCCGACCAACCCGAATATGTTACGTGCGACATCTATGCCCGCGCGGTCGGTGAAAAAACATATCAAATGATTGCTGAGGATGCACCTTTCGTGGACTTTCTGCGTACACGAGGCATGCAGATTATCCTTATTGAGCAGGAAGATGAGATGCACTATGCCAACAACTACCTGACTATCGCTCCGCGCCATATCATGGCAGTTGGCGGTCAGAGTGAGGCTTTTCAGAAACGATTGCGGGATGCAGGGGTAACGGTGGAATGGGTACCCTTAGAGAGCCTGATTGACGGCTACGGAGCTGCTCATTGTATGACCCAAGTGCTCCGTCGGGCACGATAATTCAAGCCGTATTTTGATGGCGCATTCAATTATTTTTGCGCAAAAAAACGGGCAAGGCTTGTGTATATACAAGTCTTGCCCTACTTTTGCGGCATCATTTGGGGATATTTTGGTTTTGACAGCAGGTTGAATAGGTGCGTAAGCATGCCGGACATGAGCACCGTCCGTTAATAGGGTTCAAGTAAATTTAACTGGCAACTACGATGTAGCTCTCGCTGCTTGATCGAAGTATAGTAGGTCACATTATTTCTGCACAAGGTGCGGAAACGAGACGTCTCTCCAAGCCCATGTCTTGAGGCTGAATGGATATAGAGGCGCAGCAATTTCAAGACTGGTTCGCACAGGCTGCGGTATGCGAACGAGATAGTAGCAGATAAGGCAATGGTTGGTGGCTCGGGTCTTGCCGTTGCACGAAAATGAAGGCCGAGATAAGCATGTAGAAAGCGCATTGATTCCTTGTTTGGACGCGGGTTCGAATCCCGCTATCTCCACTCTCCCGTTCATTCCCGTTCATTTTCTCCTCATTCCGCATCGGGTGTGCGTGCCTTGAATAAATACCATTTACGCGGCTTATAGGTTAATGCTTTGAGGTCCAGTATTTCGCTGGCCTCGCTGATGTCGTGTACGGAGCCGTCGCCATAGAGTATATCGATGGAGTCGGCACGGTCGCTATACGTGTTGCCGGTAATGACGTGCTCCACGTAGAAGTAGCGAGCATCTTGCTGCGAAATGTGGAGTTGTTGTGCCAACTCGTCTTCCAAGCGGGTACGTTCTTCTTCGTTCAACGGAGAGGGAATAGGGTAGCCCCGAAAGAGGTTGCGATTGACGAATTGCCGGCAAAGCAAAGACAGAACGGGGTCGTTGGCACTCATCCAGACCTTGACGGCACTGATCACGTCACTGTCGTCCAGCAGGGCGTATTGTTGCAATGCCTCGCTGCCAAGGGTCATTTGCTCGGCTGTAATGTGGTTGTAAAGGAAAAAGTTCAGCGCAGGCGAGCAGTGCAGGTCAAAGCCGTTGGCTGCCAACTGCTTGGCGCGGGAGAGTATTTTGATGAGCATTTGTTCGGCAGCCACAGAAGTCTTGTGCAAATAGACTTGCCAATACATTAACCGTCGTGCCACGAGGAACTTCTCGACGGAGTAGATGCCCTTGTGCTCTACTACCAATCTATCCCCCACCACTTGCAGCATTTTGAGCAGCCGTTCGCTGGCTACGCGCCCTTCTTGTACGCCGCAGAAGAAGGAGTCGCGGCATAGATAGTCCATTCGATCCACATCCAACTGGGAGGAAAGCAACTGGTGGAAGAACCGACGAGGATACTTTCCTTGGAACATCTCAATAGCCGTTTTGAGGGGGTGCGGCCGGTCTGCATTAGCAAGGTCTTGGTCAATTTGCTGCATCATGAGCAGGCTGATCTCTTCGTGGCTGATTCCGCTTACGAGCGTATGTTCCAGTACATGAGAAAAAGGACCGTGTCCCACATCGTGCAGCAGAATGGCTATTTGGGCACTTTCACTCTCTTCGGGGCTGATTTTCGTTCCTTTCTGTCGCAGCGCAGACAAACCTTCCTGCATAAGGTGCATAGCGCCGATAGAGTGGAGAAAACGGCTATGTTGAGCGCCGGGATAGACATAGTAACTGAGCCCCAACTGGCGGATGCGCCCTAAACGTTGTACATAGGGATGCTGCAAAACGTCATACACTGTATCGCTGGCTAAACTCACAAACCCGAAAACGGGGTCGTTGATGATTTTGCGTTTGTTCATAGCAGATAAGTCTTAAGGGTGAGAAGATAGTTCATCGGGCAGTTGTAAGGTATAGAGGATGGCTTCTGCCTGACGAAGGGCGTTGCGTTTTTTTTGTCCGGCGGCGTAGATAAATACTTCGGCGGTGATGATTTGTCCGTTGACGGGGTCTAATCGTGTATGGCTGACGAACGGACCGCCCATAGCTTCCCCTTGCATGATTCGCCATAGCCCGCGCATTTCGTAGGCGTAGAAAGAAGAGGTAGAGAGTGTGTCTTGCAGCGGACGAACGGACTGCATCTGTGGCGGAAAAATACGGTATTCGGTACCCATATACGAACCCGGCAGTGAAGCGGTAACAACCTGTCCGAGTACGGCATCACGCTTTTGGCAGAGAGCATCGTAGGTGAATTGCAGGGTGTCGGTATAGGGGTAACGATAGATAATCAGGTCACGCCGCATAGAACCTTTGTTGTTGCAGCACCATACGAGGTCGGCACTATCACGGATGAGCATATAGTCTTCGGGAATGAGCATGTCGCATTGCATGTTCTGCTTTAAGGCAGCACGGGAATCCTTGTTAGTGCCGCCTTTGAGGAAACGCACTTGACGAGACAATTCCTCGCGGACAAACCACGTGCGAACGGCATCGCCGTACTGTTGCCACCACGCCGCGAGTGCCTGTTGGTCGGGAGTCTTGATGCGGCAGACGGCTTGGGGCTTGCTCCACCGGTCGCGGCTGTATAAGGCCTTTACTTGCGGGAGGGTCGGGTCGGTTTCTACCACCAACACATTGCGGGCAGACTTAAGAAAATCGTCAAAGAGTGCGGCTGTAACGTGCGAGAGGTGAAAATAGGGTTCCATCTGCGGCAAGCAAGGCATATCGGCTGCCATAGTGGGAGAAATGAGTTCGCGATAGATTTCTTCGGAACTGACCACTACACATTCGTAGATACTGCCCGTAGCGGTAGGTAGGGTGCGGGACGTGTTGCGGCATGAGGAAAAAACAAGCATAGCCAATAGGACTATGCTTGTTGTAAAGATTGGCAAACGGTTGCTTGACATTGCAATACAGAATTATTTGCTGCTATAGGTGAACGGACGGAACGATACGTTGCGACCATTTTGTTCGTAATAAAGAATCTGGGTTGTAGCGTCTTTCTTGTAGGGAGCGTCGTAATACTCATATACGGTCGTTGCACCCCATGAACCTTTTTGGAAGAAGGGGAAGCGTTCAGCAATAAAGAGTTTGAGCACATCGCCATGATCTTTGTCCGTAACTTGAATCATAATCTCTTTGAGGTGGTCAAATGTATCACCGTCAAAATAGTAGTAGGCAAACTGGTTGTAGTTCTCGTCAATATAGTAGATATAGCAGGAGTCGCCCCATACTTCGCTGCGCGAATTGGGCATACCAAACTCGGCAAGAATAGCAGCGCGATCGCGTGTCCAGTCAAAGGAAGGGATTTCAAACATATCTTCTTCGCGCAACCAAGGTTGGATATTGAGCGCAATGTCTTTTTTAACGGTTTGGTCTGCCGTAACGTGCATGACTGTTTGTCCGATGCAACCAACATAGACGGTATCGCCTTCGCAGAAAGCGTGCTGTATATTGTCCACATATTCTTCGTAGGTCGTGTAACCCGGCATCAACTTAGCCATTACGATGGTATCACCGTAATGTACATTCAGCGAAGAGGGTACTTTGTTTTCGGTAACCGTTTCTTTCTTGTTGCAGCCCACTAAAGCCACCATTGCTACAGCCATCAAGGCAATAAAAATCTTTTTCATAGAAAGTTTGATTTTATGTGTTATGTCTTAATCGCCCGCAAAAATAGAGCAAAAGCACGAATGTACAATGTATTTTTTGTAAAAAATAGAGGTATGGTCAGAGTATGATAAAAAAACAGCGCAGGGGCGTTTCTCAACGACCCTGCACCTCCTCTTAAAAATTCATGATAGTTGGGGTTGTGTGTTATAGTCTCTTTCCTTGTGCATCATATCTTACGCCGTTGCGCTCGATGATGAGCACGCCGTTGCGAATGTACTTTCTTGGATCGCGGATGTCTCCGTCCGCATCATTCCCACTGGCATCATAGAGTTCGCCATCCACTACTTCCAACTCGGTCTCTCCTTCCCCTTCCACCACAATGCGAACACGAGGCATAACCGATGCCGAAGCACTGGGATTATAGAAGTACGCACGATAAGCAGGCATGGGATTACCACTTGAGTGCGGATACCAAATCTTATTGTTTGCCAAGCCCATCACTTTGCGCCCGTCTGCGGACAAGGTGCCATTGCGCAATACACCCACGATGGCTATATCGCTACCTACGCTCTGATCGTAGTAAGCGTTTACACCCTTGAGGTCATTCACATCGGCTTGCGTATCAGCGGATGTGTTGATAGTAACGCCGGTAAAAGTAAAGTTAGGACCCATATTGCCTGTGGCTTTGACCAAGTAGCCTTGACCGGCGAGCATTAGGTTAGGCGATTTAACCGCACGGAAGTGGAAGGTAACATGGTCGTTCTCGTCAGCCGATCCTTCGGCATAGCGGTACTCATATACCTTGCCGGTTAAGCCGTTGAGGTCTAATTGGCTTTGATCCACATCAAAGGGCAGGCAGAGGGTGTACCAACGTGCATTGCCGTTGTCGGATGTATATGCTACTGAGCGATGGTAGGTTACGTCATAGGTCTGATCGTTAAGGGCTTTGATGTTGTTGTAGTAGGTTGCATCGCGGTCATCGTAAAGGTCAAGGGTACGAACAGCGGCATCTGTCCATGTGGCGGTATAGGTCAAATCTTGGGTAGGCATAGTAGATGCCGGATCTTCCACATTGCTGCTGATGCTGCTGCGCCAACCGGCAAAGTCTTTACCGGGTTTGGTGGGAGTATCGGGTGCGGTGATGCTTGCGCCCCAATCCATGGTGCCGGTGGTATACGATCCGGTCAGTTCATTGCCGTCAGTTACCCACGTAAGGGTGTATTGCTGTTTGGTCTGCGTGAATGTGGCGGTGTAATCCTGCGCTTTATCTACGGAATAGATAGCCGGTGTCCAAGCGTTGAACGTATAGGTATATTCGTTGTCGGCGTCTTTGGTGGGCGTAGAACCGTCGTATGCGGGTGTCGTTCCATACTCGACTTGTGTGTTTTGCAGCACTTTTTCGCCGTTGAGGAAACGAATTGCGTAGGTGTTGGTGGTGCGGCTGAAGTGTGCCACAACGGCGAGGTCGCCTGTCAGGGTGGCAGGCAGACTATTGCCTTCGCCGTCCGTCCAGCCTGTGAAGGTATGGGTGTATTGTGCGTCGGCGGTGGTCGGTGTGGCGGTAACGGTGGTTGTGCCGATGGTCAGCGTGTTGCCGTCAATGGTGATGTTTGCTTCGTCCTCTACTTCACTAATTTCGGTTGCATCCACACTGCCGTATCCTGTTGCATCGTCAGCGAGGGTAACCGTATAAGTAGATGCTCCGGCAGGAGCGGTACCGCCGTTCACATAAATGGTCCATGTGGTTGTATTCTGCAGTTCAGATAGTTGAGACTCAATGTTGGATTGAGTGAGTTCGGATGTGCAGGCGGCATCTGAATAGAAGCGTGTTCCGGCAGCCACTTCGTTGGTCAGGAAAGTGGTTACATCACTTACGTCGGTTCGCCAGGTGTATTGTCTGTCTTCGCTTGTTTCATCCGTCCAAGCCCCGCTTTGCAGGTGGAATGTCAGGTCGTAGGAATAGACAGTCCAATTGGTGGGGATACGATTAATACCGCGTTCCCGAGATAATTGTGGGGGACAATAAAACGAGCCTGCAGTGGTTTGCACACCTTGTACCCAGTTGGAAGTGTAAGAGGTATTCCAAGTTGTCCGATAGACTCGCATAGAATTTAACTTATCGTTTGCCGATGAAATAGATGCTGTGAAAAACATCGCATTATCTGACAATGTTTGAATATCCGTACCACTATACGAAGTCGCTTTGATATCCGGTGCTTTAGAAAAAGGTCGTCTTTGATTATTGCAATAAAACATATTTTTATAACATGCTATGGGTAAGGATGTTGCCGGTAATTCATTCGGACATGTGAGCATATTGTATGCATTGTAAAAAAGATTACAATAACAATATTTTGATAAATTTGTGGCTGGTAACTTTAGATTTTCTGCATTACCGATGTATTGTGCCATTCCACGAAATAAATCGTAAAAACAATAGTCCGGCAATTGCATATTATCGTTTATCGTATTCGTTTCTGAATTAAATGCAACTAAAGACATTAAATTACCACTAAACGTTAGGACACCTTTTTGTATCTCAGGTACTGTAATTGAAGAACCAGATTTATTGCCGGTAGAAGTATAAGACCAAGCCCCATTATAATTGGTAGTTTTCCAAGCAACATATAAATAATAATATTTGCTCCCATCCGTAGCCAAACCAGTTACGTTGTTGCCTCTAAGTTGTAAACTTTCTCCTGTTTTTAAGTTCGGTGCTGTTGACGAACTTGTTGGAAATGTTTGCCATGTAGAAATTGTTCCGTTTGAAGAAATAATTCTATATTGTAAGGTAACACTAACAGTAGGTGTTCCATTTTTAGATAAATAGATTTTACACAAGTCAGTAGCACTTGTCACGCGTGTGTTTTTGCTATAGTTATTCTTTATCGTAAAATAGTCCGGCTCTTCGTCTGCCATAAGGTATGGACAAGTGAATAGCAGCGCGGTAAGCGCAACAATAAACGGCAAAGTAAATTTCTTCATAGTTTTGTTTTTTAGGTTGTTAATATTTTTAGGATTAAGAAATGTAGATGTAAGGATTTGAAGATTTGATGATTGCAGATTTTAAGATTGTAGATTTAACGATTGTAATGCACAAAAAAAGCGGTAGTATCATTTACTGATATTACCGCTAAAAGTAACTTGCTGAAAAAAATTAAACAGCCACTCCTGTGCGCATCACATCGTCATACAATGGAGAATGTGAGTCGGCTTCCATTAGAACAGGCTCTATAAGCGAATTGACTTCCCTTGCACATTTCCACAATGGAGGCACAACTGAAAACCAACTCCCTTTGTTGATATGCGGAACGACAACGGCGACGTCGATGTCGCTGTCCTGCCGTGCTGTACCCTTACTATAGGAGCCATACAAATAGACTGTTGCATCAGCAAACATAGGTTGAATAGCTCGCTTATAAGCCTTAACAATATCTATAACATGGCTTTTATCCATTGTAGCATTTGCTGTGTTTTTTGCATTATATCTTCACATACATCTTGATTTAAACTTGAAGCTAAAAGCGATTTATAGTCGGGATAGCGCGCTTCAATGTTCATTGGTGTCATCGCATCTAAAAATGAACGTTGTTCTTCATTCATCAATTCATATTCATAGTCAGCGATATCTAACCAATACGCAACTTTATCCATGCATCTTTTCTTTTTCTGAGCGCAAAAGTAGTATATCTTGCGTGTTTGCGAAAAATTAAATTAAAAAAGTTTTTTTGCGGTAATATCAATACATCAAGGGACATTATATTATCCCCTACAACAATCCCCGTCTATGGCACCTGAAAAACGACCCTTTGATTGATGCCACT
>DFIN01000011.1 GCA_002372135.1 Bacteroidales bacterium UBA3696
CGATGCCGACCGCGACTATTGGATGACTGCTCAAGAAGCCCTTGCCTATGGGATGATTGACAAAGTATATACCAAGAAATAAGCCTGTCTGCCGAAAAGTATGAGTAGAAATAAATCAGAAAAATGTTCGTTTTGCGGTCGAAGCGGTGTATCGCTCTTTGAGGGGTTGGACGGAGCCTATATTTGTCCCGATTGTATCGAAAACGGACATAATATATTGCAGGAAATGGAGCGCGAGCAAGAGCGAAAGAACCCGTCTCAACCTTCTTTTAGCCTAAAAGACCTGCCTCAACCCCAACAAATCAAGGCTTTTCTGGATCAGTACGTGATAGGGCAGGACGATGCCAAACGCTATTTGAGCGTGGCGGTTTATAATCACTACAAGCGTTTGGCTTTGTCCGTGGACAAAGTGTCAGTGCCTGCCGTGGAGCCGTATAAGGATGTAGAGATAGAGAAATCGAACATCATTATGGTAGGTCCTACGGGTACGGGTAAGACACTCATGGCGCGTACAATCGCCAAGTTGCTGACCGTCCCGTTCACCATTGTGGACGCTACCGTAATCACTGAAGCAGGCTATGTGGGGGAAGACGTGGAGAGTATATTGACGCGCCTGTACCAAGAAGCGGATTGCGATGTGAGAAAAGCAGAACGCGGCATCGTCTTTATTGACGAGATTGATAAGATTGCCCGCAAGTCCGACAATCCGAGCATCACACGCGACGTGTCCGGCGAAGGAGTGCAGCAGGCTCTGCTCAAACTGCTGGAAGGCTCAGTGGTCAATGTTCCGCCCAAGGGAGGTCGCAAGCACCCCGAACAGGAGTTTGTGAAAATCAATACGCAGAATATCCTCTTTATCTGCGGCGGTGCCTTTGATGGTATAGAACGAAAGATCGCCCAACGACTTAATACACAGGTGGTAGGCTTTGAGGCTTCTCGGCAAACTCATCGCATTGATAGGAATAACCTCTTGCAGTATGTGGCTCCGCAGGACTTGAAGGCGTTTGGGTTGATACCCGAAATAGTAGGGCGTCTGCCTATCCTAACGCACCTTGAACCCTTGGACCGCAATGCACTGCGCGCTATCCTGACCGAACCTAAAAACGCCATAACCAAGCAATATCAAAAACTGCTGGCTATGGACGGAGTTAAACTCACGTTTGAAGAAGCCGCACTGGATTACATTGTGGATAAAGCCATTGAGTATAAATTGGGTGCACGCGGTTTGCGCAGTCTCACCGAAACGGTGATGATGGACCTCATGTACGACATACCCGAACAGCATATATCTTCGTATGAGGTTACTCGTGCTGTGGCGGAAGAAAAGATCAACCGAGCCGATACCGAACGGTTGCGCAGTGCCATCTGATGTAATCCGGTCGTGAAGCGTTCTAATTCCTCGTTTCGTTTTAAGCAATTTGCAGTCCGTCACGACCTTAGCAGTATGCGGGTCGGGACGGACGCTGTGTTGTTGGGGGCATGGTGTCCGTTGCCCGATAGATTGCAATATACGTATGGGAATACAGAAAGTCTGTTGCGTGTATTGGATATAGGTACGGGTTGCGGCGTGATTGCCCTTATGGTGGCGCAGCGCATTGCCGCAACCGGCATAACCGATTGGCTGCTGGATGCCATTGATATAGACGAAGCATCCGCCATGCAGGCGGCGGCTAATTTCGCAGCCTCCCCGTGGAATGAGCAGATGGCGGCGTATCATGGCTCGGTGCAAGAATGGCAAGGTCAATATGACCTTGTCGTATCCAATCCCCCCTTTTTCAACGGCGGTTTGACTTGTCCGAACGGACAGCGAGCACGCGCTCGGCAAGCCGATATCAGTATGACTTACGAACAACTGATAGCAGCCTCTTGCCGATTGCTCAAGCCGCAAGGATTATTGGGTGTGGTCATACCTTCCACTGAGTCAGAGCGTTTCTTCTTTGTAGCGCAAGATTATGCACTCAAGGTAATGAGACGGTGTGAGGTGCATACCAAGGAGAATAAACCTGCCTCTCGTTTGTTGTTGGTACTCCAAAAAGCAGATGAGTATGAATCAAAAAACGCTATGTCTATTTCCATCGAACACTTGACGCTGGCTACCGACACAAACCCTCGCAGCGAGGCGTATGAGAGCCTGACGGCTGATTTCTATTTATAAGCGCAATCAACTATTGCACACCTGCTCGCGCTGCGTTATCTTTGCCGTCAAAATAAAACAAAAGACTATGTATTCCCCCCTTCGTTCCCTCTTTATAGGTTTCCTGTTCACCTTATGTATGTGCGTCTCGGCGCAGACCAGACTGACGGTGAGCGATAAGCAGAATTGGACCAAAAGCGAGTTGTCCCCTTATGTGGGGCAGACCGTCCAAATGACTGACGACTGGTATATATGCAGCAACAACGGAGTCTATACCATCGCTCCTCGCCGTATTTTTTCGCCCACCAACCAAACACTACCTCTTTCGGCTGAATACAACCGCCTGCTTGCGCTTAATAGTACCGGTGCAGTTGTCTTGGATGGAGTCAGCGGATACCATCGCACCGGTGAGCGGTTGCGCAACCTGGTTGTTACGGTCAATTTAATCGGTTCGCTCACCTTTAAGAGCGGACAATGGGTAGGCAATTCGCGCAACGATTTGCTGCAGGGATATAGCCGCTCGGATATCGACCGTAAAGGTTCGCATACCTTACTCGTATGTGCGGCTAATCTTCGATACTATTTGGTGGAAAACTTAGGGACGGGCTATGGACCCTACAACCATTCCGAGCACCAAGCGCAGCGCAAGAAAGTAAGCCAGGCTCTCGCTAAAATCAATGCGGATATATATGGTCTGGTGGAAATAGAAATGGGGCAATCTGCTTTGCAGGAAATAGCCTCCGACCTGACGCAACTAACCGGTCGCACGTTTTCTTACATAGACGACGGCTTACCGTCCAACGGCAGTTATACCAAATCCGGCTATGTTTATTGTGTGCAGACGGTTAACCCGTATGGTAAGTTGCATACCGTCAATATGGGGGTGCATAACCGCAAGCAGTTTCAAGGATTTGAACAGCGCGCTTCGGGTGAACATTTTGTGTTGAGTATCAATCATTTTAAGGCCAAGTCCGGCAACGGCTCCGGCGATAATGCCGATCAGGGCGACGGGCAAGGCTCCTTTAACGCCGACCGTCTGAGGGAAGCGAAGGCAGTGCTCAACGGATATGAGTATTATCGCGACCTGATTATGGATCAGGACGTGCTCATTATGGGCGATCTGAATGCCTACGCCAAAGAAGACCCCATTCGAGCCCTGACGGATTATGGTATGACCGACTTGCACCGATATTTTCACGCCGATTCAAGTTATAGTTATACCTATGGCAGTGAAGCAGGTTATTTAGACCACGCCTTATGCAGCGGTACGATGCTTCCGCAGGTAACGGGTATGTGTGCCTATCATGTCAATTCGGACGAGCGCGAAGTGTATGCCTATAACCGGTCAAGTAACGACGGGACGATGTTCCGCTATTCAGACCATGACCCGATATTGGTTGGTCTTCGTCTGAGTGCTACAGCCTCTTCCGAAGCGGATATTGTTTGCGACCCCGATATGCTGTTCAAGGACGGATACCTGAGCGTAGAGAAAGCCACGGGCGGCTATCTGCGCGTGTATGACCAACAAGGCAGACCCGTTTGGGAGAACACTATCTTGACGGATACATTTACGCTTCCCATAAGTCAATGGAAGTCAGGTGTATATGTCATCCATCTGTATGTGAACGGTAAAGTATTGCATCGTAAAATACTTGTATTATGATGACCGATTTGTTTGCCACCGAGCAGCAGGAGCGGCAAGAAGTGCAGCAGTTGCGTGCGCAGTTGGAGGACGCCAACTACCGCTATTATGTCCTCAACCAACCTACCTTGACCGACCGCGACTTTGACCGTATGATGGAGCGGTTGCAACTCTTGGAGGAACGATATCCCGACCTCCGTACCGCCGATTCGCCCACCCAAAAAGTAGGCAGTGACCTGTCGCAAAAGCCGAACGGCTTTGAGCAGGTGGCGCACCGCTATCCGATGCTCTCGTTAGCCAATAGTTATAGTCGCGAAGAAATAGAAGATTGGGTACGCCATCTGCCCGAAGGCGTGGAGATTGTGTGCGAACTCAAATACGACGGCTTGAGCATTTCGTTGCATTATGAACAAGGTCGTTTGGTACGAGCCTTAACGCGCGGTGACGGAGTGCGGGGTGATGACGTATTGCGCAACATCCGCACGATTGCTTCTATCCCTACCTATGTGCCCGGCTTGCCCGATTATTACGAGATACGCGGCGAAGTCTTACTGCCTTGGGAAGCGTTTGAGCGTCTGAATAAAGAACGCGAAGAGCAGGAAGAACCGCTCTTTGCCAATCCCCGCAATGCCGCATCCGGGACACTGAAAATGTTAGACAGCCGTGAGGTGGCTCGCAGAGGACTGACTTGCCGCCTCTATCATGTCTTAGGTGAGAACTTACCGGGTAACACGCATACCGAACGCTTGGAACAAGCACGCCGGTGGGGATTTCCAGTGAGCGACAAAATGCAACTATGCCGCACGGTGGACGAAGTGATGGCTTATATCGCTTATTGGGATACGGAGCGTAAGAACCTGCCGGTGGCTACCGATGGCATCGTGCTGAAAGTAAATAGTATAGCCGAACAGCAAACACTCGGTTTTACTGCCAAAACACCCCGATGGGCTATTGCCTACAAGTTCCCCGCCGAGAAACAACTGACACTGCTTCGCTCAATCACCTATCAAGTAGGCAGAACGGGAGTTATTACGCCGGTGGCTAACTTGGACCCCGTGCAACTGTCCGGCACCATAGTACAACGCGCTACCTTGCATAATGAGGACTTTGTGCGCCAATTAGGAATTCACGAAGGCGATCGCGTTTGGGTCGAAAAAGGCGGAGAAATCATACCCAAAATAGTGGGAAAAGAACCCAACGCTGCGGACGATAATACCGAGGAATATCGTTTTATAACCGTTTGTCCGGAATGTGGTACGCCGTTGGTGCGTATAGAGGGCGAAGCCGCTTGGCGGTGCCCTAACGAGAACGGATGTCCGCCACAGCAAAAAGGTAAAATAGAGCATTTTGTGAGCCGAAAAGCCATGAATATCGATGGTTTGGGCGAAGAAACAATTGACCTCATCTTTCAGCGCGGATTGGTGCATAACGTAGCCGACTTATATGACCTGAAGGCAAGCGATTTGTCCGTTTTGGAAGGGTTCGGACAAAAGTCTGCCGAGCGCATCATAACCGGCATAGAGGCATCCAAGCAAGTGCCGTGGGAGCGTGTATTGTTTGCCCTCGGGATTCGTATGGTAGGTGAAACAACGGCGAAGAAAATAGCCCGTCGTTTTCGTTCGTTGCAAGATTTGCAGTGGGCTACAACGGAGCAACTGACAGCCGTGGAAGATGTGGGCGAACAAATTGCCGGAAACATAGTGTCTTATTTTTCAGACACTTCCAATCTCCAACTGCTGGTCCGTTTGCAGCAAGCCGGTTTGCAGTTTGCAGCCCAAGAAGATACTATGGAGCCCCTTGCGCATGAGTTGGACGGTCAGACCATCGTCATTTCCGGCGTATTTGAGCACCATTCACGCGACGAGTACAAACTGATTATCGAGCAGCACGGCGGCAAAAACAGCGGGTCGGTCAGCAAAAAAACATCGTTCATCCTTGCCGGAAGCAATATGGGACCCGAGAAACGCAAGAAAGCCGAGTCTTTAGGAGTTCCTATCATGGACGAAACGACATTCTTAGCACTTATAGAGCAACAATAATACGATTTCTAAACTTGTACATACTATGAAAATCCTCAATCGCATACGTTATTATCTTTTTTCCCGTCGGCAACGTCGTCAGCAGGCTCGCGTTGCCCGTTTCCCCGTATATGAGCAGGTACGTACCATTTTGCTAATCTACGACAGCGATGTGATGGAAAAAAACGCTGATATTCGCGAGTTAGTGCGTCGGTTGATGCAAGACGAAAAACAAGTGTCGCTGATAGGCTTTGTGGAGCGAAAAGAGGCTCAATCGCCCATTCTGCCGCAAAGTCGGATGCTCGCGTGGAATAATTGTACCTTATTCCATACACTGCGAAAAGATGTGGAGCAAGATATGCTGAAAGATGAGTACGACTTGTTGATTGACCTCACGCAGCAATCCTGTCTGCCCTTGCACTATGTGGCTCTATTCACCCGAGCGCGATTTAAGGCAGGCAAGCATATTGTAGATGGGTTGCACGATTTGGAGATTGAGATGCCGACTGCCGAAACGCATACTCCCCTTTTTGACCAGATTATTCACTATTTACAGACCATAAAGAGCAATGATTGATAGCATTAAAGGTCTTGGAACAGCCCTTGTAACCCCTTTCACCGATACGTTTGAGGTTGATATGGATGCCCTCCGGCGTCTTGTAGCAATGCAAATAGCCGGCGGAGCCGACTATTTGGTCGTCTTAGGTACTACCGGCGAAGCGGTAACGATGACTGTGGACGAGCGGCAAAAGGTTGCCAATAGTATCATTGTGCAAAACAACGGACGGTTGCCCTTGGTGCTGGGATTAGGAGGTAATTGCACGAGTGATGTTGTCCGGCAGTTAACGGAACAATCAGAATGGATCGGGAAGCATTTTGCAGCCATCCTTAGTGTCTGTCCCTACTACAATAAACCTTCGCAGGAAGGGCTATATCAACATTTTGTGGAGGTAGGCAAGGCAAGTCCCGTGCCGGTCATTCTGTATAATGTGCCCGGGCGCACCGGCGTGAATCTTTTGCCCGAAACGGCTATACGTATCTATGAGGCTTGTCCGGAAAAGGTAGCAGGGGTAAAAGAGGCTTCGGGAAATATGGAGCAAATCAAGCACCTGATAGCCCTCAGTAACCAACAAACAGATGGTAACTTGTTGGTGATTAGCGGAGATGACGGTTTGGCTGCGGCTATTATGCAAGCAGGTGGGGCAGGCTTGATTTCGGTGGCGGCGAACGCGTTTCCGCACATATTCCGTCAAATTGTTCATCAGGCTGACAGCAAGTTGCAAGCCCGTACGGAAGAGTTGGTGCATCTGCTTTTTAAGGAAGGCAATCCGGCGGGAATAAAAACGGTATTGTCTCAAATGGGACTGATATGCAATCGTTTGCGTCTGCCGTTAGTTTCCAATTCCGAATCTGTACAGCACGAAATAGCCGTTCTTCTGTCGAACTTGAATTTCTAACACATTGAAAATAATTATACCATGGATATCGTAAATGATGTAATAGCGTGGTATTCTGCCCACATGAATTATGGGTCGATCACGGCTTTAATGACGATTGAGTCGTCGTTTATCCCTTTTCCCAGTGAAGTGGTTATCCCTCCGGCAGCGTTTGTGGCAAGCGAGGCAGGAAGTTCGTTAGCCGTTACGGGCAATTATCCGTTGGACGTATTGCTCATCGTGCTGTTTGGCACGCTTGGGGCTGTTCTCGGAGCCGTGATTAACTATATGCTCAGTATATGGTTGGGCAGACCGATTATCTATAAGTTTGCCGACAGCCGGTTGGGGCATCTTTGCCTCTTGAGTACGGAGAAAGTACAGAAGGCGGAAACCTACTTTAATGAGCACGGCAACATCAGCACCTTTGTAGGGCGCTTAATCCCGGGTATTCGGCAGTTAATCAGTATTCCTGCCGGATTGAGCCGTATGCCTTTCGGCAGTTTCCTGCTCTACACGTTTGCGGGGGCTTTTCTATGGAATGCGGTATTGGCGCTGTTAGGTTATGTGGCGAACGGACAGATGGAACTCATCAAGGCGTATAGCCACGAGTTGAGTGTGGCTATTCTTGTGCTGGTTGTTGTAGCCATTGGCGTATTCGTTGTCTATCGTCGATTAAAGCGGCGATAAGACAGCCAATCAGCCATCCTGCCAATAAGCCGAGAATAGTGCATTTGAGTCTGCCGTTGATGGGTTTGCGACAAGGTGTGAAGTGGTTTTGCAGTACCACAGGGGCTGTACATTGGGAGTAATAGTGGTCGCGAATCGTTTTCTTAACCAGGTATTCTTCTATTTTTGCAAGCGGCAATACAATCTCTTTCTTGCCGTTGGTGATGTTCCACCCGCTGACATGGGCTTGCTCATTGCCGGCGGAAGCATAGAGCGTGGAGGTCATCGAATCTAATTTGTCCACCTGCTCGCTGTCAAAACGGAATTGCCTGTCAGCATGCGCTTTATAGACTTGGTAGGCTGCCACGAACACGGGATTCGTATTCAATGTCCGGAGTATCTGCTCTTCTTGTTGGGGGATTTTGTCTAATTCTTTTGACTCAAACTGCAAGGCTATCTGTCGGGGCATGACCACGTCTATGGTGTCGTAGATAGAGTGTTTGCGTTTGTAGTCCACAAAATCCGGTGTGCCGTTGTGAGCGCAGTCGATGACATGAAAAGCCTCGTAGCAGAGATCTAACGATTCGTAGAAAGTCGTTACTTCTTGCACGGTAGGTCCGTTGAGGGTTGCGATGGCTTGTATCTTGTATCGTTGGTTAGACGGGCGCGCATAGTAGAGTGCTGCGGCTCCAATGAGCAGCGTAATCGTTCCTACTAACCACCATTTTCGCCAACTGAGGCGCACCATTTGACCCAGCTTGCGGCCGAACCATCGGCATGCGTCATATAGTGCATGGCAACCGCTTTGAACGGCATCCCATAGCGTCGTTATTTGTTTCTGTTCCATAATTGCTTAGCCCAATTTTATAGGGTGAAGTGTAGGGTTTATCTTCTGCCTCGCATCCAACCGAATAGACCGCCTGTATCTGTGTCGTCGTCTGCGGGCTTGGGGGGTGGAGTCGGTTTTGAGGGAGTGGCTGCAGGCACGTCTTCAAACTGTATGACGATTTCTTTGTCGTCGTTCGTGCCGTGTTTTTGTGCCTCTTCTTGGGCTTTCTTTCGTGCTTCCTCTTGGGCTTTGATCCGTGCTTCTTCTTGGGCTTTAAGTTGTGCCTCTTGCTCAGCCTTCCTGCGCTCCTCTTCTTCGCGTTTCTTGCGTTCTTCCTCTTCGGTGTAGTTCTTCTCAATGGCCTGTGTGATGGTCGGTCGGTTGGGATTGTCCGTATCCTCCGTGGTCGGTATGTCGCTAATGGTATAGCCGGTGGCTATAAGTGTCAGTCGCAGCTCTTCGCCGAGTGTATTGTCGTAGGTGGCACCCCACCGAACAGCCACTGCCTGACCGACTTCTTTCTTGAAGGCGTTGAGTTGTTTGAACTCTGCCATCTTGACCGCATGCTCTTCGGAGCAGTAGAGTTGGATGAGGATACGGTTGGCTCCGTGTACGTCGTTGGAATTGACTAACGGCGATTCGAGCGCATTGCGTATGGCGTTCGTGATTCGGTTTTCGCCGGAGGCTCTGCCTACATTCATAATGGCAACGTGTCCTCCTTTGAGGGTGTTATAAACATCGGCAAAGTCGGTATTGACATATCCTTCAATGGTGATAATTTCGGCTATTGATTTGGCAGCATTGCTAATCACGTCATCGGCTTTGGCGAAGGCTGTTTTGATATCCATGTCGGGATAAATCTCGGTCAGTTTCTCATTGCTGATGACGATGATGGCATCCACGTGGTTGGATAGTTCGGCAACACCCTTCATCGCTTTTTCTATTTGTTCGTACCCTTCGAAAGCGAACGGAATGGTAACGATTCCGACGGTCAGAATATTCATTTCGCGTGCCACTTCGGCAATGACGGGCGATGCGCCTGTACCTGTTCCGCCTCCCATCCCGGCTGCGATAAAGAGCATCTTGGTGCCGTCGTCTAAGGCTTCCTTGATGCGGTCGCGGTTTTCCTCAGCGTATTTACGCGCTTTTTCAGGTTCGCCCCCTGCCCCTAATCCCGGACCTAATTGCAGTTTGGAGGGGATGGGGGAGGATGAAAGTACTTGCCGGTCGGTATTGCAAATAAGGTACGTTACGCCTTCTACGCCTTGGCGATACATATAGTTGATAGCGTTACCGCCACCGCCACCGACACCCATCACTTTGATGATGGAGTCTTGGGCAAATTCGAGTTGGATGGGGAGTAAGGATTCGTCTTCCATATCGTGTAGGTTGATTTTGTCAAAAAAAAGGTTAGTAATCTATTTTGGAGTCCGCCCCTGAAAAGAAATCGATGAACGATTGTTTGGCAACTTCTACGCGGCTTTTGAACGATTTATTGTCCGGGACGACTTGTTGCGGGTGTTTGTCTCTCCAGTCTGCGCCCGTTATGAGTGCGCCTACGAGCGAGGCATAGCGCGGCTTACAGAACTCGTCGTCTGTATTTCGGTCTAAGAGGTAGGCATGGCTTCCGTATTTTACCGGTATGCTGACTTGACTTTGCAGCCATTGGGGGAAGCCGTTGAGCATGCTTGCGCCGCCGGTGAGGTAAAGACAACTAATACGCTCTTCAAAAGGCTGTAACGCAGCGAGAAGAGGTTGCAATATCTCGTTGAGTTTGAGCTCAATATAGGCTGCCAATTCGGTTAGTTTGATATGCGTGTTCCCCTCGCCGGCACGATTGGACGGAATAGCCATCTGCTGATCCCGCTCTATATAAGCGGGCGAGGCTTGCCCGAAGTGGCATTTGATATATTCGGCATATTCGAACGATATACCTTGCTGCTCTATAAAGCGGCTGATATGCCATCCGCCTTGTGCTACCACCTTATTGAGCAGATACTGGTTGCCTTTATAGATGGTCAGTGTAGTGGTTTGTGCGCCCATGTCAAGGATAGCGCATCCGTTGGTAAGTATATCGTTATTACCGGCAGACAAGGCACTAAATAGTGCATCGGGGCGGACAAACAGCTTCTCCAAACTGATTTTGGCGTGCAGAAAACTCTCGTTCAGTTTATCAAGTCCTTTTTTGTATCCGACAAAGGCGGTATAGTGCGCTTCCACGAGTGCGGCTGTGCATTTCTCGTCCACTTCATGGTCCACTTCTACTCCATCTAATACATAGTAGGACAGCACGAGGTCAAATACAGCCGCTTCTGCGTTTCCTTGCTCAATTTTGTCATAGCACTCTTTGCGTAGTTCTTGCTTGAGTGCTTCTGAAATAGGTTTTTTGCGTATTTGGTCGCGTTTGGCTCTTACTTCTATGATTTGCATACCCTTTCCGCCTATGAGCGTATAGGCAGATAGAATGGTTTCTACCCCAATGCGATTGGCTAATAAATGGAGCGAGTGGTCAATGGCAAATCCGGCATCGTCGGATCTAACCACAACCCCGCGGTCCACGCAGGGTTCGTTCACGTATTCTTCGTAGCCGATGATGTGTAGCATGTCTTCGCCTACTTTTTCGGCTGCCATAGCACGTATGTTGTTGCTTCCGACCTCAACGGCTACGAGTGGCAGGTCGGTAGTGGCATGGGTGATAATCTTTTTGGGCATGGTGTGTATAGGATTGGGGTGTTTTTACTTTCGTCCTACTACTTGTCCGTCAAAGCGGGCATCTAATTCGCGATAGGCGGGAAATTCGTAAGACCGACCGGTCGTTTCTTCGATGAAGATACGCACTTTGTTCAGTTTTTGTTCGTAGTTCTCTATCGTTCCGATTCGTATTTGCGGTTCGGGTGAGGCTTGGTGGAGTATGACTTGTTTGCCTTCTTTTATTTCAATGCTTTGAATGCGCGGTTGCCAAAACGAGTTGTCTTGCAGCCATAGTACCATATCCGCCACTTCTTCTTTAGCCATTCGTTCTCCCACATGTCCGGTTACGCGCATGGCATTGTGATGTATGCCGGTGCGGATGGGCATGCGCTCGCGGTCGGAGTCGATGAAGTAGGAGTCGGTGGCTGTAATGACGCGCAGGATGGGGTGTCGCTGTTCAATCACCAGTTGGATACACGTATCGCCGCGACGCGAACATTGGGCACTGCGAACCATATCGTGGGCGGTAACGGCATTCTCTATCGTTTGCAGCGGCACTTCTTGCATTTTTTGTCCTACGGGATGAATGTGCTGTTGGTGCAAGAGCGAATGTACTTCCTTTTCGGTTATAAAGGCTTCGGAAGAGGGATTGATACGAATGAGCAACGCGCGACAAACCTCATTTTTAGGTTGGCGCTTAGCCCAGAAAGCAGCTGCTGCGACGAGAGCAATGGCAAACACGATGCCGGCTATACGAATAATGTTACGCATGGAGTCGTTGGGTTAGGATGGGTACTAAACGGTCTATACTGCCTGCTCCGAGGGTGAGTAGAACCACGTTTGGATGAGCGTGTATGCGTTGCTGCAAATAGGTCAAAAAAGAGGGTTGCTCGCTCCCTAAGGCATCCAATACGGGTACGGCATCGGGGCTTATCCCTTTCCGCGCGGCTATTTGCCTTGCCAATCGGGCGGATGTAACGCCTTCTATGGGTTGCTCGCGGGCAGGGTAGATGGGGAGCAAAATCAGTTCGTCCAACAGGCTGAGCACTTCTACAAACCCGTCATTGAGGTCGCGTGTGCGGCTGAACAAGTGGGGCTGGAAAATACCCATCAAGTACCGATCCGGGTAGATGCTTTTAGCCGATTGGATGGCTGTCCGTAGCTCTTCGGGGTGGTGGGCATAGTCGTCTATGTAGGTCAAGTGCGGGGAGCGAATGAGCATGTTGAAGCGGCGTTGCACACCTTGGTAAGTTTGCAGTCCTATCCGCAATGCGTTGAGGTCAGCACCGGCTAACCATGCTACTGCCATTGCGGCAGTGGCGTTCTCTACATTGAATAGTACGGGTACGTTCAGTTCCAAGTCAGTCAGCCGGATAGGCTCGGAGGTACCGACATGCAGCCGCTCGCTCACCACCTTGGGAGAGATGTGCCAATCGAACAGCAGATGACCATTGGTCAAGCGGATATGGTCGGCATAAAAATCGGCTGTTGCGTTTTCCGGATCGCGTTCGTCGGCACTATAGGTATAGACCTCGGGTAAATGGGGCGCATCGGGCAAGGTCAGATGATAGCCCTTTTTGAGTACAATAGCCTCTTGTACGAGGGCGGCATATTGGTTGAATCCTTCCTGATAAGCCTCTGCCGTACCATAAATATCGAGGTGGTCGGGGTCAATGGCGGTGATGGCGGTGATAGCCGGATGCAGGTGCAAAAACGAGCGGTCGTATTCGTCGGCTTCCACCACGCTTAGGGGGCTGTGCGGACTAATGAGCAGGTTAGTTTGGTAGTTTTGGCTGATACCTCCTAAGAAGGCGTTGGTACCTTGTGGCGTTTGTTGCAGAATATGAGCCAGCAAGGTGGATGTGGAGGTCTTGCCGTGGGTTCCTGCCACGCACAGGGCACGTTGGCGGCGTGTGATTAGTCCGAGCAGTTCGGCACGTTTGATAAGGGTCGTGTCGGGTCGTTGCTGCAAGTAGCGGTACAGGTGCGTATCTTTGGGTACGGCGGGCGTCCATACTACGGTCAGAGGACTGCCCTTTTGTGTGGACGGCAGTGTGTCCAGCCATCGGCAGACCTCTTCCTTGTCGTCTTGATAGGTAACGGGTATGCCTTCTTCTTCTAAATGGTGAGTAAGCGGAGAGGGAGTGCGGTCGTAGCCTGCCACACTGCCCCCTTGCGCTTTTACATAGCGTGCCAAGGCACTCATGCCAATGCCGCCTATGCCGAGGAAATAGTATGCTGAACCTGTAAACACGGTATCCCTACTCCTTGTTCTTTATTTCAGATAGAATCCGCAACCTATATTCCAAAGGAAAGGATTGCGGGGCGTATTGACGCTGAAGCCCGTAGCCATGTCGTAGGGGTTAAGCATGAGGTTGGCAAAAGCCGTCATCATGCAGTGTTCTGCTATGTCTTTGTGCCAGTTGAGTTTGGCGCTGACGTTGCAGACCGCAAAGTCGCCTTGGAAGCCTGTGTACATACTTTTCCACGGGGTCATACCCACGCGTGCTTCGAGGCAGAGCGACTTGGGCAGATTGATGTCATATCCCAATTCGAGATACGAGGAATAGGCTCGCTGAAGGTCGCCGTTGTCGTTGATAAAGCCGTCGCGACCCCATGTGCGGGTGCACCATAACACGCTCAGGGGCAACGCATCGCTCACACGGTACTTGACACGCCATTCTTGTGTGATACCACCGTCGCCCGGGCGTTGGTTGGCAAAGTCGAAATAATCGGAAGGTTCACCTGCATGACTGCCGGTCATATAGTTATCAAAGTAGTACATGTGCATAAACATGACGGTCAGTCCCCAACGGCTGAAGCCGAGCGTCATATCCACTTCGGGGTTAAATCCTTTGACGCGAGCGCGTGCGGGTGTGTTGTAGCCGTTGCCTTTGAAAGTCCAGTCGCACGCACCTATGTTCCACCACATGTCAAGAAACAGACCGCCGTAACCTACGTTGGCATCGGCTTGAATACTCATACCGCCTACATACAGTCCGCGCCAAATGTAGTTGCTCACCAAGTCTGCCCCTACGCCGTAGGTGAAGCCCACCTTGGCGGAATAGTCCGGAAGGAGCGATTTCTTTTCTGTTTGGTTGTTCAACTCGGCTGCTGTGGCAGTCATCCCCATGGCTATCAGACCCAAAGCCAATAGCGAAGCGTAAATTTTGTGTTTCATTGTATTAAAGAAATAATGGGTTGGTGTCTTGCTCTATTGGGCGCAAAAGTAACTGATTTAAGCGGGGTGGCAAAAAAAAAAGAAAAAAGATACTATGTACCGAAATTTGCACTATTTTTGTGCGCCGTTTTGAATCTTTAAATCTTTTAATCAATAAATCTTTAAATCATTCATTCTACTTATGGCAAGAAATCAATTCGCCAGTAAGTTTGGCACCTTGGCAGCCATCGCGGGTTCTGCCGTCGGGTTGGGAAACATTTGGAGGTTTCCGTATGTGGCGGGCAACAACGGGGGCGCCGCTTTTTTGATTATCTACACCGTGATATGTTTGCTCATATCGGTGCCGGTTATGTTGTCGGAGTTTGTGATCGGGCGTAAAGGTCAGAGCAACACCTACCGCAGTTTTATCAAGTCAAGCGGTCATAAAGGATGGGGTGTTGTAGGTGCCGTGGAGATTTTTGCCGGTTTGGCGATTTTGGCTTTCTATTGTGTCGTGGCAGGTTGGTCGTTGGAGTACATCTTTGCTTCGGCTATGGGCGAATTGCGTGCCGTAGAGGGCATTGAACTGACCGACCAGATAGCCCGTATGGGAATTCGGTTTGATGATTTTGTGGGTAAAGGCGGTGAGCCTATTTTGGGTGTATGGCGTCCGGTGGCTTGGACGATCATCTTCCTTGCTCTCAACTGTATAGTATTGGCTTTCGGCGTTTCAAAAGGTATTGAGCGTTGCTCTAAGTTTATGATTCCCGCTTTGTTTGGCATTTTGCTTATTCTGGTCATAATGTCGGTTCGCTTGGACGGATTTGCAGCCGGTGCCGCTTTCCTGCTCAAGCCTGACTGGAGTGCCGTTACCCCGCAGACCATTATGGATGCGTTAGGGCAGTCGTTCTTCTCGCTGTCGTTGGGTATGGCGGCTATGACCACCTACGGATCGTATATACAAAAAGAGCAAAGCCTTGTCGGTGTGTCGTTTACAGTCGTGATTGCTACGGTGCTGATGGCTATCTTGGCGGGTCTTGCTATTTTCCCCAGCACGTTCACCTATGGTGTGGAAGTGTCTTCCGGTCCCGGTTTGGTGTTCAAGACCCTGCCTGCGTTGTTTGCTTCGCTGCCCGGTGGATCGTGGGTAGGCGTGTTTGTTTCGACCTTGTTCTTCATCCTGCTCTTCTTTGCGGCAGTTACCTCGTCTTTCTCGCTCTTGGAAGCCGGTACCGCCTACGTAACCGAAGAGTGGACGTACAAGGGCAAGCACATGTCGCGTCCCGTGGCGCTGACCATATTGTTTGTCATTGTGGGTAGCCTTTCCGTGCTGTGTGCCATGAGCCAGATGGAAGGCTCGTCGCTCATTATTATGGAGAACAGCCTGTTTGACTTCTTGGACAAACTCACCTCTAACATCATTCTGCCTCTGGGTGGTATCGCTGCATGTATTGTAGTGGGGTGGAGCATGAAGAAGCAGGTGGTTATCAACGAACTGACCTCCGAGGGACAATTCAACGCCAAGTTGGTAGAGTTTTTCTATTTCTTTGCCAAGTGGGTTTGCCCCATCGTCATTTTCTATATGTTCATCAAAGGGCTGCTGTAAATCATATCATATAGTGTGCCGCACATAAACAAACAAACGGGCTATTAACGCCCGTTTGTTTTGTATTTAACGGATAAGAATGCGAGCATATAAAAAATTTGCTCTGTCCCATGGCAGCAAGACAGAGCAAATCTTTTTTTGTGTTAGTGGGGGGCTTGTGGTGAGTAGGATACCTGCCCTCTTCGGGCAGGTGCTCCTCCTTCACCTCCAAATGAGCCGGTACCCACTCCCAAACTATCGCTTGAACTAAGGATAGCGGAGCCTGCGACGGTCAGCGTTTGCAAGATCGGCTGACGATACGGTTTCTTATTCATGGTTGGTTTATTTTTTTGTCGTATTATCGAATGTATTGTCCGGCAGCGTTGTAGAGGTGTCCTTCGCGCTCGATGTACATCTGTCCGTCAAGGATCACCTTACGCGGTGCGGTTGTGCTTGAAGGTTGCTCTACGCCGGTCGGCGTGTTGGGACGGTTAGCACCGATAGCGCGGCGGCGTTGAGGTGCGGCTGTCGGGTAAGCAGTCTGATGCGGGAACGACGGCGACATAATGTCGTCCCAGTAGCAGCGGTTAGGACGAAGCCATGCCGTAGCAGAGCATTTATATACCAAGTAGTCAGCAGGATTGATGACATATTTGTCGGTCAGTGTGCCGGCTGCCATGCCCTCAAACGAAGCGTGGAAACCGTTCTCGTCGCGCGCTACATCCGTGTCGCTGTCCTCACTGGATGCACGGCGCAGATAGATACGTTCAGTACGCAGTGCGTGATAAACCATCGGTACCCCCTTACCATATACGCCTGTTTCTTCCAACAGATACAGTCGGTTGTCCTCGGTGTTGAGGTAGTCGGAGTGGAACACTTCCAGACCGCTGTGTCCGTCGGCTGCCAAGTCGTAAGGCAAGCAGAGCGTACCCCACTGACCTTCGGTTACGTCAATATACATCTCTTGCGGTTGTTCGTAGCCGAAGTTGTCCAGTGCAAAGTAGGTCGGCGTGGTAAAGCCGTAGGAATCCGACTTAGTAGTGAAGATATCAAACTCTACGCGCGTAACCTCGCCCAGCGAACTGAGATCAAACCATTCCCATGTATCCACGGCGTAATGCTCAGCCGCGTTGGTCGAACGGTAATCCGCCAGATAGAAAACAGCCTGACCGGTGGGGGTTGAGCCGTTGTAGCCCTTGGCAGTAACGGTCATATAGTCGCCTTGCGCGAAGGCATCGTTGGCGTAGTCGCCATGGAGAATAGCGTCCAGCGTATAGACGGTGTTGGTGATGTAGAAACCGCTGATGGTCTGCGGGGTGGTACTATTAGTTAGTGTGATGGGAGCCGTGTAGCCGGCAAAATAGGTGGAAGGTGCCGAGTAATAAGCCACGGCGTAGTTGTTGCCCTCGTAGGCACCGCCGGCTGCCGAGCGGAACTGGTCAATCATGAAGTTGCCGGTGGCTTCGGTGGAGTTGTCGGAGCAGATGGCATAGCCGTTGTAAGCATCCCAAGCCTTATTCGGGATATTGCCAAAGGCATAGGTGCCGCTGTAGAGGGCGGTCTCGGTTTGGTCTGTCCAAGCCTCGTCCACATGCTTGTTGCCATTGGTGGTGAGGGCATATTCCTCAAAGGAAGCCATCGCTGCGGCTTTCTCTACGCGAACATGTGCCGAAACCCATGCTTTTTGACCCGTTCCGTCAGTGACGGTGCAGACATACTCGGTTGTCTTGTCGGGTGTAGCGTACAGGGTGTTCTCATCGCCGATGACGGCATCGCTGTAGGCTGTACGCCATGTGTAGGTATAAGGCTCGGCTTGCGGATATGTGTCCACTATGTCGGCAGTCATGCTCACTTCTGTTCCGGCAGCCACCGTTTGTGCCTCAATGGCGTTCAGCACGATGGGACGGGGAGTCCAAGCCGTGGTGAAGGCTGCTGTAGTGTATGCCTCGGCTTGGTCGCCAAACGATGAATAGAGCAGGACGTATACTATATAATCCGTCTCCTCAGTCAAACCGGTAGCCGTGAAGGTTACTTCGCTGTTTTGGGTGAGCGACACTTCGTCGGTAGCGGCTGCTATATCAGCAAGACTCGGAGCGGTTGCGCTTGCAGGCAGTACCAACAGTTTGGCAGTACCAAAATTGTCGGCTTTAATGACAATCGTGGCTTTCACATCCTGCAGATTGACGGTCGGATAGCCCTCTGACATCTCGGGAACACGAGCATAATCAGCATCATATTCGTATGCACCGATAGTCGGAGTAGTAGCACGCTCTTTGCCTGCAATGTCTGTTGTGATATCCGATAGAACTTCTGCGGTTAACAGACGACCTTCATTGTCTTCGCGAGGAATAAGGGACATCGCAGAACCAAAAGTAACGGCTTCGTTGAGGTTGCCGTCCCCGTCGGTGGCACCCACTGCGGTCTTCCAGTCGGCAAAAGTGCTGATATTGGCGGTAGGCATACCGAAGGTCGCCTCCGGCGTATAGAGGATGTTATGACGGAACGCGATATTGGCAATAGCTCCGGCGTTCTTATAGCGGATTGCGT
>DFIN01000039.1:0-3102 GCA_002372135.1 Bacteroidales bacterium UBA3696
ACAGGACGGAACTCACCGTAAGGACCGGACATAATCACCTTGTCGCCCGGCTTCAAAGAGAAGATGTAGGTAGAAGCAATACCGCAGGGTACGTTTTGGAACCCGGGACCTTCATCTTTAGGTTTGAACGGCGGCGTGGCGATACGCACGGTGAGCGTAATGATGTCGCCTTCGTCGGGATAGTTAGCCATAGAGTAAGCACGGATGGTGGCTTCGGTGTTTTTCTGCTTGAGACCGAACAGACCGAACTTCTCCCATGCGGGCAGGTAGAGGTCGCCGATGAGCGACTTGTCCATATCGCGGTTGTAGTCGATGTCGTATTCGGGAATACGGATCTGTGCGTATGAACCCGGCTCAAAGTCCATGTGCTCACCTTCGGGCAGTTTAACCTTAAACTCCTTGATGAAGGTAGCCACGTTCTTGTTACTGATGACTTCACATTTCCACTCTTTCACGCCGAGTACGGACTCGTCCATCTTGAGTTTCATATCCTCTTTCACTTTCACCTGGCATCCCAAACGCCAATGGTCTTTCTGCTGTTTGTGCGAGAAATGCACGGTCTCGGTAGGCAGTATCTCGCCGCCGCCTTCAAGCACTTGGCATTTGCACTGACCGCACGAACCTTTACCGCCGCAAGCGGAAGGCAGGTGTACACCGGCGTTATTGAGCGAGGAGAGCAGGGAACCGCCTGCGGGGACGGTGTATTCCTTGTCGCCGTTGATGGTAATCTTCACATCGCCGGAGGCAACCAAATAACGCTTTGCCACCAACAGGATAATCACAAGCAGGAGTATTACAACCAAGAATACTGCTACTGCATACAAAATTGCTGTCATATTCATAGTCGTGTCCTCCTTAGATATTCAGTCCGCTGAAGCACATAAACGCCATAGCCATCAGTCCAACGGTAATGAACGTGATACCTATACCCTGCAAGGGTTTGGGTACATCGTTGTATTCCATTTTCTCGCGGATACCGGCAAGGCAGACGATAGCGATGAACCAACCAAGCCCCGAACCGATGGCGTAAGCAAACGCATCGCCTATGTTAGCAATAGCTTTGACGTTTTCAGGGTCAAGTTGTACGCGCTGTTGCATAAAGAGAGAGGCACCCATAATGGCGCAGTTCACGGCTATCAAGGGCAGGAAGATACCCAACGAAGCGTAAAGCGAGGGGCTGAATTTCTCTACTACCATCTCCACCAATTGTACAATGGCGGCAATAACGGCGATGAAGAGGATGAAACTCAAGTAGCCCAATCCCAACGGGTCAAGTACATAGACCTGTAGCAGGTAGTTAACGGGCAGCGTAATCGTTTCCACAAAGAGAACGGCAACGCCCAAGCCTGCTGAGGTCTTCACATCCTTCGATACGGCTAAGAAGGAGCACATACCGAGGAAGAAGGCGAAAATCATATTATCCGCAAATATCGAGCGGACAAACAAACTAATAGCGTGTTCCATTATTTAGTCTCCTTATCGTTTATCGAGCGGTGTGCCCAAATGATACAACCTACCAATATAAGTGCCATAGCGGGCATCAGCATCATACCGCAGTTCTCATAGAATCCGCCGTTGGCTACGTACCAGCTGTCGGGGATAATCTGATAGCCGAGCAGTTTGCCCGAACCGAGCAGTTCGCGCACGAAAGCCACTACCACCAGGATCCAAGCATAGCCGAAGCCGTTGCCGAGTCCGTCCATCAGGCTGTCCAACGGATTGTTGGTCATAGCAAACGCCTCCAAGCGTCCCATCAGGATACAGTTGGTGATAATCAGTCCGATATAGACGCTCAGTTGCATTGCTACATCGTAGGCAAACGCTTTCAGTATCTCGCTCACGATGGTAACCAGAGCCGCCACCACAACCAGTTGGACGATGATACGGATACGCATCGGTATGGATTTACGCATAAGCGAAATAACCACATTGCTTAGTGCCACGATGATGGTCACGCTGATACCCATTACGAGTGCAGGTTTCAGTTGCACCGTAACAGCCAATGCGGAGCAGATACCGAGAATCTGCACCAAGACAGGGTTGTTGATATTGAGAGGACCTAAGAACGCCTCTTTTGTTTTCTTACTTAATGCCATCGTTTAGTCCTCCTTACATTTGGTTTGACATTGACAATCTTGGCACGAGCAGTTGGCACAGCACTGACCGTCTTTCGCGCACGAACATTGGTCGCAGCACGGACCATCCTTGCAGCCACCATCGGCGGTGCAGCACGTTTGACCCGCACAGCATTTCTTGTCGGCTTGCGCACAGCATTGTTCCGTCTTTTCCATCAGAAACGCGCGATACTCTTCCATATTGGCAGCCAACATATCGCTAACCCCGGTCGAAGTGATCGTGGCACCTGCCCATGCATCTACTTGCTCCTGTCCTTCAGGGGCTTGCTTGCCCTCTTTGAGAACGGCTATCGAGCGCAGATTGCCCTGAGCGTCTTTGATATGCTTGTTAAAGAACTGGCTGCGGAATTTCTCCGTAACGATCTCGCCACCGAGACCCGGAGTCTCACTCTCGTGATTGAAGTTGATGCCAAAGACGGTGTTGCGGTCGTCGTTGAGAGCCATATAGCCTCCGATACCACCCCACAGACCTTGACCGTGCAAGCGGAGTATATACTTGGTCTGACCGTCCACTTCAAACACGATAACAGGGCTTTCGCCGCACATAACGGTGTCCTTTACCAAACTGTCGTACAGAGCAGCAGGGTCATCGCAGTTGTCTATGTCCTGATTGAGTGCCACCAACATCTGTTTCTGCGTGTCCAGCAGTTTATTGGCTTCCTGGCGTGCCTTCAAGCCCTGATTGACCACTGCAAGAAGAACAGCCACTATAACGACCAAAACGATAGAATAAACAATCGTATAAACGTTGCTATCGGTATTCATTTTCATAACTTTGTCCTCCTTATGCTCTTTTCATACGTTTGTTGATATTCACGCGAACCACGCACCAGTCAATCAGCGGAGCGAACGTGTTACCCAACAGGATGGCCAACATCATTCCCTCGGGATAACCGGGATTCAGCACACGGATAACGATGACCATAAAGCCGATGAGCGCACCATAAATCCACTTGCCGCACTCGGT
>DFIN01000039.1:3180-25784 GCA_002372135.1 Bacteroidales bacterium UBA3696
GTAGCCATAAAGACCGCACCAAAGAGCAGACCGCCGCTCACGAGGTGCATATACCACGGGTAGTTTGCCACAGCCGTCTCCGGTCCGCAGGCGTTGAAGAGCCAAGCCGTCAGAGAGGCAGTACCCAAGATGGCCACCATCGTCTTCCACGAAGCGACACCGGTGCATAGCAGCAGGCAGGCCCCCAACAGGATAGCCCAGCCGCACGTCTCGCCGATAGAACCGGGAATCAGACCGTTGAACATCGTCCAGAAATCGGTCGGCATCAGGTTGGCATCCGCCGTAGTAGCCAATTGGCCTAAAGGCGTAGCACCCGAAAAACCGTCCACTGCCGTCAGGTCGCTATCCCATCCCCAAGTCGAGCCGGTGCGGACAAACACATTGTCGCCCGTCATGTGGGTAGGATATGCGAAGAACAGGAATGCACGGGCAATCAGTGCCACGTTGAAGATGTTATAACCCGTTCCGCCGAACACCTCTTTGGCGAAGATAACCGCAAAAGCCGTAGCGATGGCAACCATCCACAAGGGCGTGTTAATCGGCACAATGAGCGGGATAATGAAACCCGTTACGAGGAAACCTTCTGCCACCTCTTCTTTCTTGATTTGAGCCACCACGAACTCGATGCCCAAACCGACAAGATAACTGACGATGTAGTAGGGTAGAACTGCCAACAGACCGAAGCCGAAGGCTTTCCACCACAACGCTGCCGTCATACCGCCGGCTAATTGTCCCGTAGCCAACAGGTGTTGGTAACCTACGTTGAACATTCCGAACAGTGCGCAGGGAACAAGTGCCAATACCACCAGAATCATCGTGCGCTTCGAGTCGCCGCCGTCGTGAATCTGTGCGCCTACGCGCTTGGCTGTCGTCTGCGGAGTGAAAAGGAACGTATCGAAAGCGTCATAGAAACTGCTCAGTTTCTGCCATTTGCCGCCTTCCTCGAAGTTCTTGCCGAACTTCTTCCAGAGATTATAAAACTTTTCCATCACTCAATCTCCTTTCTCATATTGTCCAAGGCGGCGCGTACAATGGCTTGCAGCGGCATCTTGGAGGTACATACATATTCGCATAGGGCAAAGTCTTCCGGTGCCACTTCGCGTGCGCCAAGTTGCTCCATCTTGTCCAAATTGCCTGCTATCATAGCCTTGATGAGGTACTCGGGATAGATATCCATCGGGAAGACCTTATCGTACTCGCCGCTCACGATGATAGCGCGGCGACCGCCTTTCAGACGGGCATCCCAGCGATACGGCTTACTGCCTAACCACGAACGCACACACCGGCTGTCCAGCATAGCGGCAGGATCGGTCTTACCCACGTGGAACTCGCTGAACCGAGGCATAATCCAACCCATAAACTCATGCGTGGCGGTGCCTTCGTCGATAACCGTAAACTGGTTGTCATACAACGAGATACTCTCGTCTAAATCCACTTGATGACCGCTCAATGCGTCACCGGCTATATAACGGCATACGCATCCTTTTAACACATTAGACTGCATCAAGTCGCGTACGGACATGCCTTGCAAGACATTGTAATACTGCTTACCATACGCCAACGGACCGGTCAATGCCACCTTCTTTTGCATATCCACGATGCCCTTAACCATCAATCTGCCGATAATCGCCAAATCTTGCACATTGACTGTCCACATCGTGTCGCTCATAGCCATCGGCAGGATGTGGTTGATTTGTACGCTTACATTACCTGCGGGGTGCGGACCTGCCACCTCATAGTGGGTGCAGTTCTTCAAACCGCGAAAATCGGCTGCACCGGCACCGGCACGCAGACCTACATAGACAGGAGCAATCTGACTCAATGCGTCCACCGCTGCTTGCAGCAATGAACCTTGACCTTTCAAAACCCACTCATAGTCAGGAGCCAACGGGGCTGTACTGAACGTGGAAACAAAAATAGCACGAGGCTTCTTGTCGGGCAGAGCAATGCAGTCGTACGGACGCTGCTTTATCAAGCACCAAAGACCCGAACGAAGTAGCAAAGAGCGAACGGCTTCCGCACCCGATACCTGCGTATCGAAATGCTCATACTCAATCGCCGCATCTGCTTCAATGTTGATAGACATCACCTTGCGACGTTCACCACGGACTATATCCGTAACTTTTCCGCTCACAGGGGACGTAAACCACATCGCCTCACACGTCTTTTCGTGAAATAGCGGACTACCCGCCTTCACGCTATCGCCAACCTTCACCATCAACTTAGGTGTAATGCCGGCAAAGTGGTCAGGTACAATACGATAAACAGCAGGGCGACTGACACTGCCTAACGACAATTCAGCCTTGCCATCCATCGGAATGTCCAAACCACGCTTAACGAGGATTTGTTGCATAAAATGAAAAAATTATTGTTTTGTGAATTTGTGTTTCAAAAAAACGCGCAAAAGTATAGTTATCTTGCTAATTTAGCAAAAAAAATAGACTACTTTTGCCGCGTTATCAAAATAACCGCCTATGAAACGCTTCTTTTTTACATTTTGCGTCCTGCAAGTGGCATTTTCTATGACGCTTCGAGCAGACTTGCTGAACGACTTGTTGTTCGACAAAAAGTATTCTCCTACATACCTCTCCCAATCCTATATAGACTCTTTGCTTAACAGCGTTCAAACACAGCGATATGAATTAAAATACAAAAACCGACAGCAACAATACCGCTACTCATTTTGGGCAACTTACTACTTGCGCGACCATAAACGCAACACAGACATCCTGCTCTGCGATACGCTCATTCGCGATGCCCAAATGTCCTCCGACGGCAGATACATTGCATACGGAAAGGGTCAAGACCTCTATCTCTACAAAGTAGATTTCAAGACAGAAATAGCCGTTACCCAACGCAGCAGAAAAGACGTCTTCAACGGCATTAGTGACTGGCTGTATGAAGAAGAATTTGGCATCACTCGCCTATTTGCTTTCTCGCCGGACAACCAACAACTCGCCTTTATTCGTTTGGACGAAACAGGCGTGCCTTCCTTTGCATGGCAAACTTTTCTAAGCGAAGATGACCTACCCTCCTATCCACAAACCCATTCATTACGATATCCCCGTTCAGGCGACAAAAACGCCAAGGCTTCTGTCTATGTCTATGACATTCACGATAAGAAACTTGTCCGCATGTCCTTACCCGAAGACGACGAGCAATACATTCCACGCATTCATTGGATTGTTACCGAGCAAGGTAACCAACTCATGGTACAGACTCTCAATCGCGACCAGACACGCATGACCATCTATGCCTGCAACCCCAAATCATCAGTTTGCCGACGGTTCTATGAAGAGCAGTCCGATCGATACTTTATGGACTACTCGCTTTGGGATCAATGGCAGTGGTTGGACGACGGCAGAGTGGTCATAGTGAGCGAAAAAGACGGATGGAGACGACTCTATCTGTGCAATTCACAAGGGGCAATTATTCGTCCCTTATCGCCAGAACGAATGGATATAACCGGCGTATATGGTGTCGAGCCAAAAAGCGGTTGTGTGTATTACCAAGCCGCACCCGTTCCCACGGAAAGAGCAGTCTATCAATCCGTACTCAAAACGGGTATTGCCACCCGTCTCACACAATATGCAGGTTGCAGTTCCGCCACATTCAGTCGCGACCTCAAACAATGCGTCCTCAGACAGGAAAGCGATCTGCTGCCACCTACCTATACACTATGCAAGGTGGAGAAGAACCAACTGAAAACAGTGCGTAGCCTCGAAAACAATGCCGTATTGGCAGCCAAATGGAAAGCACTAAATCTCCCGCAAAAGCAGTTTATCCATATTCCTACTGAACGAGGCGACTCGTTAGACGCATGGATACTCATTCCCGCCAACGCATCGGCTACCGATCCTCGTCCCGTAGTGATGTTTCAATACTCAGGACCGGCTTCCCAACGCGTCATCAACCGATGGAGCCACCGTATAGGTTATGTGTTAGCCGATATGGGGTATGTAGTGGTTAATGCTGACCCGCGCGGAACAGACTGCCGCGGTCGTGAATGGCGCAATCAGACCTACCTGAACCTCGGACAGAAAGAAGCGGAGGATCACTTGAGTGTAGCCCGATACATGCAGACGCTGCCATACGTCAAAAGCGACCGAATAGCCATGGTTGGTTGGAGTTACGGCGGCTACCAAACAATTAGGACAATGTGTGAGCAACCGGCTGACCAACCGCTCATCTGCTGCGGCATAGCCATCGCCCCCGTCACCGACTGGCGGCTCTATGACACCGGCTATACCGAACGATACATGCGCCGTCCCATGGTTAACGAAGACGGATACAAACAAGCCGACCTCACCGCAATGGCTGACCGACTGACCGGACGACTACTCCTTGTACACGGCATGGCAGACGACAATGTGCATGCACAAAACACATGGTTATTCACCGAAGCACTCATCAATGCCGGCAAACAGTTTGATATGCAAGTCTATCCCGACGACAACCACAACCTGCGTAAGGGTAATCACTATAAGCACCTGCATAACCGCATTCTTTCGTTCTTAAAACAATACCTCTATGACTAAACAGCAACAGCAAAGCAATGTGCTGACCATCATCATCATGTTCTTCCTGTTCGGTATGATTTCGTTCGTGACCGGCATGCAAGACCCGTTCGGAGTCATTGTCCGTGCGCAATTCAAAGCCTCCAATGCCATGTCCCAGTTGGGCAATATGGCTAATTTTATTGCATACGCCTGCATGGGGCTGCCTGCCGGTATGCTACTCAAACGATATGGTTACAAAGTAACATCCCTTTGGGCAGTGGGCATCGGTTTTGTCGGCGTATGTATCACCTTTATGAGTGGCAGAATAGGCAGTTTCGGAGTATATCTGACCGGAGCCTTCGTCAGCGGTTTTTCGATGTGCCTGCTTAACTCAATTGTCAATCCCATGCTCAACACCCTCGGTGGAGGAGGCAAAAGAGGCAACCAGTTGGTACAATGGGGGGGCAGTTGCAATAGTCTGAACGCCACCATCGTGCCTATCCTAATCGGTTATCTCATCGGTACGGTTACCAAAGACACGCAAATAGCCGATGCCAATCCTGCCCTATATATCGCCATGGGAATATTTGCTTTTGCGTTTATTGTCTTATGCTTTGCTCCTATCCCGGAACCCGAATTGGAGGCAGCCCGCGCCCGTATGGAACGAGGTGACAAACAGACAGAGAGCATGGGCAAATCCATTCGCGCCACACTGCAATACAAACATTTCGTCTTCGGTGCTATCGGTGTATGGCTGTATGTGGGCTTGGAAGTGTGCATAGCCAATGTGACCAACCTCTACCTCACCTCGTCCGAAATAGGGGTCGCGGCATCCGTCAGCGGAACCATCGTGGGCATGTATTGGTTCTTTATGCTGCTTGGACGCTTGACCGGCGGTACCATAGGCGGCAAAGTGTCGTCCCGCACTATGCTCACGACCGTATCTGTAGTATGTATCGTACTGCTTGCTTTAGGTATGATATATGGCGACAGCGTACATGTTCTCTTTCCCGCTATTGATAAAGCCACATTCTCTTTCTCGCTGCACGAAATACCCATTGCAGCCATGTTCTTTGTACTCTGCGGCTTCTGCACCAGTATTATGTGGGGCAGTATTTTCAACCTATCGGTAGAAGGATTGGGCGAACATACCAGCATGGCAAGCGGTTTGTTTATGATGATGGTGTTCGGCGGCGGCGTTCTGCCTTTCTTGCAAAGCCACCTCGCCGACAAGTGCGGATTCATTGTATCCTATACCGTTCCGCTCATAGCCGCAGCCTATATCCTATGGTTCGCCCTTCGTGGCAGCCGAATAAACCACTGAACGAAGTTTGAAACAATATGGAACGAAAAGATTTGGCGTAAGCCAAAGACGCAAAGAAAGATGAGTTCTATACCCAACTCGATAACATCGCCAAAGAACTCAAATACTACAAGCCTTATTTCCGCGATAAGGTGGTGCTTTGCAACTGCGACGACCCTTACTCATGACAAGAAAGATTTGGAGTGCGACATTGTTATCGCATTGCACGATGGCAGATGGGCGGCTGTGGAAGTAAAGATGGGGATGCACGAGGAAGAGGATGCGGCAAAACATCTGTGCGCTTTGGCAAACGATATAGATGAGCAAAAGATGCGTAAGCCTTCGTTTTTAATGATACTGACCGCAGGACAATATGCTTACCAACGCACAGACGGAGTATATGTTATGCCAATTGGATGCTTGAAACCATAGCCACGATAAATGCGAAAGCTGCAAATAATGCCACAATTTCAGCACTTTTGGATTTACTTACCACTTTCTGTCCGTTCCAAGACATCCATCGCCAATCGTAACCCAAGTGTATAGTGCCGGGTATCGCGATGTGTATGATTGCGGTTAGCAAGGCGTATATACTTGTTTTCGCTCAAAAAACAGCCTCCACGGAACACTTTTTCATCATTATCATGCGTTATACCATGGATATATGATAGGCTATCATAACTATTGGCACACCATTCGTGTACATTACCTATCTGGTCATATATGCCCAACTTATTCGGTCGTAGCATACCCACTTTATGAGAAACGAGATTGGTGCGTGTTTGTTCTTCATAACTATCTTTGCACCATGCATAAAGCGGCATTTCATTCTGCTGAACCGATTGAAACCCCCGATATGCCACATACTCCCATTCCTCTTCGGTAGGCAAACGATATTGCTTACCTGTCAGTTTATTCAGCCGGTTTATGAATTGTTGGCACTCATCCCATGAAACACTTTCCACAGGAAGATTTGGATGTCTCTTATAGGAAGGATTGCGCATCATAACTGCTTTCCACTGGGCTTGTGTAACCTCGTATTTACCCAAATAGAAATCGCGAACATATACTTCATGAATCGGTCGCTCGTCCTGATCTGCTTCTTCTTGTTCACTCCCCATCAGAAACATACCCCCGGAAATATAAACCATTTCAATATCCAACACATTCTTTTTACAACCGGCTCCCACTAAGATAAGTAAGACTATAATACTCCGATTCAATAGGCACTTCATTATATTGAACATTTGAAATAATTAAACTGCGAGGGTGTGCCTGCTTTCCGGCACACCCTCCTATCAATCAGTTATCTATTGCTTGACGCACGGCAGCACCAATGCGATAACCGTTCTCATAGTCTTGTTGCGCGCTTTCCCCGCTACCGGCAGCAATTAGCATAAACGCCGCAATAACTACTACTTGTGCAGCGATAATAAAGATGTTCTTCTTAAGCATAAGAATAGAATTAAAGTAAAACAATAAGTGATTATATCATTTCGGTCAAATGTACCGGCTAACATACCGAAGTATTGACCCGCTTCCAAGAGAAATGGCAAACTGATAGCCAAACCTATCAGCAGGCGATTCAGCCACCCCTTCTCTTTCCAAAAAAGATTTTGAACCAACAATAATGACATATACCATAGCGCATCCGGCAAACAATAAATCAACCAATATAACCAAGGGTTAGTTGCTGTGCTGACTATATATCCGCGCGGAGCAATATCAAACATACTAAATACCATAATTGGCGAACGAAAGAAATAGTAAATCCCCGTCCCTGCCAATATGAGCAATATCGCCGACAATATAGTACATATAGTTCTACGATATGTCATTAGGAGCATTCATTTCAACCCTGTTAATACTCGGCTTGAAACCAAAAACCTTCGAGGTCAATAGCTCTCTTATCTTCCAAAGGCTCTACATAACGACCTCTATATACATTTCCGTCTTCGCAATAGAAGACAATGGTATAGAAGAGTCCGGGCTCGGGGCGAGAATTATTTTCCGTCTCGATATTGTATGTGCCGCGTGTAGTCGTTCCATCTGCGGTTTTGAGCCAAAACTCACCGCGAGCATAACTGCCTTGACCGCGACTAAGATTGATCATACCTACATACTCGTCGCCATCATACGCAACAAATCGCCCACGGACAGTTACCGCCAATGCTACCGAAATTGCACTAATAACCAACAAAATGGCTACTATCAATCTTTTTTTCATTGTTCTCATATTTTATAGATTAAAATAGAAATCACCTGCCCGATAAACATAATCACTATAGCGCGAACCATCACCATAACGTCTGTTACGTGTTACTCTATACGTTTGTTTACCTACTGTCAGCGTCTCGTTATCCGGATCATACACACCTTGTCTTTTGATTTTTGCACCTGACTCTCCTGTCATATGGTAAACAGTAATCGAATAACCGGCGGTCATCTCAACAGCCGTTTTCTCAGATGTAGTAGCATTCAGTGCTACCCAACTGCCGCATGATAACATAACGGCAAGTGCTAACATTGCAAGTTTCTTCATCGTTTTAGCGGCTTGTTATATACCATCAGCCCCATCGGTTTTTAAGTGAATGATTTTATAAGTACGCCTTAGCGCGTATAGACATAGCCTCTTCCGTGGCAACTTCCGCAGGTTTTTGATACATATCCATACCCCTCGCAAACTCTGCATGCATACGCACCTTTACCGGAACAATAGGAACATGTTTCCGTCTTTTGCCCGGCTCCTGAACAATACGAACAAGTACTATACTCTGTGTGCGAACCTACATAGCGAGCCCCACCGCATGCAGAGCATGTCTCGGTTACGTAGTCGCGAATCCCTCCCAATCCGTTGCAAACATTGCAAGTTACATACACTGTATTGCCGGCACGGTCGGTAGTGGGGCGTTTGCCACCGCGACAATGGGTGCACGATCTGTTTTGAACCCGCTTGATTTGTCCTTTCCCATTACAAGAGGTGCACGGGTCTTTCACAGTACGGGGCTTTTGACCACTTCCTGAGCAATAGGTGCAACGAGACGTACGCTTACCGCTATAATCACAGTAGGTGCAAGGGACATATCCTTTACTATGACATGTTGAGCACACTTCCGCTTTTTTCCCTTCGCCTTGGCAGGTAGGACAGGTAACTTGCGACTGCGCCATCATCGAACCGGCGAACAATAGCGAGACGAATAGTAAAACATGTTTCATTTTGTTTTTTGCCCCGTTATATCCCATCGGGCACGTCGGTTTTTAAGTACTTAATATCGGCTTCGTTGCCTTTGTTTCAAATAGTGTATAAAACGGCGTAGACCTCGAGTTGCTTATCCACAAACCGAGGTCTTAGCATTACCTTAATAGTCAAATAAACAACAGGAAACCTACGCTGATATGACGACCGTTTTGGAAAGAACATCCAATACGGTATAACGATGTCATACCCATAGGCATCTACTGCTCACTTTGATTTTGACTATTGCTTGAAAGTTGCTAAGTTTCGGTTTGTCAAATCAAAAGCGTCAATAAACGCTCACTTAATATGTCGCAAAACCTACCCTTCAAAGAAAAAGACATACTCCCTCCGGCGTAGATTTCGCGGACAAAAGTAATGCAAAATATGAAATGTAAATGATTTACCGGCAAAAAATCTACTGATTTATGCGGAAAGAACATTTTTTGTGTCCGCAAAGACACTATAACAGCTCATAACAACGAACAGACTTGCATAAATAGTAAGTCTGTCCGTTCTTGAATACATGGGTAGCAAATCAAAACTTGCTCGTTTTGGTCATGATTTTTTCCATCTAAGGAGCGTGAGCCGTCCACAACTAACACAAAATAGGTGTCCACACTCTGCCATGGGGCTTCTTGATATTCGGAATTGATTTGCCAGAAACCACTTTCAGCAATTTCTTGCTCTACTCTATCCCTCTTCTGTGCGAAGATTGTAGGGATGACCTTGTTGTTTGAAAACTTGGAACATTCCCGGCTCACTATAGTACGAAGGCTCCCCTTTGTCTGAAAAGCCGATCACATCTCCTCTCAAAAAACGGTTGTTGATTGTGCCGCAGCCGGTTAGTAACAACAAAGGTAAGAAAAGTGGACTAAACTGATAATCCACTCTTTCAGGTATCGCCAAACACCTATGTCACGAATTAGAAGTTTTAGCCCACACATAGTGCATGAACGTAAAAAACTTACTTCTCGTGACGAAAATTTGGCGAAATTCGAAAGAGTGAGAACTAAGATTACGCTTTCTTATTTTGTGCGTCCTTAAGCAAAATATCCTACACAATAGACAAAACAAGCGTCGGTTAGACAAACGATGTCGGGATAATATCCCGACAGATATATGGACACGCATGGAAACACAAGAGATTGTGCTAAAATCTGAGATTTTGTTTTTCCACGATGTATGATGCAAAAAAATAGAGGACACTTTCTCAGAGTGTCCTCTATTTTTTAGACATTGGATAGATGCTTACTTTACTTGCTTTCCTGTCCGTCACTTCTCTTCCATCCCTTGCAGGTTGTAGCGGGTGGCGGCGGGGCGGATAGAGTAAGTCATTCAAGATAATAGCCATTTCCATAGCGGGATGACATCGATAGTAAGATTATCCAAAGTGATGGTTTCCTCCTCTTCGTATGTTACCAGAATAGCCTTTTTCAGTGGTTCGTAGGCATTGAGTTTTCGCAGGGCATCCGTTTCACGTTTACGGGTATCTGCATCTGAAATCGAGAAAGATACTTGTACGGCTGTCTGCTCCGATGGGATATAGAAATCGACTTCTATGTTCTTGTTGTAGTAATATAGCCGATCTGCGTATTGCTGATATAGACGGATGGCACAGAGATTCTCCAACAAAGCACTTCTGTTGTCAAGCAGAAAGATGTTCAGCAGACCGTTGTCAATGAAATAATGTTTCTTAACGCTCTCACGTTCTGCAAATTTGGAAGCATAGTTACTCAATGAAAAGATAATACAAGCATCGGCGGCAAAACGAAGATAGTCCATTACCGAACTTGCCGTTGTATTCACACCGGTTGCTTTCACAAGGTTGGCAAGTCGATTGTATGAAGCGGGCTGCATCACGCTTTCTGCCAAACGTTTCATTACCAACCGCAATGCCAACTCGTTCTTGATGCCGTTGCGCAGAATGATATCGCCGAGAAGAATCTTCTCGTATAGGTCGTTGAGCCAGTGGCGTTTGTTCTTGTAAAGCAACAGTTCAGGGAAGCCTCCCCACTGCATATATTGGTTTACTTGCTGTTGAACGAGTTGCCGCTGTTTGCCGTATTGCCACCCTTTTTGCAGTGAAATGCCTTGTGCACCAAGATATTCGATGAAGGTGTAGGGGTATATGCGTTCTTCCAAGAACCTGCCACCCAAAGTAGTTTGTATATCTCGTGAAAGCATTTTAGCATTGCTGCCTGTCACATACACCAGATATTTCTGATTGGCAAGACGGCGGGCAAAATGCTCCCATCCGCTGATGTTTTGTATCTCATCGAACAGCAATATGGGTTTGTGGGAATACACTGAACCGTATGCTTGCAGAATGAGGTCGAAATGCTCTGCCGTCATAGCGATCAGCCGTTCGTCATCAAAGTCAATATAGACAAACTCCTCGATGGAGTGTCCTTCTGAAAGCAGTTGTTTGGCTCTTTTGTAGAGCATATACGACTTTCCTGATTGCCTTACGCCCACCAACACATATCTGCCGGTCTGTTCAAACTCAAACAGACGGTCGTATAGTTCAACCGCTTTCAAAGCCTCCTGCCCTTCTTGAATCAGGGTGCGAAAAGTCTCTAATGTTACAGCCATAATTGCATTATCTTTTATTAAAAAACGCTGCAAAGATACTGCTTTTATTTGGTATAAGCAAATAAAATGAACGATTTTTATTTGCTATAAATAAAAACATTTATGCCTATAACAAAATCGGACTTCAAAGAAAGTCCGATTTTGTAGGCGTTATATAATTTGTTTCTTTGTGCAGATTATGTTAAACTTACATACGTCTGATTATTTTATTTCCAACCCTTGCAGGGTGTAGCGGGTGTTGTCGGGGAGAGGATATCGTCATATTGTCTAAAAAAAGGGGTTGCAAAGAGAGGTTATGACTGCGAAATGAAATCTGCTATATGATTATACCGTATGATCTGAATTCCGCCTACTGTATTTTCAAAATCGCCTCCATAGACTACTGCACCGCCTCTTGAATAACTTTCTCCAAATGTCTGGTAATGTATGTGTTTTGTGCCATACTATTGTTTAATGTTTTATGTAAATTCGGAATTGCGCTGCAAAATTACATAATTTTTTGGATGTGCACAACTTTCTTTATCTCTTTTTTGCATTTGGCAAGTCAGACACCAACGAAAACGGACATCGATTGATGTCCGTTTTCGTTGGTGCCATCTAATATCAGTTCGTAAATGATATTAGAATTACTCGTTTCGCGTTGTTTATGCTAATTCTATACCGTTGTTATTTTACTTCCATTCCTTGCAGGTTGTAGGTTTTGCTGCCATTGAGGATATAGAGTTGTCCGTCGATAAGGACTTTGCGGGGAGTTCCCGTTACTTCTTCGGATGCCTGCATTTCATCTATAGCGGTTGGCATTGCGGATGCGGGTTGGATATTAAAGAACTCTTTCCATCCGTCAGCTGCTTTGTAATCATCTTCGCTACCATCCGGCACATAAACAGGAATTTGGCGTTTGACATCAAAGAATGTCTTTGCTTGAATAGAAGGAGGTGTTACGGAATTGACCGTAATCTTCTTCAGTTTGGCACAAAGGGCGAAAGTATTGTCGCCGACATACCGAACGGATGTCGGTAAAACCAAGTCTTCTAAGTAAGTACAGCCATAGAAGGCCCCCTCGCCAATCTCTTCTACGCCTTCGGGAATTTCTATACTCTTCAATTCGTGTGCGTTATAGAAAGCCCAGTTTCCGATATGTTTTAGTCTGTTTTCCGTCGAAGCAGGTACATTAAACCGCCCGGGGGCATCATTTTGTTGGTCGCCGAAGGTAATGGATTGCAGGCTACGGCAGTCCTCGAAAGCCGACTGTTCGATTTCTTCTACCGAAGCAGGAATAACAACGGATTGCAGATTCTTACATCCGGCAACCATCATATAACTAACTTTCTGCAACAAGGCGGGCAAAACTAACTCTTTGAGGTTGTAGAAACCTTTGAAAGCTTCATCTGCAAACTCGGTATTCGTTACGGCAGAGACATCCAATGTTTGGAGAGTTTTGTAAGAGCGGTTGATAAAGAGTAACGCATTTTCTGTCAGTTCCCCGCCATTTACTGTTACGTGGCTCAGACTCTTAGTATATGACGGCCACTGAGCCTCGGGTATGTCAAAGAAAAGTGCAGGGGCTTCTACGTAAGTCAAATTGATGTAAGAATTGAAGGTTTTATAATCACCGGATGCAACGAATTGGGCACTATTAGGAATGATGAGAGAGGTCAGACTGCTACAATCTCTAAAAGCCTCATATCCAATGCTTGTGACACTATTTGGAATCGTCACAGAGGTCAAACCAGTGCAATCACGGAAAGCATTATCTCCAATGCTCTTGATGCTGTTGGGGATAACTAATTCTCCCTCTGCTGCTCTGAAACAGGCAAGTAATGTGGTTTTAGTTGCATCAGAATATACGAAGTAGCCATCCACATATCCGTTTATGCTCCTTGCTCCCCAAGGAGAACCCGTTGCTGTGCCGTTATAAACAATGTTTGCTACTAAGTAGAAAGCCTCATCTCCGATGCTTGTCACGCGGTTTGGGATGGTGATGGAGGTCAGACTGCTGCAACCATAGAAAGCTCCTTCGCCGATGCTTGTTACGCTGTTAGGAATAGTGATAGAAGTCAGATAGCCGCACCAATAGAAAGCATACTTACCGATACTCGTGACGCTGTTGGGGATAGTAACCGAAGTCAGTCCAGTGCAATAAGAGAACGCATAGTTGCCGATACTTGTAACGCTATTATTGATGATGACATTTGTAATTGAAGAGCGGTTGGAATACCATGGGGCGGAATTATAATCACTATAATCCGTCATTTCACCTGTACCACTGATAGTAAGAACACCATCTGTTAAGTCCCATCTGAGGTTGGCACCGCAGGTGCCGGATTTGGCGAAAAGGGTTCCTACGCTTGCGGCAAGAGCAAGGAAGAGAGTAAGAAGTTTTTGTTTCATCATTGTATGTTGCCGGTTATATCCCATCGGCTCGTCGGGTTTAAATTATAAATAGTTGGGTTGATTTGTTTTTAGTTCAATATAGTAGCATATCGGATTACCTGATTGCACTAAGAATCTAAAGTTGCGGAGCGATTTTATCTAAAGTTGCAGAGTAAAATTATAAAAAATTGCGGAATTGCTTTGTATGTCATTTGTTTTTAGTACCTTTGCAGCCGAATTTTAATAGCAAAAATATGGCAGCAGAAAGAGCGTACAAAAAACGCATTGCAGACATCATCTTAGAGCGTCGTTTACAAGGCAAAGGTGCTATCCTGATAGAAGGTCCCAAATGGTGCGGAAAGACAACAACGGCAAAACAGTTTGCCCATAGTGTGCTGGACTTAGGAAACAGCGCTATTCTCGCCAATGCAAGAACAGCCTTGCAAGTCAATCCGGAAATACTACTGAGCGGTGATACGCCACGGTTGATTGACGAATGGCAGTTGATGCCGCCGATATGGGATATGATCCGCTCGGAGGTGGACAGACGAGGTGAGGAAGGGCAGTTTCTGCTTACCGGCAGCAGCGTACCTCTTGATCCGAACAGCACCCACCATAGCGGAACGGGCAGGATAGGTCGTATCCGAATGCGTACCATGGGCCTATGGGAATCCGGTGAGAGCAATGGTGCTGTAAGCATGGATGAATTGTTTGCCGGAAAGGAAATACCACCACAAAACAGCACTCTGACCATCGAGGACATAGCTTATCTTATCTGCCGTGGAGGATGGCCGCGTGCCACTTTCCTAAGCAGGAGTACAGCATTAGACGAAGCCATTGACTATTACGAAGCCATCTACAAGGTGGATATTCATCGTGTGGACAAAGTGAACCGTAACAGTGAGCGAACCCGCTTGCTGCTACGTTCCTACGCTCGTCACCAAGGAGCTGCAGTCAGTTTCCAGAAACTAAGCAACGACATCAAAAATAACGACAACCAAGACATTAGTTATGAGACCATTGCTGATTATGTGAACGCCCTAAAGAGTCTGTTCGTGATTGAAGACATGCCTGCGTGGAACCCTAATCTCAGGAGCAAAACGGCCATACAATCGTCCGATACACGCTATTTCATCGATCCGAGCATTGCAACGGGTGCATTGCGTATCAGTCCGAACGACCTGACAAACGATTTGCAAACCCTCGGACTCCTGTTTGAAACGATGGCAGTGCGGGATTTGCGTGTGTATGCCGATGCCCTACAGGGAGAGGTGTATCATTTCCGTCAGGCAGACGGCTTGGAATGCGATGCCGTATTGCATCGCCGCAACGGCAGTTATGCACTGATAGAAATCAAATTGGGCGGCAATGAGGCTATCGACCAAGCAGCCAAGACCCTGCAAAAATTAGCAGACCGGATAGACGACACCAGAATGCCCCGCCCGGCGTTTATGATGGTGCTGACCGCTGTTGGCGAATACAGTTACCGCCGCCCGCAAGACGGCATTTGGGTCGTACCGATTGGCACTCTCCGTCCGTAATTTCGGTAATCCAATATGTCAAAGACCGTTGCGGGTGCGTAGCGCCCGCATTTTTTTGTTGACGCATTTGTTGACGGTTATATCCCATCGGCTCATCGGTTTTTAATAAATTGTTGTTAGTTGTTTTTTATATTTTTTGCATAGTACACAAAGAAAAAGCGTGCGCTTTCGTTCGCTTCATTTGATTCACTGAGGTCTTCGACTACCTTTATACTTCAAATTACGCACGGAAAACTCACGCTGTACAGCAAGCCTTGTCGCTGCTGATTACGCGAGCGTATATAAAAACCGTAACTTGAAGTATAATCCCAACCTTTCGGTTGGCTGATTCATTGAAAGTGTCGAAGTTTCAGCGAATCAAGTTTGGCTTATAACGCTATGTGTTGGTGCAACGCTTTGCACCTATTTCTTTTATATTGTTCGTTTTTATCTTATGTTACCGCTTTTTCAGACTGCCGGTATCAGTCCTCCTTTTTACATCGTGAGGGATGATAGTTTGGTATTATTGCCCGCAAAGGTACGACGGATTGAGATAATATGCAAATCAATAGTGCTTTTTGTGGTGATTTCATTGTTTATCGCAGGGCGGAAGATTGGCACAAGGGGCGGTCGAAATGGCATTTCGACTTTTATAAGAACGGCTGCGGTTGGCAGAGAGATGTCGGATAATATCCGACACAATAGACAAAACGAGGATAGGTTAGACAAACGATGTCTATCCGTTTTGCGCTTTGAGGGTTTGGATGGTGAGGGCGCGGATGAAAGTACTAAGAGTATGGTACTGCTTGCGTTTGCGGGTAACAGAGTCGATAGGTGCCTGCGGATCAGGACGGCGAATCTGGTGTCTGAAACGGGTTTTGTAGTCGGTCAACTGTTCGGCTTGTGCGGCGACGGCAGGGTCTTGGAGAATGGCTTGCAGTGCGGCATCGGGGTCTTCTGATGCTTGTGCAGCACGGAGTCGCTTGTCAAGTCGGATAAGCTGCGTGGTGATGCGGTTGGCTTCGCGGAAGATGTTGATATTGCGGAGTTCTTCACCTTGCGGCGGATTCTTCTTGTAGTCGCGGGGATGGCGGACGGCATACGCCTCCTGCGGACCCTGGAAGATGACTTTGCCGTTGTCGTCCTTGTAGTTCTTGCGGCGATGTATAATGCCTTGCTTGGTGAGTGTGCCGCGTATTTCGGCAAAAGGGACTTGGAGATTGATGATTGCCATAATAGAGACGGTTACGTTAGAGACTTCTATATAACAAATCTATTATTATCAGTTTTGGTTGCGGGCGGGGACGACCGCTTTCCAAAAGGAGGCTGCAAATATATGGATTTATGCGCTAATGCTAAAAGACACAAGTTTATTCTCTGATTAGATTAAGCATTCTACAAATATACTTTATTGTTGAATCGGATAAATTTTGAACTTTCCCCATTTTTCGTCACGTTGGTATGAATATACGCTTTGTAATGGTACATAAATTTTACAGGACTTCTCAGCATTTAGATTTTCCCCATCTATATATGGAGGCTCTTCCGCATAGCAAACAATACGACTAGGGTCACCTCCCAAGAAAGCGTATGAATTGAGATATTTAATATCTTTACCAAGTGTTAGAGTCGAATTTTCTGCACAGAAATCAAATGCGTCATATTTTATGGTATCTGTATGTAAACAAATGAATTCCTCAATCCCCCAACTCCGTTTGCATGTTTCAGACCCGATTACTTTAACTTCATTAAAATCTATTGTATGCAGGTTGTCGCAATCCTTAAAGGCGCAACTATCTATCGACTCAACAGTAGAAGGTATTACAAACTTCTTACGTTGACTCTTTGGAGGATAAATTATCAAGCGAGTTTTGCTCTTATTGTAAAGAACTCCATCCTGCGAACAAAAATATTTATTTGCAGGTTCAACATCAAAAGAGGCAAACGAGAGGTCTCCATTGAATACTTTCTCTTCAATACACTCTACGGATGCAGGTATATGAAATTGTTTCAAATCATAGTAACATCCGTATGTAAATACTGATCCTTGGGATAGTTTCTTTAGAGTGTTAGGAAGATTGACTTTTTTGACATCGGTCCAATCGTAGCCTATAAAAATACCATCTTTCTCAATGATTTCCACTCCATCTGGAATCTTCAAAACATTATTCACAACAGCTGCTTTTGTTGCCAAAATCAACCTTTTTTTATCTTTAGAAAGCAAGCATCCGTCCTTAACAATGAAATCCTTGTTGTAGGGAGAAATGTCAATTTTATATACAGTACACGCGCCAAAAGCCTGTTCTCCGATGTGTTTAATATTTTCAGTGATATAAAGAGAATTCATTGAGTGATGATGAAAAGCTCTTTTCCCAATATATTCAAGGCTCGTTGGAAAAATCACGTCACTGTACCCTCCTTGGTCAAACGCACCTTCTTCTATTTTAGTTAAGCCTTCTGGGAAACACAAAGCACCGCCCTTCCATAATTCACATCCCGCAAAGGCATACTTTCCAATTTCTTTTAATTTTTTGGGAAAAGATATTTTTTCTAATTCAGTATCATAAAAAGCACTATCCCCAATGTACACAAGTGAGTTGGGTAAAGTAATCTGTTTTAATTTCTTGCAATTTTTAAAAGAACATGCACTTATTGAGTCTAAAGAGTTTGGCAAATAAATCTCGTCTAATTCTATACAGTTTGCAAATGCATATCTACCGATGCTCTTTATTCCCTCCTCAATTTTAACTTCTCTCAACTTTTCTTTTCCTGCGAATGCAGAATCTGTAATACCAACGACTTCATAACCATTGACATTATGGTAGACAATAATATCATAATATGATCCAAAATCCGTACCTACTGCATAAGCTTTCCCTCCAGAAACCTCATAATTAACTCCTTGATACAATAAGATTCTCCCTTCATCCGAACACGAACAAAAGAGTCCACAAAGCACATATATTATAGATAGTGCTAATCGATTATTGTTTTTCATACTCTAAAAATTTGCATTTTAATGGATTTCACAGTTTGTATTAATATTTTTTATAATATTGATATAGTTTATATTATTTACTTTCAAAACTCTTTAAACATTTGTAATACTCTTCTTGGGTCATGACATCATTTCTAAAAGAGTCACTCGCTTCAACCGAATTAAATGTGTTAAATTCTATTATTGAAGACAAATCCGTGTGATTACCTACGCGTTTATACTTATGGAAAGCCTTCTCTATACCGCGATTAGTATTAAATAATGATAATATATATACACTATCTTGTAACCAATTATGATATGCAATACAAGAAGGATTATCCAAATATCTATATAGTTTATTACACCTGTCCTTGTATTCGTATTGATCCTCCTCGCCAAAAGCGACCATTTTGACCCTATCCATATATAGGAACACGTTATATAGGAAAGTATTGACGAGTTTTCTTTTTGTTTGCGTTCCATATGTAAATCTTCTTATGCTATCATAAATATACATGATGGATTTATCAATATTGTCAGCTTGTTCTACTGCGGTTCGATAATCTCCAAAAGATAGTGCCTGCTCTAGTTGCCATGAGCAACTCTTAATATATTCAATTTTAATTTGAATACTACTTTTCGTTCCCCAAGAAAAGTATAATTGCTGAATTAAGGCATATATAGCAGAAGCCGCGACTCCTATAACAAAACCTATAATATATGTCATTATCTCTTGATTTTGAATTATACAAATATCTATACTTTCTACCATCGTCAAAAAATATTAATTTTCTCCAACACTTCTTCCGGATTCAGTAACTCCTTGACCAAATGATGTACTTTCGTGCAGGGTTTATGGGCGGCAAAGTTTGTGTCGTCATACAATGTTTCCAAACGCTCGGCATGGCGGATAGCTAAATCCAAGTTGCCGTAGTTACATAGTATAGCATAAGTTCCTTTATCATTCTTTTGGTATGAATATTCGGGCACGTGTTTTCTTATCTCACGTTCCAAAGCATCAATGTACTGCGAACGACTAATAGGAGTATCCAAATATTGGAAATGCAAATAGTACCACAACTCAAATGCCTCATTAGACCAAGCAGAACAAATATCATTCTTTTGAGCCAAAGCAATCGCTTCGTTGAAATCATTGAAATCGTCTTTATCGAAAACTACCCAAACGCGGTCATACTCTATCATTGACTTGTCGCGTTCTTCGATTGCTGTACGGACTAAACGACAAGTACTTTGTCCTTCTCCAAGCACCTCAACCGAAAGCACTTTGGAGTTACGCCCTCCGGCTAAAGCATTGAAATAATTGGGTTCTGTACGCTCACCTTCGCAGACAATAAGATAATTGAGGTGTACCTTGCGTGTAGCCACCTTGCGTTTCTTATCGTGTTTCTCCTTCCGTGTGCGCTCCCGTAGTTCCCGAAGCGCACGACTTGACATCGCTCTTGCCATACCGATTACCAATTATAGTTCACGTAAGGAATGGCACCGTAGCGGCCTTTGATGTAATCTTTCTCAAAGCTGCGGTCATTACGCACTTTCACGCCATCCGCATCTTTGAACTCAACCAACGAATACAAATCGGATGCTTCCTGTTTGTCTTTCTCCACAAACCACACTTCGTCACGACGCAGACACTTTGCACTTAACAAATTGGAATCATGTGTGGCGAAAACCAGTTGTCCATGACCTGTATTATACTTCGGGTTATTGAACAGTTGGATGATATATGCCGTTATGAGCGGATGAAGTTTGCAATCAAACTCATCAAAAGCAAGCAGTGAACCGTTTTGCAAGGTGAACAGAATCACAAACATCATATCAAAGAGTTTATTTGTTCCCTGTGATTCGTTGTTCAGCATAGTAAACCTGACTTTTCCTATAATATTACCTTCTGCATCATATTTATTGTGATATGTAAATGCCTTGACCGCTTTTGCCAGCATTTCATCATGAGGTATCTCAAAATACGAGAAGCCAACATCCAAATTGCGGAACATTTCGCTCATTTGATTGAGATATTGCTGATTCATATTCCAGTGCAAGATTTTCGTAGCCTCATAAATCTCGTCATGATTCACGGCTGACATAACCAACATAGGACTGATGGTCGATGTAATATCATGAGCAATCTGCCCATTGAACGAATCACAAACAGACAAGAACAAAGAGTTCGGTCTTGCGCGATTCTCGATTCCCTTACCTTCTGCAAACAGTTTCGTCGGTTCTATCGTGTTGTTTGCACGCAAGAACAAACAGACTTCCCTCTTCTGCGTCCTTTTATACAGCCACTCGGCTACTACTGCTTCTGCAGTAGCCTCAAAACCATACCGATAGTAATTCTTTGTTGTGTTTGAGATAATCTCTATTTCAAAGAAAGACGGTCGAACCCCAGAAACACCATCCAACATAAATGGCTCAATTTGGAAACGGTCATTGGAATTCATCTTAATAAATGAATTTCTTACCATATCCACGAAGACCTTCATTGCTTTCAGCAAGTTACTTTTACCACCCGAATTTGCGCCATACAATGCCGCTAATGGCAAGATTTGTCTTCCCTCTTGATTAATAACACTGTCAGCAAACTCCTTGATATTTGCCGCTTCCATGCTCAATGTCCTTTTCTCTTTGAACGAGCGGAAATTGCCTACTGTAAAATTGACTAACATATTTTATATATTGTTGAAATCGGCTGCAAAAATACGCGCGTATTTTTACACACACAAGTTTTGTGAGATGTTTTCTCAAATATTTTTATTTTTCGATGATTTGTCTATCAATTATTACATAACTGTGAGATTTTTTCTAACTACAGAAGAACGAGTTTTATTATGTGAACCGATTTGACGACGAGCAAACCTTTCTGAAAGGTTTGGCGGAGTACATCAGGTATTACAACAACGACCGTATCAAACTGCGGCTGTCAATGAGTCCTGTCCAATACCGGCAACAATACACAGACAATATACAAACAACATGTCAATGAACATGCATACAACTAACAATATTTAATAACCTTGTCCAACTTTTGGGGGACACCTCACATATGTTCCTTCGGTGTGGGTATCTTAATAAGGCGGTAAGGACACGGAAATGACCCGGTAATCACCCGCTAATCACCAGCTTTATATAGCGGGGAGTATGCTGAAAAGTATCGTATGCTTGCGGGGAGGGTTGGGCATCTTGGTTGCGTAAAGAAGAGAACGCCAAGCTGACGCTTGGCGCACTTGACAAAGAGACGAGAACTTATCCCTACCGCTTAGAGGTGCAGGGATTGTCTGACGAGGGTGTCGTCGGCGAGGTTGGGGACGGTGACGCGGAGGTCGGGGGTGCGCTGCATCTCACGGAGGATGGCGTGGTTGGCACCTTCGTTGCGTGCCCACGAGCGGCGGGCAATGCCGTTGTTAACGTCCCAGAAGAGCATATTGCGGATATGCCGCTCGCTGTCCGCCGAGCCGTCAATGACCATACCGAAGCCGCCGTTGATGACTTCGCCCCAGCCTACTCCACCGCCGTTGTGGATGCTGACCCACGTGGCACCACGGAAACCGTCGCCGATGACGTTCTGGATAGCCATATCGGCTGTGAAACGGCTGCCGTCGTAGATGTTGCTGGTCTCACGGAAAGGCGAGTCGGTGCCGCTGACATCGTGGTGGTCGCGACCAAGGACGATGGGCGCGGTGATCTCTCCGCTGCGGATGGCATCGTTGAAGGCAAGGGCAATCTTTGTTCTGCCCTCGCAGTCGGCATAGAGGATACGCGCCTGCGAGCCGACCACGAGGTTGTTTCGCCCTGCTTCCTCAATCCAGACGATGTTGTCGTGCATCTGTCCCTGAATCTCTTCGGGGGCATCCTGCATTATCTCGCGCAGGACACGAACTGCCAGTTCGTCGGACTTGCGCAGGTCTTCCGGGTCTTCGGACATACAAACCCAGCGGAAGGGACCGAAACCGTAGTCGAAGAACATAGGTCCCATAATATCCTGCACATAAGACGGATAGCGGAAGGTGCCGTCGGCATTGAGGACATCGGCACCGGCGCGGCTCGACTCGAGCAGGAAGGCGTTGCCGTAGTCGAAGAA
>DFIN01000042.1 GCA_002372135.1 Bacteroidales bacterium UBA3696
TGGGTTCGAGCCCCAGCTGGTTCACGAAATGGAAGACTTGTAGCAGTCTTCCATTTGTTTTTGGTTCTATGATAAGTTGATGACTTCATTTTACAGACAATCGATGAGTTGTTCAAGTCGGTTGGAGCGTGAGCCTTTGAGCAGGATGTGGCAACCGTTGAGTTGCACCTTGCCGTCAATAAGGCATTGTCGAAACGTTTCGGCAGAGTCGTAGATGGGGTAGGGTGCAGTGGTCTGTTTCCACTCGTTGCCAATCAGATAAACTTGTCCGGCTTTGCGTTCCAAGAGCATGTTGACTATGTTCTGGTGTTCAAGTTGCTCGTAATCACCTAATTCACGCATGGATCCGAGTATATAGGTGTCGGCTTGGAAGGTCTGTATAGCCGCTTGCATGGAGGTGGGGTTGGCGTTGTNNAATGTGCTTCTTTCAGTTGGTTGACCACCTTCTGGTGCTCTTCTTCTGTAACATCGCCTAACTCCCTCATGTCTCCCAGGATGGCCATCTTGTTGCTTACCTCCATGCGCTCGAAATTCTCTAAGGCGGCGGCCATGGAGGTGGGGTTGGCGTTGTAGGCATCCACGATAAGGTGGTTGCGCTCGGTTTGCATGCTTTGGGATCGGTTATTGGAAGGTATATAGGCTCGTATGGCTTGCATACCTTGTTCATGAGTAACGCCGAAGTGTTCGCCGATGCATAGTGCTGCGGCTATGTTCTCGGCGTTGTAATCGCCCACGAGGTGTGTTCCTTTGGGCATGGGGATACGCTGATAGAGATACTGCTGACTTTGTACGGAGAGTCCGCAGGCTTTGGCTTTTTGGACGGCATGATTCCACATTTGGTTGAGGTAGAGGTTATCCTCGTTGCGGAACACACTGCCCTGACGGGCTATGAGGTAGTCGTAGAGTTCGCCTTTGGTTTGCATCACGCCCTCAAACGAGCCGAAACCTTGCAAGTGTGCCCTGCCTACGTTGGTAATCAGCCCGTAGTTAGGTTCAGCTATCTCGACCAATTCTTGGATATCCCCCGGGTGACTGGCTCCCATCTCCACTACGGCTATCTCATCGTTAGCGGTGAGCGAGAGGAGGGTGAGCGGTACACCCAAGGCGTTGTTATAGTTGCCTTGGGTGTAGCGCACACGGTAGCGGGTTTGCAGAACGGTAGCGGTCAGTTCTTTGGTCGTTGTTTTGCCGTTGGTGCCGGTGATGGCGATGACGGGGCGTGTTTTGCCGAATGAGGAAGGCAGGTTGCGCCATTGTGTAACCCATGTGCGGGCAAGGTCTTGCAGTTGGACGAGGGCATCATCGCCGTGTATGACATAGGCTGCTCCCGCTTGGCGGGCTTGCTCTACGAATAGGTTGCCATCAACGTGTTCTCCTTTCAGCGCCACAAATACGCACCCCGGTGTTACTTTCCGGCTATCGGTAGTAACGGAAAGTGAATGCTTATCAGCAATCAAAAACGACCAATCCATATTAGATTGTTTCTAAATTTGTTTAATAAAGTCTGCTAATTTAATAATTTCGACTTTGGGCCAAGGAATATTTTTTAGCGGATTAAAATGTTTATCGTTTGTTACTGTGCCATTTGCATATAACTCATAGCATAACCTTTTATTATAATTTAAGGTTTTTTGTTAGGCAGTTCCAGTCCGTATCCTTTGCGGATATCTTCGGCTTTTAGCATCAAGGCGAGTATAAAGGCAATCACGCCAAACGAGGCAAAGACAAGCATCGGAACAAAATAGCCGTTTGTGGCTACGCGCAGCTTGCCTATGAGCATCGGAACCAAGCACAGGCCTATATTCTGCACCCAGAAAATGAGGCAGTAGGCAGAACCCAGTACTTTCTCATCAATAATCTTGGGCACGCTGGGCCACATGGATGCGGGGACAAGCGAGAACGAAACGCCGAGAATGAGAATGGTAACCAGTGCGAGCGTTTTGCTCGGGTAAGCGGGCAGTACAAAGGCAAAAACGAGGTGGCAGCAAGTCATGATGATGGCACCTAAGAGCATCATAGTGGCTCCCTTACCTTTGTTGTCAATGAACGAACCTAATAGCGGGGTGAGTACCATAGCCAAGATGGGGAACCATTTGAATAAGCCGGCAGCCTCGTCGTTCGGGATTTGCAGTGTTTCTTCCAAGAAGTTGGTTGCAAAACGTTGGAAGGGGAAGATAGCAGAGTAGTACAGCACGCACAGTAGGGCGATAATCCAGAACATCTTTGACTTGAAGATTTGACCTAAGTCTGAAATGCGGAATTCGTCTTCCGAACCGTCTTCTGATTTCTCGCCAATAGCTACCAACTGTTGGTCGAACTTGGTGTCCATCAACGTAAAGATAAAGAAATTAAGCAGACCGATAACCAACAATGCGGCAGCAAAAATCATAGGTGCTGCAATGGAGGGCATCCCGTCCACGGCAAACCGATTGGACAAAAGGGGAGCGAGCCACATAGCGGCGAACACGCCCACGCGGGCTATTGCCATCTCCAAACCCATAGCGAGAGCCATCTCTTTGCCTTTGAACCATTTGGCAAGGATCTTGCTCACTGTCGTACCTGCCATTTCGCAGCCCATACCGAAAATCATAAAACCGAACATAGCGAGTTTGGCACTACCGGGCATTTCTGTCCACCACGAGTTGAGCCATCCTACCGTATTGGCTTCCGACCAAGTAAGGGCAATCAGTTTGATACCGGCACCAATCACCATCAGTGAGGCTGACAACAAGCCCGTAAAACGTACCCCCATCTTGTCCAAGATGATACCGGCAATGATGAGGAAACCGAATACGTTGATCAGGTATTCACCGGCAGCATACGTGCCAAAGTCGCCTTGATCCCAGCCATACGCCTTTTCCAGTACGGAAGCAAGGGGAGAGAGCATATCGACAAACATGTAGGCAAAGAACATCATCGATGCCACAAGAATCAGTACGGTCCAGCGTGCTGCTGCCGAGTCACGCAGGGTTTGTTGAAGTCGTTCTACCATAGTGTTGTTATAGTTGAAAGTTGATAGTTGAAAGTTGAAAGAAGTTGGAGAGTCGAAAGTCAAAAGTTATAGCGATTCGTCCTCAGGGCGGTCGGGGCGAGGCGAGGAGCGATTTTTCTTCTTGAGCCAAGCCTGTTTGCGCCTTTCGTATTCGGCATAGTGGCTCTCCAAATAGCCGTCCGCCATGTTACTTAATACCCAATTCTTTTTTGACGGGCTCAATGAGGTTAGCTGCAGAGGGAGCGGTATAAACCATGGCTGTTTGGTCGAAGATGAAGGTATATCCTTCGCGAGTGCCTACTTTCTCAATGGCTTTGAGCATCTTTTCGCGGATAGGCACGAGGAACTCTTGTTGCTTGGTTTGAATGTCCTGTTGGGCTGTTTGGTAGGCTGTTTGGATACGTTGTTGCATGGTGTAGATTTCTTCCTCTTGGATTTGCTTCATGGCATCGGTCATGGTAGCCTTTTTTTGCTCATATTCCGCCGTTTTCTTTTTGTACTCCTCTTGCATACCCACTATCATGGTTTCGTATTGGTCGCTTAGGCTGTCAATGCGTGCTTGGGCAGTTTTTACTTCCGGCATCAGGGCAAACAGTTCTTGCGTATTGACGTAGCCGAGTTTGGGAGCAGTTTGTGCGCCGGCAAGCATGGGCAGAGCCAACGCGATGATTACAAGTAGTTTTTTCATATAGTTTAAAGTTTAAAGAAGTGTAGAGTGAAAAGTAAATAGTAAAAAGTTATTTGGCGCCGAGTTTATTGAGCACTTGGTCGGATATGTCCAGTTTGTTGGACATATAGATGAGCGAGGGCTCAGCCGAACGGTCTTTAACGGCTTGGTAGCCTTTTTGCATGGCAATCTCTTGGATGGCGGTATAGATCTCGTCTTGGATAGGTTTGAGCAATGCCTCGCGCTTTTTATTCAGTTCGCCGTCCTGTCCGAAGTACTTTCGCTTCAGGTCTTGCGCCTGTTTTTCTTTGTCGATGATTTCCTGTTCGCGTTGCTTGCGCATTGTTTCACTGAGGAATATCTGTTCGGTTTGGTAGTTGGCGGTCAGCACACGGGCTTCCTGTTCCAAGTCGGTAACCTCTTTCTGCCACCGTTTGGCGATGAGATTGAGTTGTTCTTGTGCCGATTCGTATTGGGGAAGGTTCTTCAGAATGTACTGCAGATCCACGTAAGCTACGGTGAAATCCTTGGCTTGCAAGCCTATAACGGCAGGCAGGAGCAGTAAAACGGTTAAAAAGCGTTGTTTCATACGGGTAAATGGGTGTCGTTATAAAGGTAAAAAAGTGTGTTTGCCTAAAAACGCGGCAAAAATAGTGCCAAAAAAGGATTCGGGCAAACGTTTTTGCAAATAGGTTATTGGGCATTGACCATCGTAACGTCCACATGCGGATAAGCGAACTGGTATCCGTGTTGGGGTAGTTCGGTGTAGAATCGTTTGTTCATTTCGAAGAATACAGGCCAATAGTCGCTTGCTCGTGTCCAGCATCGTACAACGAAGGTGATGTCGTTGGCTCCCAGTTCTTTGAGTGCTACAAGAGGTGCGGGTATTTTGTCCATTTTGTAGCCGATGGTGGATAGTTGGTAGTTGGAGGCATTGAACTCTTTGTATAGTTGGTCGGTGTCGGTATCTTCTTTCAGTACGCGCGGTTCGGATGCCAACATATCTTTAATGGTTTGTATGCAGCCGTCGGCATCGCTGCCATAGGCTACACTGACGGTCCATTGAATGAGTCGGAGCGGACGTGCTGAGTAGTTGTCAATCGTACCGTTGGATAGTGCTCCGTTGGGCAGAACGACTACGCGGTTGTCCAAAGTGAGCACTTTGGTGGCGGTGATGTTGACTTCCATGACGGTGCCGCTAACGCCCTGTGCATCAATCCAGTCGCCTGCCTTAAAAGGTTTGAATAAGAGCAGCATAATGCCGCCGGCGAAGTTTTGTACCGTGCCCGACAGAGCCATACCTATCGCCATACCTCCGGCGGCTAACAGGGCGGCTAAGGAGGTGGTATCTACGCCGAGCGTGCTGACGGTAATGATGATGAGCAGGACGGTGAGCGAGATGGTTACGGCGGAGGTGGTGAAGGAGGCAATGGTTCGCTCCGTGTTGCGTCGGGTAAAGGAGCGTTGTAAGATTTTTTTGATACGTCCGATCAGCCAACTGCCGATTATGTAGATGAGCAGGGCGGCGAGCACTTTTAGACCGAATGTGATCATACTTTGCACAGCCGAGTGCCAGAACGTTTCCGGATCGGATTGGAGTTGGGTGATGATGGTTTCTGTCACCTGTTTGAGTGTGTCGGCAGGATTGACAGGCGGGTTGGTTAAATCGATGTCTAATAGCATATTGTTTAGAAATTTATGTGTTTAGCAGTTTATGCGTTGAGCAGTTTTTTGATGTCTGACAGTTTGTTGAGTGCTTCAAGGGGAGTGAGGGCGTTGATGTCAAGTGCTTTCACCTCGTCGCGTATCTGTTCCAAGACGGGGTCGTCTAATTGGAAGAAACTGAGTTGCAGTCCTTCGCGGTTGGATGCGGATTGAAGGGCACTCTGTTTGGATGCGGGCACGGAAATTCGTTTGGTCTTGGTGTCGGTATGTTTGCCTTCCAAGTCGGAGAGGATGACTTGTGCTCGTTCCACAATGGATTTGGGCATACCGGCAAGGGCTGCCACATGAATACCAAAACTATGTTCGGAGCCGCCTTTGGCGAGTTTGCGAAGGAAGATGACTTTGCCATCTACCTCGCGAACGGAGACGTTGTAGTTGCGTATGCGTGTGAAGGTACGTTCCATTTCGTTCAGTTCATGGTAGTGGGTGGCGAAAAGTGTTTTGGCTTGGTATCTGTTTTCATGGAGGTATTCGACGATGGCCCATGCGATGGATATACCATCGTAGGTGGATGTGCCGCGTCCCAGTTCGTCGAAGAGTACGAGTGAGCGTTCGCTCAGGTTGTTGAGGATACCGGCTGCTTCGTTCATCTCAACCATAAAGGTGGATTCACCCGAAGAAATGTTGTCACTGGCTCCTACGCGGGTAAATACTTTGTCCACGATACCTATGGCAGCATTTTCTGCGGGGACAAAACTGCCCATTTGTGCCATGAGTACGATGAGGGCTGTTTGTCGCAGCAGAGCCGACTTACCGGCCATGTTCGGTCCGGTGAGCATAATGATTTGTTGGGAATGGTTGTCTAACAGGACATCGTTGGCGACATAGGTTTCGCCGATGGGCAGGAAGCGTTCGATGACGGGGTGTCTGCCGCCGTGGATGTCAATGACGAGGCTGTCGTTCACGTCGGGACAGACATAATGGTAGTCTGCGGCGATGAGGGCGAAACTGAGCAGGCAGTCTAATTGCGCCAAGACGTTGGCATTGGTTTGCAAGTCGCCGACGAACGGGGCGCAGTCATTCATCAGCTCGAAATAAAGCCGGTTCTCAATGATTTGTATTTGGTCTTCGGCGGTTTGTATTCGTTGTTCCAGGTCTTTCAGTTCGGGGGTTACATATCGTTCGGCTCCGACGAGTGTTTGCTTGCGAATCCACTCGGCCGGAACGAGGTCTTTGTAGGTATTTCGTACTTCCAAGTAGTAGCCGAATACGCTGTTAAATCCGATTTTGAGGCTTTGAATCCCTGTTTGTTCGGCTTCTCGTTGCTGGAGTTGCAGGAGAATATTTTTGCTGTTGTTGCGCAGGTTGCGCAGTTCGTCCAATTCGTTGTCCACATGGTTGGCAATCACGTCGGGTCGTCCTTGCACGGCGGGCGGGTTGGGTTGCAGGGTGCGGGCGATGCGTTGTTGCATGTCGGTGAGGGGCGATAGTTGTTGCGAAAGCAGTTGCAGGAACGGCGAGTCTTCGGCTTGTTCAAAGGTGTGTTTGATAGGTTTGATGGCTTGCAAGGCATCGCCTAAGGCTATCAATTCGCGTGGACTGATTCGTCCTGTGGAAAGTCGGCTGCCCAGGCGTTCAAGGTCGCCGATTCCTTTTAGTTGCTCAGTGAGCAGGTCGCGTGCGTCGGGGTGTCGAAAAAGGTGGGTTACTACTTGTTGTCTATTCTGTATGGGGCGCAGGTCTTTAAGTGGCATGCTGACCCAGCGGCGCATGAGACGGCTGCCCATGGGGGTGAGGGTGCGATCCATGATGCCGCAGAGGGAGTGGGAGTGGTCGGCAGGTGTGCCGAACAATTCAAGATTGCGAATGGTGAACGGATCCATCCAGACGTACTTGTCTTTCTCTATGCGGCTGATATGTTGGATATGATCGGTTTGCTTGTGTTGCGTCATATCCATATAGTGGAGAATAGCACCGGCGGCAATGATGGCGTTGGGTAGTGTCTCTATCCCAAAGCCTTTGAGGTTTTGGGTATGGAACTGCTTGTTCAGTCGCTCTTCTGCCGCCTCACGGGTAAAGACCCAGTCGTCCAATTGGAAGGTGAAATAGGATGTGCCGAACAGCGATTCAAACTGCTGCCTGCGATCGCGTATGTACAGCACCTCTTTGGGTGCAAACGAGCCGAGCAGTTGGTTCATATAGTCGGCATTGCCTTCGGCTACGAGAAATTCGCCCGTTGAAAGGTCAAGAAAGGCTATCCCGAACAGCGGGTCTTGTTGCGATTTGACAGAGGCAAAGTGCAGGCAGGCAAGAAAATTATTTTCGCGGGTGGGTGTGGCAGCATCGGAGTAGTTCAGTCCGGGGGTAACTAATTCGGTAACGCCCCGTTTGACCAATTTTTTTGTCAGTTTGGGGTCTTCCAATTGGTCGCAGATGGCGACTCTGAGTCCGGCGCGCACCAATTTAGGCAGGTAAGTATCCAAGGCATGGAACGGAAAACCTGCCATTTCCGTTTGGGCGGCTGAACCCCCGTTATTGCGATGCGTGAGGGTGATGTTGAGTATTTTGGATGCTTTCACTGCATCTTCGGCATAGGTCTCATAAAAGTCACCGCATCGAAACAGCAATAGCGCATCAGGGTATTGCTCCTTGATTTGGCGGAATTGTTTCATCATCGGGGTGTCGGACATGGGGGAAGAGATTTAAGGATTCAAGAATTTAAAGATTCAAAGATTCAAAGATTCTTTTATTTCAGATTGACGGCTAAGCGGAGGTTAAACATTCTGCCGGTGAGGTAGTTAGGACTTGCCCATTGGTTGCCGTCGGCACCGGAGATCCAGTAGTAACTATTCACGTTCTTCCATCCTACTATATTGAACACTTCAAAGTAGATGCTCCACGAGTCAATATGCTGTGCGCCGCTGCCCCGCATGAACTTGTCGGTTTGCGCCGAGAAGGTACGGCTGGCACCGATATCAATACGTTTGTAAGAGGACAGATGCCCTAAGTAACGCATATCCTGTCGGTGAGGATAGCCGAAGGGCAGTCCTTCGGAGAAGATGAATTTGAGGTGCAGGCGGTATTGCGGGAACTTGGGTATATAGTCTTGGAAGAAGAAGGTGAGTGCCCATCGCTGTTCTTGCGGAGTGGGAAACCAACCGAGGTGGTATGTATCTTCCTGCATGTGCATACGGCTGCGCATGGTGCTGAAACTGATCCATGAGTCCACACCCGGCACCAGTTCACCGTATAGTTTGAAGTCGGCTCCCAAGGTATAGGCACGGCTGTCGTTTTTGCCCGAGTAGCGGACGCGCACATTCTCAACGGTATAACTGACCATGCGGTCGGTGTATTTGGCATATAGTTCGGTGGTGAACTTAAAGGGTCTTCCCCAAGCGCGGAAGTAGTAGTCCAATCCGAGCACGGCGTGGGTAGAGCGTTGGGCTTTGAGTTGGTCGTTGAGTTGTATGCGGGTGATACCGTTTTGCGTGAGGGTGTCTCGCAACTCTTTGTAGAAGGGGGCTTGGTAGTAAAGACCTGTGCCGAATCGGAGGGCTATATCGCGTTGTTTGCCGGTGAACCAAACCACATTAGCGCGTGGTGAAACGAGCACTTCGCCGGTGTAGTTCCACCAGTTGAGGCGCACGCCACCTGTGAGGATAACGTTGCCCGCTTCAGTGTTCCATTTGTAGGATTCCTGTGCATAGGCTTCCAAGCGTGCGGAGCGCATGGTGTTTTCGCCTTTGAGGGTATAGAAGAGTTGCATAGAGCGGTTGTCGTTGGGCATGGAGTAGCCTGCCGAGTCGCGCCATTCCCACTCGCTGATGCGGTCGTGAATGAGTTCGGCTTGGGCTTTAAGTCCCCACGACAGCGCACTCTGACCGTATTGCCATTGTCCGTGGTGGGACAGGGAGACGACACCTGCTTGCAGTTGGTTGCGGGCATGTTCGTGGTTCTTGCCCTCGGCGATAAGGTGGATGTCGGAACCCAGACTGTCGCGTACCATCTCGCTGTTGGCTGTTATGGTATTGGGCTTGCCTGCCAGCGATTGCTCGGACAGTATATAGTCGCTCAGTATGTCGTATGTCTCTTGTTCGCGAGTATAAAATCCGTTGAGGGTAAAGTCTATGTCTAACAGCGATTTATTGAACTTATTGCCGGCTGTGAGGTCGTATTGGCGGGAGGCGGTCAGTGCTCCAAAAGTAGTCAGGAAGCGATCTTTCTCTTGCCCTTCGTAGTAGATGGTACGATTCATGGCTTGGGTATAGGACCCGAAGCCTTCGCTTTCCGAGTCGGGAATGAAAGTGTAGTTGTTGAAAGAGAAGTTACCCAAGAATCGCATATTCCACTGTTGGGGCAGCGAGAAGGTCATTTGCGTTTGGTAGTCCAAATAAGTGGGTTGGTAATTGCCTTTGGTGGGTAGGGCTCCAAGCATGTATTTGCTGGTCTTGTAGCGTATGCCGTGCATTTGGCTGTGCAGGCTGTCGCCCCATCCGAAATAGGCATTGGCTCCGAGAAGACTCAGGCTGATGGATGACTCAAAGCGCGTGGGGCGTTTGTAGTGTATGTCCAACACGCTGGACATCTTGTCACCATACTCCGCAGTAAAACCGCCGGCAGAAAAACTGACTTTCTCCACCATATCGGGATTGACAAAACTCAGTCCTTCCTGTTGTCCGCTGCGAATCAGCAGCGGGCGATGGATCTCAATTCCGTTGACATAGACGGAGTTTTCGTCAAAACTACCGCCGCGCACGTTGTATTGTGTGCTCAATTCGTTGTTCTGATTGACTCCGGCAAAGGTGATGAGCAGACTCTCGATGGAGCCGCCTGTGGCATCGGGCATGAGGTGGATGACCTCGGTGGAGGTGTTGTCCATCATACCCTGTTGTTTTTGTATGCCTCTTACCTCCACTTCACCCAAGGCGGCTACGTCTTCTTGCATGACCACATTGATATTGAGTACGTCTTGCGAGGTATAGACTTGTTGTTTGAGTGTGGTATAGCCTAAAAAGGAGAAGGTGATGCATACCGTGTCTGATTGGGGTACAGACAGGGTGTAGTAGCCGTTTTTGTTGGTGTGGGTACCGGTTACACCATCGTCTAAATAGACATTAACCAATTCAATACCCACATTCTGTCGGTCTAAGACATAGCCATAGATGCGCGTAGTACGCTGCGCAAAAAGCGAAACGGCAATAGTTAATAGGCACGAAAGTATAGTTATGAGACGTTTAGACATGGGTTATGCGGGTTTGGAATAGTCTCTTTCGCCGAAGATAGCGGAGCCGATGCGCACCATATTGGAGCCTTCTTCGATGGCAACAAGGTAGTCTTCGGTCATCCCCATAGAAATAACGGGCTTAGGCAGTGGGTTGTCGGAAAAAGTGTCAGGAGAATAGGGGAAAGTTTGTGCGGCAGCCTTAATCTGTCGGAAGCAGCGTCGCCATTCCTGCTCGTCATCCGTATGGGATGCCATCCCCATAATGCCCATAACGTGAATAAACGGATAGGCTTGCATGTCGCGTGGCAGTTCGTTAGGCGCAAATCCCGTCTTGGCGGCTTCGCGTGCCACATGTACTTCCAACAGCACATTGACCTGTTTGCCTAATTTTTCGGCTTCCCGTTCGATACAATCCAACAGGTGTAGGCTATCCACGCTCTGAATAAGATATACAAAGGGCAGAATGGCTTTTACTTTGTTGGTTTGCAGATGCCCGATGAAGTGCCATCGTATGTCTTTGGGCAGGGCTTCGTGTTTGAGTAGCAATTCTTGTACGCGGCTTTCGCCGAAATCTCTTTCGCCGGCATCGTAGGCGGCTTGGATGGCTTCTAAGGTTTGAAACTTGCTGACGCACAGCAGTTTAACGTCTTGTGGCAGTGTTTGGCGTATGGCGGATAGGTTCTTTTCTATGGTATTCACGGCAAAAAGGTAAAAAAATTAGTGTTCTTCGGTAAGAAAGGATGTTCGGTTGATGGTACGTTTATGGAACAGGGTCTTTAGATAGTCGATATAGGGTTGCATATAGCGTGAGCGTTTGTCTTCTTTTATTTCGTCCACGGTGACCATAATCCCTGTTTCATAGACATCACTCAGTTCGTCGTTCAGCGTGTTGCCAAAGAACTGTAGGGAAGGGGTTACGTTGAGGTAGGCTGAGAACATGGGCGGTATAATCGTGTTGCGTGCCCGCAAAGCGCGTTGTAGCAATTGGTAATTGAACACGGCATCTTCGCCTACGAACACATCGTCTGCCAATTCTTGGGCTTCGGCGGAAATGTCAATGGGGTGATAGGGGCAAAAGAGCCCTTTTCGGTCATTATGAAAGCGTCGGAGGTAGGCATAGATAAGGTCGCGCGAAAGGGCATCGTATTGGGGATAGATGGTTACTTTGCCGATGAGGTATTGGATCTCTTCGCGGTGGTTATAGATGACCGCTCCTATGCCGTCCCATATATTGTCCAAAGCATATAGCGACTTGTTGCCCATCTCGCGTTTTTGGTACATAGGTTGCACAAAAGCGCGTCCCAACTCAATGGTGTAGGGGAGGTAATTGCGAATAAAATAGTCGGAGTAATGGTATAGATGGGAAGAGGTAAGGCGGGGTTGCCCTTGCTCGTCAAAAGTGCAGTCCTTGCCGCATAGGTAGCGGTAGCCGCCCACTATCTCGTCGTTGACCGGATCCCATACAATGAGTTGGTGGTAGGGATGGGGTGTCATGGTGTCCATGTCGTCCATATCCATCTCTTCGCCGGTGGAGCCGCCGGCGGAGCGAAAACTCAGTTCGCGCAGCCGAGCCACTTCTCGCATCAAATGGGGGGCTTCATGGGCGGTGAAGTCGTAAATCTCGTTCTCCGCTTTGTTGGTAGGACGAAGAAAATTCTTCTTCGTCAGTTCCTGTTTTAATAATTCCCGATCAACGCGTGGAATAATATCTTTCATACGTGTCTGAAGTATGTTGTCCTTTTTGACGCGGCAAAAGTAAGGCAAACTCGTAAGAATAGCAACACATGCCTGCATTTTGCCAAAATAAAACAGAATTTGGTAGGTTGAAAAACAAACGTTACTTTTGCGGGCAGAACAGAGGACACAAACCTTTTACCTATGAAAGAAGAGAATTTTTCCGTCCGTGCTGAGCGTTTAGAGTGGGCGGAACTTACGGAAAGTGAGCGCGAATTGGTGGCGGAAGCCAAACAGATGACGAAGCATTCCTATAGCCCGTATTCCCGTTTTGCCGTGGGAGCTGCGGTGCGGCTTGCCAATGGAACGATTGTTCGTGGCAGCAATCAGGAAAATGCGGCATACCCCAGCGGTCTATGTGCCGAGCGTACAGCCGTTTTTGCAGCCAATGCCAACTATCCTGCCGAGCCGGTTATGGCTATTGCCATTGCATGTCATAACGGCGGGCGCTTTACGGCTCACCCGGGGGCACCTTGCGGAGGATGCCGTCAAGTATTGGTAGAAACGGAACACCGCTACCACCAACCTATCAAAGTGCTCCTGTACGGCGAAGAGTTTACCTATCGTTTTCGTTGTGCTGCCGACCTCTTACCCCTTGTCTTTACCGACCTGTATTAACCTATGCTGCGGATCAAAAAGTTAGACCGGTATCTGCTCCGAAATTTCTTGGGGCTGTTTCTGTTGACTTTTGCCATCTGCTGCTTTATATTCCTGATGCAACTGCTATGGATGCGCATCAACGATATAGTGGGTAAGGGCGTTGAAATAATAGTGTTGCTCGAATTTTTGTTTTATGCCGTCTTGTCGGTAGTACCTATGGCGTTGCCGTTGGCTATTCTGCTGGCTTCGCTGATGTCCTTCGGCAATCTGGGAGAGAAGTTTGAACTGACAGCCATGAAGTCGGCAGGAGTCAGTCTGTTCCGGATTATGCGTCCGCTGACTGTGCTGATTATTTTTATTAGCGTGGGGGCGTTCTTTTTCTCCAATAATGTGTTACCCGTTTCGCAGGTTAAGTTCTGGTCGTTGGTCTTTTCGCTGCGGCAAAAGTCTCCTGAATTGGACATTCCCGCCGGCGAGTTCTACAAAGGGATAAAGGGCTACAACATCTATGTTCGCCACAAGGAAACCCGCACGGGGCTGCTGCGCGATGTGATGATTTATGACTATTCGCAAGGATTCCAAAACGCTTCCGTAACGGTGGCTGATTCGGCTCGGGTGGCTACCTCGGCTGACCACAAGTACTTGCAACTCACTCTCTATCAAGGCGAGAGTTTTGAAAACCTCAGTCAGCAGCAACAACGCGCTACGCGCACCCAGCAGAACGTACCCTATCGCCGTGAGATATTTGCCAAGAAAACGCTATTGATAGACTTTGACACCGAATTTACGCGCTACGATGAGTCCGTTTTGGCAGACCAGCATGTGAGTAAGAATATGCGCTCGCTTGTGCAATCCATTGATTCGGTCAGCGGATTGGCGAATACACTCAGCCGCGAGCAAAGCAATAAACTGCGCGGTGAATATCAACTGGGACGCACAGGACAAGAGCCCCTTTTTATGGAAAAAATGCCCCATGCACAGCCATTGAATACCGATTCTCTCTATGAGGCATTCTCTCTGCGCGACAGGCAGAAAGCCACTCAGTATGCCCTTGACCAAGCCAAGAAATACAAGGACTTGGTGCAATACAATGCCGTATTGCTTGACGACCATCAGCGCTATATCCGCAAGCATGCCATTGAGTTGCATCGTAAGTTCACACTTGCTTTTGCGTGCCTCATCTTTTTCTTCATCGGTGCTCCGCTTGGGGCTATTATACGCAAAGGCGGATTGGGAGCCCCTATCGTCATCTCGGTGGTGCTGTTTATTATTTACTATATCATTGATAATGCCGGATTCAAGATGGCGCGCGAAGCGCTGTGGCCGGTTTGGCAGGGAATGTGGTTATCCTCATCCATCCTGCTGCCGATAGGTATATTCCTTACTTATAAAGCCGCTACCGACTCCGCTCTTTTCAACCCCGAAGTATGGATGATGGAAGGCGAAAAAATAGCAAGAAAAATTAAAAATACGTATAACCATTTGATAAATAAACAACAAAATGGACAAGATTGAAGATGCCATAGCGGATATCCGTTTGGGGAAGTTTGTCATCGTAGTGGATGATGAGGACAGGGAGAACGAGGGTGATTTTATCACTTCGGCGCAGATGATTACCCCTGAAAAAGTGAATTTTATGTTGCAACACGGTCGGGGCGTATTGTGTACGCCGCTGTTGGAAGAGCGGTGTGCCGAACTGGGACTAATTCACCAAGTGGCAAACAATACCTCCATGTTAGGAACGCCTTTTACGGTAACGGTTGACAAATTGGAGGGCTGTACCACAGGTGTTAGCGCAGCCGACCGTGCCGCCACGATTCGTGCTTTGGCAGACCCCGCTTCACGGCCGGACACCTTCGGCAGACCGGGACACATCAATCCTCTTTATGCTAAATCCAGAGGTGTGCTGCGCCGTGCCGGACATACGGAAGCCTCTATAGACCTAATGCGACTGGCAGGCCTGCAGCCTGCCGCTGCGCTGATTGAGATTATGAATGAGGATGGTACGATGGCGCGGTTGCCGCAACTTGAGCAAGTGGCAAAGCAGTATGATTTGCGCCTCATCAGCATAAAAGATCTCATCGCTTATAGGTTGGAACATCCCTTCCCGGATGCCGATAATATAGACAATGACGGCACGTTGGTGGAGCGCGGTGAAACCGTCTTTCTCCCCACCGAGTACGGCGACTTCTACCTCACTCCGTTCCGTCAGTTAAGCAACGGACTGGAGCATATCGTTCTGACCAAAGGCGAATGGACGGAGAACGAACCCGTACTTTGCCGCGTACATAGTTCGTGCATGACCGGCGACTTGCTCGGCAGCCGCAAATGCGACTGCGGCGAACAACTTCACCGCGCAATGCAGATGATCGAGAAGGAAGGAAAAGGAATCCTCGTCTATATGAATCAAGAAGGACGCGGCATAGGACTAATGAACAAAATACGCGCCTATAAACTCCAAGAACAAGGCGAAGATACCGTAGAAGCCAATATCCACCTCGGTTTCCAACCCGACGAACGAGATTATGGAGTGGGTGCTCAAATCCTCCGTCAGATGGGGGCTTGCAAGCTGCGGCTGATGACCAATAACCCCGTAAAACGGGTGGGACTTGAAAGTTATGGCATAGATATTGTAGAGAATGTAGCAATAGAGGTTCAACCCAACCCCTATAACGAGCGCTACATGCGCACGAAAAAAGAAAAAATGCATCACTTACTTAAACTGGTATGACTATGAAATCGCGAATTCTTCTCCTCCTGCTGATGGCTACGGCATCTTTTGCTGCCACCTCAGTTCGTGCCGATGAAACGATTACCGTATCGGCTACCAATGCAGACATCTCGGAGAACTTGGATCTCCGAGCAGTTGCCACCCTCTTTGGCGAAGTGGATAACCTCGAACAATTTGAGCAAGAACTCAATTCGGAACAAAGACACCTCAACAACCTTGACCTGAACGGCGATGGCATTGTGGATTATCTCCGGGTTGTGGAAATAGGTGAAGGTGAAAACCGCCTGATCGTGCTCCAAGCCGTGCTGGCAAAAGATATCTATCAAGATGTGGCTTCTATCTATGTAGAGCGTCAAGCCGATCAAACGGTATCCGTGCAAGTGGTGGGCGATACGTACCTTTACGGCGAATCGTATATCATTGAGCCTGTGTATCTCTATCGTCCCGTGATCTACGACTGGTTCTGGGGACCCACTTGGGTAGCATGGCACTCGCCCTACTATTGGGGATTCTATTATCCTCATTATGTAGCCTATTCACCATGGGTATGGGATCGTTACTATGCACATATCCACTACTATCACCACCATCATCCTCGTTGCAGTTACCACTATGCGCACAATCCGCGTCCGGGTATGCATTCGCTCCGAGGCAGTCATCAAGCCGAGCGTATCATACGTAACGATTGGGCAAAAGCCAATCCCGGTCATGCGTTCACTGCTCGTGCCGCATCGCGCGGTAGCAAAGCCACCAATGCGCGCCAAATGCACAACGAAACACGTGCTACCATGGCGAGCCGCAATGCGAACCATTCAGCAAGCAGCAATAACCATTCAGAAAGAAGGGGAGCAAGTGCTAATACAGCCTCTACGCAAAGAGCAGAAGGACCGCGCCAATCGTCCGTATCGCGCACGACTGCACAAGCCCGTGAATCAGCCGCACAACGCACATTTGGCAGCACGAATACACGTCAATCCACTCGCGTAACGGCCAACTCGCGCAATACGGTAAGTACAGCGAACACAAACAATGTTTCCACACGCTCTTCTCGAACCTCAAACACGGCTGCTCAAACCACTCGCAGTTCGGCTTCGTCAAGCAGCAGCAATGGCGTTCGTCCCGCCGCTTCCTCTTCGACGCGCACGTCCACTATGAGCCAACGCAGTTCATCGACATCCTCGGGCAGCACGTATCGCGCACCCGCTTCGTCAAGCAGAAGTTATGGGGTAAGTTCTTCTTCCCGTTCTTCGTCTTCCGGCGGAGGCAGTAACGGAGGGGCAAGAAGCAGCAGACGCTAACGACCTAAGATATCGTAACGTTGCTCCCCTTTGCGCAGATATAGCGAACCATTACGCAACTCTTTTTGCCACATACACGAATCGGTATCCATCTCCTCTATGGAGGTGGGTACTTCGTTTATAACGGCTTGAAGCACAAAACGGTCGCTGATAAGTGAGGAGGTAGAAGAAAAACGATAGGACTCTTTGAGTAAATCGACCTTTGTTTGCAATAGGTTGTCTGTCAGATAAATAGCATGAATCGAAGAGGTGTGGCTGCGCTCGTGCAAACGGAACATGTATTCACCATCTGCCGGGCATCGCACCACGATAGGCAACGGCTTCGTGCCGGTCGTATCCGGCAAAGCCAAGAAGGCAAAAGGTTGGTCGGCATACTGCAAGTAGGCGCGCAAGGTAGAAGACTGCCCCAACTCCTTCTTCAGGTCGGCATTAAAATCGTACTGCGGGGTATAGGTATCATCTATAAGAAGTCCTATTCGGTCAGTCTGCCCGTTACCTACGACTTCGATATAAGCCGCTTGCTCACGTGGGGCCGCATAGCGTGCAGGGATGGAGTGACGCAGAGCCGAAACAAGGGACATCGTACCTGTTTCAGCTACTTGCACAAAGAAACTCTGCATGGGCAGCAAGGTGGCTTCGTCGGCAGGTAATTGGGTATAGTCGTCCATCATGTAGGATGGAATGGTTACATAGCGCACGTTCCCTTCGCCTAACTGCAACGCATAGTCTTCGCCGCTCAACGGAGCCAGATACGGATTAGCCACGGCGTTCCAACCCTGTTCGCCGGCTGATATGGACGAACCGACACCCCATGCACCTACATCTACCGTGTTGCGGGATAGTTCTGTTTCGTCTTGTTCGATAGTAGCCTGTTCTCCCATAGTGAGCCATCCGGAATCCACTTTCATGGCAAATCGCAAACATGCGTATGGTTCGTTACGAAGGCGTTTGGCGGTAATGATATAGCCTTGCGATGGTTGCAGTGTGGTGTTGCTTGCTACCGGTTGCCAATACTTGGTCGTTGTTTCATCTCCCGCACCTCGTGCCTCGCCGTTGTAGGTACATATATTGACGGCTGTTCCTATCAAGGAAGTCAGCGGCTCATCGGGTAGCGATAAATAGCGCAAGTCAGCGATTTTCGCGGCGAACGGAACAGCCAACGGATAGTAATGGTCAGCATTGATGCGCAGAACATAGTGGAGCGTGTCTTGCGAGGCAATCAGCGAAGCATCATCATCTATGATTAGGCGGGGTACATCATACACTTCCGTTTCGTTCCAACGAATATACCCTCCTTCCAACTGGATATGTCGTGCGCGCAATGTACAGCCGCTCAAATGGAGTGTAGCCCCTGCTTGCAGGGTCAAATCGCGACATTCGATGTCTGAATCAAGGGTTAGGGTCTCGCCGCTCTGTACCAGAATGTCCGTTCCTTGCAACTGCGAAGCCGCTATGGCTGGCAAGTCAGTGGCATGGGTTACGCGCAGTGGAGATACCAACTCGCTTAATGCCACTATATGGTTTGTTTTGTACCACTTCATTCGTATCGTCCCGCCACTGCTCAGCTCTAAACTTGGAATAGTGAGCGTATAAAGACCGTTCGAGGTCGCAACCAACGGTGATAATTGGCGGTAACGGACGCCGTCGTATTCGATATGCAATGAGTCATAAACGGGCAAACCTCTACTGCTTGGCACGATGAATTGCAACCCGTGATTGTTCCACTCGGTGGGCATGAGTTCGGCAGGTTGAACCACACTGCGATAGGGTAGGAGTCGTAACGTTTGTGTGGGAGTAGGCGATAATGCCCATTCGTGGTGTGCATTGAGCGTTATATATCCGTCTGCGTTGTTGTCGTATAATGAGTAAGTTATGTTGTCGTTAGTAGCCCATTGCCACGATGGTCGTTGCCATTCGCATGCGGCAAAGCGCGATGAGTCGGTGGCTAACGTGGCAAGGGTCGGATTATTCTCGTCATCTAACGCCACGGCATACCCTTCTTTGCCGTCTGCCATACGGTCGTGAGCCAATGCTGACCATTGAGAACCCTGCTCACTGACTACAATAAATGAGTCGGGAAGCGAGCGACCATAGACACTGAAATCGGTATTCAGTCCGTTTATCGTTGCGCGCATAGTGCCCGATTCGGTCAGGTTGGCTGCGGCTGGTGTATAGCGGATGCGAACTGTGGCATGCAAGCCGTTGCGTGTGGCTGTAGCCGAATGGATAGTAGCCGCAAACTGCCCGCTTTCTGACCCCGATACATCGGCAATGGTCAGTGTTCCGCTCATTAGGGTCGGGTTGGTTATGTGCAGCAGTTCAGACGCTTCGCTTTCTACGCCCATTGAAGATGTGGTGTAGACGGCGACAGCGGATACCTCAGACGGCTCGGCAGTCGAAAAAAATGTAACGTCGTCTATATAGGCTCGGTAGGAAGAACCGAATCCTGTGCTTCGAATAGTAAGACGCAAGTAGATGCTTTTGCGCTCAGGGAGAGAAACATGGATAACATCTTTTTTATTTTTAATACTTAAAGCAGTCGCCGATATGCAATCTATCCAACTGACGCTATCTTCGGAATAGGCTACGCTATACATAACTGCAAGATCTGTAACGGCGATAGCGAACGAGATGGAATCCACTGCCAAAATGCGTGTAGTGGTAAGAGTAGCAGTAGGAGTGTCGGAATTTTTAGGTTGTAGTGCAAATGCTCTAGACCCCATCTTGTCATAAGACATGATATTGCCGTTCGTTACTGTCCAATCTGCCCAAGTGGCATAGTAGCGATAGGTAGTGGTAAAGGATATTTTGCTATCGTCAAACGAATTGAAACTTTCCGTATAGGTTATCCTATCTGCGGCCGCGGTATAAGGCAACAGTAGGCTTATTATAATCAGGCAAAAGGAGTAGAGTTTATTCATAATAGTCTTATTTATTGCCGCAAAAGTACAGATTCTTGGTTATACGGGCAATATAAATAATGTTTTCTGCATTATTTACTATGAAAGTTGATTTTTGTTGTAACTTTGCAGCCGAAAGTTGTTTTGCCATTAAACAAGCATTTAGCATTGACCAAAAACCGACAAAGTTTCGGAGTTAAAATCATGGTTGAAAGAGAAGCAATGACTAACGAGATTGGAACACATTCCGATGAAATTTTGAAACAGATATGATAAATATACATAATGAGTAGTGTCATCCATATTGATAAAGAATACCAACAGTGGATTCAAGAACTGAGCAAGCGTTTCCGCCGCAGTCAGATTAAGGCTTCTGTTAAGGTCAATCAGGAGATGCTGGCTTTCTATTGGGATTTGGGTCGAGACATAGTGGCGCGAAAAGCAGAGAATACTTACGGCAAGGGATTTTACGCTAACCTTAGCCAAGACCTGCGGCATGCGATACCCGATACAGATGGCTTTTCAGAGACTTCTGTTCGTTACGCGAAGCGGTTCTATGAGCTTTATTTCCAGCTAATTAAAAATCTTCCACAAGTTGGGGAAATATTGAATAAAGGAAATCTTCCACAAGTTGTGGAAGAATTTGAAGATAAGAATCGTCCACAAGTTGGGGACGATTTCAATGTTCAGATAGTAACTCGTTTACTAAATGAACTTTTTTCTATTCCTTGGGGGCACCATCGTTATATTATAGATAAGTGTTCTACTGACCCGAACAAAGCATTGTTCTATGTTCAGCAGACCATAGAGAACGGCTGGAGCCGAGATATGCTGCTCAATTTCTTGGGAACAGACCTCTATGAGCGTTCCGGCAAGGCTCTGTCGAATTTCCAATACACCTTGCCGGCTGAAGAAAGCGACCTTGCACAAGAGATTACGCGCGATCCTTATAATTTTGCCTTCACTGGTATAACCGGCAAATATAACGAGCGCAAACTGAAGGATGCGCTACTCCATAATATCACGCAGTTTTTGCTTGAACTCGGAACCGGTTTTGCATATATAGGCAAAGAATATCGGCTACAGATTGAAGATAAAGAGAAGTTTATAGACCTGCTGTTCTACAACCTAAATTTGTCATGTTATGTGGTTATAGAGGTCAAAATAGGTGAGTTTGATTTTGCTGACGCTGGGCAATTGGGCGGCTATGTGGTAGCATGCAACCATCTGCTACGCAAAGAAGGTCGCGACAATCCAACTATTGGTCTGCTTATATGCAAGCAAAAGAGCAACACTTTAGCTCAATATGCTTTAGAATCAAGTAGTCAACCATTAGGAATATCCGAGTACGAATTGCAAAAACTATACCCGGCAAAGATTGAAGGCACAATGCCCACTATTGCAGAAATAGAAAATGAATTGAACGATACAAAATAAAATCATTCGTCCCTTGTGGACATAAACAGCAAGGACATAAAACTGCGCAAGGTGTTGCGCCATAACATATTAACAAACAAAGCATTACTATTATTTCGCGTTAACTGAAGCCAACCAACTTTTTCAGGAATAACAACGACAGAAATAAGTAGTCAGGTGTCCCTATGGATGCCTTTCTGTCATAGATAATAAGTTATGCTCAACCCATTAGGGTGTGAGTACTTATTATGGCAGAGAGGTTCCGTGGTTGGCAGCCTTAGTTAACGCAATAAGGAAAGCACCCTTTTCTTTTGCGTACGATTTGATAGTTATGCCCAAACATACTATCAAATTATGGCAAACACCAACACGGCGCTGCATGCAGCCAACCGAAACAAAAAGGACGAGTTCTACACTCAACTCTCTGACATCGAAAAAGAGTTGTCGCACTACCGCGAGTATTTCAAAGACAAGATTGTCCTATGCAACTGCGATGACCCCTACGAAAGCAATTTCTTTAAGTATTTTGCCCTCAACTTCAACGCTCTCGGTCTGAAAAAACTGATGGCTACTTGCTACGACGGCTCACCCATTTCAGGGTTAGAGTTACCGCTGTTTTTTGAGTTGGAAGAAAACACATCTCCCAAGAAAGTTGCCTATAAAGTAGAAATTACCGAAATCCCTGATTTGGACGGAAATGGAGCTACTGACTTGTCTGATGTGCAATTATTGTTGCAGAGCGACAAAAATATAATGCAACCACTACAGGGCAATGGCGATTTCCGTTCCGCAGAATGTATTGAATTGCTAAAGCAAGCCGACATAGTGGTTACTAATCCGCCTTTCTCATTATTCCGCGAATATGTTGCTCAACTTGTCAAGTATGACAAGAAGTTCTTGATAATTGGAAATACAGGTGCTTTTTCATACAAGGAAATATTTCCTTTATTCAAAGATAACAAAATACGCACAGGTTATACCAATTTTAATGTGGGTATGTTTTTCTACATACCTGATTCGTATGAACAATATCATCATTTGGAAAATGGGAGAAAAGTTGCCCGTGTTGCATCATCGTGTTGGTACACCAACCTTCCTGTATCAAAGCACAATGAGGAATTGATTTGTATTAAGCACTATACACCGGAGGATTATCCAAGATATGATAATTACGATGCTATAGATGTGTGTCCGTACAATGATATTCCATGTGATTATGATGGTATAATGGGAGTACCTATTACTTTCTTAGATAAATTAAATCCTGAACAATTTGAGATTATAGGTAGTTCAAGTTATGATGACACGCCATGTCGCATAGATAAAAACTATAAGGAATTAGGATATAAATTTTATAAATCGGATGGCGTAAGCGAATCAGGGTCAGGAGCATTAAGAGATAAAATGACACCCAAAGTACGAATCAAAGGGAATAGTGATTTTTCAGTCGGTCCTAATGGAGAAATTTTATCTGCAACTTATAGTAGAGTATTCATCCGCAAAAAACAATAAAAACCATTGGAATAAAGAATACGATAGTATTGGCCAGTGACCTTATCCGTCGCAAGCGATGAAATGAGGGCGTTCCCTAAATAAGCAAGCGTTCTTGTTCAGTTGTATTTCAGTTCCTGTTCATTGCTGTTCATAAAACACGCTTAATCCCTGTATTTATCGGTTACGAGCGTGCTATAAAAGTTGATTTACCACAAAAATGCCAAGTAAATTTGCGATATCGGAACAAAAGCCGTATTAAAAAACGATTAACATTGTATCATTATGGAAATAAAGAAGACAACCGTTTTAGTCCGCGACCTTGTGGACGGGTATCGCGACAGCGATGAAGAAGGTGTTGTTGGCTATCACGGAAAGTTAGACATCCGTCCTAAGTACCAACGCGAGTTCGTCTATGACGAGAAACAAGAGAAAGCAGTTATTGACACGATCTCTAAAGGCTATCCGCTCAATGTGATGTATTGGGTTGTCAAAGAAGATGGCACATTCGAAGTGATGGATGGACAGCAACGCACACTCTCTATCTGCAAGTACTTCTCTGGCGAGTATTCCATCAATTGGAAAGGTAATCTCAAAGGCTTTGTCAACTTAGATGACAAAGAGCGTGAGCAGTTCTTGAACTATGAACTGGATGTATATCTTTGTCAAAACGGAACGGACGCAGAGAAATTAGAATGGTTTCAGGTAATCAATATCGCAGGACTCCAACTGCGTCAACAGGAAATTCGAAATGCGATTTATGCAGGTACATGGCTTACCGATGCTAAACGCTATTTTTCCCGTAACAACTGTGCTGCCAAGCGAATGAGCGACGGGTATATATCCAAAACTTGGAATCGCCAAGAAGGGTTAGAAATGGTAATCTCATGGATGGCTAAATTAGAGAACAAGTCCATCGAGCAGTATATGGCAGAGCACCAACATGACAGCAATGCAGACGGTTTGTGGCTCTATTTCGGACAAGTGGTCAATTGGGCGAAAGCCAAATTTACAGGCAAGCACGAGAAACTATACATAGCCACAGACTGGGGAGAGATGTATCGCCTGCACGGCAAAGACGAGATTGACGGCAAACAGTTGGAGCAACGAATTTCTAAACTACTCAAAGACGGCGAAATTTCCAACAAGAAAGGTATTCTATGGTATGTGTTAGACGGCAACGAGCAACACCTTGGTCTGCGCGTATTTGACGAGAGTACAGCGTTGGAGGTCTATGAAGAGCAACACCACCGCTGCGCTAATCCAAATTGCCCAAATGGACATGAACATGAATTTGCATTTACCGAAATGGAAGCCGACCATATTATCCCATGGGCTAAAGGTGGCAAGACGGTAAAAGAGAATTGCCAGATGCTCTGCCGACATTGTAATCGGACTAAAAGCAGCAAGTAACTGAGAAAGGTTGACAGATGGAGGCTGTTTTTTTAACGGCGGCGGGTCGTGTTTTGTAGTCCGCAGAGGACGCATTTTTCTTTTTCGGGGAAATCAAAGAGAATGGTGAGTTTGCCGCCCACGGTAAAGTTTTGCAGGTACTTATTCTGTACGGCATTGGAGAACCAGATAGGTGTGGTTTGGAAGGTGGCAAAGTCCCATTTGGTGTCGTAAGGGATGATGACAGCCCCTTGGTTGGAACGCGTAGAGAAATTGAGCAGTCCCATATCGGCATACGCACCGAATCGCAGGTGCAGTCCCTTGTAGGCATTCCAGTCGTAGCCTGTTTCGAACGATAGGAGCACATCGAACCGTTGGTCGGTATGGTTGTTTGAGTGGTTGATGGGCACTTGTTCGCGGTAGCCGTGGTTGTCCATCTCCTGCCATTCGTTATACTCTCCCAAACCGTAGTAGCGTTCGTATGAGCCTCGCGAAGAGAGGTTCATTGAAGTGCGCGTTTCTTGCAGGAAGGGGAAGGTGAAGGTGAATCCGCCCATGGCATAAAAACTGCGGACGTGTCCGCCTACGAGGATAGGTATCTGCCCGTTGAGTTGCATGATGTAGTCTTGCCGGTCGGAGATGGTATAGGATAGGGAAGCGAGCGTTGTGCCCCACGAGTCCACGATGAGTTCCCATTGCGGGTCTTCTGCCATAAGGTCGGTGTTGGTATAGCGGACCAAGCCTACATCGTTGCGCACTTGTCTAAGCGAGGCGGCAATACCTGTCTGCACCATAAAGAATCCTTTTCGCCATTCATAAACCATCCCCACCCGAGCATCGTATCCGCCGGGTTGGATGCTAATCGTGTTTGTGGCACCCATGACGCTGGCAAACCCGCCGAGCGCATAGAAGCCAAAGGTATGTGCTTCCCGTGTTTCGCCGGAACGGACAAGTCCTCGTGAATCGCGTACTCGCCGGTTGTCGCGGGCTGTGAATCGGCGGTTGTGGGACGGTAGGTCGCGCATAGACGACTCTGCCGTGATACGCGTTTGGGCAGTCAGTGTCAGCGATAGACAGCAGGCTATGAATACTATGTAGCGTCTTAATGTCAAGTTGGTTGCAAGCAGGTCGGCAGGTTATTGAACAATGATTTTGACGGTTCGTTCCAGCATGGCAGCATCGTGCAAGTGGAAGATATATACGCCCGGGTTGGCAGGCAGGGTAATCTGGTAGGCGTTGTGCGTACCCGGATGATAAACACCGCTTGTGATGAGTACGCCAAAGGCATCATATAGTTCGTAGTTACCGCTATTGACGCAGAGGATATTGACTACGGGATTCTCACGCACCACGAGGGTAGGTACAACGGCTATATAGGGTTGTTGGGGGGTAAGCGATTGCTGTTGGCTCAGGTCGGGCGTGAGGTAGCAGGTCATGTGGGTCTGCATATCGCTTTGGCGTGTCAGTGCCACGCTATAGACGGCATCGCTTTCCAAGTACTGCGGGCAGTAGAGGTAGGGCTTTGTTTCTCCGGGCATGAGCACATCGTTCTTATACCACTGGAATGCCACGAAATGGTAGCCGCCATTGAGTGAATCAACGAGCAGACCGATCGCATCGTTCCAGTGTTGCTCCATGATCCAAGACGGATAGCGCACTTGGAAAGGAAGCGGCAGAGCCATAAGAGCCGTATCAAGGCAGAAACCGTTGTCGAAATAGACAGTGGCTGTATAGTTGTATGGGGTGGGATAGTCTGTTGCTGATTCGGGAGTAGGTAGAGGGATGGTGATGATTCGTTGATTCGTTGTGAGAGCCGTCCAAGGTATGTCCTCAAACCGCTGTGCGCGAGCCGCTTCGTCATAGACGACGCTATATGCCAGCGGTTCGGCACCTGAGGCGGTAAAGGAGAGATCGAAGGCTTGGTCGTCGGCGCAGATGGCAGGTATGCTTTCCCACGCATAGCGGGTGGGAGGAATGACGTAGAGCACGAGCGTTACCATTGAGTCGCAGCCGTATAGGTTAGTGAGTGTGTCGGTATAGGTTCCGGCATGGGTGAGTGCGTGTTGGTGGAATTGCAGCACATCGCCGTCACAAATGGTGTCAAAGAGAATCGTGTGGCGAATGGGCACTACGGTCACGGTGCGGCGGTAGATAGAGTCGCAGCCTTCCACGGTAAGGCAACTATCCCACAAAACGAATGTGCGGTACTCGTCCCAAAGCAGGGCTTCTGTGGAGGCAATAGGTATATTGGCACTATGTCCTTGCCATGTATATGGCAACTGCGAGCCGCATACATGGTCTGTTTCGTCGAAGAAGTAGGCTTGCTTGATTTGTACGGTAAGGTAGTATATACTATCGCAGCCTAAGCCGGTGGCGACGGGAATGGTGTCGCGCAAGGTGGTAGCAACAGGGCTGCTGTATGGACGGTCGTGCCAGTAGGCCGTATCGTTGGAGCAGATGTTAATCGTATCGCGGAAGTAGTAGGAGGGTTTGACGTAAAGGCGGAGCATGAAGGTGGAGTCGCAGTGGCAAGGCGAAGAGGTGTGTAGCGAGTCGTAGATAGTGATCCAACCCACGGTGTCGGTTGGTACGGCGGTGAGGTGGTTGCCCTGTTCGTCATAGAGGGCTGTGGTGTGTTCAATGCCGTTGGTGTACCAACGATAGGTATCGTATTGGCAAACGGAGTCGGTGTCGGCAGGCAAGTGATAGTAGTCGTAGTAGGTCATGTAGAGCACGTAGAAACTATCGCAAGCCCCCGGACGCACATACTCGGCATGGTATTCGGTGCGTAGGTCGCCTTCGTTCCACGTCTCGTAATAAATCCTCTTGTATTGCCATTGGAGGGTATCGTTCTTACACATTTGTTTGGTCTGTTCGCTGCGGAAATTAGGCACAATGGTCAGGTCAAGTACATAAGTGGAGTCCGCTCCGTAGGCAGTGGTGTAGAGGCTGTCGTAGTAAAGCCCCGAATTGAGTTTATTGAGTTCGGTGTATTTGCGCCAGTTGTAGGTTACGCCGCTACAAGTTACGTCAGTCTTGACGAAACGGTAGGTGGGGACAACGAGTAGCGAGTCGTGGATGATGCTATCGCAACCGTTGGCAGTAAGGACGGTATCCACAAAGAAGTAGCGTCTGACATCGCGTACCACGGTATAGTCTTCCACGTGGAAGTCTTTGCCGGAAATATAGTTCTGGCCGTGTCCGAAATGCCAAGTGGTGTTGTTGTCGCCAATGGTGTCGTATAGCATGGTGAATGCCATGGAGTGTACGTTGAGGTGCAAGAATCGTATCGAGTCGCACCCGAGGACGGTGTGGGTATCCAGACGATGGTGGTAGATACCTTGCGCATCGTAGTCGGCGGTAGTGAGGTAGATAATTGAGTCGTACAGCGCAGGCGATATATTGATGGCGTTGTGGTCGAAATCAAAATCGTGTCCTACCATAAGGGTGCGTTCCCATAGGTAAGTCTCGTTGGAACAGAGCACATCGTTGGTGGTTACCTCCGCCGTATGGAATGTCTCGTCATAGACAGGCGCAACATATAGGCTCAATGTCCATATACTATCGCATAGTGTCGGGCGAGTGTTCGTGCCGTGCGGGTCAACGAAGAGTGCCTGTGTCTTCAACGAGTCCGTGATGGTGAACCACCCCGTGTCGCGGAGCGAGATCTCTATCTCGTGACCTGTCCAATCGTAGTTGCCGCTGTATTGGCAGGCTGTGTCGGTAGCCGTAAAGTGGTAGGTGGGCATACCTACGAGCGCAAGGTAATAGACGGAGTCAAAGCCGAGCGTAGTGAGGTATGCGTCTTTGAGTATGAGGGTATCTCCGGCATCCACTTGCAGGCTATCTGCCATCAGGGAGTCTTTCCCGTCGATGGTGCGGTGCCAGTCATACAAGCAGTTGTCGCACACAAAGTCGTAGGTCGTGTCGCGATACACTTTGCCAACGCGCAGGTGGAGAATGACGGTTGAATCGCAGGTAAAGGTGCCGGTGGTGAGGTTATGATGGCTCTCAATCAGCGTGTCAGAAGCGAGTACGAGTTGGTTGTACCGCGTGCGGGTATTGATACCGCCGTAGGTAATGCCTTCCCATGTGTAGGTCTCTTCGTCGGACATCATATACTGAAACTCCTTGTAATAGGACGGCAACACGGTGAGACGCAGCACCCAAATGGAGTCGCAGCCATTGGCGCAATCGTAGCATGTGGTAGTTAGCAGTGAGTCCACATAGGTGTACGTGCCCGGACGGGTGATGTCAAGGCGGTTGAAGCCGTTGTGGGATATCCAGTCGTAAGATCCGCCTGTGGTGTCGCGGCAGATGGTGTCGTAGAGACAATAATCGCTGTTGGTAAAACCGTTATAATCAGGATAAACGGTGATGTTCCATGTTTCTATATAGGGGCAGTGTTGTGCATCGCTCAGGTACACATCGCGCGTAACGACATGCAGACCGAGCGTGGAGTCGGCGGGGTGGAAGTACTCGCCCGTTGTTCCCATAAGGAACGGTTCGGCATTGTGGCAGACGGCTGTATCATAGGTTCGCGGTGCATCATCAAAGAAGGTGAGATTGAGCACAAATATGCTGTCACAATTGCATCCGACGGTCTTTAAGGTATCGTAATAGCCTGTTACGTTTTGGTCAAATACGAGGTTCTGCCCCGGATTAAGCGGATCGGGGTGCCCTATCCACTCGAAGTTGTATTTGGAGCGGCAGACGGTCGTGTCGATTATGAACGGCCCATAGACGGGATTGACGGTGAGTTGCAGCGTATGAATACTATCGCACCCGCCACGTTGCCCTTCTATCTGTGCTTCGGTTTGCAGGCTGTCAACAAGGGTAAAGATCGTTTGGGTACTATTGGTCCATAACTGTCCCTTGCCAAATTGCACGGGCAGACCGGTTTCTGCATCGTATAGCGTGTGCCCCTTATCAGAATGACCGACCCATTGAAAGTCTTCATCAGCGCAGATAGTGGCAGTCTCAAGCGGCATTTGGTAGGAGGTATGCAAATAGAATACAGCCGAGCAGACACTGTCACAACCATAGATAGTGGTAAATACGGAGTCAAAGTGGTAGATGTTTTCCGTAGCCCCTAAGCGGTGTCTAAGGGGGAGGGTTGTTTCGGCTTTCGGACCGGCAAAGTAGAGTTTGTTGTAGCGAACAACCTCATTGTCGCATATATGTACCGTGTCGTATTCGTGGTAGGTGGCATGTATATTGACTTGCAGGTAGAAAAGCGAGTCGCGTTCGGGTTTAATAACGGTTCGGAATGAATCAACGCAAATCTCGTGCGCTCCTACGGGCAATACGCTGTCGGGATGGAAAGTAGGATTGGGGTAGGTCTCGCGCCATTTGGCACCGGCATATATTTTGCCTCTCCATTCGGCGGTATCCACATCGCATATATCCACTTCGCGGATGGTGAAGTAGGTCTCCTTGAAGGTTACTTCGAGGTGAAAGAGCATAGGACATCCGTTCTCGTAGTTGATACGACGATTGCGCGTGATGGTTACGTCCAGCCATGTGCGGTCGGGTATGATGGTGTCGGTGCGTTGCACGCTACCATCGCCGTATTTCCAGACAAAGGGACGGTTGTTGGGCCAATCCACTATCGTTTCGACCACAGTAACCGGTTCGCGCGTGAGGATGAGCGTGTAGCAACTATCTAATCCGTCTACAGTCTTGTAGTAGTCATGAAACTCACGTGTTTCGCCTACTGCTACACTGTCTGCTACGCTTGGGAAACGGTCGTGCCCTGTCCAATCATATTCGCGCCAATTCACACCGTATAGCTTGGGATTGGCTGTGCTATCGCAGAAATTGACTATCAGCGTATCGCGCAGTTGGATACGCATCACCACAACGCTGTCGCAGCCTACGAAAGTAGAGTCCACGATGTTGGGACAATCGCAGTGAGAGGCTATCAAGTTGTCCGTATAGATGCCTGTTTGCGTGAAGGTCTTACCGGCAAACATCGTGTTTTCTTCATTGGGGAAAGAAATGGATGTTCGGTCGTGCAAAAGAAGGGTGTCAATCCATGTGGTGTCAGGCGATGGGCAGACATAAACGGCAAAAGTCACCAGCGAGTCGCAACCATATTGGGTCTCGTATAAGCGGGATATATAGTGTTCGCCCAAGCCCAGACGAATCTCGTGTTGCCCGTTGTCGCGTCTTTGTCCTCGTCGGCAGTTGATGGTATCGCCGATAAAGCGGGTGGAGTCGCGATTCTGTTCCAATACGCCCCGGAAACTTAGTTTGGGAGCGTCTTTATATACGCTATCGGAGAAGAAATAGACTTCATCGTTGGAGCACATGATTTTTTGTACGGTATCGTTATAGGCTCGGTTCACGCGAATAACGGTACGCAGAGTGTCCGCAATCTGGTTTTCGTCAGGACATATTATGCGGTCGCGCAAAATACGGGCATAGACGATATAGTCGGTGTACGGGTCACGCTGTTCCGGTCGCAAGCCTTTTTGCAGGTCCAGCGTGAATTGGTTTTCCCATTTCTGGATGCTGTTTTTGTTGTTGATACTGTCGTATCGAATGAGGCTGTCGGCTCGTCCGCGTTTGTCTAATTGCCACACTTCCCACACAAAGTTGGCGAAAGCGCGGTCGGTTTGCAGGGTAAAGTGCAGCGTGGTGCTATCGCAAATATAAGCCGTATCCAATCGTTCTTGAGCTACAGGCCAATCCTTGAGTTGGCGTTGATACCAACCTTGTGTGAAGCGATCCAAGTCATACGAACGGGGACTCATGATCTCCGCATCTTCGCTGATAAATAGCGAGTCGGGATGAGCGTCCGGCCGGAAACCGAGCGTATAGAGATATGCCACACCTTCGGAAATACCATACACATAGCCCGTAAAGCCTTCGCCGGTGGTGGTAAGGCGGTGCTTATTATAAGTGGTGAGCGGAATGGAACCATAAACCATGTTGTTGTCCGCTCCATAGGTATGGAACAGGCTGCTTGATACGGGGGTGCCGTCTAATTGCAGCGAGGATATGTCGCTTTTCGGAAGGGTGAGTTGTACGTAGTGGTGCTGTACATCCGTTTCTGTTTGGGTAAGCAGGGGGCGGGTGAAAAAGGTGATGTCTGTAACGCGTTGATCCCAAGCGGTAAGCATCGCGTTGGCAGGGTCGCCCCACAGACCTGTAACAACGGGGTTTCCCAATTCGTCGTAGCCGCGCTCTTCGTTGTTGGCAGCACTGGTAAAGTAGGTATAGCACAGTACGGGGGCGGACGACTCAATCACGATGTCGGCGATGCGTTGGTTAAGAGGCGGGCGTACGGCTAACGACTGACCGGCGGTCAGCGTGGTCGTAACCGTTCCGACGGAGTTGGCTATGTGTCGCCGCTCGGTAACTACCGTATTGTCATACAGCGCCGTCACACTACAGAACATGTTCTGCACTTGTGCGTCGGGACGGGATATAAAGAATTTGGTGCCGAGGCTGCCGATGGGGGGTATTTGCTCCAGTGTATAGTCGTCGGACATGGCCTCGTTGTGGGGTATACGGACGGCCTCGTTGGCAGTATAGACGGCGATGGGGCGGTCGGAACAAATCAAACTACCGGACAAATCGATGGTATCCGATGCTCCCTCTTCCTTGCTTTGACTGGCAAAGAGCAGGCTGGTACATCGGTTCATGATCTTGGTAGTCGGAACGCCGGAGGCTGAGCCGTTGTATCCCTTTGCGGTCGGAACAATGACAACGGTCGTATTGTCTTCCGTGGCAACTACCACAAACTGCGTACTTTTACCGTCTTGCGGGTTGGTCTGAACGAGATATTCATAGCCCAAAGTCTTTTCGGGAAGCAGCAAGGTGGCATCTCTTTGCGAGGCACCTGCCGGACCGGACTCTACTTGGGCAAAACAAGAGAAGGGAGTCAGACCGTCTTTGGCGTATATATGCAGACCTTTATTTTGTACCCGTTCGCTCTCCAAAGGGGTCAGGTATGAGGATGCCGGAGCCACTTTCAATTCGCCGTATCCTCCGCCTGCCGGGATAAGGATGGAGCCTAACGATGTGCCGCCCACGCCGTCAATCTGCACTTCAACGGCTTCGTTACTCGTAGCCATGACGAGCAGTTGCAGCGAGCCGTCAATGGCTTCAGTGCCCTTGATACTGGGAAATGCTATCCAGAAATCCGTACCTTCCGTAGTACGGGGAAGTTGGTCGGTCTGCTCGCTTTGCGCGAATGTCGGAAGGGTCCACAGCGGACACAATAGACATAGCCCAAAGAGAAGTAAAAGCAGTCTGTTTGTTCTATTTCGTGTTTTGTTCGCCATAAAAAAGCGCGCAAAAGTAGCATTTTTGAACCTATTCACAAAAAAAATCGCTACTTTCGTCAATCTCCGGTCAGATGTTGTTTCCTCCGATGCGTTTGATGGATTCCACGTATTGATCAATTCGTGCCATTTCGGCGGGTATGTTGATACGTTGCGGGCAGTGGGGAACGCAGTGGTTGCAGCCGATGCAGTGGTCGGCCTGCCGTTCGCGGGCTACCGTGCGGTTGTAACTGATAAGGAACTTGCGACGGCGGGCGAAATACTCTTTTTGCTCCTTTGAGGAGGCTTGCATGTCAGGCGGTTGCGGAGTATAGCCCTCGTTGAGCATCTTGTTGTAGTTGCCGAATATGGCGGGTATGTTGAGCCCATAGGGGCAAGGCATGCAGTAGTTGCACTCATTGCAGGGCACTGCTTTGAGGTTGTATATATCTTTGGCAATCTCCATCAGAAACTCATTTTCTTCGGACGTAATCGGTTGCAGCGGAGAGTAGGTCTGTACGTTTTCGCGCAGGTGCTCCATATATGTCATACCCGATAGGACGGTCAGCACTTTTTCCGGAGTGCCGGCAAATCGGAAAGCCCATCGGGCGATACTATCTTCCGGGCGGCGGGTCTTCATTTTAGCAACCACAAAGTCCGGCACTTTGGCTAATCGACCGCCCAATAGCGGCTCCATAATGACGGACATAATGTTGCGTTTTTGCAGTTCGTCGTACAAGTACTCGGCATCCGTATTACGGGCGTTAATCTCGTTGGCGTAGTTCCAATCGAGATAATTGAGTTCAATTTGCACGAAGTCCCAGTGGTATTTGCCCTCGTCGTGCCATTGCAGCAGACGGTCAAACACTTCAATGTCGCCGTGGTAGGAAAATCCGAGGTGGCGAATCTTCCCCTGTTTCTGCTGTTCTACCAGCCAGTCTAAGATGCCGTTTTCCATGTATCGCTTTTCGAACGCTTGCCAACCGGTCAGTTCGTTGCCTTGAGCGTCTTGTGCGTGCATACCCACACCGTGAAGCAGCAGGTAGTCTATATAGTCCACTTGGAGCAAACGGAGCGAGTCGCGGAACATCTGTTGGGAAGCAGAGCGTGACCATGTGTCCCACGAGAAATTGCTCAGTTTGGTGGCTATAAAGTACTTGTTTCTGCGGTGTCGGGACAGAGCAATGCCGGTGGCTTGTTCGGAACGGCCTTGACAATAGCGCGGGGAGGTATCAAAATAGTTCACACCGTGCTCGATGGCGTAGTCCACTTGGCGGTTAACCATCTCTTGGTCAATCTCTGCACTTTGATTATCCCTTGCCGAACCGTTTCCCACGACGGGCAAACGCATCATTCCGTAGCCCAACAGAGACACTTGGTCACCCGATTGCGGATGGGTACGATAGGTCATCGTGCCTTGTTCAGGCTGCCGGATGTCAGTCAGAATCGATTCGGAGGAAGACTGCTGCTTCTTGCAAGCGGATAAGACGGCTGACGAAGCGATAAGGCTTCCGCCGAGTGTTTTTATAAAGTTGCGTCTGTTCATAGTGTCAAATTAAGTGGTGTACTTCGTTACCTTCTACATAGATAGCGGGATATGGGCGGCTGGGGCAGTGGTATTCGCACGAGCCGCAACCGATACATTTTTCCGTATTGACAGCCGGTACGAGCGGCGACTGCGGGTCGTTGGCTTTTAGCGGAACCATCTGTATGGCACCTGTCGGACAATGGCGTTGGCAGTTGCCGCACGATGTGCCGTCCGTAGCCGGAAGACAATTCCATGGTGCCCAAACGGCGTGCCCTATTTGGGTACCGGCTTTTTCTTCTTTTGTAATAGGTTGTATGGCTCCGGCAGGACAAACGGACGCACAGCGGGTACATTCGGGGCGGCAATAACCGCGCTCAAAACTCATGGTAGGTTGCATGAGGTGGAACAAGTCGGTGGAGGGACGCAACACATCGTTGGGACATTCGCTCACACAGAGTTGGCAGCCGGTGCAGCGTTGCTGCATGTTTTTGGCAGAAAGTGAACCCGGAGGCGTAAGAGGTGTCAGACGGTGAGGGGCTTGTTTTTGTTCAATGACTGCCAGTCCGCCGTCCACCCTGTTTTGCGCTTCGGCGGTAGCGAGTGTGCCAAGGGCTATGGCAGAGCCGGTGAGGAAAGCACGGCGGGACTCGTCCGTAGGCGTTGTGTCCTTTGGGTGAGCCTTGGGACGATGCAAACGACTCTCGTAGTGTAAGGCATCAAACGCGCATTGTTCCAAGCAATTGCCGCAGACCACACAGCGAGACGCATCCACCGTCATGTGCTTAACATCTATACACTCGGCTTTGCAGTTCTTCTTGCATTTGCCGCATTGACGACATTTGTCCTTGTCAAACTGTATTTGCAAGAAGGAGAATCGCGAAAAGAAACTAAGGGTCGTACCTACGGGACAAATCGAATTGCAGTAAAGTCTTCCACGGCTAAATGCGGTCATCAATAGTCCTACAAACGTACAAACAGCAATCAGCAAGGTTGGCAACGACCGAAGCCAAACTTCTCGCGAATAGAAAGCATAACTGCCGTAATGGCTGGCGATGGCTGCCAGACCATTGTTGATGCCGATGTAGATAGGTTGCAGTATGGTCTGCACGATGCGCCCGTAGGCACTATATGGGGCTAACAGAGCTACAAACGAACCCATACCGGCTATGATGGCGATAACAAACAGCACCCACATCAGGTAGCGAAGCCATTTTATTTCACCATGATAGCGGAATTTATTCTTTTTGCGGTTGAGGCGTGCCAACAAATCCTGCATAACCCCTAACGGGCAAATCACGGAGCAGTAGATACGTCCGCAAATCAGCGTCAGAACCACTATTCCGACCATCACTCCCACATTGAGAGCCATCACGGCGGGAAGAAATTGTATTTGGGCTACCCACCTTAGATGGTGATGAAGCGTGCCTGTAAAATCCAGAAACAGCAGGGTGATAAGCGTAAAAAGAATACACGCTGCTATGGTGCGAACACGTCGCAAGAATGAGTGAGAACGTTGCATATTGACTTTTGATGTTATTGAGTAGGTTGGGGGGCTATTTTTCGGCTGACCCATATACTGACTTCATAGAGCAGCCAAATGGGTAGCGAGACCACGAGCAGGGTAAACGCATCGCCGGTAGGGGTAATCACCGCGCTTACAATAAGAATCAGTACGAATGCCTGCTTCCTATATTGACTCAACCACTGGCTATGGAGCAGTCCTAATCGGGTCAAGAAGCCGACTAACACGGGCATTTCGGCTATTATACCAAACATAAGCGACATAAGGAGCATGGTGTCCGTATAACTTTGAAGGGTGAGCATAGCCGTTACGCGTTCGCTGACTTGGTAGGTGCCTAAAAAACGGACAATCAACGGAAAGAAGAGCAGGTAATTTGCCGCTATACCTATCATAAACATCGTATAAGCGGCAAGCGTCAAACGCACGGCATGGGTACGTTCGACGGGATACAAAGCGGGACTGACAAAACGGAATGCTACATAAAGAAGATAAGGAGAGGCAACCAGCAAACCGACTGCAAACGCCATCTTCATGTGGACGAACATCTGTTCTGTAAGGTCGGTATTGATGAGATGTAACTCGAAAGGAGGAAGGCGGAGCCAACGATAGACAAAAAAATCGTTGGTCGCGGGTGCTAATACCACCTCAAATAATGCTTCGCGAAAGCAAAAAGTAATCATCCCCATCCCGACTGAAGCCAACAATATTCGTAGCAAACTACTGCGGAAGACTTCCAAATGATCCCAAAAAGTGGCGGAATTATTGTTGTCGGGAGCCTGTGGCATCTGCGCTGTCTTGCTTCGTGGCGGTATTGTCGCTATCAAGGTCGTCTTCTTTCATTCCCTGCTTAAAGGAACGGACACCTTTGCCCAAACCTTTCATCAGTTCGGGAATCTTTTTCCCGCCGAAAATAAGGAGAATAACGAGGGCGATAAGGATAATTTCGGTTGTGCCTATCATACGTGTGTGTTTGGGGGGTAGTGGGTTGTCTATTCAATGAATAACGGCGGCAAAGGTAAAGTAAAATTTGTTACGTTGCAAAAGTGAATATAATTTTGCGGCAAGTTTGAAAAGATATCAATGGCTAAGATAAATTTGTTAACCCCGGCGGAAAAAGCGGGATTGGAATTGGAATTTGCTCAGGCTATTCATGCCGGTTTCCCTTCACCGGCAACGGACTATGCGGGCGATCGTATCGATATAGTGCGTGAGATGAGCCGACATCCCGAAACTACTTTTTACGCTATGGTAAGCGGGGAAAGTATGAAGGATGCGGGCTTACAAAACGGAGATATTGTGGTGATAGATAAGTCGTTGGAACCTAAGAACGGCGATATCATCATTGCTGCCGTAGATGGCGAATTTACCATCAAAGAGTTTCGGATGGATGCTGCCAATCACTGTGCGTGGCTCATACCCCATAACGACCGATATCAACCTATTCGCGTTACGCAAGAAGATAATTTCTCGGTGTGGGGAGTGCTAACTCATACGATTCATAAGTTTCGATAATCCTGCGAACAGATGTATGCGTTAGCCGATTGCAACAATTTCTTCGTCAGTTGTGAGCGTGTGTTTCGCCCCGACCTTTGGAATAAGCCCGTAGTCGTACTTTCGGGCAATGACGGCTGTGTGGTCAGCCGTTCCAACGAAGTGAAGGCATTAGGTATTCCGATGGGTGTGCCGCTTTATCAGATTCGAGACAAAGTGGAAAAATACGGCATTACGTGTTTCAGTAGTAATTTTTCGCTATATGGCGATATGTCTGACCGTGTTATGTCGCTTTTGCGCAAGCACACCACGCGTTTTGAGCAGTATTCGATTGACGAGGGATATATCCATATTGACCATATTTCACCCGAACGGCAAAAAACATATTGCGAGCAGATTGTGCGGGAGATTTATCAGGGTACGGGCATCCCGATTTCGATGGGAATAGCCCCTACCAAGACGCTTGCCAAAGTGGCAAGTAAGTATGCCAAGAAGCATAAGGGGTATCACGGTGCCTGCTTGATTGATACTGAGGAGCGTCGCCGTAAAGCACTTGAAATGTTTGCCGTAGGTGATGTATGGGGGGTAGGAAGGCAAGCGCGCACCAAGTTGCACGCAGCAGGGATAACAACTGCCTTGCAGTTTGCCGACCGTCGAGAGGAGTTTGCACGCAATTTGTTGCATAAACCCGGACTGCTTACTTGGCGCGAACTGAACGGAATTGATTGTATTGACCTGGGGGAGATGGCTCAGAAGCAGTCTATTACACGTTCACGAACCTTTGCTTCTGCTGTAACAGAACTTGCTGTCTTGGAGCAGCAAATCACCGATTTCTGTTCCTCCTGCGCTCGCCACTTACGTGCGCAGCAGTCTGTTTGCCGCCAGTTGACCGTGTATGCTGTCACTTCACGATTTCGTACGGATAGTGTTTCGCATACCATTTGGGCAGATATTTCGTTGCCTGTGGCTACCTCCAATACGGGGGAGTTGATTGAGTATGCGCTTCGTGCGCTAAGAGAGCAGTTTCAGGCGGGTGCTCCTTATAAGCGTGCAGGTATTATCCTCACGCATATACTTCCTGCTGCTCACGCTCTGCCCGACCTCTTCGATACACGCGATAGGCAGAAAGACGAACGCTTGCAACTCACCTTAGATAGAATGAACGACCGATTCGGCAAATACACCATTCAGTACGCTACGGCAACGATGCCTGCAGCCAATGCCGATGCATCGGTCTATAAAAGGGAGCATTGCAGTCCCCTCTATACCACCGATATTCGCCAAATCTTACAGGTTTGTGTTTAGATGCGCTCCAAATGGGTGAGTTGTACCCAGCCCTCGTTGTTTCCCACCCGTATGTTGCACCAATCGCCTAATGTCTCTGTGATGGTCACTTTTGTGCCTTCGTGCAGGGTGAAGAGTTCGGTGCCGGATTGGTCAGGTGAGGACTTGGCGTTGAGTATGCCCTGCGTGATGATGGCTTCAGCGCGCTCCGTGTCGCGCTCATGGAGCGAAGCGGCATTGCCGAGGGCAATGATGCTGATAAGCAAGGCTACCCAAGCCGTATGGAAAGAGGTCTTACGCAGCCATACCTGCGACGAGAGTGCAAAGAGAAGCAGACCCGCCAGAGCAAGAATAAAGAGCGCGATGCTAAGAATAACCCACGTATGTTCCGTGCATAGATTGCGGATGGAACGTGCCCATACTGCCACGAAGAAAGACGTGTTGTCGGTCAGGTTGTCTGTAATGCGCGACTGGGCTATCTGCAGGTTGTATCGCGCGTCCTTATGATTGGGTTGCAAGCGAAGACACCGTTCGTATGCCAATATGGATTGCGCCAACGCACCTTGTTTGAAACGGGCGTTTCCCAAATTGTAGTAGGCTTGTGCTCCACCCGCCGGCACGCATTGCTCGTAGAGTTCGGCGGCTTCGGCATATTCGTTGGCAGCGTATAGTGCGTTGGCTTGCTCAAAGAGGGAAACAATGTCCGTCATTGCGGTTTCTTGTGCGCGCAAACGGATGGGTAAAATACCGAATAATATAGCGAGGACAATTAGAAAATGGCGTTTCATAGTTTTTGATTTTCAAGTTGGTTGATAAGTGCAGTGGTGCGGGAATAGAGTTGTTGCATGTCGTTGTCAGTGGTGGGGGCATAGCGTGCTTGTTGAGCAATGGAAAGCACTTCGTTGACCTCCTTGATAAGGCTCTCATCCACGTTCTTGCCGCTAAGGATAGAGGATATGTTTTCCTTGTTGAGCGAAGCGGTCGGAATGCGTAGTCTGTCGCTCAGGTAGGACCATGTAGCACGTTCCACTGCTTCGTAGAAAGCGGCGTGGTCGTTCTTGTCCATGGCTTGTTTGGCTTCACGCAATCGCTTTTGTGCCACTTTGTTGGCACGCATGTAACGTACCCGAACCGTATCTGCATTCTGTGCAATTCGGCGACGGAAAACGATAAAGAGAATAATGGCTACCAGCAAAGGAATAAGATAGCACAGCCAGTATAGCCACGAACCGAATCGTAATTCACCTTCCCGAGTCGGTACAACTGTCAATTCGCCCGTATAAATATATCGTATATCGGTGCCTAACTGACGAATATCTTCCTTGTGGGTGTAGTTTTGTACGGCAACGTTCTGTGTATTATCGCCTTCTGCGCGTGCCACTTGTATTGTCCACCCGCCTACCGACTGGGTCTTATATTGATTGTCGCGCGTGTCGAAGTAGGAGAATGTGATTGCAGGGATGGTGTAACTGCCTGCGGCACGGGGGATGGCTAAGTACTCAATCTCACGTGTACCGCCTGTTCCCTGGGTAGTCTGTTTGAGTTTATTGCTCACTTTCGGGTCATACGTCTCAAACCCTTCCGGCCAGTCCACGGCAGGCGTTTTAATAAGTTTCATGTTACCCGTACCCTGTATGGCAAGGCGGATGGTAAGTGCCTCATTGGCTTTTATCTCTGTATTGGAAATATCGCCCGAGAGGTTAAATTGTCCTACACCGCCCGAGAACTGTGCGGGTTTGCCGGCAGGGAGGGGTGCCACTTGAATGGTAACGCTCGGCGCTGTAATAGTGCGCGTTACGTTGGTATAAGACCCGAAAAAGTCGTCAAAGATGGAACGTACTTGTTGCCTTACTTGTACGCGCAGCACGGCTTCAAATTGTGCGGCATCAATCGTTATATCGCCGCTGCGCTGCGGATAGAGCAGCGTCTGGTAGAGAACGGCAGTTTGGTAGTTGCGACCGTTGTAATGTTCCAGTTCGGTCTGAATGTCGTCAATGGTGAATTCCTGTTTGAGGAAACCTTCAAATTCCGGTAAACGGGTGTTGTTGGTGAATTGGGCTATATCTAATCCGGCAAAATAGAGTTTGTAGGTAAGTAGTAGTGCTTCCTGTTCGTGTACGCGCGTTTTGTTGACGATGGTGCGAATAAAAACATCCCCTTGACCGGTGGAGGCGGATGCCGATGATTGGGAAGAAGCCGATTGACCGCTTTGCTGTGGATGGGTAGTAGATTGCTGCGGCTGTTCGTCGGCAGGGAGCACCTCTATGCGCACGGCATTACTCGTATAGGTATCTCCACTTACCCGTATGGTAGCCGGAGCCAGCGTATAACTGCCTTCCTGATTAGCCATCAACGTATAGGTATAGGTCAGCGTGAAAGTAGAAGAACGCTTGCCGTTCACAAATGATGTTGATGAGGATTGCGAGGAGTAAGGACCGGCGATGAACTCAAAGTCGGTAAACTCAGGCGGTTGCAAGTCCCGTGCGCGCTGATTTACCGTGTAGCGCAGTTGGAACGGTTTGCCGACCACCACTTGCGAAGGTGCCTCGGCGCGAAAACTCACCTCTTCTGCCCACACGAAGCAGGGCAGAAGAACCATCAAAAACAAATATCCTATACGTTTCATATTACCAATCATTTTCTACTCGTTTTTTCTTTCCGCCTTTTTGTTTCTGCACTTTCTCTTGGGTAGCCTGTTCGTCTTGCTCTAAGGCCTGCAGGATTTGTTCGGCGGTCTCTTTATCCATCTGTTCGTCTGTCTCTTGTGCCTCTTGAGCCTGAGCCTCTTGCTCTTGTTGTTCTTGTTGTTCTTGTTGTTGCTGTTCTTGTTGTTCTTGCTGCTGTTGTTGTTGCTGACTTTGATTTTGTTGTTGTTCCTGCTGTTGCGATTGTTGTTGTTCAAGCATTTGCATGGCTTTCACGAGGTTGTAGCGCGTGTCGTTGTCTTTTGGATTGAGCCTGAGTGACTGCTTGTAGGCTTCTATTGCGCGGTCAAATTGTTGCTGTCCGTAGAACGAGTTGCCCAAGTTGTGATACGTTTGAGCCAATCGGTCTTTGTCTTTATCCGAGGTAAGCAGTTGCGACGATTTGGAGAACTCGCGGGCTGCCTCATCGTATTTATTCTGCCGGAAGAGGGCATTGCCGAGGTTATAGTGTGCCTCAAACGATTCGGAATTGACTTGCAATCCGCGACGATATTCTACTTCAGCATCCGTGTATTGCTCCTTTTCGTATTGGCGATTGCCTTTTCGTATTTTGCTTGATTCGCGCTGTGCGCAAAGTAGCATAGGAAAGCAGATAACGATCAACAATAGATAATAGCGATAGTTCATAGTGTGGTTTTTGTTAGTGTTGAGTGGCGGCTTTTCGTTCGTTGAATAGGTCCATGCGGCTTAGTGTCCTGTTTTGACGGCTAAGCAGGAAGAAATCAATCAACAGCAGCAACAAGGCTCCCAACAAGAACGATTGATATTGTTCCTGATAGTCTGTAAATAGTTGAGTTTCTATTTCGGATGTGGCTATTTTGTCCAATTCCTTTTGCAGGGCTCTTAGGGCTGTGTTCGTGTTATCACAGCGCACATAAATCCCGTTTCCGGCTTGGGCTATTTCATTCGCCATCGCTTCGTTCAGGCGCGATACAACCACTTGCCCTTGTCTGTCTTTGTGGAATGTTCCTGTGCCCGGGATAGGAATGGGTGCGCCATCCGTTTTACCTACACCTACTACAAATACCTGTATGCCTTTCTCGGCGGCTTGCTTGGCAGCGGCTACGGCATCGTCTTCGTGGTTCTCGGCATCCGTCAGCAGAATGATGGCTCGTCCTGCTTCACTTTGTTCGCTGCCAAAACTGCGCACACTCGTGCGAATGGCTGCACCGATGGCGGTTCCCTGAGTCGGAATGAGCGAAGGCGTGATGGAAGACAAAAACATCTTGGCACTTACATAATCGCAAGTAATAGGCAGTTGCGTATAGGCTTCCCCAGCAAAAACAACCAAACCCACCTTGTCATCGGTCATCTTGTCAATCATCTTGCTGAGCATCTGCTTGGCTCGATCCAAACGATTAGGGGCGATGTCTTCTGCCAGCATCGAGTTGGAAATATCCAACGCAATCATCACCTCAATGCCTTGACGTTTGACGGTTTCCGTTTTCTCGCCGGCTTGCGGACGGGCACTTGCCAAAATGAGAAGCGTCAGGGCAACTAAGACAAGAACAAACTTAACGGCTGGGCGCGTGTGAGAAGCGTCGGGCATAAGACGACTAACCAACTCTTCGTCGCCTAACGCGCGCAACTGACGGCGTTTACGACGTGTGAGGTAAATGTAAACTCCTGCTAATAAAGGCACTAACAGAAGTAACCAGAGCATATCTATATTAGCAAATCGAAACATAGGAGAAGGATAGTTTTAACGGTAGTTTCACAGTGGTTTAACGGTTGTTATTCGGCAATGGTGCGGAGTATGAAATGGCGAATAAGAATATCTAATAGCAAGCAAATCAATGCGCCTATAAGGAATGGCATAAAGTTCTCGGTACGCTTGGAGTATTCGCGAACGCGGATCTTGGTCTTTTCCAGTTGGTCAATTTGTTCGTAGATACGTTTTAGACTTTTGTTGTCCGTTGCGCGAAAATACTCACCGCCTGTGGTTTGGGCTATGTTTTTCAGAGTCGATTCGTCAAACTCGTTATCCATAGTCATATATTGCGTCCCCATCGGTGTTTGTACAGGCACACGCGATTGTCCGTAAGAACCTACTCCCACCGAATAAATGCGTATGCCGAATGTTTTGGCTATTTCAGCGGCCGTTTGCGGAGTAATGTCGCCGCGGTTGTTGCTACCATCCGTCAGCAAAATAATCACTTTGGACTTGGTCGGAGAATCCTTCATTCGATTCACGCAGTTGGCTAACCCCAAGCCGATGGCGGTACCGTCCTCTATCATACCGAACTTGACGGCATGAAAGAGGTTGACCAGCACCGTGTGATCAGTCGTCAAGGGACATTGCGTAAAACTCTCGCCGGCAAACACCACCAAACCTATATTGTCGTTCGGGCGGTTATTCACGAAGTCAATGGCAACCTCTTTAGCGGCTTCCAAACGGTTAGGGCGCAAGTCCTCAGCCAACATGGTGCCCGATACGTCCAATGCCATCATGATATCTATTCCTTCGGTGGATTGAGATTGCCATCGGTTGCTCAATTGAGGACGTGCTAATGCCAACGACAGAAGTATAATACATACTACGCGCAGTACGAAAGGTACATGAATCAACCATACACGCAACGACTTAGGCTGACGCTCCAGCATGCGAGTATCGCTCACTTGAAGGGTGGCTTGCATGTCACGAAGTCGCCATATATACCACCCTATGACGGGGATCAAAAAAAGCAGTAAAAAAAGATAGGCAGGTGAATGGAAACTCATAATACATTCTCCTCATTTGTGGCTTGGGTAGATGCCTGTTCGGTAGTTTCATTGACAAAGCGATACGCCATTTGCAAACTTTGTTCGTTTTCATCGGGGGTCGCTTTCCACTTGGCAAACTTAATCAGGTCTGCCAAACGCAACATTTGGTTAAGTCCGCTATACAATTCTTTTTGGTCTTTGAGCAGCGTCTTCATTTCTTGCAACGTCTCGTCGGAGGTCTTTTCCGTGGAATGAACATCAAAGCGCTTGCCGATGTATTCGCGCACTACGTCGGTCAGTTGAGTGTGGTATTCTTTTTCGCGACCGGCCTGCCATAGTTTTTCTTCGCGGATAGTGTCCAGTTTCTCCAATGCCACTTCCTCGGCAGGGCGTTCAGGCTCCTGATGCACATAGATGTGCCTCAAGTCGCGCCCGTCTCGAATATGGATGAGTAGGAAGTAAATCCCGACTCCGAGCAGAATCAACACCAGTAGCAGTACGAACCAACGCAGCAATCCCCACCACCAGAAGGGGGCTTTTTGCAGCGGCTTGATGTCGGTTATGGCAGGGGTAGTGTCCAACTCAAAGGGTTGCACTACATTAAGCATCAAAGGCTGACTATATAACGTATCGCTCCCTGACACAAAAGGTATAGGGTCTATGGCAAAGAGCGAATCTACAAACGATGTAAGCGTCAGCTGTTGGCTGAAACGCATATTCCCGTCCGATAAACGAGTGGAATCAATACCTGTGCGACGAATAATCTCCACACCCGGTATGAGATACTCGCCATACACGGGCATTTGTATATGCTCGCCCGAAGGGACGGTTGCCTCCAGTCGGAGAGGAGTCTGATCGCCTATGAATAGAGTGGTTGAATCAATAACCGCACTGACTATGATGGCTAAAAATAAATGAAACATAGAAGTTGGTGAGAAGAGGTTAATGCTTGAATAGTTGCTTGAGGGCTTTTACGTAATCATCATCCGTGCGCAGTTGTACGTTCTCAATACCTGTCTTTGTCCATAACACGGATAAAGCGTCTTGTTGCTTTTGGCGATATTCGGCATATCGGGTGCGAAGGGATGACACAGAAGTGTCTATCCATTCGTTTTTTCCCGTTTCGGCATCGTGCATCTTGATAAGTCCGATGTTCGGCATCTCCATATCAAAACGGTCATAAACTCGGATGACATTCAGGTCGTGCCGGTTGGCGGCGATCATGACCGGTTTTTCCAATTCGCTGATTTTTTCGGTCAGTACGAGGTCGCTAATCAGGAATGCCACCGTTCGGCGTTTTTGGGCATTGGAGAAGTACTGCAGAGCCTGGGCTATGTTCGTGCCATGTGATTGAGGTTCAAACGAAATCAGTTCGCGGATGATGTGCAGCACATGCGTCTTCCCTTTCTTAGGAGGAATGAACTTCTCGATGCGGTCGGAGAAGAACAGAACGCCCACCTTGTCGTTGTTCTCAATCGTGGAGAATGCCAGCGTGGCGGCTACTTCCGCCATCATGTCGCGTTTCTGCTGATGCAGCGTACCGAAGTTGCGACTGCCGCTCACATCCACAAGCAGCATAACGGTCAGTTCACGCTCCTCTTCATATACCTTAATGAAAGGACGATTGAGGCGAGCCGTTACATTCCAGTCAATGGAACGTACATCATCCCCGGGTTGATACTCACGAACCTCGGAAAAAGCCATTCCTCGACCTTTGAATTGGCTGTGGTACTCGCCCGCAAAGATATTGCGACTCAACGAACGAGTCTTAATCTCTATCTTCCGAACCTTTTGTAATAACTCTTCACTGGTCATACTACGGCACCTGAACGGCATTCAGTATTTCGGTAATGATGTCCTCTGTGGTCATATTGTTGGCTTCAGCCTCGTAGGTCAGTCCTATGCGGTGGCGCAATACATCATAACATACGGCACGCACATCTTCCGGCACTACATAGCCGCGACGGTGAATAAAAGCGTAGGCGCGGGCTGCCAAAGCAAGGTTAATGCTGGCGCGCGGGCTGCCGCCAAAGGCAATCATCTGCTTGAGTGATTCCAATCCGTATTGCTCAGGATTGCGCGTTGCAAACACAATATCAATGATGTAACGCTCTATCTTCTCGTCTAAATACACTTGACGAACTACCGAACGCGCCTTTTGTATGTCTTCCGGCGAAAGAATAGGCAGTACCTGCTTCTTCGTTCCGCTGATGTTCTGGCGGATAATAATCTGCTCGTCCTCCTTAGTCGGATAACCAATCACAACCTTGAGCATAAAACGGTCGGTTTGTGCCTCAGGAAGCGGATACGTACCTTCTTGCTCAATGGGGTTCTGCGTGGCCAATACAAGGAATGGGTCGTCCAACCGGAAGGTTTCTTCGCCGATCGTTACTTGACGTTCCTGCATCGCCTCCAATAGAGCAGATTGCACTTTGGCTGGCGCACGGTTAATCTCGTCTGCCAGAATGAAATTAGCAAATATAGGTCCGCGCTTGATGCTGAACTCTTCCCGCTTTTGAGAATATATCTGCGTACCGATTACATCGGCTGGCAAAAGGTCGGGAGTAAATTGAATACGCGAAAAACGCGCCTTGATAAGGTCTGCCAACGTCTTAATGGCTAACGTTTTAGCAAGACCGGGAACACCCTCTAAAAGAATATGCCCATCGCTCAACAGACCGATGAGCAAACTCTCAATCAAGTGCTTTTGCCCTACGATAACTTGGTTCATGCCCATGCTTAGGGCATCTACAAATGAACTCTCGCGCTCAATACGCTCTTGGAGCTCACGAATATCCACGGTTGTTTCCATTTTATATAGTTTGAAATGCGTTTGTCTTTGTTCGCTATTCCATCTACAAACTCCGTGCCAAACACCGACATACGTCGCAATGACCGCACGTCGAAACCGCGTTTTCACCAAAGTATGATAGCAGATATTGCTGGCGGCACATCGTCTGTTGCTCCGCATACTCGTGCATAGCCCGCAAGCGATGGGTAAAACGCTCAAGCCGCTCCTCATAATATGCGGCGGGGATATGTATCTCCGTCTCCCTGTCTCGACGGAATGCTAAATAGCATGCACGTGTGCGAGGGATGTAGGTCAAAATATGGCGCTTGGCTAACGATACGAGGGTCTGGTGAACCGGTTCGGTAATCTCGTCGTGCAGGTATTGCAAGTCGGTAAACACACCCGGATAGGAACGCATCAGATGAGTAATCAACTGTCTTTGCTCCCTGCTGAGTTGGTAGGTTGATAATTGACGGGCAGGAACATGCAATTTGACGCGAGGCTGAGTCTCCTGTTCTTCTTGAAACACAAAATATCCCGCCATATCCAATAAATGCAGAGCCGAATATGTGGGCAGAAGCGGCAAACGCATCACCTTGCATAGTTCGTCTATATGAAGTGTGAAACCATGACCATAGCCGCTACCGGCTCCTACTACCAAAAAATCGCAAGTCTTGTTATACACTTCTTCCACAAACTCCTTAATAGGGTAGTTGTCATACACCCGTTTCTTGAGTTTGGCACGGTCGTCCGGAGAATACAGCAACACGGCATAAGCCGTCTGACCATCTCTTCCTGCGCGACCCGCCTCCTGAAAATATGCCTCGGGGCTGTCCGGTAAATCGTAGTGAATAACCAACCTCACGTCCGGCTTGTCAATTCCCATACCAAACGCATTGGTACATACCATAACGCTCTGACTCTCTTGCCATGCTTTTTGGCGACGATCACGCTCGTGGGTGTCTAACCCTGCGTGGTAGTATGCCGCGTGGAGCAACTCACTTAACTCTTGCGCGCGTTTCCTATTGCGCACATATACGATGGCGGAACCCTGCACGCGAGAAAGAATATGTTGCAATTGCTCCGTTTTTGTTCTCATTTCGCAGTCGTCCAATCGGGCAGATGGACGATCAGAACGGCAGTAACGGACTATGTATTGCAGATTATCACGCGCAAAGGATTGTCGCAATACATTCGGCTGCTCAAAGTGGAGTTGCTTCTGGATATCCTCCGCTACCTCCGGAGTCGCTGTAGCCGTGAGTGCCAATACGGGGATGTGCCCCGTCGTCTGCTCCAACAAGTCTCTGAGTTCGCCTATACGCAAATACGAAGGACGAAAATCATATCCCCACTGACTGATACAGTGGGCTTCGTCCACCGCAATGAGCCGAATGGGTAAATACGTTAATCGCCGACGAAAATCCTCACTCTCCAAACGCTCAGGGGATACATACAGAAACCGGTACGGACCATACTGACAATTATCCAAAGCTACACTCTGCGCCTCGCGCGACATGCCGGTGTATATGGCGGTTGCACGAATACCACGCCGCACTAAATGTTCCACCTGATCCTTCATCAGTGCAATTAGAGGTGTTACCACCAAACACAACGTGCCTTCTCGGCTGCTGTCGTTGCCCCCTTCGTCTGGCGTATCCGCCCATAGCAGGGTAGGGACTTGAAAACATAAACTCTTACCGCCACCCGTGGGCATAAGAGCCAATGTGTCCTTTCCCTCTAATACAGAGCAGATAATATCTTCTTGTAGCGGACGAAAAGAAGCGTAGCCAAAATAGCGTTGTAAAATATCTTGCGGGTTCATACCGCCGCAAAAGTACCTCTTTTTTTGTTTTCGTTGCCTTTTTCTGTAAAAATATAGGTACTTTTGCCGCCGTTTTTTGAAAAAGAGTGAGATGACTTATTTTGATTGTGATTACATGGCAGGTTGCCATCCGTCTGTTCTGCAGCGTTTGAACCTGACCAATATGGAATGTACGGCAGGCTATGGCTTAGACCCGTATAGCGAACGCGCCCGTCGCCTCATCCGAGATCTATGTGCATGCCCGGATGCTCAGGTCAGTTTCTTGGTGGGAGGTACGCAGACCAACGCCACCGCCATTGATGGCTTGCTATTAAGACACCAAGGCGTTATAGCAGCCGATACGGCCCATATCAACGTCCACGAAGCCGGAGCTATCGAAGCGGCAGGACATAAAGTGCTCTCTCTCCCCTCCGAACAAGGCAAAGTACAATCGCAAGTATTGGAAAACTATTTGCAGCAATTCTATGCCGATGATACATGGCAGCACATGGTGCAACCCGGTATGCTCTATCTCTCACAACCCACGGAGTTGGGCACGCTCTATTCCTTATATGAATTAGAACATCTATCCGCCATTTGTCGCCGGTACCACCTCTCTTTATATATAGATGGTGCACGGCTGTCGTATGCGCTGGCAGCCGAGCAAAACGATGTATCGCTCGCTGATTTGGCTCGGCTCACAGATGCCTTCTATATAGGAGGTACAAAGACGGGCTTGTTGTTTGGTGAAGCGTTGGTTGTACCCCGTCCGAACACCATTCCCGCACTATTCAGCCTTGTCAAACAGCACGGAGCACTCCTTGCCAAAGGGAGGCTGTTAGGCTTGCAGTTTGAAACGCTCCTAACTGACCAACTATATCTATCTATAGCCCGGAAAGCCGTATCACTCGCCCAACGACTGAAAAACGCTTTCCTCCGCAGTGGGTATACTCTTTTTATTGATTCACCTACCAACCAACAGTTCATCGTTCTGCCCAATGAGGTAATCGAACAGTTGCACCACGACCTATCGTTTGAGTTGTGGGGAAGTCAAGGAGAAAACGAATCCGTAGTACGCTTTGTAACCTCGTGGGCTACCGAAGAAAAAGACATAGACGCCTTAGAACAATGTCTTGCCAGCCTAAAAACACTCCAAAAAAAGTAAAAATAATATAAAAAAAGCACTTTTTTGCAAAAATGTTTTGGTGGATTGAAAAAACACCGTACTTTTGCACGCTTTTTCGGAGA
>DFIN01000037.1:0-367 GCA_002372135.1 Bacteroidales bacterium UBA3696
GAAGAGGCGGTATCGTGGACGACTTTATTCTCTACATGTACTCCACCACCAAGTACCTGCTGGTAGTCAATGCCGCCAACATAGAGAAGGACTGGGCTTGGGTGAACAAGCAGAACACGGAGCGTTTCGGTGTTCAGTTGGAGAACGCCAGCGACCAATACGGTCAGTTGGCAGTACAAGGTCCCAAAGCCACCGAGATGCTGCAACGCCTCACCGATGCTGAGTTAGCGGCTATTCCCTACTATTGCTTCCGTGAGTGGAGTTTTGCAGGCGTACAAGGCGTTATCCTCAGCAATACGGGCTACACCGGCGCAGGCGGATTTGAATTGTATTTCAAGAAAGAATACGGCAAACAGATATGGGACGC
>DFIN01000037.1:556-743 GCA_002372135.1 Bacteroidales bacterium UBA3696
CAGGTTTGGGCTGGATTACCAAGTTCAACGCCAAGGACTTTATTGACAAAGAGTACTTACTCAAACAAAAAGAGCAGGGTCTGACCCGCCGCTTGGTACATTTCACGATGAACGAGCGCGCCATTCCGCGTAACGGGTACGAGATTTGCAACGCTGAAGGCGAAGTAATCGGTAACGTAACATCGGG
>DFIN01000037.1:802-5047 GCA_002372135.1 Bacteroidales bacterium UBA3696
TGCCGAACACCAAACAAGGTATCGGTATGGGCTACGTACAAATAGCCTACAAGAACCCTGACACCATTATTTACATCAAAATCCGCGAAAAACTGTGCCCTGCCACAGTCGTTAAGTAAGTTTTGTCAGCATTTGAACGCACTATTCAGTTACTCGGTGAGCAGGCTTTTGAGCGTTTGCAACAGTCCCGTGTCATCCTATTCGGAGTAGGAGGTGTAGGAGGTTGGGCTGCCGAGTCACTCATTCGAACGGGGGTGGGACATCTCACCCTCGTTGATTTTGACGTGGTGCAAGAAAGCAATCTCAATCGACAAGTAGTAGCAACCTCCCTGACTATCGGACAAGAGAAAGCCCAAGCCATGCGGCAACACCTGACCGACATCATTCCGTCAGCAAACATACATCCCCTAATAACTCGATACAACGAATCCACCTACAATCAGTTTGACCTTACCCGATACGACTTGGTTATAGACGCTATCGACCAAGTGGATAGCAAGATACGACTCATCTACGAAGCCACACGATTGGGTGTTCCCATCCTCTCATCCATGGGGGCAGGTCGCAAATTAGACCCGACCCAAGTGAAGACTGCCGAGTTTTGGAAGGTAGAAGGATGCCCGTTAGCCCGTGCCATGCGGCGAAAAATGAAACGCACGGAACTCTACCCTCAGCAGAAGTTCCGTTGCGTTTATTCTTCGGAGCAGTCCTCTCGCACCGGCACACTGGCTCCCGTTGTAGCCACCTTTGGCAACATGCTTGCCGGTATGGCAATCCAACAACTATTGAGCACCTCTGATACGGGCTTCTAATTCCCAAGTACGGAGACAATCCTTATAGAAATTGTTGCGATTCATTGCCTCAATGTCGCAATTAGCATCCGAATTATCTTCCCAACGGCGACAGTTATACACCACATCCCATATACGGCTTATACGATATTGACGGCTGATACGCAATCCCACCGCATAATCTTCCCCATACTTGGTAGTTGGAAAATTCAAGGTTCTCATCAAGGGCACAAGAAATCCTCTTGGTGCTCCTAACCCATTGATACGAAGCGCATTGTTGCGACCATTTTCCTCTGTCCATTCGGCATGGTCAATCTTGCCCGGGGGAAGCGGACGACCGGATATGTCGGTCAGTTGATACGAACCGATTACCATTGCACAACGTTCTTTTTCAAAACAATCGATGAATCGCTGTACGGTGGTTTCATCCGCATAGGTGTCGTCTGAATCCAACTGAACGGCATATCGTCCGCAGAGAGGATGATGGAGAGCGGCGTTCCAATTGCCGCCTATGGCGTGCCAAGTCGGGTCTTGAGCTATATAAACCACCTGCGGATACTGCGCAGCCAAGTCACGGATGATGTCCACCGTTCCGTCAGTCGAATTATCGTCCACCACCATCACGTTATACCGATACGGCTCCCTTACTTTCTGGCTGACAGCCGAAAGGATGGCATCACGGATGGTGCGCACTCTGTTCTTACAGGGAATAATCACTGATGCGGTAACAGCCATCGGCTCCGCCCCAAAAGCGTCAGTAGGCAAATACCGGTAGGGCTGCAGATAGCCTCCTATACGTTGCAGATGAGCCGTTACGCACTGTTCCATCTCCACCTGAACGGCACGGTTGGCAGGGTTCACATAGTCAAACAATTTTTCGCCGGACTTGCGGTCATCGTCTTCTACCTCATAATAGAGGTACTCAGGTATATGTACAATCGGCTGTTCCTGCTCACTCAAGCGCAAGCGCAGATCATACCAACCTGCATACTGATAGTCCTTGTCCATCTGCTCCACAGCACGAACAAATGATGAGGTACGCAAACAAATCACGCTACCGAAATCAAAGTCATCGCGCAATGCCCCCTTCTGATAATCAATCACCGGAGCGGTTTCTATCTCTCCGTTCTGCCGCTTAAAATGGTCGGCATAAACCATACAAGCACCCGTATCTTGCAACACTTGAAGCATACGCTCTTCCGAATAATGAACCCACTCAATGGAATCTTTCAGATACAGAAAGAAGAACTCGCCGCTAACCTTAGAGGCAATATGCCGAATATCGGCTGTCGAACACAAACGACCTTGGATGGAGAAAATTTGCATAACAAAAACTTTTTTAACGCCGCAAAAGTAACAAACTTCGACAAAAGAATCGTACCTTTGCCGCAAAATTATAGAACCTTAATTCGTTTTTTTATGACCGTTCAAGAGTACATCGCTGCCCACCGCAGCCGTTTCTACGAGGAATGGGCGAGTTTGATTCGCATTCCGTCCGTCAGTTGTCAAGAGGAGCACAAAGCCGACATGGTTCGTTGCGCCGAGCGTTGGCGCGAACTGCTATTGGCAGCCGGTGCTCAAAAAGCCGAAGTGATGCCTTCCGAAGGCAATCCTTTCGTTTATGCTGAATACCAAATAGATAGTTCGGTTCCTACCGTACTCGTATATGCTCACTATGACGTGATGCCGGTGGAACCCTTAGAGCAATGGATAAGCAACCCGTGGGAGCCGGAACAGCGCAACGGCAGACTATACGCCCGAGGTGCAGACGACGACAAAGGACAGGCTATGATTCAAGCCAAAGCCTTCGAGTACCTTGTCAAAGAAGGCAAAATGCCGTGCAACGTGAAGTTTATCTTCGAAGGCGAAGAGGAAATAGGCAGTCCCTCGCTCGCCGCCTTTATCTCACAGCATAAAGATCTGCTCAAAAGCGATATCATACTGGTCAGCGACACCTCTATGATTGGCAAAGATACCCCGTCCATTACCACCGGTTTGCGCGGATTGGCCTACTGGCAAATAGAGGTTACCGGTCCCAATCGAGACCTGCACTCCGGGCACTTCGGCGGAGCCGTCAAGAACCCCATCAACGCCCTGTGCGAGATGCTTGCCAAAGTGGTGGACGAGAACGGAAAAATTACCATTCCGCATTTCTACGATGATGTGTTGCCTATCCCGGAGGAGGAACGCCAAATGATTGCGCAAATACCATTCTCACAAGAAGCCTATAACAAAGCCATAGATATTCCCGAGGCAGTAGGTGAAGTTGGTTTCTCCACCTTAGAGCGCAATTCGTGCCGCCCGTCGTTTGACATTTGCGGTATATGGGGCGGTTACACGGGCGAAGGCAGCAAAACGGTATTGCCGTCCAAAGCATACGCCAAAGTCAGCTGCCGATTGGTAGCCAACCAAGACCACGAACAGATATCGCAAGCCTTTGCCGACTACATACAAGCGATTGCCCCAAAAGGTGTTCGGGTAAAAGTAGAACCGATGCACGGCGGACAAGGCTATGTATGCCCGATTGATATTCCCGCCTATAAGGCTGCTGAAGAAGGCTTTACGGTGGCATTCGGCAAACGGCCGCTCGCTGCCCGTAGAGGAGGAAGCATACCTATTATCTCGGACTTTGAGCGTATCCTCGGACAAAAAACCATCCTCATGGGCTTTGGTTTGGAACAAAATGCCATCCATTCACCCAACGAGTCGATGGACTTGGAAGTATGGGAAAAAGGTATCATCGCCGTTAGCGAGTTCTACCTCCGATTTGCACAGAAAATCAAATAATCAGTTTTCTGCACAGAAAGAAATAAGACAAAACAAGAGTGGAGGTTTACGCCTCCACTCTTGTTAATTTGGCATAGGTAAGGAGCAATGTCTTTTTGCCTACCGAGTCAAATTGAATATCTATTTTTTCGTTATCGCCGTCCACATACACGCTTTTGACCGTTCCCGTACCAAAGACGCGGTGTTGCACACGGTCTTCGGGTTTCCATTCGCTCACCACCGTCTTAACCACTTCCTTTGTGCCCGCTTTAGAGCCGCTCTTGCCAATAGACGACAGACTATTGAGTGTGCGCCCTTCAATCTGTACGCGGTCGTTGTCTGACTTATGATAAGTGGTTGAAGTGGGCACTATGCCACTTCCGGCGGACGAGGATGACAGACGAACGAATGAGCGATCAATATCATTCAGGAAACGCGACGGAGAAGCAAACGAGACAGTACCATTGCGCCAACGCGATTTGGCAAAACTTAGGTAAGCATGCTCCTTGGCACGAGTAATTGCCACATAGAGCAAACGCCGTTCCTCCTCAATCTCCGAAGGTTTGGTGCAGAACTGCGAAGGAAATAAGTTCTCTTCCATACCGACTACAAATACTTGTGCAAACTCCAATCCCTTAGCCGCGTGTACGGTCATTAAAGTAACCCGCTGCGTACGGTCTTCCAGGTG
>DFIN01000003.1 GCA_002372135.1 Bacteroidales bacterium UBA3696
TACCGGCATTAGCGGTAGATGCAGCGTGCTCCGGAAATCCGGGACGAATGGAGTTTCGTGCAGTGGTAGCTGATACGGGAACGGAAGTGTTTCGTCGCGGTCCGTTTGCACAAGGAACGAACAATATCGGTGAATTTTTAGCACTGGTATTAGGATTGGCTTATCTTCAGAAATACAAGTTACCTTGGGCTATTTATACGGATAGTGTAACCGCTATGGCATGGGTGAGACAACGTAAATGCAAAAGTAAACTATCATATAATGAGAAGAATATGGATTTATTGATGATGGTTCGAAAGGCTGAGCAATGGTTGCAAACCCATACGTGGACGACCCCTATCTTGAAGTGGGATACCCAACAGTGGGGGGAGATTCCGGCTGATTATGGTAGAAAGGCGTAAATTTTCAATTTAGTTTTACTGCAAAAGTAGTATTTTTGCGGCTCAAAAAAAGAAAACAAAAGGAATGAAGAAGGAAGAAATTACGACTGAGCAGTTAGTTGCTTGTATTGTGGAAGGAATCCGCAATAAGAAAGGTCTTCGTATCGTAGCGATTGATTTGCGTCAGATACAGGAAGCACCGGTTGAGTATATGGTGATAGCGGAAGGAGGAAGTACAACGCAGGTCAACGCTATTGTGGATGAGGTAGATGACTATGTGCGCACGCAAACACATATTCACCCTTTGGCAATAGACGGGAAAGATAATGCTGAATGGGTAGCAATGGATTATGGCACCGTATTTGTGCATATCATGTTGCGCCCAATGCGCGAGTATTATGATATAGAAAATCTTTGGAACGATGGCACAACAATCGAATATGCAGCCGAATAAACCCGTATTCGGAACCGATCCAAATTCGGAGAAGCCCAAAAGAGGCTTTTGGAGTTGGTTGATTTATCTGCTCATAGGAGTGATGATCGTAAGTATGTTCTATCCTTTTGATACAAAGAAGGTAGAAAAAGACTTGAGTTATACGCAGTTTACGTCCTACATAGAGCAGAATATGGTAGAACGTCTGACCGTGTATGATGATAATCGCGTACAAGCCGGTATCAAACAAGAATACTATACGGTGGTTTTCGGAACCCAAGACAATGCTGAAAAGGTGAAAGGAATGCTTACCACCCAAGTACCTTCAGTGGAGGAGTTTGCTAAATATACCGACGATGTGAATACACGTCGTAAGGCAAACGGATTGAAGCCGATAGATATCAAGTACGAGAAATCAAGGGATATGTGGTATTTGTTGTTGGTGAATGTCATACCTTGGATTTTGATTATATTTTTCTTTGTTTTTATGACCCGTGGCATAGGTTCCATGGGAGGCGGCATATTTGGAGTCGGAAAAGCCAAGGCGCGGTTGTTTGACAAGAATGAAAAAGACAAAGTGACGTTCAAGGATGTAGCCGGTTTGGCAGGAGCCAAGCAAGAGGTGGAGGAAATTGTGGCTTTCTTGAAGAATCCGCAGAAATACACCGATTTAGGCGGCAAGATACCTAAGGGTGCATTGTTGGTAGGTCCTCCCGGGACGGGTAAGACGCTGTTGGCAAAGGCTGTGGCAGGAGAAGCGGATGTTCCGTTTTTCTCTATGTCCGGTTCAGATTTTGTGGAGATGTTTGTGGGTGTAGGTGCCAGTCGAGTACGCGACTTATTCCGTCAAGCCAAAGAAAAAGCGCCGGCTATTATATTTATAGACGAAATAGATGCTGTGGGTCGTGCCCGCGGTAAGGGAGCATTGACCGGTGGAAATGATGAACGGGAGTCCACCCTTAATCAGTTGCTTACCGAAATGGATGGATTTGGTACTAATTCCGGAGTTATTATACTTGCTGCCACCAATAGGGCTGAGATTTTGGATCCGGCATTGCTTCGTGCCGGTCGTTTTGACCGACAGATACACGTCGAGTTGCCCGATTTGCAAGAACGTAAAGAAATTTTTGGAGTGCATCTTCGTCCCCTCAAATTGGATGATACGGTAGATGTAAATTTCTTGAGCAAACAGACCCCCGGTTTTTCGGGTGCAGATATTGCCAATGTTTGCAATGAAGCGGCACTGATTGCAGCGCGACATGATAGAAAAAAAGTCGGTAAGCAGGATTTCATGGATGCGGTGGATCGGATAGTAGGTGGATTGGAGCGCAAGAATAAGATTTTGACGGACGAAGAGAAACGTTCGATTGCTTATCATGAAGCCGGTCATGCCACGATCAGTTGGTTGCTGCAATGGGCTAATCCCTTGGTAAAGGTTACTATTGTTCCTCGTGGTATGGCTTTGGGTGCTGCTTGGTATCTGCCCGAAGAGCGCCAACTGACCAATAAAGAGCATATTTTGGACGAGTTATGTTCTTTATTAGGAGGCAGGGCTGCCGAACAGTTATTCTTGCATCAGACTTCCACCGGAGCACTCAATGATTTGGAGCGTGCTACCAAACAGGCATACGCTATGGTGGCTTATTATGGTATGTCAGACAAGTTGAAGGACATAAGTTTCTATGATTCAACAGGTAGGTATGAATATGCCGTAACGAAACCTTATAGTGAACAAACGGCGGAGATTATAGATAGCGAAACAGCGGCTATTATCAGCGAGCAGATGCAACGCGCCAAGAAGATTTTAGAGGAGCATGCCGAACAGCATCATCGTATAGCGCAGATGCTCATTGACCGCGAGGTGATAACGAGTGAGGATGTAGAGAGCGTATTGGGTCCGCGTCCTTGGAAAAGTCGTGGCGATGAGTTGATTGATGCGAACGAGGAATTGCAATCACAGGAGACGGCTGCGGCATCAGAACAAGAAAGTAATAATGAATAAAATAGACTGAAATGAAAAAGATGGTATTGATTATTGGTTTGGCACTGTCCATATTGGGGCTGTCGGCTCAAACTTCGGAACAACTTCCGGTGGATAAAGAAGTACGAGTAGGTCATTTGGATAATGGGTTGACCTACTATATTCGCCATAATGAGCAACCTAAGCAACGTGCGGAGTTCCATATTGCGCAAGCCGTAGGTGCTGTTTTGGAGGAGGATAATCAGAATGGTTTGGCGCACTTTCTTGAGCACATGGCGTTTAATGGAACCAAACACTTTGCCGGTAAAGGAATCATAGAGTATTTTGAGTCCATTGGCGTTAATTTTGGAGGGAACATCAATGCTTATACTTCCATAGACGAAACAGTCTATCGCCTCAGCGATGTGCCTACTGTACGGGAAGGTATTATTGATTCAGCCTTATTGGTAATGTACGATTGGTCTTGCGGTTTGCTGTTAGAACCGGATGAGATAGATGCAGAACGTGGGGTGATTCGTGAAGAGTGGCGTACGCGGGCTACACCGGGTCGTTTATTATATAAGGATATACTGGCCAAAAAGTATCCAGGAACGCAATATGGCAAGCGTGACGTAATCGGAGATACGGCTGTCATAAATAATTTTGAATATGAGGCTTTACGCGCTTATTATCGCAAATGGTATGGTCCGGACTTGCAGGCTATCATCGTAGTAGGTGATATAGATGTAGATCAAATAGAGAAGAAGATTAAGGAATTATGGAAAGATGTGCCGGCTCGTGTTAACCGCGGTGAACGCCCCCTCTATACAGTTCCCTTTAATGATCGTGCGCGCGTGGTAATTGCTACCAACAGAGAGGCACAAGGAACGAGCATGAATATTGAGTATCTGCACGAGCAGTTACCGGCATCTTTGCGCCAAACCGAGTATGAATATCGTCGCAGTATCTGCCTGTCGCTCTTGTCTTCCATGATGAATAACCGTTTTAGCGATATGGCACTTGAGCCGAATGCACCTTTTACCGGAGCATGGGTTGGTTATGGTGAGATAGTGAAACTAAAAGATGCCTTTTTAGCATCCGTCAGTCCGAAGGAAGGTAGCGAAACAGAGGCAATGAATGTCTTGCTGCTACAATTGGAAAAGATGCGTCGTTATGGATTTACGCAGAGTGAATTAGACCGTGTAAAGACCAACTATCTGAATGGTATGGAGAATGCCCTGAATAGTAAAAATACACGCGATAATCGTTCGTATGTGAATGAATATGTGCGTAACTTTGAAGATCAGGAGTCCATACCCGGTATCGAGTGGGAAGTTCGTTTTGCTCAAAAGCAGGTGCCCACCATTACTTTAGATGAATTGAACAATATAGCGATGCACGAGTTGATGCACAATCAACCTACTGTTGCCATCACCGGTCCGGACAAAGAGGGCGTAAATATACCCTCTGAGGAGCGCGTGTTGGCTATGATGCAGCAGGTAGCTCAGGCAACTATTGAAGAGCCGGAAGAAGTGGTGATCCGTACTGAGTTGGTGAAGAAAGCTCCCAAAGCAGGTAAAGTAAAGAAGGTGAAGACCGACGAGCGTTATGGAACGACGGAATGGATACTTTCGAACGGTATTCATGTGATTTTCAAACCGACTCGTTTCAAGGAAAATGAGATTTCGCTGCAAGCATTTTCAATGGGTGGTACTTCGTTGATAAAGACAGAGGATTTGCCTTCCGCCGCGTTGACAAGTGATTTGATCAACTTCATGGGTAAGGGTGATTTTTCGCAAAGTGAATTAAGCAAGGCTTTGACCGGGAAAAGTGCCAGTGCCAGCATCTCTATCGGAACGTATGATGAGAATGTATGGGGTGGTTCGTCTGTGAAAGATTTTGAGACGATGTTGCAGTTGGTGTATCTCACCTTTACTGCTCCTCGTCGGGATGAAAAAGCCTATGAAACGCGTATGGGGCAGCATCGTAACGGCATGCTCAACAGAGATAAGAATCATAAAACGATTTTCCGTGATTCGCTATCATTGCTTCAATCAAATCATTCAGAGCGCACTCTAATTTTTGATATGAGCGCATTGGAGAAGGTGTCCTTGGATAAAGTGATGGAAATTTATTATGATCGTTTCTCTAATCCGGGTGATTTTACGTTCCTTATAGTGGGTGATATACGTCCGGACGACAAGGCAGTACGTAAGGCAATATGCAAATGGATAGGCGGTTTGAAGACCAAGAAACAGCCTGCCGAAGAGTGGAAAGATTGGAATATCCGTGTGCCGAGAGGGATTGTAAAGAACTATTTTACGCGTGAGATGGAGATACATCAGGCCACTAACCGTATCCAATACACTTCGGACGAGATTCCTTACTCGTTGGAGAACGATTTGACGATGGAGTTGATAGGTCGCGTGCTAAGTACCCGCTATTTGGAGTCTATCCGCGAGCGTGAGGGAGGTAGTTACGGAGTAGGTTGCGCCGGTTGGGTAACTCGTATTCCCTATGCTTCGGCACGGTTGGTCATGCAGTTTGACACCGACCCGGATAAACAGGAAAGGTTGATGCAGATTATCCACGAAGAAGTACAGAAAATCATAGACAATGGTCCCTTAGAGCAAGATTTGAAAAAGGAGAAAGAGTCTATGCTCAAGGATTATCAGGAGCATTTGCAGCAGAATGGCTGGTGGCGTAGCACGGTATATAACCGCTATGTGTACAATGATGACCCGTTGGCAAACTACGAGAAAACAGTCAATTCGATTACGGCAGAACATTTGCAAAGGTTGCTCAAACAACTGGTGCAAGCCGGTAATATGTTTGAATTAGTTATGTCGCCTGCTAATTAAGGTGCAATTATAGATGACTACGTTAGATATACAGCAACCTATTAGCAAGGAATTGGCTGAAGTGCGTCAACTCTTGGAGAAGGAATTTAGCCTTCCCCAAGAGTTGTTAAATCTTCCGTCTGCAGACATCGAGTCGAACGACCTTTTGCGCGAAGTGTTGGCTTATGTATTGACTGCAAAGGGTAAACAGTTGCGAATGCAGTTGGTTTTGTTGGCTGCGGCTATATGCCATGGGGTGAGCGATAAGTCTTGTCAAACGGCGTTGGCGTTGGAATTATTGCATACTTCCAGTTTGGTACATGATGATGTGGTGGATGCCTCCCCGCTTCGTCGAGGGCAACAATCCGTACAGGAACGGTGGACCAATCGAATTGCTGTTTTAGTGGGGGATTATTTGTTGTCGCGTGTAGTAGAAATAATCAGCGAACTAAGGAGTGTGAAGATTATGCAGATTGTGGCCCGATTGGGTCAGCAATTGGCTTCAGGCGAATTGAAACAACTGCATCATCACCGTACCATGTGGATCAGTGAAGATGATTATTATCAAATCATTAGCGGGAAGACAGCCAGTTTGTTTTCTTCCTGTTTGGAAGCAGGGGCTGAGTCGTCTATAGCGAGTCCTAAGCAGGTTAAGTCGTTGCGTTCGTTTGGTTGGCACTTAGGAATGTGTTTCCAGTTGAAGGATGATGTGTTGGATTATTCGGATAGTGAACAGATAGACAAACCTACGATGAACGATCTACGTTCGGGTTGTGCCACCTTGCCTTTGCTTATTTCGTTGCAGCGTGCTCCTCAGGATGAGGCTGCGGCTATTCGTCTGCTGGTGGAGAATGGGTTGGACAGAACGGGTGAGGAAACGATACGTAATTTTGTGATGCGCTACGAAGGTATTCCTTATGCCTACCGTCGTATGGCTTACCATCGCGAGCAGGCAGTAGGTATGTTGCAGTCCACCTTTCGCGACAGTCCTGTCAGACGCAGTTTAATAGGTTTGTTGGACTACGCTATTCAGCGTATGCATTAAAGAAGCATTTGAAGTATTTCCTCCCTTTTCTTCTCATCGTTGAGAGGGGTAATACATTCTGCCATAAATGCTTGTGTGAGGATTTTTTGTGCTGTGGAAAAAGAGATGCCACGTTGTTGCATATAGAAAATTGCCTGCTCGTCTAATTGACCGGTGGATGTGCCATGTGACGCTTTCACATCATCGGCATATATTTCAAGACAAGGTTTAATGTGCATTTCACACTCGTCGCTTAGCAGCAGATTCCGATTGTTTTGCTGAGCATCCACTTTTTGAGCATTGGGGGCTAAAATCACTTCGCCGGCATAACTGCCTCGTGATTGGTCATTGAGGACGAATCGGCTTACTTGTCGAGATGTACCCCCGCTGACTTGATGACGAACAGTAGCATTAAATGTGCTTTGTGATGCTTGGTGCAGATAGGCTAATGAATAGATTTCGGTGGTGCAGTTGGCATCTTGTTGTTCGCAAAGAATAGATGTCTGAAAGGTTGGCGCGGGGACATTGTCATCATTTTGATGGATGTTGTAGATGAACACGCGCAACACGGAATCTGCTTTTTGCAGGAAGTGCAGATTGAGTTCAACTTGATTGATAAAAATCAGTTCCTGTGAGCCTGTGATTACAATTGGCTCTATTGTGTTAATTACAGCCATTCGTATCCTTTTTCTTCAAGTTCAAGAGCCAATTCTTTTCCGCCTGTTCGAACGATTTGTCCGTTTGCCAGTACATGTATGTATTGCGGTACGATATAGTCTAAAAGACGCTGATAGTGCGTAATGAGCAAGCATGCGTTGTGTTCGTTGTGGCATGCATTGACACCTTTTGCCACAATGCGCAGTGCATCAATATCCAAACCGGAATCTATTTCGTCCAATATGGCGAGTGCCGGTTGCAGCATTGCCATTTGCAAGATCTCGTTTTTTTTCTTCTCTCCGCCTGAAAAACCTTCATTGACCGAGCGATTATTGAGTTTGTCCGCCATCTCAAGGAGTTGTTTCTTTTCGCGCATCTCCTTCAGGAATTGTGTGGCTGCAAGTGGTTCTTTTCCTTCGTATTGTCTTTTTTCGTTTACGGCTGAGCGTAGAAAATTAACCATGCTTACCCCCGGTATTTCCACAGGGTATTGGAATGAAAGGAATATACCTTCCCGTGCTCTTTCTTCTACGGACATCGATAGGACATTTTTCCCCTTAAAGGTGATACTGCCTTCGGTTACTTCGTATGCAGGATTGCCTGCCAAAACGGCTCCTAACGTAGATTTACCGGCTCCGTTTGGTCCCATGATGGCGTGTATCTCCCCTTCTTTGATCGTCAGGTTGATACCTCGCAAGATTTCTTTCCCATCGATGGATGCATGTAAATTGTGTATTTCTAACATGTGCGAATGATTTATCGTGATTTGTAACGGGCGACAAAAGTACTCTGCATACTTAGAATAAGCAAGTTTTTCATTCGTCAAATTGTAGGTATGGGCGTATGCGCTGTGCTTCTTTTTCTGTTAAGATGGATGGCGATATATCTGCCATACCGCTGAGGCGGATTTTACGGCGTCTCGTTTCGTAGATGGCTTTGGCTTGTGTAAAATTAAGGTAGGGATGATGCATAAGCCGTTCCACCGAGGCAGTTTGGATTGCAATAGGGGAGATAAGCGTGGTGTCAATAGTCAGGTGGGGTAGGATAGAATCCCATACGACAAAGTCCAACCGTTCAATTTCATAGAGTTGTTGGTAGGAGTAGTATCCACCGAGTTGTTGCCGATAATGCACAATCTGTCGCGCTACATAACCACCTATGCCTTTGATGTATTTTAGGTCGTTGGTGTCGGCTTGATTCAGTTCTATAATCGTATCTTTTTTCTCGTGTATTTTGCCAATGGCAATCAGGCTGTCGCGTCGTTGTTGATATGCATTTTGCATACTATCCTTGCGGGCTTCGTATCGTTTCTGAATGCTATCTTTGCGCAGACTATCTCGAAGCAGTCGTTCTTGTCTTTCTACATAAAAGGGCATTGTATCAATAGCTATAAAAGGCTTGAGTACTTGATAAGTGCTGTCAGTCAGACCATATAAGCGGCAGAAATCTTCTTGGGTTCGGTATCGACCTCCTTTTGCTCGGTAGCGCAGCATATTGCGTATTTGCCACGGGGCTAAACCTCTTTGGCGTAGCGTCAGACTATCGGCTGTGTTGGGGTCAAAGGGTTGGAGAATAATGGTATCAACAGGATGGTTGGTGGCAATATATAACGAATCAGCGGAAGTGTAGTCCGAAATAGCAGGTTGGGGCAGAAAGTAGATAAACACCCGAATCAATCCGACAAAAACAAGGAATAGGATGAGGCCGATTCCTTGCTTGCGGTTGAATATCGTTGGTTGCGCCATAGACAAGTGTTAGTGTTTGTCAGGCGATGTTTGAATGAATTCGGTAAAGGTAGTTGTGTCGGGCGATTGGAATATATCGCATAGTATATGTTCTGTTTTGCCGTTTGCGATGATGACACGTGTGCCTTGTTGAGCCACCGTGGTAGCGGTATGGTATTTGGATTGCATACCACCTCGTCCGGCACTGCTTTTAGCGGTTTGGATGTAGGATGACATATCTTCGTTTGCATGTACAGTGCGAATCACCTTACTTTTCGGATTGGCGGGATTGCCGTCGTATAGACCATCTATGTTGCTTAGTATAACGAGTGTTTCCGCATTGAGCATGTGTGCCGTCAGACCCGACAATTCGTCATTATCCGTAAACATCAATTCGGTTACGCAAACCGTATCATTCTCATTCACAATAGGAAGAACCTCGTTTTCTAACATGACCTCCATACATTGTTTGAGGTTTTGGTATTGTTCGTCTCGTTCAAAGTCCTCTTTCATGGTCAGAACTTGTCCGACGTGTATATTATGTTCGCGGAAGAGAGTGAAATAGAGGTTCATCAATTTGACTTGCCCCATAGCGCAATAGAGTTGTCTTTGTTCTACGGAATCCAAAGGATTTTTGACCTGTATCAATGTTCTACCGCATGCGCCGGCACCGCTGGAAACGAGAATGACTTCGTAGTTTTGTTGTCTAAGCCATGCTATTTGATCTACAAGAGCGGAAATACGAGTAAGATCCATACGTCCTTCTTCGGTAGTAAGCACGTTAGATCCTACTTTCACAACGATTCTTTTCATAGAGTGAATGTTTGTCGTCAGACGTTATTTAAGTCCTGCTTTGAGGCAGTTGACGATGGCGGCGTTAAAGCCTGATCGGTCTAATTCGTTCAGTCCTTTGATGGTTACACCGCCCGGCGTTGTAACCTTATCAATAGCCACTTCGGGATGAAGACCTGATTGTTTGAGCAATTCCACAGCACCTTGCATTGTTTGCATGGCTATTTGTTGTGCCTGTTGCGGATAGAATCCCAATTCAACGCCGCCTTCTGTCATGGCGCGAACCATTCGCATCACGTAGGCTATGCCGCATGATGCCATCATCATCCCTGCCGCCACTTGCGTTTCGGTCACTTCCATCACCTCTCCGCATAATTCATAAAGGTTGCGCACGGCTTGAATACTTTCCGATGTGGCTTGTCGGTTGTACGACACGAAACTGATACTTTGTCCGTATTCAGCGGCAATATTGGGTATAACGTAGAAGTATTGCCCTCCTCCCCCTAATTTGGCGGATAATTTGTCAGTGCCGTAGTTAGCGGCATCGGAAACGACAATCTGATTGCCATTCAGGCATGGACGGATTTCGTCTAAAACGGTGTCCATCAGCCATGGTTTGACAGCGAGTACCACGATGTCGGCATCCTGTACGGCTTCTCTATTGTCGGTTGTTACGGTTACGGTGGGGTAACGTCGAAAATGATTGAGTATGGTTTCGTTTTTGTCGGCTATGGTGAGCGATTGTTCTTTTTTAAGCCAACCGTGTGCTAATGCGCCGCCCATATTGCCGGCTCCTATCAGTGCTATATGTGCCATATTGAAAGATATATGTTAGTTATTCGGTAATTACTTTGAGGACGACTTCACCTACGGCTTGCAGGGTGGCGGAAGAGATGTGATTCATGTTGTCCTGCTGTGTATGCCACCAGAACGGGAAACCCGTGTCAGAAGAGCGGTTATAATGAATGATGTCCACACATGGAATGGAAGCCAATGTATTGATATAGTAGTGGTCGTCCACAACGGGATACTCCTGCCGGTTGGTAAACAAGTTGCCATAACCTAACGCAGCGGCTGCCCGCCAAATTTTTTCTACGTAATTGCGAGCGTATTGAACGGAGTAATGCTCCTTTGGAAAAACGGCATCGGGTGCACCGACCATATCCAAAACGATACCAAATTGGTATTGTTCTCGGCGGATTGAGCGCCATTCAGCCCAGAACTGAGAGCCGAGGCACCACGTATTATCCTTTTGTGTACCGGTGAAGAAAGCGGGGGTGCCATAGTCCTCACAGTCAAAGAAGACGATATCTATACCTCGAAGGTTACGAGTGGAGTCTTGTTGCAGTTGCCCTAATTGTCGTGCCACTTCGAGCAGGACACCCACGCCGCTTGCTCCGTCGTTGGCTCCGTCAATAGGGGTAAAACGACTCTCATAATCTTCCTCCTCATCGCTCCAAGGTCTTGTATCATAGTGCGCTGCGAGTAGGATGCGGTTGTTTAGATCGCGACTGCCGAAGTGTGCAATAAGGTTGATAACAGGCATTTGTTGGTCTTCATAGTTCGTCATTGTACCTCGTTGCTGCTCTACACTTCCCCCCATTCGCTCCAAAGTTTGAACCAACCATATTACGCATTCGTGGTGGGCGGTTGTACCCGGCACACGTGGACCGTATTGTACCTGTTTTTGGATGTATTGATAGGCACTATCGCCGTTAAAAACAGGACGCTGTATAGTAGTTTTCGGCTTACTATGGCATGCCGATAGTAAGCCGATTATACAAAGTAGAGGAAAGAATAAGTGTCGTTTCATCATTGGGATTAGCGTATATTCAGTTCGCTGACGCTACGGTGTTGCTGAATAGCCAGAATCGTTTGGGCAATCGGTTCGGCAATACTCACCGTGTGCACCTTGCTGCAGCGAGCAGGGTCGAAAGGAATGGTGTCGGTGAATACAAGTTCTTCCAACTTGCTTGACATGATTCTCTCGCATGCAGGACCGGACATGATTCCATGAGAAACAACGGCTCTTACGGAGCGTGCGCCGTTCTCAATCATCACTTCGGCTGCTTTGCACAAGGTACCTGCTGTATCTGCCATATCGTCCACAATCACCACATCTTTGTCTGCCACATCGCCCAATACGCGCATTTCGCTGACTTTATTAAAATCAGGACGATGTTTGTAGCAAATCACCATCGGAACCTCTTTGTCGGTAAGAATGTGCATTTTTTTGCAGAACGCTGCGGCTCGTTTGGTGCCGCCTACGTCGGGACTGGCTACTATCAAATCTTTCAGGTGCAGCGATTCTACATAGGAAGCCAAGGTATTGGCTCCATACAAGTGGTCAACCGGAATATCAAAGAAACCTTGTATCTGGTCAGCATGCAGATCAACGGTGATAATACGGTCGGCACCGGCTGTTTGCAGCATATCGGCCACCAACTTTGCACCGATGCTTACACGGGGCTTGTCCTTGCGGTCTTGTCGTGCCCATCCAAAATAAGGAATGACGGCTATCACCTTGTAGGCACTTGCACGTTTGGCGGCATCAATCATAAGCAGCAACTCCATCAAATTGTCCGAAGAAGGGCATGTGGATTGAACCAAATAAACCGATTGACCGCGAACAGAGTCTTCAAAACTTGGAGCAAACTCGCCGTCCGAGAAACGGTCAATCTTGACTCTGCCCAACTGGCAATGAAGTAAATCACACACTCGTTGCGCGATAGCCTCACCCTTGCTACCCGCAAATACCTTGAAAGGACTGGTTTCCATAAGATATAAGAATTAGAAGATTGATTGCCCACCCAAAAAGCGACTGCAAAAGTATAGGGTTTGCAGCAGGTATGCAAGAGAGAAAAACATTTTGTAATAAAAAGATGACAGAAATCAGAGTAGTTGAAAACTATATCCCCGATCTTTTAGTTGAGGAATAATGTGGGGCAATACGGACAAAGTGTTTGGTGCTGCTTTCAGACTATCATGAAACAGCAGAATACTGCCATTGCGCACGTATCTCCAGATGATGCGTTCTATTTGTTCGGGCGTGTAGTTGCGGTTATAATCGTGCGTCACAATATCCCATAACACAATCTTATACCCTTCCGAAAGTAGCCAACGATAAACTTCTCTACGCATTTTGCCGTAAGGAGGACGAAAAAGCAATTGGGCTTGATCGGTGCATTCGTCACAGGGTAAGACCTTGTTCATCATATCTTGGGCTTTCAGCACATTGGCTTTATACTCATCGGCACTGACCGACCAGCCGGACACATGGTTGTAGGTATGGTTGCCAACCCTATGGCCGCGACGAACCACTTCTTGCGCCAAATGAGGGTACTTAAGCAGGTTCTCGCCTACCCAAAAAAAAGTGGCCTTCACTCCATAGGTGTCTAATAAGTCTAACACTTGAGGAGTGACTTCGGGTATCGGTCCGTCGTCAAAGGTCAAATACACCGACTGACCGTCTGTATCACCACGCCACAGGGCTTGTGGATACAGACGGTGCAGACAATCGGGGAATTGATATAGTATTCTCAGAGGAAACATCCGTAAGACTTATTCCCATGCCAATGCCGAAGCACCCAACACGGCGGCGTCCGCCTCCTTGAGGTCGGAGAACAGCACTTTGATTTTGTTGCGCCACAGAGGCAGTACATTCTCGTTCATAGCCTTTACAACCGGATCCATAATCCAGTGACCGGCTTTGGTCAGTCCGCCAAACAAGATAATGGCCTCCGGGGCAGAGAACTGAATAAAATTAGCAAAAGCCTGACCTAATATGGTGCCGGTATAGTCAAAGATCTGTTTAGCCACTTCGTCGCCTTGTTCGGCTGCATCGAACACGTCCTTTGACGTGATGTGCTCAATGTCCAATTGGCGCAGCAGGGTAGGTCTGTCTGTGGTGGAAAGTATCTCTTTGGCAGTACGCGATACGCCTGTTGCCGATGCGTAGGTTTCCAGACAACCTTTCTTCCCGCAGTTGCATTGACGGGCTTCGGGGCTACGGTTTACGCAAGTGTGTCCCAATTCGCCGGCAAAACCGTCATGACCATACAACACTTTTCCGTCCACCACAATGCCGCTACCTACGCCGGTGCCTAAGGTTATCATAATGAAGTTTTTCATTCCCTTTGCTGCTCCGTAGGTCATCTCGCCCATAGCCGCAGCGTTAGCATCGTTGGTAATGGTGCAGGGAATACCGAATTTCTCAGTCATGAGTTCGGCAAAAGGCACGCTTTGCCAAGGCAGGTTCATGGCTCCTTCTATGCGACCGGTGTAGTAGTTTCCGTTGGGTACGCCGGCTCCTATACCGCGAAACATGTCCAATGTCCCGATGGGAGCAATAATTTTTAGAGCCTCCTCATAGAGCGCTTGCACATAGTCGTTTATGTCCTTGTAGTCTTGCGTTTTGAGCGCGGTGCGCCCTAATACGTGACCACGAGCATCCACGATACCCAGCACGCTGTTGGTACCGCCCATATCCAGTCCTAATACATACGGTTTTTCCATATCGGTTATAATTGGTTTATATAAAGGTTATTCTCCTCCTGCGGGATTATATCTTTGAGCGCAAAAGTACAGCAATAAATCTAATTACCAAATGAAAAAGAGCGAGATTTTTTCAAAGCGGATGTCAATAATCAAGGAAACAAAATCCCGCAGGATATTGTCGGGTTCATTTGCCTTCCTTACCTTTGCGGGCAAAAACATTTATTATCACTATGCACACTATCTCACACGAACTGCTTACGCTCGACCGCGTAAAGCAAATCCTTGACAACCACGAGCAGTTGCAACTCGGCGATGAGGCCGTCGCCGCTATCGAAAAATGCCGTAAGTACTTGGACAGCAAGATGGGAGACATCGGTCGCCCCGTCTATGGTATCACCACCGGTTTCGGCTCGCTGTGCAACATCACTATCCCCGAAGAGGATTTGAGTCAGTTACAGCATAACCTCGTTATGTCCCACGCCTGCGGTATGGGCGAAGAGGTTCGACCCGAAATAGTGCGTCTCATGCTCTTTCTCAAAGCCCAGTCGCTCAGTTACGGCCATTCAGGAACGCAACTCATAACGGTGCAACGGCTGATTGATATGTTCAATAACGATATCCTGCCTGTGGTCTATCAGCAAGGTTCACTCGGTGCATCGGGCGACTTGGCTCCGTTAGCCCATTTGTCGCTTCCGCTTATCGGAATGGGTGAAGTCTATTACAAAGGGGAACGCCGTCAGGCAGCCGATGTATGGAAAGAGATGGGCTGGGAACCTATCCGCCTGCAATCTAAAGAAGGATTGGCTCTGCTCAATGGTACGCAGTTTATGTCCGCACACGCTATTTGGTCACTCATACAGGCGGAGAGACTGAGTAAGTGGGCGGATATGATTGGTGCCATCTCGTTAGAAGCCTATGACGGACGCATTGAGCCGTTCTATCCGCATAGTCATCGCCTGCGCCGACAGGCAGGACAACTCGTAACAGCCGACCGCTTCCGCAACCTGCTCGAAGGCAGCGAATTGATTATGCGTAAGAAAGAACACGTGCAAGACCCGTATTCGTTCCGTTGCATTCCTCAAGTACATGGTGCAGCCAAAGACAGTATCGCCTACGTGCGAAGTGCCATAGAGAACGAAATCAATTCTGCCACTGATAATCCCAATGTTTTCCCCGATGAGGATATGATTATTTCTGCCGGCAATTTCCACGGCGAGCCGATTGCACTGCCGATGGATATGCTGGCTATCGCGTTGAGCGAATTGGCAAGTATCTCGGAGCGTCGTATTTACCAATTGATTTCCGGTCAGCGCGGTCTGCCCTCTTTCCTTGTTGCCAAGCCCGGGCTGAACAGTGGTTTTATGATTCCTCAATACACGGCAGCCAGCATTGTGAGCCAAAACAAGGGGCTTTGCTGGCCTGCTTCGTGCGATAGTATTCCTTCTTCACAAGGGCAGGAAGACCACGTGTCAATGGGTTCCAACGCAGCTACTAAACTGGTTCGCGTGGTGGAAAACACGGAGTCCGTGCTCGGTATCGAACTCATGAACGCTGTTCAAGCTCTTGAGTTCCGTCGTCCTGCCAAGTCGTCCCCCAAATTGGAAAAAGTGGTTAGCGAATTCCGCCAAATTGTGCCATTTATTTACACCGACCAATACATGCACCCGCTGATGGTGGCAAGCAAAGAGTTTATCCGTCGCGAAGATCTGTTCTAAATTATGGCTACAGTTTGCATCAAAAACATCGGTGAAATCATAGGTATCGTACCCCAAGGCGTCCTTCGTAAAGAGGGCGAAGAAATGAATGAAACGGGTATCCTGCACGATGCCTATTTGCTTATTGAGAACGGTCGTATAGCCTCCTTCGGACCGATGACCGAAACACCCCAAGCAGACGAATATATTGATGCACAGAGAGGGATTGTATTGCCCTCTTTCTGCGACTCACATACTCATATCGTCTATTCCAAAGCACGGCATAACGAGTTTTTGGACAAGATCAACGGTCTGACCTACGAGCAGATAGCAGCCAACGGCGGCGGTATCCTCAACTCGGCGGACTACCTCCACAATACGTCTGAGGACGACCTCTACCGACAGTCAATGACCCGCGTCAATGAGATGATACAAAAAGGTACAGGAGCCATCGAAATCAAATCCGGCTACGGACTGAACACGGAGGACGAGATGAAAATGCTGCGCGTCATCCGCCGAATCAAAGAAACGTCACCTGCCATCATCAAAAGCACCTTTCTCGGAGCACATGCCGTAGGACGCGGTTATACGCATGAGCAGTATGTCAGCCTTGTATGCAACGAGATGATATCTCGTGTGGCAGCGGAGCAGTTGGCGGATTATATAGATGTCTTCTGCGACGAAGGCTTCTTCACCATAGAGGACACAGACCGCATTCTCACGGAGGGCGAGAAGTACGGACTAAAAGCCAAAATACACGCTAACGAACTGGCAGTCAGCGGTGGCGTACAAGTAGGTGTGAAACACGGCGCACTCAGTGTCGATCACCTCGAAAAAACCACCGATGCGGAGATAGAAGCCCTGCGCGGCACCAAGACGATGCCCACCATGCTCCCGGGCTCCTCGTTCTTTCTCGGCTTGCCCTACGGACGCGCCAAAGACTATATCAAAGCAGGGTTAGGTATTGCCCTCGCCTCCGACTACAACCCGGGCTCTTCCCCATGCGGCGATATGCGTTTCGTGATGGCGCTCGCTTGTATCCAGATGAAACTCACCCCTATTCAGGCTCTTAATGCCCTGACGCTCAATGGTGCGTATGCCATGGATTTGAGCGAAGAGGTAGGGTCTATTACTATGGGCAAACGGGCGAACCTCATTATCACGCATCCGATGCAATCGCTTGCTATAGTCCCTTACCAGTATCAGACTCCGTGGATAAAACATCACCTGCTCAGCGGAAGGATTATCAGTTCCTAATAAGGATTCTCCTTGAGTACAAATAGCAGCGTAAAAACAAGCGTGGCACCAATCAAACGACCCTTTGATTGGTGCCACATATAAGTGGAAAGTGGAGAGTGGAAAGTGGAAAGTGGAAAGAAGTTGGTGAGTTTTGAGCGAAAAGAATAGAGAAAAGTGCCGAATATGTATTTTCAAAAGGTTAGCAAACCGGGCGAAAACACCATTCAGAAAGAATGAATATAAAAAATAATT
>DFIN01000036.1:0-5621 GCA_002372135.1 Bacteroidales bacterium UBA3696
CGTGTGAGTTCGAGTCTCATCCTGCGCACTTAACAAAGAGGGATAATCCGTTGCGATATCCCTCTTGTTTTTTTGTGTGTATATTTTTCCATTTTGTATTTTGCACATTGCATTTTTGCAGTACCTTTGCCGCGTTGATTAAATCAAAGCAATTATGGCAAAACGAATTGATGGGAAACGAGAAGTGCAATTCTCGTTGGTGTATCGGGATATGTGGCAATCCAGCGGTAAGTATGTACCTCGCCGCGACCAGTTAGCGAAGATTGCTCCCGTGATTATTGATATGGGGTGTTTCGACCGTGTGGAAACCAACGGCGGAGCCTCCGAACAAGTCAATCTTCTCTATGGTGAAAACCCCAATCTGGCGGTGCGTACTTTCACCAAACCTTTCCATGAAGCAGGTATCAAGACACACATGTTAGACCGCGGCTTGAATGCCCTTCGTATGAACCCCGTTCCAGCCGATGTGCGCAAACTCATGTATAAAGTTAAGCACGCACAAGGTACGGATATCACCCGTATATTCTGCGGTCTGAATGACCCGCGTAACATTATCCCCTCTATCAAATGGGCTAAAGAAGCCGGTATGACCGCGCAAGCCACTATGTGTATCACCTATTCGAAGGTGCATACGGTGGAGTACTACTGCAATCTGGCTGACCAACTCATCGAAGGCGGTGCCGAGGAAATTTGCCTGAAAGATATGGCAGGTATCGGTCGCCCCGCCATGCTGGGGGAAATAGTTGCCTATATAAAAGAGAAATATCCGCATATTATCATTCAATACCACGGTCACACAGGTCCCGGTTTCTCCGTAGCATCTATGTTGGAGATTGCCAAAGCCGGCGGCGATGTGTTGGACGTGGCTATGGAGCCCCTCTCTTGGGGTAAGGTACATCCCGATGTGATTACCATTCAAGCGATGCTGCGCGACGCAGGTTTCCTCGTCAAGGATATCAATATGAAAGCCTATATGGAGGCTCGCTCGCTCACCCAATCGTTCATTGACGATTTCCTCGGCTACTGGATTGACCCCAAGAACGCGCTCATGACCTCTCTGTTGGTAGGTTGCGGTCTGCCCGGCGGTATGATGGGTTCACTCATGGCTGACCTCAAAGGTATGCATGCAGCCATCAACGCCAACCTCAAGAAGAAAGGCGAAAAAGAACTCAGCGAGGATGAACTGCTCGTTGAACTCTTCGACGAAGTACAGCGTATATGGCCTATGCTCGGTACACCCTGCTTGGTAACGCCCTTCTCGCAGTATGTCAAGAATGCCGCACTGATGAACCTCTATAGCCGTTCAATGGACGAGCCTGCCTTTACTCGTATGGATCCCGCTATGTGGGGAATGATTCTGGGCAAGTCCGGCAAGTTGCCCGGCGAACTGGCTCCCGAAATCGTCAAACTCGCAGAACAGAAAGGCTTTGAGTTCTACACCGGTGACCCGCAAGCCCTCTATCCTGACGAGTTGCCGCGCTTTGAGAAAGAGATGCAGGAGAACGGCTGGGATCGCGGACAAGACGACGAAGAACTCTTTGAGTTTGCTATGCACGAGAAACAGTATCGTGAGTTCAAGTCCGGTCAAGCCAAAGAGCAATTCAACAAAGACCTTGTAGAACGCATGCGCAAAGCCGGTAAACCCATCCCTGATAGCTTGCTTCCCGCCGGCGAAGCCGATATGGCTGCTGTGGCAATGGCTCTGCAACAGTACTATTCGCATCCCGTTACCACTTTTAGACCCGTCATTCGTCGTCATGCCACCGCTTGGAACCGCCACGGACAGGGTCTGGGAATCTTTTAAAAATCAAGGAATACCCCTATAAACACAATAATTAACCAACATTCTTTAATTTTTTCGTTATGAAAAAGTACAATTTCAATGCAGGACCCAGTATCCTGCCGCAAGAAGTGATTAAGCAAACCGCTGATGCCGTGTTGGATTTCCAAGGTGAAGGTTTGTCGATTCTGGAGATTTCGCACCGTGCGAAGTATTTCCAACCTGTTGTGGACGAGGCAGAAGCACTGATGAAGGAGCTGCTTGGCGTGCCCGAAGGTTATCGCGTTATTTTCCTCGGTGGCGGTGCCAGCCTGCAGTTCTGCATGGTTCCTTACAACATGATGGGTAAGAAGGCTGCTTATCTCAACACCGGTGTGTGGTCCAAGAAAGCACTGAAAGAGGCAAAAGGTTTGGCAGGTGTCTTTGGCGCAGAAGCCGTTGAACTTGCTGCTTCCACCAACTCCATCCCGATGGACTTTGAAGTACCACAAGATGCTGACTATATGCACATCACGACCAACAATACCATCTTCGGTACAGAAATCTCCAACCGCAAATTGGAAGAGATCTACCGCAAGAAAGGGAATGTACGCCTCGTAGCCGATATGTCGTCCGACATTCTGAGCCGCCCTGTGGATGTTAGCAAGTACGACATCATCTATGGTGGTGCCCAGAAGAACATCGCCCCTGCCGGTGTTACCTTCGTGATCATCAAGGAAGAGGCTCTCGGTCATGTGGATCGTTATATTCCTACTATGCTGGACTATCGCACCCATATCGAAGGCGGCTCCATGTTCAACACACCTCCTGTACTGCCTATCTACACCGCGCTCTTAAATATGCGTTGGCTCAAAGAACACGGCGGCATTAAGTGGATGGACGAGCGCAACCAGAAGAAGGCTGACCTTCTCTATAACTGCCTCGACAACAGCAAGATCTTCACCCCCACCATTATGGAGAAAGAAGACCGCAGCCGCATGAACATCTGCTTCGTCCTCAAACCCGAATACGAAGGTCTCTTCGACGAGTTCTTCAAGTTCGCTACCGCCAAGGGTATGGTAGGTATCAAGGGACACCGTCTCGTAGGCGGCTTCCGCGCTTCCTGCTACAACGCTATGGACGTAGAAGGCGTACAAGCCCTCGTTGACTGCATCCACGAATTTGAAAAAATGCATTGATGGGCTACTCCTATATATTGCCCATAAAGCAAAATCGAACAAAATCAGTTGAATACATAACGCTATTTAATACAATGAAAGTACTTGTAGCAACAGAAAAACCGTTTGCCAAAGTGGCTGTGGACGGTATCCGCCAAGTGGTGGAGAAAGCAGGCTATGAACTTGCTCTCTTGGAGAAATATACGGCAAAACAACAACTGCTTGACGCAGTAGCTGATGCGGACGCTATCATCATCCGTTCCGACATTGTGGACGAGGAAGTACTCGCCGCCGCCAAGAACCTCAAGATCGTGGTTCGCGCCGGTGCCGGCTATGACAATATTGACCTTGCCGCCGCTACGGCTCACAAGGTGGTAGCTATGAACACCCCGGGTCAGAACTCCAACGCCGTAGCTGAACTCGCTCTCGGTCTGATGGTTTATGCCGTTCGTAACCTGTACAACGGTACCAGCGGCACCGAACTCAAGGGTAAGAAACTCGGTATCCATGCCTTCGGTAACGTAGGTCGCAACGTAGCCCGTATCGCCCAAGGCTTTGGTATGGAAGTTTATGCATACGATGCCTACTGCCCCGATCAGGCTATGATTGATGCCAACGTAACGCCCGTCCACAGCGCAGAAGAACTCTATCGTACCTGCCATATCATCAGCCTCCATATCCCGGCTACGGCTGAAACCAAGCAGTCGATTAATTACGCGCTGCTGTCGAATATGCCCGCTCCCGCCCTGCTCGTCAATACGGCGCGCAAGGAAGTTATCAACGAGGACGAACTAATCCGACTGATGCAAGAGCGCAGCGACTTCCGTTATGTAACCGACATTATGCCGGCTGCCAACGAGAAGATGAACGAACTGTTCGCAGGTCGTTACTTCGCTACTCCCAAGAAAATGGGTGCCCAAACGGCTGAAGCCAACATCAACGCCGGCATCGCTGCCGCCAACCAGATCGTGGACTTCTTCCAAAACGGTAATACTCGTTTCCAAGTGAATAAATGATGAAATTTGAAGATTTAAGGATTTGAAGATTTATAGATTCAAAGATTTGAAAATTCAAAAATTTTAATGATTTGAAAATTTAAGTATTGATATTTATAATCAAATGAAAATGCGTTCAATCTTTAAATCCTTAAATCTTAAATATTTCAATTTGATTACTGCTCTCTGCACCCTCGCTCTCTCGGCGGGTGCAGAGAGTTTTGTTACCCCAATTTCTTTCGGAACACAGCCATATATCGTAGAGCAAGCAGAAGGCGTGAACCGCGTGTTTGTATTTGAAAACATATCCGATGCTTCGCTTACGGCTCCCGCTATGGCAGACTGGTATGCTTATCCTGATTTATCCACTCCTGTGGGAACGGGTATGACAGCCATCTATCCCGAAAATGGAATGACCTATTTGGTTCGTATTGGTAATCAGCAAGATACGGTGGCTGTATTCGACTATTCGCTCTATCGAATAGCAGGGAAAAAACTGAGCGCCTTTCTCACCTGCGAAACATCCACATTGAGTGTGGATGTCAATCCGATGACCTACTATTCCCTTACCGGACAACCCTATACGTTGGCAAGGTTCTTGTCGGTTCAATATACTGATGTGCAGCCTGATTCGGTTTCATGGGTAGAAAAAGAGATGGAAGATACGTTTCGTATCCAAATACCTCGAACCATCGATTTAGGTCATAAACTGTTAGCACCTACCCAATTTGATGTACTGGGCGATCAGTTTGCGGAGCATTTTTATGGCTCCACCGATTTAGTTCGTCTTGAGAAAGACTCTGTCCATGCTGTGGCCATTGACTTTATTCCCCGTTCCTATACTCTTTTGCGTGGAAATGAGCGTGAAAACGAAGTGGAGCGAGTAATTGACGAATCGGTATTGACCGGTTCGGCACCTCTCAATATCCTCTTCCGTGCCAATGCTTCGCCGCTTACAACCATTTTTTCATGGGAAATACAGCGTTCCGAGCAGATCTTGTCCTCTCGTACAGATACGGAAACGCGCTTCCAATTTGACCAAACAGGTAAATATACAGTTAAGTTGCACATTGCTAACGATTACGGTTGCGAGTGCGATACTTCTTTTCAGGTGGATGCCAAGGAGTCTATGTTAGCCGTTCCGAATGTGTTTACGCCCAACGGCGATGGCATACACGATGAATTTCGTGTGGCATACCGTTCTATCCGCACATTCTCTATGGTGATTTTTGACCGTTGGCAACACCAAGTCTATTCTTCTTCCGACCCGGCGCGAGGGTGGAACGGAACCATCAACGGCAGACCCGCCGCCGAAAGTGCCTATACCTACATCATAGAAGCTGTAGGTACAGACGGTACTAAATACAAGAAAAAAGGTACGGTCAATCTGCTCAGAGGCAAGAAGTAAGAGTCAAAACTTTCTCAATGATAGCTATGCGGGTTTTGAAGGTTGAAAGTTGATTATTATTATCTTGAAGGTAAGCAAAAAAATAATCGTATTTCTTTGTGAGGGTGAAAATTGTGTCGTACTTTTGCCGCCCGTTTTGGAATAAAGAAACACAAATAAAGGTCAGGCGGAAGACTTAAACATCCGCTATTTTACAAAGAAAGGAGGTGCATAAGTATGATCGTAGTTCCCGTGAAAGAAGGAGAGAACATCGAGCGCGCGATTAAGAAATTCAAACGCAA
>DFIN01000036.1:5691-40799 GCA_002372135.1 Bacteroidales bacterium UBA3696
AAAGAGCTTCGCCGTCGTCAGCAGTTCAACAAACCCAGCGAAATCAAACGCGAAAAGATGCAACATGCCATCTACGTTCAGCAGATGCATGCTCACGACGATATGTAATTATCGTCATTCGTTAAAGCGACAAAAACGCGAGCGGAACATTTGTTCCGCCCGCGTTTTTGTAATGACTTGTTAGAGACGTTTTTGGCTTTTCGCCCTCTTATTAGAGCAATTGAATGCTGCGGTTGACGAATTTAGCCAAGGCTTCGCCTTTTAGTTGACCTGAGGCTAATAGAGCGATGTCGGTGAGCTGGTGCAGACGTTCGTCCTGACCTGACAATGTCCATACTGTTTTGCGGACAGTTTCTTTTACGGGTTCGGCATTTTCCTCTTTTTGCTTGTCATCTTGGGGTTTCTCCACCTCTTCTTCTACTTCTTCGCTGGTCATTTTTGCTATCAGATCTTGTATGAGCGGGTGGGAAGTATTGATAACAAGGTTGTATTGGTCAGGCATCTCGCCGTAGAAGGATATGCCTTGTTGGTGTTGCGACATCTCTTTCATGCGTCGCATAAATTCGTTTTGCGTCAGGAATACGGGGAGAGCATCGTCTGCGGCTGCCTCAAAAGTCACGTAGTAGTTAAGTTTTTGGTCGGTAGGCAGAATGCTTTCAAAGGCTTTTCGTATTCCTTCTTTTTGTTCGTCGGTGTAATCGTCCTTTTTCTGTTCGTCTTTACGGATGAGGTTCTCCAATACATCGCTATCAATTCGTACAAAGCGCAGTTTGTCATTCTTTTGCTCCAATTGTGACATAGCGTGCACGTCCAGTTCACCATCCATTAGCAGTACATCGTATCCCTTTGCACGCGCCCGCTCAATGTGGGTGTAGTTGCTGTCAGCGTTTTGCGTATAAAGGGCAATCAGGTTGCCGTCTTTATCGGTTTGGTTGGCTTTGATTTTCTCCTTATAGGCTTCCAAGTTGTAGTATTCGCCATCGATGTTCTTGAATTGTGCAAATCCGATGGCGCGTTCGTAGAACTTCTCGTCGGTCAGCATACCATATTGGATAAAGAGGCGGATGTCATTCCATTTCTTTTCGAAGTCGGCTTTGTCGTTTTTATAGAGTTCAGATAGTTTGTCTGCCACTTTCTTGGTAATATGCGACGATATTTTCTTTACGTTATTATCACTTTGCAGGTAGGAACGGCTTACATTGAGGGGGATGTCCGGCGAATCAATCACGCCATGGAGCAAGGTGAGGTATTGGGGAACAATGTTTTCTACCTCATCCGTTACAAACACTTGGTTGCAGTATAGTTGAATCTTGTTTCGCTGAATGTCCAGATTGTTCTTGATGCGCGGGAAATAGAGTATGCCGGTCAGGTGGAAGGGATAGTCCACGTTGAGGTGTATCCAGAAAAGGGGCTCGTCCATTTGCATCGGGTAAAGTTTCCTATAGAAGGCTTTGTAATCTTCGTCTTTCAGTTCGGCGGGCTTGCGTGTCCATGCGGGGGTCGTATCATTGATGATGTTCTCCTCGTCTGTTTCCACTTGTTTGCCGTCTTTCCATTCTTTCTTCTTGCCGAAGGCTATTTCAACGGGCAGGAATTGGCAGTACTTGTGCAATAAGCCTTCGATAGTGGCATCTTCCAAGTATTGTTCAAACTCCGAGTTGATGTGGAGCACGATATCCGTACCCCGTTCGGCTTTGATGGTATCTTCCATTTCGTAGGTCGTTTCGCCGGAGCAGGACCAATGCACGGCTTTGGCTTCGTCCTTGTAACTGAGTGAGAAAATTTCCACTTTGTCGCTGACCATAAAGGCGGAGTAGAAACCAAGACCAAAATGTCCGATGATGGCTTCTGTTTTATCTTTGTATTTATTGACAAATTCTTCGGCACCGGAGAAGGCTATTTGGTTGATGTATTTATCCACCTCCTCGGCAGTCATGCCTATTCCGTGGTCGCTGACGGTGAGGGTCTTTTTGCTTTTATCAATAATAACGCGTACTCGCGTATCACCCAAGTCTCCTTTCACTTCGCCTACAGAAGATAGGGTACGCAGTTTTTGTGTAGCATCTACGGCATTGCTTATCAATTCACGCAGAAAAATCTCGTGGTCTGAATACAAGAATTTCTTAATCACCGGAAAAATATTGTCCGATGTTACTCCAATAGTTCCTTTTGACATAGTATATTGTTGTTTAGAAGTTAATTCAACGGCTCTTTATAAGAGTTTTATGCGTTGATAAGCAGGCAAAGATTGTGCCAAATCGGGTAGAATGTTCTACAAGAGCAGCGCACCTGCCAAAATGGCAGATGAGCAATCATGAGATGTAGGTGTAGGGGTTACCAATCAACCGAATTGAGACGGCAGCGATAGATGTCGTTGTGGAATTGTGAATGCGATTGGCCGCCAAAGAGATAGATGTACTCACCTACTTGGATGGCTGACTGTCGATAGCGCATCGAAACCGTTGCGGGCAAGGGCAGTTGATTGGCGGTAATGGGTGTATAGAAAAGCCCTTCTGATTCGGATGAACAGATGGAATACCAACTGCCGTCTGTTTGAATACCGCCGAAGCGAATGAGTCGGTGGTTGTAGGCCACGATGGTTGCTCCGGCAATGGGTGATTGGGGATAATTAGGGGTATCGATGTTGATGATTCGGAATTGTTGTCCAGCTTGTTCGATAGACCAACAAGCGGAAAGCATTTTTCCGTTTTTATCAAATCCCCCTTGTAGTAGGGCATGACGGCTGCCGTTGTTGGATGTAAAGACGACGGCTGCAAAGTCGCTGACGGGCAGAGAGGTGTCGGAAATCAGATAAGTCAGTTGAAGAGTCTCTGCATTGAGATAACCTAAATAAGTAGTGTCTTCTTTTTGAGCAACTACCCATAGGTATTGTCCAAAACTCATCAGCGTGGCTCGAATAGTCCAACCCTGCGTATGTAGAGCAGTAGCGGTCCAAGCGGAACCTTCTTCTGATAGGTAGAGTGTACTATCTTGTATGTAAGCAAATTGTAGGGTGGTACTATCCACTACGATTTGCCGTATGTCTGCTGTGGCAGGAAGACCATTGACAGTTGTTTCATCAGTCCACGTGTAGGCATCTGCTGAATGGGTAACGGCAAGCGATTGTCCATCGGAAAGGAATGTGTAGAATGTTTGATTCGTATAGAGAGTATAACTTGCTCTTGGTATGGGAGTCAATTGGGTAAGGATGGTATCCACGCGATACAAATCTGGATCTATTTGGTGAGCATAAGCCACTATGCGGTAGTATTTTTCGTGCTTGCGGTCGGCGGAATAGACACGTAAATAAACGGGTTGGCGGGTCAGGTTGACCGTATCACTGCCGGTATAAATGAAGCTGGTGTCGCCTATATAATAGATGGCAGCAGCAGGGCGTGAAGTAAATGTTACTTTGGGTATGACACTGTCTAACGGAGTGCCAAAAAGCAGGGAATCTGAGTTGGCAGGTGCAATGAGACCTGTGTCAATGCGGTTGTCCACAGTGAAAGAGGCTATGGCTAACCCGGGGAAACTATCGTTGGCAGTAAGGGCAAATGTTCGGACGGTAGCATCTGTGGTGTCGTAGGTAATCGTGGACGTTGATTTGGATGAGCAGGCGGATAACGCCAGAAGGGCGATTACAGTGATAGCAAGGCTGATTAGGCGAAACGAACCGCCGGATGCAAAAGTGTTGGTATGCATAGACAAAGTATAGGCACAAAATTTGCGCAAAGGTAAATCAATATTTGCTCTCTTGCAAATTTGCACTACTTTTGCGCGCTAAAATTTAAGTCTTACATATATGTTGTTTGAGAGCCAGATTCTAGACATTATGCGCAATATGCCTAAAAACAAGATTGAACATGATAAAGAGCAGTTGCGCGGATTGGATTCGCAGCGTCGTCGTGTGATGAGCGAGCAGGAAGTGAAGTCGGACTCACGGAAAATTGTGGAGCAGATTGAACGAATGCAGTGTTGGAAAGATGCCAAGACGGTGATGCTCTATTATCCGATTCATAATGAGGTCGATTTGCGACATTTAGTGCATGAGTATGCAGATGAGAAGACGTTCCTGCTTCCAGCTACGGTGGGTGGTCATCAGATTGAGGTGCGAGTTTATGAGAAAAATCGCCCTTTGAAAAAAGGGCGATTTGGTATTCCCGAACCGGACACGGAAGTTTGGAAAGGGGATATAGACCTAATATTGGTACCGGGCGTGGCTTTTGATAAGAATCTCTATCGTTTAGGTCGCGGCGGCGGCTACTACGACCGTTTCTTGAAACATTATAGCAAGAGCCTGAAGATAGGTGTCTGCTATGAGTTCCAGTTGCATAAGGACTTACCTACCCAGATATTTGATATACGGATGGATCGAGTGGTTACTCCTGATCAAACCATTGGATAGCCGGTTGAGCTTCCTTTTTTTGCTGAAGAAGGCGGTCGGTAGTTTCCGACAGCCTTTTTTCATGGGGGCGATAGTAGTAGATCAGACCATAGGATTGGCAGGCGCGCATGTGGGCATAGGGAAGGAGATTCTTGTAGTAACTATCCACTTGATTCCAAATATCTAAGATGATGCGGTCTGCTTCTTCGCGCAAACCGGTTAGATCTTCGGTAATGCGACTCTCGGTTTTTTTATGGAAATCTTGATCCACCTGTTTGTCGCGAAAGATGTCGTAATACACCTTTACTTTTTGGATACTGGGGTTTTGCAAAGGGTAACCACCTTGCGCAATGCGTTGTTCTTCACCCTCTATAATATTCTTTCCCCATACTAAGATGTCCTCTTCCGAAGATAAATCCGGCAAGATATGACTATTAGGGTCAAGGTGATACAACTCCTTGCACTGCTTTTTTATCTCGCCTCGTATGATAGTCAGGTTCAGCACCTGGATAAAGTGAGATATATACATGCGTGCGTTCTGCACGATATGTCGATAGTCCTTATTGGACGATACGCGCGTGCGAAAATTGTCGTGATAACGGCTGACAGCACTCTCAAAACGCAGCAAAAAGTTGCGGGCTTGCGACTGTGTATGGTAGGCAAGGACTTGTTCGTTGAAGTCTGCTTCACTGGCGCGCTGAATGGCAGTTTGCAGGGCTTTAAGACGCATTTGGTCCGTATTGGGTAAGCGGCGATAGGGCATAATCGTATTCCTTTTAATCTTTATAATATACGGCAGACGAGGGAGTTGGCGAGGTCACGCAGACGGCTATTGGCTTCGTTGTCAGGTAAGGCTTGCAGGCAAAGTAGCGCTTGGTTGGTATAGTCAGCAATCGTTTGTTCTGCCGCTTGGCGAACACATAGTTTGTCGTAAATAGCAGTAACACAGGTTATTCTCTCACTATCGGACAGTGATGAGGAAGTAAGGGTATCAATCAGTTGATTGCGTGTGATGTTATCTGCTTTTTGCAAGGCGGTGAGCAGCATATACGTTTTTTTCCCGCAAAGGATATCCCCACCGATGGCTTTTCCGAAAGTCTTTTCGTCTCCATAGACATCCAACAAGTCGTCTTGTATCTGAAAGGCCAATCCGAGGTAGATGCCATAGTCAAACAGATGTTGTTGTGCGTCAATGTCCGCCCCTGCTACATAGGCACCCATTCGCAGGGCATACGCCAACAAGAGTGCTGTCTTGAGACGAATCATGTGGAGGTACTCGTCCAGCGTAACGAGTTCGCGCTGTTCAAAGTCCATGTCGAACTGTTGTCCTTCGCAGATGCCCGTTGCCATGTCGTTGAACATGCGTAGCACCTCAGACAGTTTGTCTTCACGGATGCGGGATAGCAATCTATATGCCTCGATCATCATCTGGTCGCCGGACAGAATGGCGGTATTCTCGTTCCAACGGACATGTACAGTAGGTCTGCCACGACGAACAGCAGCCTTGTCCATCACATCGTCGTGCAACAAAGTGAAGTTGTGAAACACTTCAAGTGCCAATGCAACGGGTAGTACTTCGTCTTCGTTTCCGCCGAAGAGTTGTGCTCCCAACAAGGCTAACTGTGGGCGCAAGCGTTTGCCGCCTGATGCGAGGGTATAAGAAATGGGTTCGTATAGTCCTGCCGGTTCTGCGGGGAACGAAAGTGCGGCTATTTGCTTATTGAGGTCAATCATGGTGTTTTTGTATGCTGTCTTCAATGATGTCGGTCAGTACATCTCGTATGTCTAAACCGGCAGCACGAACTTGTTGGGGAATGAACGAGGTGGCGGTCATACCCGGGGTTGTATTGACTTCAAGCAGGTTGATTTGTCCGTCCTCCGTGATAATATAGTCCGTTCGGATGATACCTTGACAGCCGAGCAGGTCATACATGCGCAGAGTGAGAGCCTGTATTTGGTCGCGAACAGAGTCGGGAATGCGGGCAGGAGTAATCTCATCGACTTGTCCGTTATACTTGGCATCATAGTCGAAGAACTCGTTTTCTGTAACTACTTCCGTAACAGGAAAAGCCACGCTTTTGTTACGAGTTTTATAAACTCCGCAAGTTACTTCGGTACCTTTCATAAACGATTCGCAGATGACCTCATCGCCTTCTTTGAAGGCTATTTCTATTGCCTCTGATACCTGTTCCACAGTCTTGACCTTTGTGCAACCAAAACTGCTACCTCCCACATTGCTTTTGATGAAACAAGGTAGTCCCACTTGAGCAATGACCTCTTCATTACTTGGACGCGGGTCATAACGGCGCAGCAGTATGCTTTTGGCTATGTGATAGCCAAAGCCTGCCAAATAGTGGTTGCAAGCATACTTGTTGAAGGTGAGAGCCGCAGCCAACACACCGCAACAACTATAGGGGATACGCATCATGTCGAGATAGCCTTGCAATAGACCGTTCTCGCCAGGAGTACCATGAATAGTGATATAGGCAAAGTCGTAGTCGGCAATGCGATGCAGTGTCTCAAAATCGGCTCCACGAAGTTCCACTATCTGAGCATCATACCGCTCCTTGTCCAGAAAAGAGAGAATACCTTGTGCACTCCGCAGCGACACCTCGTATTCCGAACTGTCCCCTCCTGCTACAATGGCTATCTTACGTTTTGTCATAGTCTGATTTGTTTAGATTCCTAACGATTCTTTGATGGCGGGGATACGTGCCTCGGCGGCGGCTGTCGCGCGCTCATAGTCGGCTTTGCCTTTCATTTCGGCGGGTATCTCAAAGTAATACTTGATCTTAGGCTCTGTGCCTGAAGGACGTACGCTCACTTTCAGTCCGCCTTCCGTGAAGTATTGCAGCACGTTCGATGTCGCATCCAATGCCATCGTGATGGCAGATTCTGTGCACTTGCCGTCCTGTATGTTGTACTGGCGCAGCGTCTGATAATCCTTGATGCGCACCACTTTCTCGCCTGCTATCTCTTTCGGCGGGTTCTGACGGTAGTTGGCCATCATCGCTTTAATCTCATCCGCACCCGTCTTGCCCGGACGAACAATGTTCACGGTCGCCTCGCGTTGGAAGCCGTACTCCACATAGATGTTCAGCAGGTAGTCATACAGCGTCATTCCGTGGTCTTTGGCGTAAGCGGCTATCTCGCATATCAGGCAGATGGCAGACGGCGAACACTTATCCCTTACGGCATCGTAGGGTAGGAAGCCGAAGCTCTCCTCGCCGCCGCCGATGTATTTGCGCTTGCCTTCCCACATACGGATGCGGTTCGCTATCCATTTGAAGCCCGTGTATTCGTCCGTCAGCGTCACCCCTTGGCGGTCGGCTATCTTCCGAATCATCTCGCTCGTAACGATGGTCTTGACTAAGTACATATCATCGCGCATCTTGCCTAACTGCTTCATATTGTTGATGATATAGTAGCAGTACATCATACACGTCTGGTTGCCGTTGATGATTACCCATTCGTTCTTGTCGTTGCGCACCACGATGGCTATGCGGTCGGCATCGGGGTCGCTCGCTATCACGAGGTCGGCATTGATACGTGTCCCCATCTGCATTCCTAACGTCATCGCCTCTGCGTTCTCCGGATTAGGCGACACCACCGTCGGGAAATTGCCGTCTATCACCATCTGTTCCGGCACCACGTGGATGTTCTCAAAGCCCCACGAACGCAGGCACATCGGTACAATCTGCCTGCCTGCTCCGTGCATCGGTGTATAGACGATGTTGATGTCCTTTTGACGCAGTATCACGTCTTGGTCAATCATCACGCTCTTCACTGCCATCATATAGTCGTAGTCCATTTCGCCGCCGATAATCTCAATCAGGTTCTTATCGCCGCCCGTGCGTACATCCTCCATACGTACCTTGTTCACCTCATCGATGATGCCTTGGTCGTGCGGCTGCAGCACTTGACTGCCGTCCTCCCAGTAGGCCTTGTACCCGTTGTACTCCTTCGGGTTATGCGAAGCCGTTACGTTCACGCCGCCTTGACATTTCAGGTGACGGATAGCGAAACTGACTTCCGGCGTAGGACGAAGACTCTCAAACAGATACACTTTGATTCCGTTGGCAGCGAACACGTCTGCCACCGTCTCTGCGAACAGTCGCCCGTTGTTGCGGCAGTCGTGTCCTACCACTACGGCTACCTGCCCGTTCTGCACATGCTCAAAGCCGCCTTCGCGATGCACCTTGTTCAGGTAGTTCGCATACCCTTGGGTCGCTTGTGCCACGATGTATTTGTTCATACGGTTCGTACCCGGACCCATTATCCCGCGCAGACCGCCCGTTCCAAACTCAAGTGTGCGATAGAATGAATCTATCAACTCGGTTGGGTCTTCTGCATCTAACATACGGCGTACAGCAGCCTGTGTGTCACTGTCATAAGTATCGGTTAGCCATGTTTGAGCCGTCTGGCGAATACGTTGCAACTCTTTCTCTTCCATAAGTGTATAATTTAGATGTTTATGTTTCTAACCAAAATACAAAGTGCGCAAAAGTAGTGTGTTATTACTGATTGAACAAACATAAATTACAAAAAAGCGGATTACTGTTTGTGGTATTTGTTGAATTCTCCTACTTTTGTGTGCTATTTTGGTGGCAGGTATGAAAATAGGAGTATTTGATAGCGGTTATGGCGGGCTGACTATATTGAGCAAGATTCGTCGGCATTTACCCTCGTATGATTATATATATTTAGGTGATAATGCGCGTGCTCCGTATGGTTCGCGTTCGTTTGATGTGATTTATCGCTATACGTTGCAAGCCGTGCGTCATCTTGAGCAGATGGGGTGTCGTTTGATAATATTGGCGTGCAACACGGCATCTGCCAAAGCATTGCGTACGATTCAGCAGCATGATATAGACCCTAACCGTTTGCGTGTGTTAGGCGTCATTCGTCCTACGGTAGAAGCCGTGCCTGATTGTCGGCATATAGGCGTGTTGGCTACGCAAGGGACTATACAGTCTATGAGTTATGTATTGGAATTGCAAAAACAATTCGCCTTACAGCATCCGATATCTATTACCCAGCAGGCTTGTCCGATGTGGGTTCCGCTCATTGAAAGCAATGAGCATCATTCAGCGGGTGCTGATTTTTTTGTGGATAAATATCTGTCTCTTCTTTTTCACCAAAACCCTCATATAGAAACGCTTATTCTTGCTTGCACGCATTATCCCCTTTTGCTGCCACAGATTCGTCAGTGGTTAGGAGCACGTGACGTTCGTATTATAGCCCAAGGCGATATAGTGGCAAACAGTTTGGCTACCTATCTGGAACGGCATACAGATATTGCTCAAGACTTGTCGCAATCTGGAACGTGTTTATACTTAACTACTGAGGCGGCGGATAAGTTTGCTGATTCTGCCTCTATTTTCTTGCAGGATATGGTGCAAGCACATCATGTTGAATTGGCGGAGGATATGGATAGATATTAACAAGTATCAATAGAAAAATAAAATACAATGAAACATCTTAAATTAGCTATTATGGCTACAGTTGCTTTATTAAGTAGTGCTTGTGCTTCTTCGTCTTCTGACATGCAGGAGGCACAACCTATTAGCAAACCAAGCATTACGGTTGATGGCGGTCGCTTGACCCCCGAAGCCCTTTGGGCTATGGGGCGTATAGGTGATGTGGCGGTGGATATTGAAACGGGATGGGTTGCCTATACCGTAAGTTATTATAGTGTGGCGGAAAACCGCTCTACGACTTGGATTCGTATTTGTTCGGAAGAGAATGGCAGATTAGAAACGATGGACGAGTTTGTGGGTAACTCGCCCGCTTGGTTCGGTAACAGCGGTGTGTTGGCCTACCTGAAGGGCGGTAAACTATATCTTCGTCAAGGCGGGCAAGACGTAGCGGTAAGCGGCTATGAGGAGGAGATAGAGGGCTTCCTGCTCAACCCCTATCGCTCACAAATTCTGCTCATCTCCACAGTCAAGACAACCGAAACGACCGCTGAACGCTATCCCGACCTGCCCAAAGCATCAGGTAGGGTGGTTACTGACCTTATGTACAAACATTGGGATGAATGGGTAGAGGCGGCTCCGCAACCTTTCCTTGCTGACCTTACCATCCAATACAAGAATGAGATGCTGATAGGCAGTATGAGTATCGGCAATGCAAAAAACATCCTCGCAGGCACAGCATACGAGAGTCCGATGCGTCCGTTCGGCGGTGTGGAACAATGGAGTTGGTCGCCCGACGGCAAACAGATTGCTTACACCTGCCGCAAGAAAACGGGCATGGACTATGCTCTATCGACTAATTCGGATATTTACCTATACGACATAGCAACCGGCACGGAAACCAATATGACGGAAGGAAACGGCGGGTATGACACGAATCCGTCTTACTCACGCGATGGGCAGTATATCGCTTGGCTGAGTATGGCTCGCGACGGCTATGAGAGCGATGAGACACATTTGATGGTATATAATAGGCAAACGGGTGAGAAGACGTTTGTCAGCGAGAAATTGGGAACAGCCGTGAGCGACTACTTTTGGCACGACAACGAGCATCTGATTGTATCTGCCGTATGGCACGGTACGGAGATGCTGTATCGCATTGATTTGCAAGGCAACGTACAATGTCTGACGGAGGGACAATACGACTTTGTGCCGGTGGAGACATACGCAGAGATGGCTCCGGATGAGACGATGACCTACTGCCTGCGTCATTCAATGTGTGAAGCCAATGAGATTTATAAGGTACACGTGGATGTTGCAGGTACTAAAAGCATTGAGCAACTCACTTTCGAGAACAAGAATATCTATGACCAAATCATGATGGGTACGGTTATTCCCCGTTGGCAAACTACCACAGATGGTAAACAGATGCTGACCTGGATTATCTTACCTCCCAATTTTGACCCGCAAAAGAAGTACCCCGCCTTGCTGTATTGCGAAGGTGGTCCGCAAAGTCCCGTCAGCCAGTTCTGGAGTTATCGCTGGAACTTTATGATGATGGCAGCCAATGATTATGTGATAGTAGCCCCTAATCGTCGCGGTTTGCCCGGATTTGGACAAGAATGGAATGAGGCTATTTCAGGCGATTATGGAGGTCAATGTATGCGAGATTACTTTACTGCCATAGACGAGGCATGTGATTCGTTGCCGTATATTGATCGCAATCGGTTAGGCTGCGTGGGTGCTTCGTTTGGCGGTTATAGTGTCTATTGGATAGCCGGTCATCACAACCATCGTTTCAAGGCCTTCATTGCGCACGATGGCATATTCAATATGGAGATGCAATATCTTGAAACCGAAGAGAAATGGTTCGCCAATTGGGATATGGGCGGTGCTTATTGGGAAAAGGATAACGAAGTGGCTCAACGTACTTTCACTAATTCCCCGCATAAGTTCGTGGATAAATGGGACACACCTATTCTTTGCATTCATGGTGAGCGGGATTATCGCATATTGGCGAATCAGGGTATGGCTGCGTTTGATGCAGCCAAGATGCGCGGTATTCCTGCTGAATTACTTATTTTCCCCGATGAGAACCACTGGGTGCTCAAACCTCAAAACGGCATACTTTGGCAACGCACCTTCTTCCAATGGCTTGACAAGTGGCTTAAGTAGAGAAATACTATCAAGAAAAATCCAACCCAAGCGGGCTGGATTTTTTTGTTATCTCTCTAAAAGGAGAAATATAAAAAGTTTTTTACTCTTGCTCGGCGGCAGGCATGGCGGAAGACTCCATAGCAGAAGCTGCCTCTTCTACTTGCTCTGTGATAGCACTATTGGTAACGCGTTGGTCAGACTGACCTTTGCTGATACCTACTGCCAAAATGCTTAACACCACAATAATGGCGATGAGAGTCCAACTGGTTTTTTCCAAAAAATCAGCGGTACGGGGTGCTCCCATAACCTGATTACCACTGGCAAAACCGGATGCCAAACCACCACCCTTGCTGTTCTGAACCAATACCAACAAGGTTAGCAAAATGGCAACAATAACAATTAAAATAGTCAGGAATGTGTACATATAGTTAGAGTTTTTATTTCAGTTTCAAGCCGCAAAAGTATGGCTTTTTTCCAATCTGTACAATAGTGAGGGCAAAAATAAGACTATATTTCATAGAATATGAACAAGATATTGCTACATTTGTCAAATCATTGTACTTTTGCAGGCTCAATTTGTCCAAATAAGGCTTTTTTGATAGGCACAAACTCCATGAACAGATCCGTTTTCTATATTTTAATAGCAAGTATATTTCTTTTTTGCTGTGGTTGCGAACATATTAAGCAGCGTCATCAAGCAGGCGTTGTAGCTGAAGTGGCTGGTCAAACGCTTACTGAGGAAGATATTGCTCATCTCACTTCCGGCTTAAATGCGGAAGATAGTGCCCGCGTTGCCGAGCAGTATATTTATGATTGGGCAGTCAGTATATTGCAATACGAAGAGGCTTCTGCCGAAAGGCAAGCGCGTATAGAGCAGATGGTGAGCGACTATCGGCGTAGTCTGTACCGGTATGAATATGAGCGGGCTTTAGTGGCGCGTCAGATGCCCAAGGAGGTCGCTGATACGTTGGTGGAGCAGTTCTATGCGCAGCATGCGCAGCAATTCGTCTTAAAAGAAAGCATATTGAAAGGCGTACTGATTGTCTTACCCGAAGGAACGCCCAAACAGGACAAACTGAAAAAATGGCTCGCAAGCATAGATGAGGAGCAGATGGAGCAGATTGAAAAATATGTGTATCAGTATGCTACCGGGTATGAATTATTTACCGATTCATGGAAAACTGCCAATCAACTCTTGCTTCGTCTGCCTACCGATTCGCGTTCCTTGCAGCAGGAGATGCGGCGGCACTCGCTTATTGAATTGCATGATTCCACACAAGTATATATCCTGCAGATCACAGATAAATACTTTGCCGGCGATATAATGCCGCAGGATTATGCAGCATCGGAAATAGAGCGGATTATTCTAAACCAACGCGAGTTGGAATTCCTGCAACAAAAGCGCCACGAACTATATAACGATGCGCTGAAAAAGAAAAAAATCATCCGTCGAAACCAATAATGTGTAACCGACTAAAAAAGTATGAATAAGAAAAAAATATATAAGGTATTTATCCTTTTGCTATGTGTTTTGCCACTATGTGCAGACAATGTCATTGATGAGGTTGTTTGGGTGGTAGGCGATGAACCCATTTTAAGGAGCGAAGTGGAAGAAGAGCGTCTGCGGGCGCAATATGAGGGGCAGCAAATAGCCGGCGACCCCTATTGCATTATTCCTGAGCAAATGGCGATCCAAAAACTCTATCTTCACCAAGCCGAATTGGACTCCATTGAGGCCAATGAGTCCTCGGTCAGCCATCAAGTGGATATGCGTATCAATTACTATATCAGTCAGATAGGATCACGCGAAAAAATGGAAGAGTATTTTCGCAAGTCTTCCACGGAGATACGTGAAGAACTGATGGAAGCGGTTCGCAATCAAATGATTATTCAGCAACTCCAAGGCAAACTCACCGAACATATCAAACCCACTCCCGCAGAAATCCGTCGCTATTATAATTCGTTGCCCGCCGATTCAATCCCGGTTGTGGCTGCCCATGTGGAAGTTCAGATAGTGAGCATTGAGCCGCCTGTATCAAGGGAAGAATTGGATCGTATCAAATCCCGTTTGCGCGATTTCACAGAGCGAGTAAATAACGGAACAGCAGACTTTGCCATGTTGGCACGCTTGTATTCCGAAGATACGGAAAGTGCTAAACGGGGTGGTGAATTAGGATTTGTTGGTAAAGGGCAATTGGTAGAGGCTTTTGCGGAGGTGGCTTTTAATCTCACCGATCCTAAAAAAGTGTCCCGTATCGTGGAAACGGAGTACGGCTATCATATCATCCAACTCATTGAGCGTAAAGGGGAGCGTATCAATTGTCGTCATATTTTGCTTCGTCCCCGTGTGTCTTCCGACGATAAACAAAAAGCGATAGCGCACCTTGATACGGTGGCAAAACTCATACGGCAGGACAGCCTGCGCTTTGAAAAAGCCGTGGCTCTCTTTTCGCAGGATAAGCAAACGGCTTTGAACGGAGGGTTGATGATGAATCCCCAAACAGGTTCATCGCGTTTTGAGTACCAAGAACTGCCTCCCGAAATAGCCAAGCAGATTTATTCGATGCAAGAAGGCGATATTTCCGAGCCGTTTGTCATGATGGACGAAACGAAGAATAAGGAAGTATGCTGTATTGTGCGGCTTAAGTCCAAGAAAGAGGTGCATAAAGCCAATCTGGTGGATGATTTTCAGGTGATACGCGGCATGCTGGAGCAAAAATTAAGCAGCGAGTTTTTAGACGACTGGATTCGCCGCAAGCAAAGAGAGACATATATACAGATAGCCCCCGGATGGCAGGGATGTGATTTTCAATATCCCGGTTGGATTCATCAGTAATAACTTCTAATAGCAGCACGGTTGAGAAGGATTGCAATATATATATTGATGGCAGTGTCAGTAGTGGGTATATTGGCACAGAATCGCGTCTATTTGGAGCATTCGGATGTGCTTGCTTTTGACGAACAAAGGCTGCCCGATGCGCAGATTTTGCGTGGCGATGTACGCTTTCGGCATGAGGATGCATTGATGTATTGCGACTCTGCCTACTTTTATGAGAAAACCAATTCGGTGACGGCTTTCGGACGTATTCGGTTTGTGCAAGGCGACACGTTGTTCGGGTATGGTAATCGCCTTTATTATGATGGTAATACGCGTTTAGCCAGATTGTGCCGGAATGTGCGTTTGGAGCACCGAACCACGGTTTTGACCACGGACTCTTTGAATTACGACCGCAACACTAATCTGGCATACTATTTCACGGGCGGAACCATTCGCGATAGCCTTAATATGCTCCAATCAGTTTGGGGCGAGTATTGCCCAACCAACTCGCAAGCCGTTTTTCATAATCAAGTGCATTTAGAGAATGATCGGTTTACCTTTGACACCGATACGCTGCATTATAATACGGAAAGTCATATTGCCCAGATTGTATGTCCGACAACCATTGTATATGAGCAAGAAACAACTATTACGTCAGAAAACGGCTTGTACAATACGCAAACCGAACAGAGTGTGTTGTACGACCAAAGTCTGATAGCGCATAATGACGGGAAGCAACTGACGGGAGATACCATTTTCTATGACAAAAAAAGCGGGTATGGCGAGTTGCGCAGACATATAGAGATTCGTGATACGGTTCAAAAAGTGTCGCTGTTGGGGCATTATGGTCAAATGTGGGAGCAGGATAAGCGTGGTATGGCAACGGATAGTGCTATGTTGGTACTATGGTCGGACAACGAACCTACTTATATGCACGCCGATTCGCTTTTTACGGAGGAGGTACCTTTTACGGACACGTTAGGCAAGGATACGACCTTTCGCCAATTTCGTGCGTTTCATCATGTTCGAGCCTATTCAAAAGACTACCAATTGGTGTGTGATTCGTTGAGTTTTAATAGTCGCGATTCCATTATGGTGCTGCATCGTCTGCCTATTTGTTGGAGCGATAGCAACCAAATATCGGCGGATAGCATCACCCTATATTTCCACAACGATAAGTTGCATCATATTTATGGAGTGGGTTCCGCTATGGGAACGCGACAAGTATCTGACCTCTATTTTGATCAGATAGCCGGCAAGGAAATGACGGCTTGGGTGATCCGCGATGAGGTGAAGAGGGTGGATGTTTCAGGAAATGCAGAAACCGTATTTTATCCTAAGGAAGATGACGGGTCGCTGATAGGTGTAAATACTACACAAAGCAGCGATATACAAGTTTTTATCGAGAATCAGCAGATTCACCATATTCTCTTTACTACAACCACATCGGGTGTCCTTTATCCCTTGCACGAACTGACATTGGATAAGCAGCGACTGAGTGGTTTCTTTTGGGCATCAGGTGAACGTCCTCTATCTAAAGAAGATATTTTTCTTACTCCTCCCCGTACTGAGCGTCCGAAACGAAGTGCCGTTTCTGCATCTTCAGGGCAATAGATACACTTCTCTTTCCACACCTAATAGGGTGTTAGGAAAAATCTCTTGTGCTTCTTGCAGGAAAAGTGAGTGGTTGCTTATGCGTGAGGAGTAGTGTCCGATTATAAGTTGTTTGGCATGCGCTTTAAGAGCAATAGTAGCGGCTTGTCGTGCGGTGGAATGCATAGTAGTTTTGCAGCGGAAAGCGTCTTGCTCGATGTATGTCGTTTCATGAAAGAGCGTTTCTACACCCTCTATCTGGGGTATAATTGATTCTTTATACTGTGTATCTGAACAATAGGCGTAGCGCTTTCGTGTTTCGTAGTAGAATTCACCTGTAGTTTCGTTGAATCGCCGATGGTGTTCATAGAATAAGAAACCGCATGTGGGAACCTTGTGCTTGAGTGGGATGGTTTCAACGGTTACTGTCCTATCCGAGAAGATCACTTCCTTCTTATTCGGTCGGATGGAGTGAAAAATTACTTCATATTTCATATCTTTCAGGTGGTAGTCCATCTGTGGGCGAAGCAACTTTTCCAAGTCTGCGTGCGCATAGATATGCAGCGGTTGGGTGCGTCCAATCATGTCCAACGTGGTAATAAGACCTAAAAGACCGAAGCAGTGGTCTCCGTGCAAGTGAGATATGAAAATAGAGTATAAACGCGATGTTTTAAGATTCATCTGGCGCATAGTGAGTTGAATCCCCTCGCCGCAATCAATAAGAAACGACTTGTCGCACATCTCCAATATCTGTCCTGATGGCGAATTCTGGAAGGTAGGTAGTGCACTGCCTGTCCCTAAAATGGTTAGATGTGCTTCCATCCTTTCTAACGGAGTAGTTGTTTTATTTTCTCGCCCAATGCCGTCTTTCGCTCTATGTGCGCCAGCACTTCAATCACAAACGGATTGCTCTCAAAGCGACCGCGAACTGACTCAAAGTCTTGTATGCGCTCTTCGTCATCGCCATCTGCCCCAAAGCCGGTTTGACTATTGAGATCAAATTCTTTTTTCGCATCGTCGTACACCAACCTATCCAACTGTACCACTGCTTTTTGCCATTCGTCCACAGTATGGAGGATTTGCTCCATCGTAACATGACTTAACGGGCATTGCCATTCTTCTTCCAAAAGGTGAAGAGCCCAAGTCCATTCGTAGATGTAATAGTTTTGGTGCAGTGAAACGAAGTATTGCTGAATGTCCGATAATGAGAGCGAGCCATTCTCTATTTGTTCTATTAAACGTATAATCTCCGATTTAGGGGCAATCAGTCCGCTCAAATCAATCCATTCTCCTAAGCCGATGGAGGTGTCAGGTTGTAGAATCTGACGGAGTTGGTCAATGGTCAGGTGCTTGGTGTCAGCTGAAACTTTTTTCTCTATCCGCGAGATTAGAGAATTACCAAGGAACTTGGCAATACCTAATTGGTAATAAAGAAGACCATGTCGCAGGGATGTGTTGCGTATCTTGCAGTTCTTGTAGCCATATACCTCTGTGTTTTCGCCGCTTATTTGGCGCAGTTCAAGCAGGGTATGCTTACCTTGAACCATTTTTTGAATGGTATAGGGTGATAGCAGGTTAAAGTTGATTTGGTCTAAGTGCACCGAATCTTTTCTGTTGTCCCGTTTGGGCCATTTTTGGGCATCACGGATTGTTCCTACCGTGCGTAGGTTTGCACCGGGGACAAGGTAACTCTCGGAGTTGTTCTCTATCAAGTAGGAAAAGGGGAGAGAAGACGTGTCGGTATGGTGGGTGTGTCTGCCCATCACCAGACTGAATGCTCCTACGCGACTGGGCCAGAGCAGATAGGAGTCGGAGGTCGTTTTTGAACCACGTTCCACTAACCCTTGATGGATAGGTCCCAACTTGTACATGTGGTTCGACTGGTTACTTCCCGAACCGGCATTGAGGAAAGAGAACATGCCGGCAATAAGCAGAGTCGATTTATGGTGAGTAACAGTATAAGGCCCTGCAAAAATGGCGGCTGCTTCACCATGCATACCTTGGCAATTGCTGAAAAAGAGGCTTTCGCCGGCTGAATAGTGTTTGTCAAATATGCATCCTTGTCCTACAAAGCATTTATCCACTAAGGTTGAGTCGCTGATTTCAACGCCTGACGAAATGATAAAGTCTGTACATTTAACCCCACTACCTAACCGAACGGGAGCTGCTTGGGTAGAGTTGATGCTTCCGTTGCGCAGACGACTGGTACCGGCTATTTGGGCATAATCACCTATACGCACGTTTTTGAAACTACCGCAATTGATAATCCGTACATGGTTGCCGATAAATCCCATGTCGCTCTCTTGTTCGGCAGCATAGGCATCAATCATTTGCTCTAATTGGTGAATGAGTTTCGGACGATGACGATATAGGGTCAGGATATAGGCTAAATGTGCACTAAGATAATCAAATATAGGTATCTCTCTGCCTCCTCCCTCGTTCATGACAGCCACGCGCACTCCATTTCCAAAACGGCTGGTGCCGTCCACAAGAATGGCATTTACGTTCTCAATGCAGGTATGGTCGCCTATGTGATAATTGGCTATGTAATTATGTACATTGTAGATGCAACACTCATCGCCTATGGTACAATGATGAATGACAGCATTACGAATACCGGTGTGGAACTGAACTCCTCCCGGCAAGGTTAATGCGGTGCTGTATATACCGAGATGTATCTCGCCCGAGAAATGAGCATTGATGATGTGTTGAGGTAGAAAACCTTCCTTTACAAATATGTTTTTCCAATTGTCTGCACTGCATCCTTGACGGATGAGCACTTCTATTTCGGAGGCGGTAAGGTGGCGATAGTTCATTGGTAAAGTGTGAGATAGACGCGCTTAAAAACGCTTTTTGTATATTCAGGGAACGAACTGTCTAACAGCCAAGAGTAGTATCCCTTGTCGCGGCGAAAAACATCTGCCACGCGTTGTCCTTTGTATTTGCCAAAGTTAAAGATTTCTTTCCCTTCGTTGTCATATAGTACACGACCGGCAAAGTCGGCGGTGCGGTGGTCGCCCGTCAGGTAGTCGGACAATTCTTTGACTGTTACGGGCAGGTCGTCGTATTTTTCCATCTGAGCCATCAGCACTTCGTAGGCTGCCATGGTGTCGGCGGCGGCAGTATGGGCATCCTCGAGGTTCTTATTGCAGTAGAACTTATAGGCTGCCGTCAAGTTACGTGGTTCGTGTCTTTGGAATATGGTAAAGGCATCCAGGAAACTCTTGCTTTTCAAGTCAATGGCTTGACCGGCGCGCAGAAATTCTTCTGCCAAAAGCGGAACATCAAAATGGGTGCTGTTGTAGCCTGCCAAGTCGCTATCTGCAAATACTTCTGCCAAGGTAGCAGCCACTTGCTTGAACGTCGGACAGTCCTTTACATCTTCATCGCTTATGCCGTGAACGGCTGTGGCTTCGGCAGGAATGTGCATTTGTGTCTCCACACCGTTTGCCCAAATAGTAGGGCGGATACGCAATGTCTTGCCCTCGGCTGTACCGTTGGGATAAAGTTTATGGTAACTTATCTCAACGATACGGTCGGTAGCGATATTGATGCCCGTTGTTTCTAAGTCAAAAAAGACCAATGGGCGTGTCAGTTGTAGTTTCATGTGCGGATAGAATAAACCTGAATTACTCGTTCAGGAGCATAGGCATAAGCAGCATCAGTGTCTCTTTGGTGTCGTCGTTTTCAGTAGGAAGGATGAGACCGGCGCGTGCGGGGTCGGCTAACTCAATCATCACTTCTTGCGAATCGATGGCACCTAAAAGTTCAATCAGGAAAGGTGCTTTGAAGCCGATGGCCATCGGCATGCCATTGTAGGAGCATGAAAGTGTTTCTTCGGCACTGGTAGAGAAGTCAATATCCTGAGCGGAGATGCGAATTTGGTCTTCAGACAGCCCCAAACGAATGAGACCTGTACTTGGGCTTGAGAATACGGCTACGCGTTTGCAAGCGTTGATGAGGGTCTGACGGTCTGCAATCACCTTGTTTTGGTTGTTTTGAGGAATGACTGCATTGTAATTCGGGAATCGACCTTCTATCTGACGGCAAACCATTAAGGTTGAACCAAACGCAAAACGGATAGTCTTGCTGTCAAAATGGATGTCCACCTCGTTGTCTTCTTTGGTCAGCACATTCTTGAGCAAGTTAGCCGGTTTCTTAGGCAGAATGATATTGGTGGGTTCGGCTGTCTTGACGGTGGTGTCGGTGAATCGTACCAATCGGTGTGCATCCGTAGCCACCAAGGTCAGGCGATCTTCCTGCAAGTCGATATTGATACCATTCATGACCGGACGTAATTCATCGTCAGCGGTGCAGAAAATAGTTTTGCTGATACCTTCTAAGAGGGTACCGGCTGCCATATTGAATTGACGGGCACCTTCCTCTAAATTTTGAATCTCCGGGTATTCATTACCGTTCATTCCTACGAAACTGTAATTGCCGTTTGCGGAGGTGATGATGAGTTTGAAATTCCGGTCATCAATATTGAAGGTCAGAGGCTGTTCGGAGAAGGCTTTGAGCGTTTCCACCAGCAATTTACCGTCGAAAGCTACTTTTCCTTCTCCTTCAAATGCATCTACAATAATAGAGGTGCGGATGGTAACTTCGCTATCAGAGGCGGTCAGTGTTAATACGTTTTCGTGCAAGTCAAAGAGGATATTCTCCATGATGGGGAGAGCCTGTTTGGGGACAATCACACGGCTTAATGCTTGCAATTGAGCAAACAATTTGGAACTGGATACTTCGAATTTCATGGTATTTCTGTTTTTATAATTTGAATTTCGTTGTGTTTCTTTTCGTAAGTTTTGTAAGTCTTACAGCGCGCAAAGTTAGCGTTTTGAAAGCAATTACAAAAGGAAATGTGGATTTTGTTACCCGTTTTATAGAGTGATGTCAAACGATTGGGTGTAAATGGTCTGTTCTTTGTCAGGCAGGGAAACTACGGCAGTAACGCCTTGAGGTAGGTCAACCGTCCAGCGGATTGTACCGTCCGCTTGTCGTTTCCATTCGCTGCGGATAAGCCCGTTGACGGATTGGTAAGAGGCTTTTACATAGTCTAAATCCGGCGCAAAGTAAGGTTTCATATAGAGTTGCTCATAGGCGTAGGGCTTGTCTGTCTCTACATCGCTGATGGGACGAATACCGGCAAGATCTTCGTACATCCATAGCAGCACGTCGCCCAAAAGCATCACGTGGTTGGCGGAGTTCATTGCGGGATTGGCGGTATCCCCGTTCCATAATTCCCAAATAGTAGTAGCACCATGTTCCAGCATATACCCCCACGAAGGATAGGATGTGTTGGTGGCAATTTGGTAAGCCAGTTCGGCTTGTCCGTTGCGTGTAAGCGTACGCATTAGGTGTTGGATACCCAGTACACCGACACTGACATGACTGTCAAAACGATTGCGTGTTACGTCCACGATGTTAGCCATTACGCGTTCCTCTTCTCCTTCGGGTACCAACCCGTTAGCCAACGAAAGGAGATTGGCTGTAACGGTGTTGTTGCTGTATTGGGCTGTTTCAGGGTGGAAAAAACGGGCATTATACGCCTGTTTGATTCGTGCTGCCAGTTCGTGGTATTCTTGTGAATCGTCTTGTTTGCCAAGCCGTTGCGCAAATATTTGCATGTATCCCAATAGTTGGTAGAAAACGGTGGATGAAAGAACGGTCTTTTCGGTGATACGGCTTGGGTCCTTACTGTGTATCATCTCTTGACTTTCGGGCGGCATACACCAGTCTCCGTAGGTGTCTTTGACCACTAAGTCGTCTTCCATAGCGTATTCAGTGATGTACTTGACCCATTTGCGCATAGAGTCGTAGTGAAGACGGAAACCGCGTTCGTCGCCATAGCGTTGCAGTAGCATATAGGCAATGCTGATATACGTGCCGCACCATGTTACGTTCGCTGAGCGGAGCCTGAGCCAGTATTGCGGCGCAATATGGGCTACTTGTCCTAATGAATCTTGTGTGTCTTCAATGTCTTGCAGCCATTTGAGATAGAGTAAACGGTTATCAAACAAAAAACTTTCGCCATACGCACCGGTAAAACGGTCTCCCAGCCAACCTAAGCGTTCATCGCGTTGCGGGCAGTCGGTGGGCATACCTTTGTAGTTGCTTCGTATGCCATTATAGGCAGCCTGATGAAGCCTGTTAAGGAGAGGATTGGAGCATTCAAAGGTGGAGGTACTTGCCATCTTATCGTAGATGAAATAGCCTGTGCAATCTTCCAAACGCGGTGCTTCGGTCAAGCCTTCAATCTGTACGAAGCGAAACCCTTGATAGACAGTGGCAGGGCAGTAGGCAAATTCTCCGTCTTTGTTAGGAATATAGACATTGGTGCATCGTGCGTCCCGTAGGTTATCCGTGTAGATAGAAACGGAGTCGGCTTGAAGCAGTTCAGCAAAACGCATCGTAACAGGGGTGTCGGCTTTCGCTTGACCTTTGATGGCAAACCAGCCGGTCATGTTGATTCCCATATCCACAATCCAACCTTGTTTGTTCGGGATAATCCGTTTCGGGCTGATGGTGTCCATCACGGCCATACAGGTAGTAGGTTGAGGTACTACATGGGTAGTCGGAGCCGGTAAAACAGACACCGGTCGTTGATCGTTAATAGGTAGATAGTGGGCATCAAACACCTCACCATCGTACAAGTTGCTCAATCGAATAGGTCCTTGGTCGGACATTAGCCAAGTTGTGTCGCTAACGATGCGTTCCTCTATCCTGCTGGTGTTAATGCGTAAATCAATCATTGTTCGTGGAGCCCCGAACAATGCCATCCCCTGTTGCATTCCTACGGCATAACCGCTGCTTAGCATCACGGAGATAGTGTTTGTCCCTTCGTTAAGATAAGGTGTTACGTCGTAAGTAAGATAGTAAATAGTATGGTCGTACTCGGTAGGGAGATTGCCAAATACATCGCTTGAGAAATGGTATCCGTTGATGTAATATTCGGCAAATCCCATGGAGGATGCATAGAGTTTGGCATCTTTGATTGTACCCTGTACCTCAAATGTCTTACTCAGATAGAGTGCGGGCAAACAAGCATGACCATCCGCATCGTAGAAAGCAGAATCGGGGATTGCTTTGCCAATCCATTCTGCTTCGGCAAACGGTTCAACAGATTCCTGATGCCGGCAACCGAGCAAACAAGCAAAAACGACTGATAGAAAAGGGAATATACGTTTCATGATTATGCCAATCCTAAAATAGATTTAACAAAGGCCTCAGGTTGAAAGAGTTGAAGGTCAGTCATCTGCTCTCCTAAACCTATGTAGCGAACGGGTATTTGCATCTCGTTGCTGATTCCGATGACTACACCTCCTTTGGCTGTACCATCCAATTTGGTGATTGCCAGCGAGGTGATTTGTGTGGCAGCAGCAAATTGGCGTGCTTGTTCAAATGCATTCTGTCCGGTTGAACCGTCCAAAACCAACAGCACTTCGTGGGGAGCATCGGGTATCACTTTTTGCATCACTTGTTTGATTTTGGTCAGTTCGTGCATTAGGTTCACCTTGTTATGCAATCTGCCGGCTGTATCAATCAGCACTACATCTGCTTGGTTGGCTTTTGCTGACTGGAGTGTATCAAAGGCAACGGAAGCAGGGTCGGAACCTTGCTGCTGCTTAATAACCGGGACTCCGACACGTTCTCCCCAAATGCAGAGTTGTTCTACAGCGGCAGCGCGAAACGTATCGGCTGCTCCCAAATAGACACTTTTGCCCGCCTGCTTATATTGCCATGCCAATTTGCCGATGGTGGTTGTTTTGCCTACACCATTTACGCCCACTACCATTACTACATACGGATTGCCCGTTTCAAGGGGTTGTGTAATAGCTGTGTGCTTGGTAGCAGCAAGCATTTGGCATATCTCATCTACCAGAAGAGCGTTCAGTTCGTTGGTGGATACGTATTTGTCTTTTTTTACGCGGGTTTGCAACCGTTCAATAATCTGGAGGGTCGTTTCCACACCTACATCTGAGGCGATAAGTGCTTCTTCAAGGTTATCCAACACCTCATCATCCACGGTGGATTTGCCCGCAATAGCGTGACCTATACGCGAAAGCAACGAGGTTTTGCTTTTTACTAACCCTTGCTCCAAAGTCTGTTGTTCGGCTTGATGAACAGTGTTGTCCTGCTTATTGTCCGAACGATTAAAAAACGAGAAAAATGCCATCTGCGATTATTTTAGATAGTATTGAAGGGTGGAAACGACACGGATATGAATCAACCAAGGTTGTTCGGAGTCGTTCTCCATCGTGAACTGTCCTTGGTTAGCGTTGCGGATACTGCCTAACTGGCATTGGGCATCATCGGCAAAGCGTTGGGCAACCACGCGTGCATTTTGTGTGGCCTCTGCCACCATAGAAGGCTTGAGTTCGGTCAGGCTTTTGTATTGGTAGTCCATTCCCCATGATTGCACCAAAATACCTTTCTCTATCATTTCGTTGACAAGGTCAGGATTGGAAACCAGCAGAGACACTTTGCGCGTGGAAAGGACGACCGATGAATTGAGCGTGTAGTGGAACTCGGGACGACGAGTGGTGTAGTAGTTGTCCCAGTTGTCGTTGAGTGAAACGGTGCCACGATGCATATCTTCTGCCGTAAATCCTTTTTGCTGTAAAAAAGTTTCAATGCGTTGGGCTTGTTGTGAGCAGTCAAGCGAGAGTTGTTGCAAGTTATTACCCGATACGGCAAAATGCAAAGGCCAGGATACGTAGTCGGCTTGCACGTCTTTTTCCGAAAGACCCTTGACGGTTACAAAGCGGTCTTTGAAGGCGATGTTACTCAATCCGCAATACATCAAAATACCTGCGCAGCACAATCCTAAGGCTACGATAACAGATGAAATAATCTCTTTTTTCATATCGTTTAATTTTTATGTTTTTATTTCTTTGCTTCTCCTAATAGCATGCGAAAGGCATCCGCTACACGGCGGATAGGAAGCACTTCGATACCTGTGTTTTGGGTATGGAATGGTTGGTCGGCAGGAATAAGGATACGGGTGAAACCTAATTTTTGCGCTTCTTGGATGCGTTGGTCCAATCGGTTGATAGGTCGTATTTCGCCTGCCAATCCCACTTCGCCCGCCAAGCAAGTACCGGAGTCCAAAGGGATATCCATATTGGAAGAGAGTACGGCGGCTAACACTGCCAAATCAATGGCAGGATCGTTCACGCGCAGCCCGCCCGCAATATTCAAAAACACATCTTTTTGTTGTAACTTAAATCCTACGCGTTTTTCCAAGACGGCAAGTAGCATATTTAGCCTTCGGGTGTCAAATCCGGTGGATGAGCGTTGGGGAGTCCCGTATGCGGCAGAGGAAACGAGGGCTTGCACTTCTATGAGTAATGGTCGCACGCCTTCGACGGCTGCGGCGATCCCGATACCGCTTAGTCCATCCCTTGAGGTGGATAAAAGCAGTTCGCTCGGGTTGGTTACTTCGCGCAATCCGTCTTGCAGCATCTCAAAAATCCCCAATTCGCTTGTGCTACCGAAGCGGTTTTTCTGCGCTCGCAAGATGCGATACATGTAGTGTTGATCTCCCTCAAATTGTAGGACGGTATCCACGATATGTTCCAGCACTTTTGGACCTGCCAGCGAACCTTCTTTATTGATATGTCCCACGATAAGGAAAGGTACATTCTCTTCTTTGGCAAATTGGAGGATACGAGTGGCACATTCGCGGACTTGGCTGAGTGAACCGATGGTGGCATCCGATGCTTCGGTGCCTATCGTTTGGATGGAGTCAATAACTACTATCTCAGGTTGCAGTTCTTTGACATGTTTAAGAATGGTTTCCAGATTGGTTTCCGCCACGATGTACAGATTATCGGGCTTTCCGGCTATTCGTTGAGAGCGAAGTTTGAGTTGATGTATACTTTCTTCGCCGCTGGCGTATAGTGTGCGCCGAGTTTCCATTTGCATCAACACTTGCAGCGCAAGCGTTGATTTGCCGATTCCGGGTTCACCACCTAAAAGAACCAGACTGCCAGGTACTAATCCCCCTCCTAACACGCGGTTCAACTCGCCGGACTGCATATCAATACGGGGCTCTTGCTGAACGGTTATTTCTTGAAGACGTTGAGGTGTCTGGCCCCCGCGCAAACTGTGAGCGGCTTGCGACGATGCGGAGGTGGTGGCTATCTCTTCCTCTATTGTGCCCCACTCGCCGCATACAGGGCAGCGACCTAACATCTGGGGCACTTTCGCTCCGCATGCGGAGCAAATGTATTCTGTTTTTAGTTTTGCCATGTTTCTGAAAATGCGCGCAAAAATACAAAATTACTTGGTACATACGAAATTTTGAAAATCTTTTGCGAAAATTTGTTGTTCACTTTGCCAAATGGCACTATATTTGCCGCCGAATAGGAAGAAACACAAATTTTTTTTATCTATTTGATTATGCAGAACTATTGTGTCATTATGGCCGGCGGTATAGGCAGCCGTTTTTGGCCTTTCAGTCGAAATAACCGTCCCAAGCAATTTCTTGACTTTTTCGGAACCGGCAGAAGCCTGTTGCAAATGACAGTAGATCGTTTTCGGCCTTTTGTTCCGATAGAGAATGTGATTATCGTTACGAACGTGGCTTATCGGGAAATGATATTGAAACAAATACCCGATATCCAAGTTTCTCAAGTGTTATGCGAGCCTGCCCGTCGCAATACTGCTCCGTGTATAGCCTATGCTGTTATGCATATCAAAGGGTTGTTGTGCCAGCGGTATGGTTTGGATATGATGACCGCTGATTTTGATTCCGACCCTCGTTTACAGGCTAATATCGTAGTGGCTCCTTCCGACCATTTGATTGTACAAGAACAGCGTTTTGTGGAAACGGTTCGTCAAGGGCTTTCTTTCGTGGAGCAAAACGACACGTTACTTACGCTCGGTATGAAACCTACTCGTCCGGAAACGGGCTACGGCTACATTCAAAAAGCGCAGCCTACTGAAGGGTGGAAGGACCTCTACCGCGTGAAGACATTCACGGAAAAGCCCAATCTTGAATTAGCAAAAGTATTTGTAGAAAGCAGTGAGTTCCTTTGGAATTCCGGCATTTTCTTGTGGAATCTGAAGACCATAGCTGCGGCTATTCGTACCTATTTGCCCGAGTTGCATACGATCTTTATGACCGATCCGCGAAAAATGGGTACTGCCGAAGAAGAAACCTATATACAAGAGATTTTCCCCACATGTCCTAATATAAGTATTGACTATGGGGTAATGGAAAAAGCCGATTCCGTTCATGTGCAGCAAGCCGATTTCGGATGGAGCGATTTAGGTACCTGGGGATCCCTATACGATTTAAGCGAAAGAGATGAGCAACGTAATGCAACTCTCAAGTGCCGCGCTAACTATTATGAAAGCGAAGGTAACATAGTCGTACTGCCCGAAGGACATCTTGCCGTGCTGCGCGGAATGAAGGATATGATAGTCGTGGAGTCCGATAACGTGTTGCTAATCTGTCCCAAACATGAAGAACAACAAATCCGTCAGATTGTGATGGATGTAGATGACCAATATAAATGAGTTACCTTTCTTTTGACAAAAATCTGCTCGTCAATTTAGACCGCAGTCTTAGGCAGGAAATACTGCATACCAACCGCGCGGGTGCCTATACCGCTACTACGCTGGCGGATTGTAATACACGCAAATATCATGGTCTGTTGGTATTGCCGTTAGCAGACAAAGATGACGAGAACTATGTGTTGCTCAGTTCGTTGGATGAAACGGTTATTCAGCACGGTGCTGAATTTAATCTTGGTGTTCACCAGTACGAAGAGCACTTGTTCTCTCCCAACGGGCATAAATACTTGCGTGCGTATGACTGCCAACTCCTTTCCAAAACAACTTACCGTGTAGGCGGAGTCATATTGACCAAAGAAAGACTGTTGGTTAGTTTTGAACCCCGTGTATTGATTCGTTATACCTTGGTAGAAGCCGGTCAGGGAACCGTATTACGGCTGAGACCTTTCTTGGCTTTCCGTGCGACGAATACGCTGACCCACGAGAATCCGTATGCCAATACGCACATGGAGCCGGTTAGAAACGGACAAAAGAACCGATTGTATGAAGGTTTCCCGCCGTTGTTTATGCAGTTCTCCAAGCAAGCGGCGTACCGACATCAACCTGATTGGTACAAAGATATTTACTACTTCAAAGAGCAAGAGCGCGGCTACGAATCGCATGAGGACTTATTTGTGCCCGGATATTTTGATGTACCGATGAAGCAGGGAGAATCACTTATTTTCTCAGCCGGTATAACGGAAGTAAATCCTGCTACGCTCAAAAACACATGGCGAAAGGAAGAAAATCGCCATTGGCAGCGCGACAATATGTATGCCTGCCTGCGAAACGCTGCCTCCCAATTCTATAAAAGAGTAGGGGACAAATGTTGGTTGCTGGCGGGTTATCCTTGGTACAAAGCCGAGGCCCGCGCACAGTTCTTCTCCCTATGTGATTGCACGATGGGCGTGGGAAGACCTGAATACTGGGATGCCATTATGAACAAAACCGCCGTGCAAGAGGTGCAAGCCTTCTTACAGGGCAAGTATGAAGATATACGTCTGGTAGGCATGGACGAACCGGATGTATTGCTATGGTTTGTTCGTGTAATTCAAGAGTATTCGCATTATGTGGATATGAATCAGGTTGCCACCCAATATGGTCAACTGCTATACGACATTATCACTTTTATCCGAGGTCAACAACATCCTCGACTTTTTGTACATCAAAACGGCTTGGTATGGACGGATGGCACTGAGCGACCTGCCACTTGGATGAACGCTGTGGAAAACGGCAAACCCATAACGCCTCGTACCGGGTACATCGTGGAAATCAATGCATTATGGTATAACGCATTATGCTTTACTGCTGAATTGATGCGCGTTTTGGGTAAGGAGCATAGAGCAGACTTGTTAGACTATCAAGCCGAACTGACTCGTGAGCAGTTTGTGCAAGTGTTTTGGAATGGTCATTACTTGGACGATTATGTGAGTGATTCATACCATGACCATGAGGTGCGTCCCAATCAGATATGGGCTGTATCGTTGCCTTATTCGCCACTGAATAAGAAGCAACAAAAAGCCGTAGTGGATATATGTACGAAAGAACTTTATACTCCCAAAGGACTGCGAACTCTATCTCCAAAAAGCGGTTGCTATCGTCCTGTCTATATAGGTGGTGAGAAGGAACGCGACCATAACTTGCACAACGGACCCGTCTTCCCGCTGTCGATTGCTGCTTACGGCAAAGCGTATATGCGCGTGTATGAGCATAGCGGCGAGAGTTTTATGCGCCGCTTGCTGATCGGCTATGAAGCGGAGATGCGTACGCTGACCATAGGTACACTCAGCGAATTGTATGACGGCAACCCGCCCTTCAAAGGCCACGGCGGTATGAGTTATGCACCCAGCGTAAGCGGTGTGATAGGCGTTTATAACAGCCTGAAAGAACTTGAAGAAAAAAAGAATAATCAGCCTTCTTAAATATACTTTATCGTGAAAGCACTAATGTTTGGATGGGAATTCCCACCTCATATACTTGGCGGATTGGGAACAGCCAGTTATGGCTTGACCCATGGTTTGGCAGAGCAAAGTGATATGCAGATTACCTTCGTTTTACCGCGTCCTTGGGGCGATGAAGACCAGTCTTTTCTGCGTATTATAGGAGCGAATAGTGTGGATGTGCCCGGGCGTGGTTGCATTGAGTTCTCCGGCAAGTACCCTGAAAACTTGCTGGAAGAAATAGAGAACTATCGCCAAGTGGCAGCGCAATTGGCTCAACGTGAACAGTTCGATATCATTCATTCGCACGATTGGCTCACCTATCCGGCCGGAGTAGTGGCTAAACAGATTTCGGGAAAACCCCTTGTGATTCACGTACATGCTACCGATTTTGACCGTTCGCGCGGGCAGGTTAATCCTACTGTGTATGCCATAGAGCGAGAAGGTATGAATCAGGCTGACCATATTATGTGCGTGAGCAACCTTACCCGCCAAACGGTAATTGATAAATACGGGCAAAATCCATCCAAAGTGTCCACCGTGCATAACGCTGTTTTCCCCTTGGCTAATCCGGACGAGTTCCAACGGCATACTCATAAGGATCATCTGGTTACGTTTTTAGGACGTATCACGATGCAGAAGGGACCTGAGTACTTTGTAGAAGCCGCTGCTCGCGTACTGCAACGCACACGCAACGTGCGGTTCGTGATGGCGGGAAGCGGAGATAAAATGCAAGAAATGATTGACTTGGTGGCTCGCTTAGGCATTGCGACGCGGTTCCATTTCCCCGGATTTATGCGGGGCAAGCAGGTACAGCAGTTGCTGGCTGATTCGGATGTCTATATTATGCCCTCAGTGAGTGAACCATTCGGCATATCTCCTCTCGAAGCCATGCAAGTGGGATGTCCGACCATCATATCGCATCAGTCGGGGTGCGCAGAAATCCTGCAGCATGCCATCAAAACAGACTACTGGGATATTGACGCTATGGCGGATGCTATCTACGCCATAGTGACGAATCCGTCGCTATATCGGACACTGAGTGAAGAAGGACGAAAAGAAGTAAACAATATCAGTTGGACGGATGCCGGAAAGAAAGTAAGAAAAATTTACGACCAAGTGATGCATCAGCAGTATTATTAAACTACGAAGTGAGGGACGAATGAATATATGAACGAGTTTTTACAAACGGAGGAAGAAGTCCTGCGTATGCTCAAGACGGTTTTTGACCCCGAAATACCCGTCAATGTGTATGACCTTGGACTAATATATAAGATTGAAATAGAGGGAACTACCTGCAAAATAGAAATGACTCTTACTGCCCCCGGATGTCCGGCAGCCGATTTTCTGGTAGAAGATATTCGGCAAAAAGTTGGTTCCGTAGAGGGCATTGAACAGGTAGATGTAAATATCGTTTTTGAACCTGAATGGACCAAAGACCGTATGTCTGAAGAAGCAAAACTTGAATTAGGTTTTCTCTAATCCTCTGCTTTCCTATGATTTATTTTTTGAGCGATGCCCATCTCGGTTCCCGAGTGATTGCCGACCCGAATGCCCACCAACAGCGACTGGTTCGCCTGCTCAATCGTATGGCGCAAGACGCAGAAGCCATTTTTCTATTGGGGGATATGTTCGATTTCTGGTACGAATACCTGTGGGACAGGCATCAGTGGGCGGATTTCGGCGGCAGATGGCATTTGACGGGCAACAAACAGCAGTTTGTTCCTTTCTTACAGACTCTCAAACGCTTGACGGAAAAAGGTATAGCTGTTCATTTCTTCATTGGTAATCACGATATATGGACTTTTGGAGACTTGGAGCGCAATACTGGTGTGCAAGTCCATCGGCAGCCGCAAGTATATAGTCTGCAAGGCAGGCAAGTGTTTTTGGCACACGGGGATGGAATAGTGCCGTCCTATTTTATGCAGGTACTTCCTCCGCCAATTAGGAAGAAAATACGCCGTTTTATGCGGTTGCGCGCCTTTTTTCACCATCCTCTGCCTCAGTTTTTGTTCCGTCTGTTGCCGCCTTATTTGGGCGATGCTTTCGGCTATGAATGGGCACGCAGAAGCAGACTCAAGGAATTGCAACGTCCTTGTCCATATAAAGGGGACAATCAGGAAGAATTGGTTCTGTGGGCAAACGAACATCCTGAATATGATTGTTGTATCTTCGGACATCGTCATATTGTACTTCATCGTCCGTTTCAACAGCCGGATGGAATAAAACAGACGGAGAAAAATCCCGAAGTAATCATTCTGGGTGATTTTTTCAAACAATTCACCTATGCAGCGATGAACGAAGGAAAGATTGAAATTCTGAAAGATAATCAAAACGTATAAATTCGTTAATACAATGAAAAAGACCTTATTCATCTTAACTTTGACAGCTATGATTATATCATGCACATGCCAATCCGAACAGAATACCAATTCGGCATTGGATGTAATCAATACCCGAGTGAGCGTTCGCCAATTTACGGGCGATAAACTGACCGACCAACAGATAGACACTATCCTGAGAGTAGGGATGGCTGCCCCAACCGCCGTAAATAAACAGCCTTGGGCTTTTGTGGTGGTTGATGATGCCGAGCAATTATCCGCCCTCAGTCAGGCACTGCCTTCCTCTCGCATAGAGAATGGCGCTTCGCATGCCATCGTCGTTTGTGGCGATATGACTAAAGCCCTTGAAGGAGAAGCACAAGGCTATTGGGTGGAAGATACGTCTGCCGCCACCGAGAACATGCTGTTAGCAGCCCATGCAATGGGCTTAGGCGGACTATGGGTAGGGGTGTATCCAATCGCTGAAAAAGTGAAACGGGTGAGCGACATCATCGCAGCTCCCGAATATATCGTTCCTATGTGTCTTGTTGTCTTAGGTATTCCCAACGAGCAACCGGCTGTAAAAGATAAATATAAGCCTGAAAATATCCACTTCAACCGCTGGTAAATTATGCATAGTCGTCAAGAACAATTACAAGCCTTTGACCGCCTGCTCACCGTCATGAATGACTTGCGTGAGAAGTGCCCTTGGGATAGAAAACAAACCTTTGAGAGCCTGAGGCAAAACACCATAGAGGAAGTCAATGAACTGGCAGCTGCCATCGTAAAACAAGATATGACCGACATCAGCAAGGAATTAGGTGATGTCTTGCTCCATGTCGTTTTCTATGCCAAAATAGCATCCGAAATAGGGGAGTTTGACATAGCAGATGTTTGCAATCGCCTTTGCGATAAACTTATATTCCGTCATCCTCATGTTTATGGTCAGGCAGCCGCTGCCAGTGCCGAAGAAGTTTCTAAACTGTGGGAACAAGTCAAACTAAAAGAAAAAGACGGTAATCACTCCGTACTGGGAGGAGTGCCCGATTCGTTGCCCTCGCTCGTGAAGGCCTATCGCATCCAAGATAAAGCCGCTAATGTGGGGTTTGACTGGGAGCAAAAAGAAGATGTCTGGGACAAAGTGAAGGAAGAAATAGCAGAGTTTGAAGCCGAAGCCAAAGAGGCCATTCCGCAGGGAGAAGACCCTACACCCGAGCAAAAACAGAAAATGGAAAACGAAATGGGCGACATCCTATTTGCACTCATCAATATGGCTCGCCTATATCATCTCAAACCGGATAATGCCCTCGAACAAACGAATCAGAAATTCATTCGACGTTTCAACTACATAGAGCAAAAAGCAAAAGAAAAAGACACACCTCTTAACAAGATGAGCCTTCAGCAAATGGAAACGCTTTGGCAGGAGGCTAAACGTACCACGGAAGATAGAAATGAATAACTTTGTGCGGCATATAGGACTCGAACCTACACGACTTACGTCACCAGATCCTAAGTCTGGCGCGGCTACCAATTACGCCAATGCCGCAAAATCGGCTGCAAAGATAAAGTATTTTTTTCAAACCACCAAAAACTATTTCACATGCCCGACAACAATATCCATCTCTCCACTCTCAACAACCAACTCCGCATAGCCCTCATGCCACGGCGCCTGCCGGTGGTGTATGTGGGACTGATGGTTGGCTGTGGCACTCGCGACGAGCAACAGCCGCTCAACGGACTGGCACACTATATCGAACACTGTGTGTTCAAAGGCACCTCGCTCTACTCCGCCCCACAGATCATCCGTCAGACCGAGCTCATAGGAGGCGAGGTGAACGCTTATACCACCAAAGAAGAGACTGTCTTCTATGCCGCCACCCTACCCTCTATGCTGCCTCGCACTATCCGGCTGCTCTCACAACTCGTGCTCAACCCCACCTTCCCCGACGACGAGACACGCAAAGAGCGACAAGTCATCTTCGACGAGATAGAGACCTACAACGACTCACCCTCCGACCTTATCTACGATGATTTCGAGGCACTGCTCTTCCGCGACCACCCTCTCTCACTGCCTATCCTGGGCAACAAACAGTCGCTCCGACGCATCACACAGAAAAAAGCACGGGAGTTCGTTGACCTCAACTATACTGCCGACAACATGGTGCTCTTTGCCTTGGGCAACATACGCTTCTCCACCCTCCGCCAACTCGCAGAGCAATATCTGGGGTCCGCCACACGCTCCCGACAAGCCTCAAGCCGACTGCTCCCACCCGACCCCCAACCGCTCACATGCAACATGAGCAAACGCACACATCAGGCACATGTCATGCTCGGAGGGAAGAGCCTGCCGCTCTCACACCCTGAGCAATACACCATGCAACTGCTCACCAACATCGTGGGCGGAGCTTCCATGAACTCTATGCTCAACCTATCGCTCAGAGAGAAGCACGGACTGGTCTATAACATCGAGATGACACACAACCCTATGTCCGACTGCGGCTACTGGTCAATCTACTACTCTACCGACCAACACAACATCGGCTCGTGCTCCGAGCTCATCAACCAAACACTCCGCTCCCTCACCCGACAACCAATCAACCTGAGCACTCTCCAACACCACAAACGACAACTCTACTCACAACTCGCTATCGCCGCCCTCAACTACGAGAACAATGCACTCAATATGGCCAAACAAGTGCTCTACCAACTGCCACTCACCAACTACCAACAAGCATACCGACAGATAAATAACATCACACCACAGCAACTGCTCGAACTGGCCCGCATGCTCTTCTCGCAACCTATCGCACAACTCACTTATACATAAAAAAGCCTGATTTCTGACAAATGTTGAGCACAAAAGATTAAAAAAACTCATGTTTTGTTTTGTATTTCAGAAAAAATGCGTACCTTTGC
>DFIN01000026.1 GCA_002372135.1 Bacteroidales bacterium UBA3696
TTACCTTTAAGGAGAATTGCCCCGACTGCCGCAATACGAAGGTAGTGGATATAGCAAGCGAATTGGAAGACTTTGGTTGCCAAGTGGATATATATGACCCATGGGCATCACCTGAGGTGGTTCGCCGCGAATACGGGAAAGAGTTGATTGCCACCATTGACCCGAACAAACAATACGCCGCCGTCATAGCCTGCGTTAGCCATGACCAGTTCAAGACCTTTGATTTTGCAAAATACAAGAATCAGAATGCCGTAATCTATGACGTAAAGAACTTCGTCGATCGGTCGTTAGTGGATGGTAGATTGTGATTCTATCTATATATTACCAAGCAAGATAAGCGAATCAATGAACCGAAAGCACAAGTAGAAAACAATTTTAACTTGAGATATAAACGAATTATGGCAAAGATAGCAGTAGCAGGGACGGGTTATGTAGGGCTGTCAATGGCAACGCTGTTGGCGCAACATAACCATGTAGTAGCCGTGGATATCGTTCCCGAACGGGTGGATAAAATCAATCGTGGCGAATCGACCATACAGGACGATTATATCGAGCGTTACCTGTCGGGGCATGATGCCGATGGCAACCCCGTATCGTTGGATTTGACCGCCACGATGGACGGCGATAGCGCCTACGCACAAGCCGAATGGGTCATAATAGCCGCGCCTACCAACTACGACCCGCAGAAGAACTATTTTGACACGTCTGCCGTGGAGTCGGTTATTGAGCAAGTAATGCGCGTGAATAAGGATGCTGTTATGGTGATTAAATCAACTATCCCTGTTGGCTTTACGGAAGGTATTCGCCGCCGCACGGGCTGCAAAAACATCCTTTTTTCGCCGGAGTTCCTTCGCGAAAGCAAGGCTTTATATGACAACCTTTATCCCTCACGCATCATTGTGGGCACCGACATGCAAGATGCCGGTTTGAAGGCTGCCGCACAGCAGTTTGCCGCAATGCTGCAAGAAGGAGCCATCAAAGAGCAAGTCCCTACCCTCTTTATGGGTTATACGGAAGCGGAGGCTGTCAAACTATTTGCCAACACCTATTTGGCTCTGCGGGTCAGTTACTTTAACGAATTAGACACGTATGCCGAGATGAAAGGTCTCAACACACAGGCTATCATAGAAGGTGTATGTTTGGATCCGCGAATCGGTCAGCACTATAATAATCCATCGTTCGGCTACGGCGGCTACTGCTTGCCTAAAGACACGAAGCAACTGCTTGCCAATTACCAAGATGTGCCGGAGAACTTAATAGGAGCCATTGTAGAAAGCAACCGCACGCGCAAAGACTTTATAGCCGACCGCGTGTTGAGCAAAGCCGGTTACTACGACTACTCGGACGATAACGGTTGGAGTAGCGGCAAAGAGAAAGAGTGCATCATAGGTGTCTATCGGCTGACGATGAAATCTCATTCGGACAATTTCCGCCAGTCGTCCATCCAAGGCATTATGAAACGAATCAAAGCCAAGGGTGCCAAAGTGATTATTTACGAACCCACCCTACCGAATGGAACAACCTTCTTCGGTAGTGTGGTGGTGAATGACTTGGAGCAATTCAAGCAGCAGTCGCAAGCCATCATTGCCAACCGATACGACAAGACGTTGGACGACGTACAAGATAAGGTTTATACGCGTGATATTTTTCAGAGAGATTAAGCGATTTGGCGCAAGGTGTAGAACATATAGGTAAGCGGGATGTAGCATGGTCGTATGCGGCTACTTTTTTCCTGATAGGAGCCGGACTGCTGTTGCTGCCTTTCATTCTTCGTCAGATGTCGGCTGAGGCGGTAGGGATATGGAACATATTCCAGACGATTACCATGCTTGTTTCGATGTTGGATTTTGGTTTTCAGCCGTCTTTTTCCCGCAATATAAGCTATATTTTCAGTGGGGTACGCCGTTTGCGCAAGGAAGGTGTGGAGTCTGTCAATCATACACAGTCGGACGGATTGCCGGTAGCCATTGACTATGGTTTGTTAAAAGGCACACTCAAAGTGATGCGCCGTTTCTACCGATGGGTAGCGTTGGCGGCTTTTGTGCTGTTGGCCACAGCCGGAACGGCCTACTTCGTCTATATACTTCGCAAGTATTCGGGCGACCGAACGGATGCCATCGTTGCTTGGGCGTTGCTCATTTCTATCAACTGCTACAACCTCTATACGCTCTATTACGATGCGTTGTTGGTGGGCAAGGGGTATATACGGCGCAGCAAGCAAATCACCATCATCGGTCAAGGCGTGTATCTGCTCTTGGCGGTAGGTCTTATCTACGCCGGATTAGGGTTGAGCGCGATTGTGGCGGCGCAGTTGGTATCCATCATCATACGCCGCGTGCTGTCCTACCGTGTATTCTATACCCGCGAACTGAAAGAGTCGCTATCGCAAGCCCAAGAAGGAGATACCGATGCCATCATACGGGCTATCTATCCCAATGCCATAAAGGTTGGATTGACTCACTTGGGTAACTTTGCCGTCAGCAAGTCTGCCACCTTGATAGGGGCTATCTATCTGAGTTTGGAAGATATGGCTTGCTATGGTCTTACGCTGCAAGTGTTAGAGATATTGTGCAACCTGTCGAATGTGCCGTATAAGTCGTTTGTACCCAAACTGGCTCAATGCCGCGCCGAAAAAGATATACGAGGCCTTCGTCGCTACTACCTCATCAACGAATTGAGTTTGCTGCTCGTATATAGTATAGGCGGAGTGATATGCGTAGCATGGGGCAATGCTATTCTCCAATGGATTGACAGTCAGACTCTCTTTTTGCCGGCCGCTATGTTTACGACCTTGATTGTGATCCATTTCTTGGAAGAGAACCATGCTTCGGCTGCCGGATTCATTATGGCGGATAATAAGATACCGATATTTATTCCCTCGCTCATCAGCGGTGCGGCTACTATTGTGTTGTTATGGCTCTTCTTGGATATATTGGGTTGGGGTATATGGGGTATGATTTTAGCACCCGGGATAGCGCAATTAGCCTATCAGAATTGGCGTTGGCCATCTATGTTAATCAAAGAACTTTGGTTTGATGTATGAAAATTGAAATTGAGAATTCTACGGTTTTGCTAACCGGTGTAGCCGGTTTTATCGGCGCCAATCTGGCAATGCGCCTATTGCACGACACCAATAAGATACACATCGTGGGTATTGACAATCTGAACGATTACTACTCAGCCGAACTAAAACAATATCGCTTGTCAGAGATTGAGCGTTTGGTTGCCGCTCGCCGAGAAGCCGGCAGCGATGTAGAGTTTACTTTCTTGCGAGGCAATATAGCCGACCGTCCTTGGGTAGAAGGGTTATTTACCGACTACCGTTTTGACTTGGTTATCAATTTGGCAGCTCAAGCGGGGGTACGCTATTCGATAACGAATCCAGACGCGTATATTGAGTCCAATATACTCGGTTTCTACAACATATTGGAAGCTTGTCGCCATTCATACGACAACGGTCAGAAAGGGGTACAGCACTTGGTATATGCTTCAAGCAGTTCGGTATATGGCAACAACGAGAAAGTGCCCTACTCCACCGATGACCGCGTGGACAATCCCATATCGCTATATGCTGCAACGAAGAAGTCGAACGAACTGTTTGCTCATACTTATTCCAAACTATATGACCTTCCAAGTACGGGTTTGCGATTCTTCACGGTCTATGGTCCGGCAGGGCGACCCGATATGGCGTATTTCGGATTTACGAACAAGTTGCTAAAGGGCGAAACCATAGATATTTTTAACCATGGGAAGTGCTTGCGTGATTTCACCTATATAGACGATATAGTGGAAGGTATTGTACGCATTATGCAACACGCGCCGGAGCGCAAGAAAGGTGCTGACGGTCTGCCGATAGCCCCTTATGCGGTGTATAATATCGGCAACTCGAAGCCGGAAAACTTGTTGGAGTTTGTGCATATATTGACCGAAGAGTTGCAGCAAGCCGAGGTCTTACCGGCTGATTTTGATATAGATAAACATATCCGCTTAGTACCCATGCAAGCGGGTGATGTGGTTACCACGTATGCCGATACCAAGCCTTTGGAACGCGACTTTGGTTTTCGTCCCCACACCTCATTGCGCGAAGGGCTGCGCCGCTTTGCGCAGTGGTATAGTCAATACTACTTGCAACACTAAAACATTATCGTGCTTCACAGACTGAACATATCCGCTTTTCGCGAACGATATAAGACGCTGATTGAGAATCTGTCGTACATAACGATTCTGCAGGTCTTCCTATTGTTAGCACCGCTGATTACTTATCCGTATCTGACTCGTGTGTTGGGGAAAGAGATGTACGGCATCGTTTTGACCGCTCAAATGCTTGCCACCTATTTTGCCATGCTCATTGATTTCGGTTCAAATAGTGTGTGTGCCAAACATATATCGCTAAACAGGGATAACAAGAGCAAGTTGTCAGAAATCGTTTGCTCCGTATTTTATACTCGATTAGGTATTTGGATTATCGGTTTGCTGATTTATACGGCTATTATTCTGATTGTACCTACCTACCGTGCTCATTGGGTGTTGTTCTTACTAACCTACGGAATGACGACCAACGAATTGTTCTTTCCCCAATACTTCTATCAAGGAATGGAACAAATGAAATTTACTTCGCTAACCAATGTCATGATTAAAGGTCTGTTTATAGCCGCCATCTTTTTGGTAGTTCATTCGCCGGACGATTACATCTGGATACCGGTATTTTATTCGTTAGGCTATACTTTGTCCGGTATATTTGCATTTTGGTATATATTTCACTATTTGCATATCCCCTTCTCCAAACCCGATATAAGTGCCATTCGCTTCTACATAAAGGACTCATTTGCTGTGTTTGCGACGGATGTAATATGTTCTATCAAAGACAAAATCAACTACTTGTTGGTAGGCTCATGCGTAGGTATGGAGAGTGTGGTGATATACGACTTGTCCACCAAGTTTAACAACATTTTGCAGCAACCTATCCAAATCATCCGCACCGTTATTTTTCCTCGCGCCGCCCGTTCGAGGAATATACGAAAAATAGGATATGTGATGGCAGGTATGTTTTGTTTTACAACGCTGTTAGTCATTCTCCTTAATGTATTTATGCCTGCTATTGTAACCTTCTTCTTGCACGACGAAAATACAGACTTGCTACCTATTCGTCTGTTTTCGTTGGCACCCGTTATATTGTCGGTAAGCATGATTATTTCGTCCGATATTTTTATTGCATTGGGATATAACCGCTATGTTTTTTACAGCATATTAGTAACAACGGCAGCCTACTTGCTTACTCTTATGATATTACTGCTAACGGGTTATCTTCATTCCATATACAGTTTTGTAGGTATGGCACTGATAGCCTATTGTGTAGAATTGATTTATCGTCTCATAACCGTTCGCCGGTTGGTAAAAAAGGAGATGGAGCGTTCCAAAATTTGATATGTTCAGTATAGAGGCCACATACTACCTATTTAATGCACTGGTAATCATAGTGCCTGTACTTTGTTGGATAGCATCCCGTACAGGAATGAAGTTTTTTTGCCGTCTTGGCTACCTGCTATTGGCTTTTGTGGCAGTTATCCGCTACGATATAGGAGCGGATTATAATGCATACGTGGCTAAATTCGATTCGATGGCAGAGGAGATATCCTCGCATACCGTTCTGCTGAGCGATTTGATATACGATGAACCTTTTTCGTATCTTTTATCCTTTTGTTTTCAACATTGCGCTCATCCCAGTACATGGGTGATTGGTGCTTATTTCCTGCTGACCTTGCTGTTTATCTACCTTGCATTGGAACGATACAAGGCGCATGCGTTGGGGCTGCTCGTATTTATTGTTTCTTACGTCTATTTTGATACATGGGATTGGATTCGTCAGGCACTGTCTATGGCCATTTTCTTATATGCCATTCGCCACATCGAAGATGAGCGTTTTGTTCGTTACCTAATCTGTATCGGATTGGCAGCCGCTGCACATTATTCGGCACTCATTTTGTTACCTTTCTACTTTGTTCGTTATATCCGTTTATCGCCCAAGACATGCGCACTGACTGCCCTTATTTTTTTGCTTGTTGTTGTGCCTTTCTCGGATACGATTCGCAACATACTATTCCGCATTGTCCCCTACTACTCCCAACTATACGCCGATACAGCCTATTCCGAGCAAGGTGGAAACACATCAACCACTTTCTACCTAAGTACACTGGTTTTAATTCTTACCATCTATATGAGCGACTCTAAGCACAGTGCTCTCACCCTATTGCTCACCATCGGCGTACTGTTCAAGATCGTGGCAATGGGTAATCTGAACATCAGCCGTGTGGCTTGGTACTTTACCGCCACAGAGATGATTTTGGCATCCACAATATGGCATGAATCGACCTATAAGATTCGCCGAATAGGCATTATCGGTATTATGTTCGTTCACTTCGTACTACTTAATTTCGTTTTCATTCCTAATCGGTTTCGTTGGGTCGTACCTTACGAAACGATATTTTCGACGGAATATGAGCAACAGGTATTTCGTTCGCGTGACTGGCTTAAAGAATAACTTAACATTGAATCTACAATGAAAATAATACATTTCACATTAGGATTAGGCGGGGGCGGAAGAGAACGCAGAATGATACAATTGATACGAGGTTTGTATCAGAGTTGCGATTGTGAACAGATGATTGTTACATTAGACGAACATTGCGACTACCCGGAACTATGGGAGACACCCGTAAAAGTCAAGAAAGTAGATTATCGTCCAAGAAAGACTTTCAAATCACAGATGGAAACAATTATCCGTGAATTCAAACCGGATATTCTACATTCTTGGGTGGGTAGTCGCCAGGATTTAATTTTATTTCCCCTATTAAAAACAAAATATCATTTCAAATACATAGTAGGACATTTGGCGGATTGCATACCCTTACATGGTCTGACATACTTATGTAGCCTATTTTCATATAGGGCAGCCGACGCTATCGTCAGCAACTCACAAGCCGGTTTATATGCAAAGAAGGCTATATCAGATAAAAGCCATGTAATTCATAACGGGTTTGATTTCAAGAGATTAAAAACCGGCATTGACCTTTCAAAGAAGCGTCAGGAACTAAACATACCTGAAGAAGCCTTTGTAGTTTGTATGTGTGCCAGATTTCATAAATCCAAGGATTGGAAATCTTTCGTCGAGTTGGCAAAATTGGCGCAGCAAGAAGACTCAAATATGCTTTTTCTTGCCATTGGAAACGGAGAGACAATGATTGACTACAAAACATTAGCACAAGATTACGGTTTGCACAATTTACATTTTTTAGGAAGGAGAACAGATGTAGAGGAGATTCTTCAAATGTCCGATGCAAGTATTTTATTTACCAATAGTGCATTACATTCTGAAGGTATTTCCAACTCATTGATGGAGGCGATGGCTGCCGGATTACCCACCATTGCTACAAACGGAGGAGGAACTCCCGAACTAATCACAAATAGAGTAAACGGTTTTTTAATAATGGATGGTGCATATATTCAGGCATTGGATATTTTGAAGGAGTTGCAATCCAATCGTAATCTTTATCAAAAGATAGGACAGGCGGCTCAAAAAAACATTCAGAACAATTTCTCCTTGTCGCTTATGACCAAGCAATATGTTGATTTATATTCCGATTTACTCAAGAGATGACCCATATACTTTTCATATCAAGTGCACTAAATAGAGCCGGAACGGAGACATTTATGATGAATGTATTCCGTCATATTGATCCTAAGCGATTTCACGTTGATTTCCTTATTTTCTCAAAGGAGGATACCGATTACACACGTGAAGTGGAAAAATCCGAGCATAAAGTTTGGAGAATTGTTAGCCGACGAGACGGAGCACTGCAATACTATAAAGAATTAAAGCAGTTTTTCAGGCTTCATGGAAAAGATTATCACGCCATTCACTGGTGTGGGAACTCACTCTCCTCTATGGCTCCTATATTTTACGCATGGAAATACGGCGTGCCGGTGCGTATTGTACATGCACACAGTTCGTCTGCTGCCGGTTGGCATAATCGTTTTCTGCATAAACTACATAGAAAATTTGTTGCACGCATCACCACTCATCATTTAGCCTGTTCATCTGCCGCTGCAAAATGGTTCTTTCCTAATGACAAAGATGCTATCATCATTAACAACGGAATTGATGTGGAAAAATACCAATACAGTCCTACTGTTAGAGAGAAGGTGAGAACCAAACTTGGTATTACGGATGGCACCATCGTATTGGGACATGTAGGAAGGTTTTGTGCAGAAAAAAATCACCCTTTCTTACTTGACATTTTTAACTCATTTTTAACACTACAAAATAAGGCTATACTTATGCTCATTGGGAAAGGAGAGTTGGAGAATGAGGTAAAAAATAAGGCTGATGAATTAGGAATATCCTCCCATATCTTATTTATGGGCGAGCGCTCTGATGTTCCTAATTTGATGCAAGCCATGGACTGCTTTGTACTCCCCTCTATATTTGAAGGCTTGCCGTTCGTATTGGTAGAAGCCCAAGCAGCGGGGTTACCCTGTTTTGTTTCCGCTGCCGTAAATAGGGATATTACTCTTACACCTCACATTTTTTATGAGTCCATAGATACTCCCCCAGCAACTTGGGCTAATAAGATTTATAGCAGCATAAAAGAATGTGTAAGAACTGACACAAGTAGGTGCTTAGAAAAGGCAGGATACTCCATCATGGCATCCATCAAAAAATTAGAAAACCTGTATTCGTTCACATAAATTTATGCAATCACCCATAACCATTGCTTTCAACGCGTCTTTTCTTCAGCCTAAGGGCGGAGGAATCAGTGAGTATATATACAATGTCATCACCCATCTCAGGCAACAAGATACTCAGAATCGCTATATCGTGTATGTATTGCAAGATATGGAGGACTATGCCCGTGAAAAACTGCCAAAGGATACTCGTATAAAAGTGATACCATACGCTTCTAACTATTGGGGCGTGATACGCCGAAGTCTGTTTTCGCAGCGTTTTTGGTATGAAGAAGAGCGCAAAGAAGGTTTTGACATTTTTCATTCTCCGTTCTTTCACGCTCCTAAATTCAAACACGCCAAAGTAATACTGACCGTGCACGATTTGCGGTTGTACCGTTATCCCTCTACCTATGCACTTCCTCGGTTGATATACCTCTACTTTGCAGTGCGCCGCTCCATTAGGAGAGCGGATAAGATCATTTCCATTTCTCAATTTACGAAGGACGAAATCGTATCCACCTGCGGCGTTCAAGCAGATAAGATCACGGTCATTCATGAGGCTATTAACCGCGACGATTTTTCCGAGAAACGCATACGACCGGAAGATATAGCCACGTCCGTATTCCCGCTGACAGATACACCCTTTATCTTATCCGTAGGGCATCTTGAGCCGCGCAAGAATTATGAACGCTTGATAGAGGCTTTCCTTCAACTCAAACAACGCGCAGGTACTGAGCGTATTCGGCTGGTGATTGTCGGGAAAAAAGCCCACCATTATAAGACGGTCATTAAGATGATTGAGGAAAACGAAGATGTAGTGTATTTGGATTTTGTATCCAGAAGTACCTTGCTGTGGTTGTACCAACATGCTTCGCTATTTGCTTTTCCTTCCTTCTATGAAGGATTCGGTTTTCCCCCATTAGAAGCAGCCTGTTTTGACACGATATCGGCGGTAAGTAATCAGTCCTGTATTCCTGAAATTTGCGGTGAGGCAGCCTTGTACTACAATCCGTTTGACACAAGCCAAATGGCAGAACAGATGTACGAAGGATTGTTCAATGAGGATGTGATAGGGCAGCAACACCATTTACTACCCGTCAATCTTGACCGTTTCTCATGGACAAAGAACGCAAAGGAAACAATTGCAACTTATCAACAACTAATATGATGCCTAAACTTTTTCTGGTCATCAATGTGGACTGGTTCTTTCTGTCGCACCGCAAAGAGGTGGCATTGGCAGCATTGAACGAAGGATATGATGTAACGTTAGTAGCCCACGACACGGGTAAGCGCGCCATTATAGAGGCTATGGGTATTCACTTTATCAATCTGCCCATCAATCCGACCGGCATGAATCCGCTGCAAGAACTGCGAACGCTGCACTTTTTCGTGCGGCTCTTCCGGCGCGAAAAACCTGATATAGTTCATTTAGTGGGTGTTAAATGTCTGTTATGGGGAGGCTTAGCGGCTCGCCTAACAGGTATAAAGAAGGTGGTGAATGCCGTTAGCGGGTTGGGTATTCTGTTCGGCGAGGAACATAATTCGCTGTTTAAGCGCATCATTTTGCGCATGTTGAAATTTGCCAACGACCATAAAGGCGTATATTTTCTTTTTCAGAACAAGGACGATTATCAAGCCTTCATGTCGTATGGGATTGCGAAGGAGCCTCAATGCTACTTTACGAAGGGTAGCGGCATTGACTTGAAGGAGTATGCCTATACGCCGGAACGCCCTGCCGAACGGCTGCACATCCTGTTTACGGCACGAATGGTGCGCGAAAAGGGAGTATTGGATTTGATTTCAGCGGCGGAGTTGCTTCGCAAAGACTATTCAGGTCGCATTGATTTTTGGCTGTGCGGAGCCATATCGCCCAATCCGGATGCCGTCAAGGAAGAAGAGTTGCATGCGCTATGCGACAACCGGTATATCCGTTGGTTCGGTCTTTGCCACGATGTGCACGAACGATTGCAGGACAGCCATATAGTGGCTTTCCCGTCGTACTATAGAGAGGGAATTCCCAAGTCTCTGATAGAAGCGTGCGCAATAGGCAGACCGATTATCACCTGCAACTCAATAGGCTGTAAGGAAGTGGTGGAGAACGGGTATAACGGCTTTTTGATTGCGCCGCGCAGTCCGCACGAGTTGGCTGAACGACTTCGACAACTGATAGAAGACAAGCAGTTACGACAGACTATGGGGCAACATGCACGCTTGTTTGCCGAGCAGAACTTCGCCATTGAGAATGTGGTGCAAACCCATCTGCAGTTGTACAAACTATGAGCATACATAAGCCAAAAACACGGTATAAATCGTTTTTTTACGATTTGGCGATGTAATATAGTAAAAAAGGACTAATTTTGCGGCGTAATCGAATGGCTATGACCGTAAAAGTTTCGTATTTACTTTTGTATGCATTGACTGCCTTTCTGCTAACTTGGTTTAGTTATCGTCCTGTGCTTGGCATAGCGATTAAACGCCAAGTAGTGGATCATCCCAATAAGCGCAAACTGCAAGACCAGCCTGTGCCGGTACTGGGCGGTGTGGCAGTGGCCATTGGCGTTTTTATTCCCCTTATCTATGCTACCTACCACTATGTAAAGCCTGCTATTTGGTATCAGATAGCGGCAATGGCTATCATGCTGATTATCGGTGTGCTGGATGATATTTATGATGTCCCCGCTTGGATACGACTAATGGTGGAGATTGTGGTGATATGGCTCTTTCTATGGGGCACGCAGTCGGTGATTGACGATTTTCACGGGTTATTTGGTATTCACAACCTATTGTCAATGTACATAGGTCTTCCGCTTTCTATCTTGGCAGGTGTGGGAATTGTGAATGCCATCAATCTTATAGACGGCGTGGACGGCTATTCCAGCGGTTATGGTATCATGGCAAACGCATGCTTTACCGTTGTATTTGCTATGGCAGGCGATGTAGTGTCTGCCGTATTTTCCATTATAGCGGCAGCGGCATTGATTCCGTTCTTTATCCACAATGTATTCGGAAACAAGAGCAAAATGTTTATCGGCGACGGAGGCAGTTTGCTCATTGGTATGATATTGGTGTGTGATGTGTTTGTGCTTCTCACCCATCAGACCGTGGGTACTCAATTGGCTGCCAACGGGGTTGGTGTGGTGGCATTGGCGATGGCTATTCTTTGCATTCCCGTGTTTGATACGCTGCGTGTGATGTTTGCGCGCATGCTGCACAAACGTTCGCCCATGCAGGCAGACAAGACTCATTTGCACCACCGTTTTATTGCCTTAGGTTTTTCGCACGTAGGTACCTCAACCATCATCATATTGACCAACTTGGTCATCATATTGCTGTGGTATTTGAGTTTTCGGATAGGTTGCAGCGTAGATACACAATTCTGGCTTGTAGTAGTGCTCGGCATCCTGACAACCACCTTTTTTTATTACGGCACCGAATGGTGCGAAAAGCGGCAAAACAAAGTATATTTTTGGCTTCGTCGCTTGGGTCAAGCCACCCACTTTGAGCACAACGGCGTATGGCTTCGCCTGCAAACCTTATTGGATCGCGGGCTGTAAACCAATCACAACAAGACAAAAACGGGATAAACAAAATCCTCTTAAACCATAAACAAATAAAGTTATGTATCAAGATTTTCAAAAGCATTTGCAGGCTACACTCCAGCAGATTAAGGATGATGGTCTGTACAAGAACGAGCGCGTTATCATCACGCCCCAGTCGTCGGCTATTCAAGTACAGGGCGAGAATGGTCCGGTGGATGTGATTAACTTTTGTGCCAACAACTACCTTGGTTTGGCAGACAACAAGGAGTTGATAGAGGCAGCTAAGGCTCGTATGGACGAGCGCGGCTACGGAATGGCTTCGGTACGTTTCATCTGCGGTACGCAGGATA
>DFIN01000030.1:0-1294 GCA_002372135.1 Bacteroidales bacterium UBA3696
GGCACCAATCAAAGGTTCGTTTGATTGGTGCCACGCTTGTCTATGTTGAATATTAGATAAGATAGAATTTATCTTACCATTTGGCTACGGTGTCGTTGAAGATACTTTCGGTCAGTTCGGTAATCATGGTAGCGCACAACTCTTCTTGCACATCGGTGAGCAGTCGCGATGCGTCAAAGGTTTGGTAGGCGGAGTATGTTTTTTCAAAACTCTCGTTGGGTGCGACGTGGTTGGTGAAGCGCACTTTGATGGTGATGGTCAGCTTGGTCTCGGCAGCATAACTGTCGGCAGCCACAGCCATGGGGGTGAGTTGGTAGCCTGTTATTTCGCCTTCAAGTTCGAGTTGTCCTCCCGACGGCAGAATCTCCAGGCGTGTTTGCCGTGCATAGAGGTCGCGCAGAGCCTCACTAAAATCGTTACTAAGGGCAGGATAGACGAGGGGAGCATGGTTAGGAAAGTCGGCTATGGAGATAGATTGTGTCTTGGTATAGTCGATGCTCGCTCCGTTGAAGCGGTAGGAGATGGAGCAGGCGGTCAAGAGACACCCCGTCAGCAGTACTCCCAATAGATATAATAAGGGCTTTTTCACACTAAAAATCTTTGAATCTGCAATCTTTAAATCTCTCACAACCCGTATTCTTTTATCTTTCGATAGAGGGTTCGCTCGCTCATGCCGATGGTTTGGGCGGTTAGTTTGCGGTTGCCTCCGCAGTGTTCGAGGGCGCGCCGGATGGTTTCGCGTTCCACATCGGAGATGGAGGACGGCTCGTCGCGCACTTCTTCCACAGCCTGGAAGTCTTCGTGTCGGGTAGGTTGGACGATAGTGGCGGCGGGTGGCATGGGGGCGCTGTTGGAATGTGCAGAGTCGGCTTGGTGGGCAACTTGTTGTTTGAGTTCGGCGATATCGCGCTTCATGTCGAAGAGCACTTTGTAGAGCAGTTCGCGTTCGTTCAGGTACGGGTCGCCCTGTGTTTGTGCACCCACTATTTGCAGCCCCGTTTCCATCTCGTTTTTAGGCAAGTAGGCGCGCAGTGTGTCAGCCGAAATCTCGTGGTTGGTCTCGATGATTGAGATGCGTTCCGCCACGTTTTTGAGCTGACGGACATTGCCGTTCCAGTAGTAGTTGCGCAGCAGGTTGTTCGCCTCTTCGCTCAGACGGATAGGGGGCATGCGATACTTCTCGCTAAAGTCGATGGCGAACTTACGGAAGAGCAGCGGGATATCGTCTTTTCGTTCGCGAAGGGCGGGAATACGTATTTCGACGGCAGAGAGACGGTAGTAGAGGTCTTCGCGG
>DFIN01000030.1:1372-1600 GCA_002372135.1 Bacteroidales bacterium UBA3696
TGAGGTTGGTGGCAGCCACTACGCGGACGGATGTTTTTTGCACTTGGCTGGAGCCCATTCGTATGAACTCGCCCGTTTCCAAGACGCGCAGCAGCCTGACTTGTGTGGGCAAGGGCAGTTCGCCTACTTCGTCCAAAAAGAGGGTGCCGCCATCGGCTATCTCAAAGTAGCCTTTCCGCTCGGATTTGGCATCCGTATAGGCACCTTTCTCGTGTCCGAACAGTTCGC
>DFIN01000030.1:1675-2379 GCA_002372135.1 Bacteroidales bacterium UBA3696
TGGCTCCGCAGTTGATGGCGAAGTAATGCCCGTGCTTGCGGGCGGAGTAGTTGTGTATGATCTGCGGAAAGAACTCTTTGCCTACGCCCGACTCGCCGGTAACCAAGACACTCAGGTCGGTTGGGGCGACTTGCATAGCCACTTCGATGGCTCGGTTGAGTTGCGGGTTGGTACCTATTATACCAAATCGTTGTTTGACGGCTTGCAGTTCCTGTGTGGTCATAAATTAAGGTATCTAAGATTTAAAGCGGGCGGCAAAGGTAGGCGGAAAGGGAGAGAATACCAAACAAAAAGTGCGATTTTGGTTGCATAGTAGGACAAAAGGTGTTATTTTTGCGGCGGAAAAGTAGGGAAACACGAAAAACGAATACAACTATGTTCCGAATTTTGAAACCGGCTAATGTGCTGTTGCTATTGGCTTTTGTGCCGGCATTGTATGCTCAGGTGGAGTCGATAGATGCGGACGATAATCCGTATGAGGATCAGGTCATTTTTTGGCGTCATCCGGGTAACTACCTGAAAAATCAGGCGGTGGAGGTGTTTGCGTCCATTGATGCTATGTTAGAGGCTTATCCGCCGAAGAAGGAGATGGTGATGGAGCGGAGAATGGCTCTGTTGAGTTTGGATCAGATGTTGCACGATACGCGCAACGACAAGTCCGAGCCTTTTTATGCCTTCATCAACCGCCGTATGGAGCGTATGTT
>DFIN01000030.1:2445-3272 GCA_002372135.1 Bacteroidales bacterium UBA3696
GATTTGGACAAACCGGTGAAGCGCGGAATGAAGATTTATAAGTTGTATAACGACGGGTTCATTATCAAGACACGGCGCGCCACGGTGGCTGTGGACTTGGTGCCCGGCGGACCGAATAGTCATCCGTTCATAGCTGACTCGATTTTCTATCGCATTGCGGGTCATTGCGACGCTATGTTCATCAGCCATAAGCACGGCGACCATGCCAATCTGAAAGTGGCAAAGGCCTTTGCGGCTCGCGGCAAGCGGGTGATTGCTCCCAAAGGTCTGTGGGTGGGTGTTGACCCTATGATTGAGCAGTTGCTGGTGGCAGATACGGCAGTTACCATTCCCTTTGACGAATTGGAAATGACGTTGCATATCCTGCCCGGGCATCAAGACGATATATACAATAATATATACGTAATGGACTTCAAGGGTTGCGGCTCGGTGGCACATACGGGCGACCAGTGGAATGAGGATGACTTGGTGTGGATAGACAAGGTAAAGGACACGTATCGGGTTGATTGCTTGTTACTCAACTGTTGGGTCAACTCAATGGAGCGTACCATACGCGGCTTCAATCCCCGCGTACTGATAACAGGGCATGAGAATGAGTTGGAGCATACCATCGACCACCGCGAAGCCTATTGGATGACGCTTCGTAAGATGGATAAGATGCTGAGTCTGAACGTACCGAATGTGCTGATGACTTGGGGTGAATGGTTTGAGTATAAAAAGTGATAGGTTATGGATTTATTTGCAGAGTTGAATGAGAGCCAGCGTGAGGCGGTGGAGTATATAGACGGACCTAACTTGGTGATAGCCGGTGCCGGTTCGGGTAAGAC
>DFIN01000005.1 GCA_002372135.1 Bacteroidales bacterium UBA3696
GTCAAAAGCGGGAGGATAATCTCAGAACCTTCCGGCACTTGATCCGTAGTCTTGATTGTATCTCCGTTTGCCAAATAGATATATACCCAGCAATTAGGATTGTTGTAATACTTTTGAGCCAAACGTTGCAGCGTTGTGTTACGGCGAACTGTGATTTGATCCCCATTTGCCACATCCAAATCGCCCGGTACGATGATTTCTATCCGCGTACTACGTGCCTGTACATTCTCGTCTTTTGAGCGAACAGCCGAGCCGCGTTTAACCTGCTTATTACTCTCGAACTCACGATATACTTGCATGGCTTGCTCAAACTCACCTTTCTTGAGCAGGTGGATTTCTACACGACGATTCGGGCGGAACGAACCTTCGGGACGGTTATCTATGATAATACCCTTACCTACAGTATGCATACGGGTCGAATCCACACCATACATTTGATTCATTTCTTTCTCAACATTAGCAGCACGAGTAACAGCCAACCATTTATTATATTCAATAGCACCCGTATTGTCGCACGAACCGATAATGAGAGCATAGAGGTTACGATCTTGCAACATGCGCTGCGAGGCTTCTTGGATAATCATCATAGCCATGTTGTCGAGCGTTGGATTGTCGTTGTCGAAATACACCACATAGTAGTAGTGAGGATTCGGGATTACTTCCGTCTCGTCATAGCCGCCGGGGATCGTACCGGTCAGTTTACCCAATCCCATACCGTTTTGCCCAATCATATAGAGGGTATCACGACGGAACATATATACCGTATCTCTCCTGTCTTCCAATTCAGGTACTTCTTCCTCTTCTTCCACAGCAGGTTGCTTTGCCTTCTCAGCTTCTGCATTGATGGCAGCCAACGCTTTTTCACCACGGAAGTTACGAGTATGCGATTTCTTAACGGCATCAATCTTATAACGGAGCAGAATCTCCATATCCAACATTCCGTCATTGTTGTTACCACGCGTACGCCCGTCCACAAGGTCGGTTGTCGTATAGTTATACAGCACGCGTGCACCTAACTGAAGGCTACGGTTGAGGTTAAACTCAAAACTTGCACCGCCTATGAAAGCAGCGTAGCATTTGAATTTATCGTTAGCCAAAGACTCTTGATCCTTCGTATGTTGCAGATAAACGAAATCGCGATGCAAGTCCATCTTGTACTCGTTCGGATAATACACCTGATTCTTATACAAAATGGCACCGGCTCCTAAAATCAAATCCAACGAGAACAATTTGTGCTTGTTTTGCGGACGGAACATATTAAACACGTCAAAAGTCAAATATCCGTTAGCCTGATGAGAACGACCGGCGAGCAGCGTATGAGCGTGTTCACTGGTATTCTGACCAAAAACTTTATAGTTACGGAATTTGTATTCCAACCCGAGTGCCCACGTATTATTGAAATGATAAGCACCACCTAAAGCAACGGTGGGTAAATAGAATGCGTGTTTCTTTTCAGAAGTAAAATCGCCGTCAAACAAATTACCACCGGCAGCCAAATAAAGCGAAACCTTAGATTCTTCGGTTGCTACAGGCGCCGTTGAACGATGCGGATGCACACCCAATGTATCAGGAGGGAGCGTATCAGCCTCATTGGCTACCACAGCATTTTCACCTTCCAACGAGGTATATATAATAGGAGCTGACTTGTCAGTTGTCTGCGCATAAATAGTTGCCGCCATCATAAGCAGAGCAACAAGAAGCAAGTGGGGTTTATGCCGTGTCATACGCGGAAGAAGTATTCGTTTTTGTCTGTTTCAGGGCGCAAAAGTACAGCACTTCCTCGGACTGACCAAATTATTTTCACAAAAAATCACAAAAAAACATTTTGTATTGTCAGGGTTGCATTTTCGCGCTATTTTTGCGGCGTTTCACTAAAAATAAAGAAAAAGATGGACATTTTAGAGAAGATGCTTGAGCGCGCGAAGCAGAATCCGCAGCGCATTGTGTTGCCGGAAGGCGACGAACCTCGTACATTAGAAGCCGCTAATATCCTGCTTAAGGACAAGGTGGCTCGTTTAATTTTGATAGGCAGCCGCGAACGTATTGAGAGTATGGCTGCCGAAAAAGGCTATACCTACATTAAGGAAGCAACAATCTTTGACCCTGCCACCAATGAAAAAATGGATGAATACGCTCATCTGCTTTACGAATTGCGCAAGGCGAAAGGTATGACTGAAGAGGAAGCCGCAAAAAAAGCGAAAGATCCGTTGTATTTAGGTTGTTTGATGATTAAGAACGGGGACGCAGATGGCGAATTGGCCGGTGCCCGCGGCACCACAGCTGACACGATTCGTCCTGCTTTCCAGATTCTGAAAACCAAACCCGGTGTGAGTATTGTAAGCGGTGCGTTCCTGATGTTTACGCCTGCCAAGCAGTTGGGCGAAGATGGTTTCCTTATCTTTGCCGACTGCGCGGTAAATCCGTGCCCTAATGCGCAAGAATTGGCACAGATAGCCATTTCGACGGCCGAAACGGCTCGTACGATTGCCGGCATAGAGCCTCGCGTAGCTATGCTTTCGTTCTCGACGAAGGGCAGTGCCAAACACGAACTGATTGACAAGGTAACGGAAGCCACTCGCATTGCCAAAGAGTTAGCCCCCAATTTGCAATTAGACGGCGAGTTGCAAGCAGATGCCGCCTTGGTAGAAAAAGTAGGACAAAGCAAAGCCCCTGGCAGCCCCGTGGCAGGTAAAGCCAACGTATTGGTATTCCCCGACTTACAAGCCGGTAATATCGGTTATAAATTGGTTGAACGCTTCTCAGGAGCTGATGCCGTAGGTCCTATTTTGCAAGGTATTGCTGCACCGGTGAATGACTTGAGTCGCGGCTGCAAGGTACAAGACATCGTACAGATGGTTATCATCACTGCCAACCAAGCGATGGGAAAATAACAATCTTTGAATAAATAAATCCCCCAATCACTATGAAGATATTAGTTTTGAACTGTGGTTCATCGTCCATAAAATATAAATTGTTCGATATGGACACTCGCACCGTAATGGCACAGGGCGGTGTAGAAAAAATCGGTTTGAAGGACTCGTTCCTGCAAGTTAAGTTACCGAGCGGCGAGAAAGTAAAGATAGAAAAAGAGATGCCTGAGCATACAGTTGGTATTCAGTTGATTCTCAACACGCTGACTGACCCGAAGATAGGTTGCATCCGCGATTTGAAAGAGATCAACGCCGTAGGTCATCGTGTGGTACATGGCGGAGAGGCTTTTGCTTCGTCCGTACTTATTACCGACGAGGTGAAGCAGATGGTGGTTAAGTGTTCCGACTTGGCTCCGCTTCACAATCCGGCTAACCTCAAAGGCATTGAAGCCATCGAAAAGACGTTGCCGGGTGTTCCGCAAGTAGGTGTATTTGATACGGCTTTTCACCAGACTATGCCCGACTATGCCTATATGTACGCCATACCCTACGAGTTGTATGAGAAATACGGTATCCGCAGATACGGTTTCCACGGTACGAGCCACCGCTATGTCAGTCAACGCGTATGCGAGTTCCTGGGTATAGAAGCCCAAGGGAAGAAAATTGTAACAGCACATATCGGTAATGGCGGCAGTTGCGCTGCTGTTATGGACGGCAAGTCGGTAGATACGAGTATGGGACTGACTCCCATTGAGGGTCTAATGATGGGTACTCGTGCTGGAGATCTTGACTTGGGTGCTGCTACATACATTATGGATAAGGAACATTTGACCACCGCTCAATTCTCCAACCTTGTAAACAAGCAATCGGGTCTATTAGGTGTCAGCGGAGTTAGCAGTGATGCCCGCGATATTGATACGGCAATTAAGGAAGGAAACAGCCGTGCCAACCTTGCACGCAAGATGTTCATCTACCGCGTAAAGAAGTACATCGGAGCCTACGCCGCTGCTATGGACGGATTAGACATATTGGTATTCACGGGTGGTATAGGCGAAAACGACACGTATATCCGCACGGAGATTGCCAAAGGTTTTGGTTATTTAGGCGCCAAGATAGATGAGGAAAAGAGTCTCAAGAGTCGGGGTGAAGAGGTGATTATATCTACGCCTGACAGCCGTGTAACGGTATGCGTCATACCCACTGACGAAGAACTGATGATTGCCACCGACACCCAGGCAATCGTAAATGCATAACTCAATCTACGCTGAATGAAGCCTATTATATATCAGTTATTTCCACGCACATTCACTAACTACAACGAGACACGCCTTCGCAATGGCAGTCGTGAGGAGAATGGTTGCGGTAAATTTGAGTACATCAACGAGAAAGCCCTTAAGTCTATTCGCGACTTAGGAGCCACGCACATTTGGTACACAGGTGTTATCCGCCACGCTACCGCCGAACGTAACAATGCTTCTATCACCAAAGGCAAAGCGGGTAGTCCGTATGCCATAACGGACTACTACGATGTAGATCCCGATTTGGCGGTGGACGAAAAGAAGCGTATGACGGAGTATGCGAACCTGATTCGTCGTACTCATACAGCAGGGCTCAAAGTAGTGATGGATTTTGTCCCCAACCACGTATCGCGTGAATACCACTCACTTCGCAAACCCAAAGGGGTTGTTGATTTGGGGGCAACCGATAATCCGGAATGGGCTTTTTCGCCTCTCAACAATTTTTACTACCTCCCCGGACAGGATTTTGCTCCCCAATTTGAAACAGATTATACCGAGTCGCCTGCCCGTGCAACGGGAAACGACTGTTTCTCTGCCCATCCGTCAAAGGGAGATTGGTATGAAACGGTCAAACTGAATTACGGTGTACACTACATGGGGGGGGGCGAAAAGCAGTTTAATCCCATACCTGATACTTGGTATAAAATGAGGGATATTCTGCATTTCTGGTGCAAGAAAGGCGTAGATGCTTTTCGCGTGGATATGGCAGAGATGGTGCCGGTGGAGTTCTTCCGTTGGGTGATTACTTCCACTCGGACTCTGTTCCCTTCCATACAGTTCATCGGTGAATGCTATCAACCAAACAAATACCGCGAGTACCTCGCAGCCGGCTTTGACTATCTGTACGATAAGGTCGGTATGTACGACTATTTACGGGGCGTAACGAGCAAGAACTGGCCTGTGGCAGGTATTACCGGTCAATGGCAAGCCGTGGAGGACATACGCGACCGCATGGTCTATTTCTTGGAGAACCACGACGAGCAACGCATCGCATCGGGTTTCTTCTGCGGCAGCGGTCATTGTGCCGAGCCGGCTATGATTGTGGCAGCCACGTTAGGCACGAACCCCGTGTTGGTTTATGCCGGACAGGAATTGGGTGAAACGGGAATGGACGCTGAAGGTTTTTCGGGGATGGACGGCAGAACCTCCATTTTCGACTATTGGGGCATCCGTTCGCTGCAAGCGTGGGCTAACCACGGCAAGTTTGACGGCAAAATGCTTAACGAAGAGCAAAAAGACCTGCGTCTGTTCTATCAACGGCTGTTGTGCATTGCACGCGATAACAAAGCCGTTGCCGAAGGTCTGATGTATGACTTGGAATACGCCCAAACGGAACATTTCAACAAACACGAGCAATATGCTTATATAAGGAAAAAAGACGACGAGATTCTTCTTTTTGTGCTCAATTTTGATGATCGGGCAGTAGAGGTTGACGTGCAGATTCCTCCCCAAGCCTTCGCCTACTTGGAACAAGCAGAATGGCCACATGCCAAGGCCGTTGACTTGCTGACCGGAACCGAGTACCCGCAACTGAGTTTGACCTCACATGCCCCCGTTCACGTGTCCCTACAAGCGTGGAAAGGGGTCATACTTCGTATAAAAAAGACTCCCGCAAAACGAGATAAAAAAGGCAACTGATGAAAGAGAAATTGCGCGACTATTGTCGTCTGCTTCGTGTAGATAATCTACTGTTTATCATTATCTTGATGTGGATAATGACTTATTGGGTAGCCCGTTCTGTGCTCATAAAGCAAGGATTCATAGATGTCATACCTTGGTGGTTATGGCTCTTGATGACGGGCGGCACGGCATTGATTGCGGCAGGCGGATATGTCATCAACGACTATTTTGATGTGAAGATTGACCGAATCAATCGCCCTGAACGCTTAGTAGTTACTCGCACAATCAGCAAAGCGGGTGCTATGCGATTGTTCTACATTCTGACCGGGATTGGGTTCGTGTTGGGAGAGATTTCCGCTTGGCAAGTACGCAGCAGTTCGGTGGCGATTATCTACGCATTAGTGCCGGGGCTGCTATGGTTTTATTCAGCCAGTTATAAGCGCATGCTTATCGTCGGGAATGTGATTGTTGCCTTTGTTACAGGTCTTGTTCCTCTGCTGGTTGCCTTGACCCAATCGGCATGGCTCAAACAGATATACGGAGCAGATGCACTGCGATTTGTCCCCATCGGGCAACAACTCTATCAATGGTTAGGCGGCTTTGCCTTATTCGCTTTTCTGTGTACATGGGCACGCGAGATGGTCAAAGACCTGCAAGACCAAAACGGAGATCGCGAATTAGAATGTCATACGATGCCTATTGTTTGGGGTACGCTCGCCACAAAGATTATAACTACGCTCCTTCTTTTGATGATTGCCGGCTTAGTGGCTTGGCTTCATTGGGGACATATAATGCCCTTTGCGACCGATTGGCATAGTCCCGCCACACGCTACATTGTATTTGGACTCTATGTCCCCCTTGCGTGCGAAATAGCCTTGCTCTGGTCTGCCAAGATTCCCACCGACTACCGTTCAGCGCAAGGTCTGATGAAGTTCATTATGTTCCTCGGCACGATGTTTGCATTCATTATCAATCAGTAAGTATGAGGATTATTCTTGGTTCACAGAGTCCGCGTCGTCGCGAATTGATGGCGGGTTTGGACATTCCCTTTGAATGCACCGTAATTGATAGTTCCGAGAACTACCCTCCCAACCTACAAGGCGGCGACATACCTGCCTATATTTCACGCGAAAAAGCACAAGCCTATCTGCCTCAACTCAAAGAGGACGAATTACTCATTACCGCCGATACAATTGTGTGGTTAGAGCATCAAATGTTGGGCAAGCCCAAAGACGAAGAAGACGCATGTCGTATGTTGCACCTATTGAGCGGCAAGACGCATCAAGTCTTTACGGGTGTTACTTTTACGCAACTCAACGCTAAAAGCGACACCATAGTGGATCAGACAGATGTTACTTTCCGCCCGCTGAGCGAAGAGGAGATTCAACATTATATACATACCTACCGTCCGTTGGACAAAGCCGGTGCATACGGTGTACAGGAATGGATTGGCTACGTAGGTGTCGAATCGATGAACGGATCCTATTTTAATGTGATGGGATTTCCCGTTGAACGCGTCTATCTCTACCTCAAAGAGCACCATTTATTACCGGAAAACAAATTTTATCATTCTGCATTTGTTTAGATGGAAATAAAGCCATACTTTTGTGGCTCAAAAAAAAGACAGACACCATGCCCAACATCTTAGCCCTTGTGGGAAGACCTAATGTAGGCAAATCTACCCTTTTTAACCGTTTGACGAAGACCCGCCGCGCTATTGTTACGAGCGAAGCGGGTACAACTCGTGATCGGCAGTACGGACACTGCGAATGGTGCGGTAAAGAGTTTTCCGTCATTGATACGGGCGGATGGGTTCTCAATTCAGATGATATCTTTGAAGACGAAATCAATCGTCAAGTGCATTTAGCCATTGACGAGGCGGATGTCGTGTTGCTTCTGGTGGATGTGAACGAGGGCGTTACGCGCTTTGATATGGAAGTGGCGCACCTGTTGCGTCAGTCGGGAAAAGAGTGCCTGTTGGCGGTGAACAAAGTGGACTCGTTTGACCAACAGTACGGTGCTCCCGAGTTTTACCGATTAGGATTGGGTGAACCCTTTATCCTGAGTGCCGAAAACGGATTAGGCACAGGCGACTTATTGGACGAGATATGCTCGCGTTTCAAGAAAGACGAGAATGGCGAAGGAATAGACGACCTACCGCGTTTTGCCATCGTAGGTCGCCCCAATGCCGGCAAAAGCAGCATACTGAATGCGTTTATCGGCGAGGAACGCACCATCGTTACCGACCGCCCCGGCACTACGCGCGACAGCATCTACACCCGCTACAACAAGTTTGGCAAAGACTTCTACTTGGTGGATACAGCCGGCATCCGCAAAAAAGCCAAAGTAAACGAAGACTTGGAGTACTACTCGGTTGTACGTTCCATACGTGCCATAGAAAACTCGGACGTATGTATTTTGATGTTGGATGCCACACGCGGTATAGAGGCTCAAGACCTCAATATCTACTCCTTGGTTCAAAAGAACAAAAAAGGTATGGTGGTTTGTGTCAACAAATGGGACCTGATAGAAAGCAAAACGACCAAGGACATCAAAGCCTACGAGACGGCTATCCGTTCTCGTATGGCTCCATTCTCCGACTTCCCTATTATTTTTACCTCTGCACTCACTAAACAGCGCATTTATAAGGTGATGGAAACAGCTCTGCATGTGTATGAAAACAAACAGCGCAAAGTTGCCACCGCCCAACTTAATGAACGTTTCTTGCCTCTTATAGAGAATTACCCGCCTCCTGCCACCAAAGGCAAGTACATAAAAATCAAGTACTGCACCCAATTACCGAATACACAGATACCCACTTTTGTGTTTTTTGCCAACCTGCCGCAGTATGTGAAAGAGCCCTACCGGCGCTTCTTGGAGAATAAATTGCGCGAATGGTGGGACTTTAACGGAACTCCCATACAGATTTTTATCCGTGCCAAATAACAAGTAAATGTTGGTGAGTAAATGTTGGTAATAGTTTGAAAATAGCGGGTTTTACACATTACGAAGGGCAGTATCGATTGGTAATGAAAAGCGATTCGTCGTTGCTGAATCAGGGCAAACCGTTTTTTCTGCCCGCATGGAGCAACGAAGTGGTTATGCAACACTGCTATGTGGTTCGAATTTGCCGTTTAGGGCGTTTCATTGAACCAAGATATGCCTCTCGCTACTACGATGCCGTAACCGAAGGAATAGACTTTATAGCTGCCGACCTGTGGCACAGAGATGCCTTGACCGAAGCCATGGCTTTTGACGGTTCGCTCTGCGTAGGCGAATGGCAGACACCTGCCCAATGGACACAACTACAAGAGGAAGAAAGTGTCCCCGAAGGAACGCTTGCCATCGCCGACGCCATCGCACAAATAAGCCGCATTATGACCCTTCGCATGGGCGACTTGCTATTTATAGACTACGCCATAAAAGCACAATCCCTACAACGCGACCAAATCATTCGCTACCCTGACAACGAACAACCTCTACTCTACTGCAAAATAAAATAACCTACTGATTACCTAATCCTCTAACGTGAAACGCCTCTTACCATACGTTCTGCTTCTATTTACGCTCACAGCATGGGCGCGTCCCGCCGTGTTCTACCGAACGTCTTCACTGCTTCGTGAGGGGAACATTGTGCGCTTGCAGGTAAACGAGACCGGTATCTACTGCGTTACCTACGAGCAGATTGTCAGTTGGGGACTGAATCCCGCACAGATCAGCGTATTAGGCTATGGCGGCGCACTGCTATCACAAGACTTTACCCAACCGCGTATCGACGACTTGTGCTCCGTAGCATTCTATATGGAAAAAGGTAGCGACGGGAAGTTCGGTGCAGGTGACTATCTATTGTTCTATGGACAAGGCTCTATAAGTTGGCAGTTCAACGGCAGTTACTACGTACATACTCGCAACCACTGCTCCGACTACGGCTACTATTTCTTATCCGATGCCCCGGGGCTGCAAAATGTTATGACCACTGCCGATGCACTCACGCCCGAAGAAACACACGACGTAACCTCCTACCGAGCCTATGCCCTGCATGAAGAGGAGTTAGTGAACCTCGTAGATCGACAAAAAGGCATGACTGGAGGCGGACGAGAATTTTATGGCGAAAGTATTTCACCCGACCGAACAGAATCATTCTCATTCTCGATTGACAACGTGTTGCCGGACCAAGAGATGACCTTCCAAGTAGCCGCAGCCTCCACCGCCAAAGCCGTATCCATGATGCACATCAGCAGCGGAATGCAGCAGGTCGAATTGGCTTTTCCCGTTGTTGAAAACAATGATAACTACACATCTGCTCTAACCGGTACACGGCGGCTAAACCAAGTGCCCGGGCAAAAGACACCTACCCTGTCCATACGCTTCACCAGCGAGAGTACGGCTGATCTACTCTACCTCAATTATATTGAACTGAACGCCGAATGTGCCTTGCGATTGGAAACTGACTACCTGCTTTTCCGTCAGCCCGCATCGTATGGCGAAAATACGTATTCGCGCTATTGCCTCACCCAAGCGGATGCAAATACGCAAATATGGGATGTAACACAGTTGGATCACATAAAACGCATCCCTACACAACGAAGCAATGACACATTGTTCTTTATTGGCGAAGATGCCAATTTGAGACAACATGTCGCCGTTCGTACCACAGGACGAAAGTGGTTACAACCTACATTCGTAGAAAAAGTTCCCAACCAAAGCTTGCATAGTTTGCGCGATATTGACTATGTAATCATTACTCCCGCTGAATTTCGCTCCGAGGCACTGCGGTTGGCTCAAGCACACAATGTGTATGACGGACTGACTTACGCTGTCGTTACCGACCAAGAAGTCTATAACGAGTTTTCAAGCGGCACACCGGACGTATCAGCCTACCGCTGGTTCATGAAAATGCTTTATGACTGCGCCACCGATGAACAGTCACGTCCGAAAAGTCTGCTTCTGTTCGGTGACGGCACATTTGACAATCGCCAACTGCTGCCCTACTCGGGAAAAAACACGCTGCTCACTTACCAAGCCGTCAATTCCACCGTTGAGCCAAAAGCCTACGCCACAGACGACTATTTTGCTTTTATGGACGATCACGGAGGTATGATAGGTTCCTATTTTTCTGACCCGAATGGAGTGATGCACTTTGGTGTGGGACGCTTACCCGTTTCCACCATAACCCAAGCCACTGACGTGGTGAACAAACTCATTGCCTATATGGAGGACAAAGGTCGCGGAGCGTGGAAGCAACAACTTTGTTTCCTTGCGGATGACGGCGACCATAACCAACATACTTCCATCAGCGATGAGGCAGCAGAATTGGTGCGCGTCAAATGCCCGGAATTCATAGTCAATAAGGTCTATTTGGATGCCTACACGCAAGAAACATCGGCTTCCGGCGAACGCTATCCGCTGGCTTACAACCGGTTTAAGAACCTGATGCAACAAGGTATCTTGTTTATGGATTATAGCGGTCATGGCAGCGCCAACAACATCACAAACGAGATGTTCCTCACCAAAACGGATATAGAGCAGATGAACAATCCTCACCCTACCTTTTGGATGTTGGCTACTTGCGGGTTTGCACACTTTGACCAACGTGATTTGTCCGCCACCGAATTGGCAGTACTCAATCCCAAGGGCGGTGCCATAGGGGTCGTATCAGCATGCCGTACCGTCTATGCCAACGAGAACAAGAACATCAACAAATACTTGTGCGATACCCTTTTTGGGCATAACGACCCGTACCACTATTCCATCACCATCGGCGAAGCCACCCGTATAGCCAAAAACAGATGCGGAAAAAGCAGCGAGAATAAACTGTCATACATTCTGTTGGGCGACCCTGCCATACGTCTAAACTACCCCACCCAATACGATGTGGTGACCACCATCCTCAGCGATACACTACGCGCTCTGCAAGAAGTAACCATAGGAGGTTATATACGAGATGAACAGGGCGATACGGCTCACATGTTCAATGGCATAGTAACCGTATCCATCTACGACAAGTTGCAACAGATCACGACACGCGACAACGATGCAATCAGCAATGGGCAAACACCCATCCCCTATACCTTTAACGACTACCCGAACCTTCTCTTTGCCGGCAGCACAAAAGTGGAAGACGGACTATTCCAAATGCATTTCCGGATGCCGAAAGATATACGTTACAACTATGGTAACGGACGTATCGTCTATTATGCTATTGATTCCTTAACGCAAGACGAAGGATTGGGCTATGACCATTCATTCGTCATCGGCGGCAGCGATGCCACAGCCGCTCTCATCGTGGATACGGTAGGACCGGACGTACATCTTTATATGGAGAATGCTGCTTTCCGAGACGGAGGAAAAACAAGCGAGAATCCCCATTTCTATGCTGACATATACGACGAAAACGGTATCAATGCCGTAGGTAGCGGTATAGGGCACGACTTGATGCTTGTAGTGGATAACGATGCAAAACAAACCTATTCGCTCAACAACTACTTTACCACCATCAACAATAGTTACCGTCAAGGACAAGTCAGTTACGCCCTCCCCCAATTAACGGAAGGTCAGCACTCGCTCCTGTTCCGTGCATGGGACTTGCTGAACAACAGCACCACGGCTACCCTCCGTTTCAATGTTGTAAAAGGATTGAAAACGGTACTTTACAGCGTAACAGCCTATCCCAATCCCTGCCCGTCAGGCAGCACAATGACGATTAGCGTGTCAGCCGATCGACCGGACGAACAACTCACAACCGTACTGAGTATCTACAACCTAAGCGGACAAAAACTGTTTTCCGAATCGGTGGAAGGCAATCGCACTCTATCCTTCACGCCCTCACAAATGAATATGCAAAGCGGCATATATATATACAGAATTGAATGTCAAACACCCACATCAGGAACAAGTACCGCAAGCGGAAAACTGATTGTGCTGTAACCCCACACCCCAATTGCCTATGAAGCAAATCGCAAAATAGTAGTGAACAATTCCTAATGTTCCTATCACCCTAAACGCAAAAACGATAAAAACAACCATACAAAAATGAAAAAAATCTTTTTAACCGCAGTAGCCGTTGCTACACTCACCACAGCCGCTTGGGCAGAAGAATCTCCGAATGTGATTATGACCGCAATGCCTTCTCTTACCATTGCTCCGGATGCCCGATCGGCAGGTATGGGCGATGCAGGTGTCGCCACCGCGCCTGACATGTACTCCCAACACTTCAATGCAGCCAAGTATGCGTTCTTGCAGGAAAGAGGCGGTATCACCGCGTCCTACACCCCGTGGTTGCGCAGTTTGGTAGGCGATATTGACCTCGCTTATCTGACCGGTTTCTACCGTTTTGACGACCTGCAAGCCATCTCTGCCGGATTTACCTACTTCTCAATGGGTAAAGTATCCCTATTAGACAACAAAGGAGATATTTTCCAAGAGGCACACCCCAATGAATGGGCATTGGATTTTGCCTACTCACGCCGTCTGCACGAATATGTCAGCATGGCTGCCACGCTGCGCTTTATGTATAGCGACCTGAACAATGGGGTTAACTCCAGCGTATCCAATAGTTCCACCGAATTGTATCCCGCTTGGACGATGGCGGCTGACATCTCGCTCTACTATCGCCAACCCATTGAGTTGCCGATGGGGACCAGTTACTTCACCTTAGGTACTAATTTCAGCAACTTCGGTGGAAAAGTAACCTATGACAAAGGTGTGAACAACAACTTCATCCCTGCCAACTGGCGTCTCGGTGTCGGCTACGAACTGCCCTTCGACAACTACAACTCGCTGTCCGCTACCGTAGAATTTAACAAAATGCTTGTTCCGGCTCAAAGATCTAAATTTGCTACGGACGACAACGGTAACCTGCTAACGGGCGACCCGTACCACCAATGGTTCTCACAACTCAGTTCCCCCAACGGATGGTGGCAATCGTTTGCCGATGCCCCGGGCGGATTCAAAGAGGAATTTAATGAATTGCAATGGGGTGCCGGTTTGGAATATAGTTACGACCACAAGTTCTTCGGACGCGTAGGTTACAGCTATGAAAACCGTTTCAAAGGCAATCGCAACTATTTCACCCTCGGCGCAGGCTTCAAGTTAAGCATCGTAACGTTAGACATCAGTTACTGCATCGCTACCGGCAATACCAACCCGCTTAACAACACCATGCGCTTTACGCTCGGCTTTGACCTATACGGAATCAAAGACCTCGTAAATAACTAATTATGCGAATAGGCTTTGGATATGATGTACATGCGTTTGCCCCTAACCGCGAATTGTGGTTAGGGGGCATTCGCATCCCCCATTTGCAAGGACTGATGGGACACTCCGATGCCGATGTGCTCATTCATGCCTTGTGCGATGCCTTGCTCGGTGCAGCCGCCATGCGAGATATCGGTTACCACTTCCCCGACACAAAAGGCAACGAGTACGAAGGCATTGACTCCAAAATCCTGCTCAAACGAGTCATAAACATGGTGCGCCTGCAAGGCTACGAACTGAGCAACTGCGACTGCACCATTTGCGCACAACAACCTAACTTATCTCCATACATCGAACAAATGCGGCAGACCCTGAGTGAGGTGATGCAGGTGGATATCAGCCAAGTGAGCATCAAAGCCACTACCACCGAACACCTTGGCTTCGTAGGACGCGAAGAAGGAATAGCCGCACAAGCCGTCGTACTGATCACCCCATCCTAAGCCGCTTACCCCTATGTGCCGACAAATAACAACCCTCCTAATCACCTGTATGAGTTTTCTCTGTGCATGGGGACAATATGACATGCAGTTCACGGGCACCGGCACACCGAATATGACGGTTCTTTATTACGAAGGCGAAATACTCAAAGAAGGATATACACTGCACCGAAGCATATCATTCGCCAACTGCTGCGTCATCCGCAACTACGAGCAAGACACCATACGCAACATACAGATTTATTACGCCAAAGGTGCTTCCTCCCCATTTGATACCCCCTTTCACGGTTGGCCATACTGCTGCACCGACTCAGCTTACTACGGATGGTCAGGTTCATTTGACAACGTTATCATAACCAACAATAATCACCGTCCTCACCCGGGGAGATTTATTTACCCTAATCTCAAAACGGACTTACCCGTAGGCGTTTATCAGGACACAATGGTCGTTACGGGTACCTTTCGTGACGGAGTGATTACTTTCCGCTTCTTTTTGGAGCAAACCGTTGCTCACTTCACGGAAGCCTATATCGAGCGCGGCGAGAGTTATCCGTTTGAAGGACAAACTTATACCGAGTCGGGACGCTACCAAGTTGGCACCGAGATTTTGGATCTGCACGTAGTTGAACCGTGCGAGGTGCATATACAAGCGTCCGATACTTTTCTGACAGAGCCCGGACAAGTAGAACTGACCACTGACCTCGAAGGCGACTACTACCAGTGGACCGGCTACGGATTGGACTTCACTACCATCCGCACCCCGACTGCTACCATTGATGTGGATGACGACCTGACGTATCAAATCACCGTCCAAGCCATGACCGAAACAGGTCCTAACTTGGCTACCAACGGCAATTTTGAAGAGGGCAATACAGGATTCCAATCCGACTATCAATACATGACGCCTAATTACTTCGGCTGGGCGGCTATGCCACACATCAATTCAGGGCGTTATTCCATCGTGGCTTTTCCCCACCAAGCCAATGTACCTTGGACCACTTGCCTATACGATGGGTACATGATGGTTGTGGACGGTGCTTCAACGCCCAAAACAGTCTATGCAGCCACCGTCACCGTCGAACCACATACCTACTACGCCTTTGCATGCGACCTTGCCAGCGTTACCAATGTGGCTTCCAAAGTAACACAACCGCACTTGCAGTTCTTTATCAATGGCGTTACTTTCAGTGAGATATACGAGCCTACCCTCAAAGAATGTGATTGGCATAAATTCTACCGAATATGGTACTCCGAAGACCTATCGGGCGAAATAGATATCTCACTTATCAATACACAAACAGCCTCCGGCGGCAACGACATGGCGATGGATAATGTCATTTTCCGCAAACTATGCATCGCCACCGATACCTTACTCATCACAGCCGATTTTACACCCGAAATAAGTTGCGAAACACATATCACCGCCTCAAAAACAGAGACTTATTGCAACGACTCCGTACAACTCAACATTGACTCCGAAGCCGACTCCATCCGCTGGGAAGGCTACGGGCTGAGTGAAGTGGATATCCCCAATCCGATGGTACGCTTTGACCAAGCCAAAGACTCCACCTATACCTATGTTGTTAAGACCTATACGCACTATGGTCGTGTGCGCGTCTGCGAAGCCCACGATACCATATACCTACCCCACTACAATCCCCCTACCACCCCCACTATTCTTATAGTAGATACTTGCGACACCTACACATTCAAAGGACAAACTTACACCGAAAGCGGCACCTACACGTTTGACACCATAGCAACTAACGGTTGTGACAGCATAGTGGAACTGCACCTCACAATCCACCAGTCTTCACGCACCTACGAGACTATTCACGCCTGCGACTCCTTCCTATGGCATGGACATACTTATACTGCCTCCGGCACATACACCTTTGACACCCTCTCTCAATTCGGTTGCGACAGCACCTTAGTGCTCCAACTCACAGTCTCTCCCAACCAAACGCACGAAGAAAGTCAGATGGAGTATCAACAATTCGCGTGGAAAGGACAAACCTATACCACTTCGGGCACCTATACCTTTGATACCCTCACTCGCAACGGCTGCGACAGCCTCATGACCCTACACCTGACCATCGTTGATACACCTTTCGTAGCCAACTTACAAGCCGTCAGCGACTATTGTGCCGACGACCAAACCATCGCCTTGGAATACAAATTGCAAGACGTTCTATTAGCCCCGCAAAATGCCATAGTCAGTTGGCAAAGTCCGCTGCTCCGCGATACACTCACATCTATCCTCAACGGTACAATCCTTATTCCTATTCCAGACAGCATTCGACCTGATTATTACGAGGGAACATTATCCGTCCTTTATAACATGTACCGGCAAGATATTCCATTTACCGTACTGATCCGTTACCCCTCATCGGTCATCGGTCAGAAATGGAACAATGTATTAGCACTCCGCAACAGCCGCTACAACGGCGGATACGATTGGGATGCCTACCGATGGTTCGTGGACGAAGTGGAAATACATGGTGAGACACAATCCTTTATCTATTGCGGCGAAAACAACACCTTGCTGATGGGACATCCATATTATGCTTCCCTTCGTAGAACGGGAGAAAACTACTTCATCCCCACTTGTCCCATCGTTCCCGTTCTCCACACCGACCAACTGCCCATCCCAACCTTTTTCATAGCCGGTTCGTCGGTTTCCATACGGCATAATGATAGAGATATCTTACTTACTTTCTATGATCTCTTAGGACGCACAATAGCCTCCGGCACGACTATCAACGCTCCGTCCGTACCCGGAACATATATTCTCCAAGCCGACAACGAAACGTATAAAGTCCTGGTAGAATGAACATACTCGCCTCTATATTGCTGGTAATCCATAGTTTTGCTCTGTGGGGCGACTTAGGGGTACACTTTGAGCCGTTAGATGCCACATCCTCCCAATGGCGACAGACCTTACAGCCTTTGGGTGGAGCCGGTACAGATATCGGACTGGGCTACCGAATGAATCAAAATGGCTTTTTGTGGCAAACCGGTGTACAAGTCGGCTATCGCTATTCAGCCATCAAAGCACCTGATTTTCAAGAAACATACCCTATGTGGGACACGGAGATGCAGCCGATGGAGATGTATTTTGATTTTACATCTATTCACGAACAACACCAATGCCTGCATGCCCAACTTTCACTCCTTTTCGGCTACGAAACGACACGCGGCTTCTATTTCTTGGCAGGTCCGCAAGTGGGCTATGCGTTCTACCATTTTTCCAATGTTCACTCACAGGTGACCACACAAGGTCGTTATGACGAGTTTATCGGGTTGGACGGAGCCGGCCTGTTTACCGATATGCCGGACCACTTTTTTGATACTCAATTACGTACAACCCGAACCACCTACCGCCCTGTACCAACCCTATCACTTTTTTTCGAAATAGGATATAATGTTCCTCTTCGTCAGCGACGACGCTCAAAGAATCAATCAGTAAGCATCGCTCTATTTGCTGAATACGGCGGCATATTGACGGGTCATAATACCACGTCTATCCCACGCGCCACCTATCCCAATCAGCCCTTGGAAAAGAACTTCTATCCATGGGCTAACCCATTTCTCTTTGAAGATGCTTCTCGCATGGTCGGCAATCTGTTGGCAGGAGTAAAGATCACCTACTTGCTATCCTCTCCGCCTACCTACAACTGCCATTGCGATTAGCAACTAAAAAGAGAGTGCCAGCTTTTTCTGGCACACTCTCTTCTTATTATTGTGGCTTTCTATATATTGAAAGCCATACTTTTACCTTATCGGCGGCGTTCTAAGCGAGCACCATCTCCTTCAAAGTCGTGGCTGGCAAACTCGGGACGCGGACCACGACGTTCAGGGCGCGGACCACGGTCACTATGAGGACGCTCACCACGCGGAGGACGCTGAGGACGTTCAGGCTCTACATAACCTTCCGGCTTCTCTTTCAACGCCTTGGCCGACAAGCGGAACTTACCGGTCTTCTCGTCCACATCCATCAACTTGATGCAAATCTTGTCGCCTTCATGGATTCCCGTTTCTTCCATCGTCTCGTAGCGTTTCCAGTCAATCTCGCTGATGTGCAGCAGACCTTCCTTGCCCGGCATAAACTCCACGAAACAACCATAAGGCATGATCGACTTAACCGTTGCTTCATACGTTTCGCCTACTTCCGGCAATGCCACAATGGCTTTGATTTTAGCCATGGCTGCTGCCATCGAATCGCCGTTGTTGCTGGCTATCTCCACCTTACCGCCACGGTCATCTTCATCTATCGAAATAACAGCACCTGTCTCGGCTTGAATACCTTGTATGATCTTACCACCGGGACCTATGACAGCACCAATCATATCTTTCGGGATATAGAACGTAACAATGCGGGGAGCATGTGGTTTGAGATCAGCACGCGGCTCGGGCATCGTCTCCATGATCTTGTCAAGAATATACATACGCGCCTGATGAGCCTGCGCAAGAGCGTTCTCAAGAATCTCGTAACTCAATCCGTCCACTTTGATATCCATCTGGCAGGCAGTCAGACCGTCACGCGTACCGGTGGTTTTGAAGTCCATATCACCAAGGTGGTCTTCATCGCCTAAGATATCACTCAAAATAGCATAATTAGTGCCCTTGTTCTCAGAAATCAGTCCCATAGCGATACCGCTGACGGGCTTCTTGATTTTCACACCGGCATCCATCAGTGCCAAGCAACCGGCACACACGGTAGCCATACTGGACGAACCGTTCGACTCCAAAATATCGGAAACAACGCGAACCACATACGGATAATCCTCCGGCACCATGTTCTTCAACGCACGGCATGCCAAGTTACCATGCCCAATCTCGCGACGACCTACACCGCGTTGCGCTTTGGCTTCACCGGTAGCAAAAGGTGGGAAGTTATAGTGCAACAAGAAGCGGTCAGCCCCTTGAATAAGAGCCTCATCCACTATTTTTTCATCGCGGCTGGTACCCAGAGTAACCGTAGCCAGAGCCTGTGTCTCACCACGAGTAAAGATGGCACTTCCGTGAGGACCGGGCAGCGGACTCACTTCGCACCAAATAGGACGTATATCAGTCGTCTTTCTGCCATCCAAACGCTTGCCTTCGTCCAACACGGCACGACGCATAGCCTCTTTCTCTACGTCATGGTAGTAGCGATCCACCATAGCGGCCACGTCATCCAATTCCACACCGAGAGCCTCGGCACGCTGCTGCATATAGTCGGCTTTTTCGGTCTTGAAATCTTCACGAATCTGCGAGAACATAGCCTCGCGATGATGTTTATCCGTATCGGCTGAAGTGGCTTGTGCGTAGGCACGTGCGTAAGAGAAGTCGTGAACGGCTTGACGCAACTCGTCATCGTTCACCTCGTGGCAATACTCACGTTTCACCTCTTTACCATATTCTATCATCATCTCGCGTTGAGCGCGGCACTGCGGTTTGATAGCCTCGTGAGCGGCTTTGATAGCCTCCAGCATCACGCTCTCCGGCACCTCTTTCATCTCACCTTCAACCATCATGATGTTGTCTTCGGTAGCAGCAACCACCAACTCGAGGTCAGCCTGTTCGCACTGTTCAAAGGTAGGGTTGATCACCATCTGACCATTCACACGTGCTACTCGCACCTCCGAAATAGGACCTTCAAAAGGTATATCGGAGCAAGTCAATGCAGCAGAAGCAGCCAAACCGGCTATCGACTCAGGCATATCAATCCCATCGGCACTATACATCGTTACGTTGACGAACGTATCAGCATGGTAATTAGCGGGGAAAAGGGGACGTAAAGCACGGTCTATCAGACGTGCAATCAGAATTTCATAATCGCTGGCTTTGCCTTCACGGCGCGTAAAACCGCCCGGAAAACGACCGGCACTGGCAAATTTCTCTTTGTACTCCACCGTCAAGGGCATAAAGTCCGTACCCGGCATGGCATCTTTGGCACTACATACAGTTGCCAAAATCATCGTGTTTCCCAGTGTTGCCATTACGGCACCGTCGGCTTGCTTAGCCAGTTTACCGGTCTCTAACGTAATGACACGTCCATCAGGCAACTGAATCTCTTTTCTAACAATGTTCATTGTCGTTTGTTTGTGTTTTGTTGTTCATAATATGAGGTGCCGCATTGCACCTCGTTCACTTTTTTAGACCATTACAATCCGCCGCAAAATTAGACGTTATCATTCATTTGAGCAAAAAAAAGCATATTTCATTGATTTTTCAGCCGAAATAGACTTTTTTTCAAAAAAAATCAAAATTATTTTGTGGGATTAAAAATACGCAGTACTTTTGCACCCGCTTTTGAGAGAGAAACAAGTGTGAAGCTCCAGAGAAAGCAACCTAAAAAACATCGCAATTTGGTGCGGTAGTTCAGTTGGTTAGAATACCGGCCTGTCACGCCGTAGGTCGCGAGTTCGAGTCTCGTCCGCACCGCAATAAGTTGATTATCTAAACGATAATCAACTTATTTCTTTTTCCTAAAATTTGGTTAGCGGATTTTTTATTCGTACTTTTGCCGCCTCAATTCACACCACTATGAAAGACACGTTATT